>NZ_CM015710.1 GCF_004745485.1 Brevibacterium sp. S22
GAGTCTGAGACAACTCCCGAAACTGCGCCTCGCACGAGTTTCCTTGGACGATTGTTCGGCCGAAAGTAGTAGAAGGACAACCGGCTTACACGCTAAAAGGCTCCTGCAGGTACCTGCAGGAGCCTTTCGTTCGGCTGGCTATGAGGGCATCTAGCGATCCGCTGGGCTTCACCGAAAGAGGGACTCCACCCAGGTTCTCACTAGAAGGGTTTACCGAAAGAGGGCCTCACCTGAACCAGTCACGCCGCTCCACGTCATGCATCTTGTGGAGCTAACCGAACACCTCCAGAATACCACGCCTGTCCCGACATGTCTGGCATAAAATACCTTTGCGCATCTTGCATGTGTACGTTAGCGCAACCTATAATTGTATTCCTCCATGTATAAGTCTACTCCGCGCGCTTGAAAAGAGAAAATTTTGGAACAGCGTACGACGAGAAAAATTAACCACCGCCGGCAAGAAGTTTTCGCCTCCATCACCCGCAGCATGTACCTCCGGCTAGGCGCGCCCGTGCGAGATTCTTTCTTCCGCTGGGAAGACGAATCCGGCAGCCACTATCCGTTAGCCAGTCTGATGAGTTCGCGATCAGGGAAGGCCGGGGGAGGGCGTGGGGGGAAGACACGTCTCGCCCTGTACCTCAGTTTGCTCTGGGTGGCCGCCGGCAAAGACCACTCAAGCAATAGACCGGCCAGCACGTGGGCAGCCCTCTTGGGCCTCTCTGATCCAGACAGAGCAGGCAGCAGAGCTATTCGAGCTACGTGGAAAGAACTTGAGCAACGTGGGTTCGTAACCATCTCTCCCGCTGCCAAAGGCGATGACCCACCGACGATTACACTTCTCCGAGAAGACGGATCCAGAAGACCCTACACGCGCCCTCAGGGCTTAGAAGGAGACACCTATAGGCGTATCCCCGAGCTTGCGTGGCGGTCCCTTTTCCCAGATGAGGAACTAACAGGACCAGGACTTGCCATGTACCTCGTTGCACTTCGAACTGCAGGAAAAGCGCAGACCATATCTCGACTAGTCTTCCCTGCGGACTATTTCCGAGAAGAGTACGGCCTTGGCGAATCCACACGAAAAGCGGGGCTGCGGAACCTTTCGTACTTAGGTGTTCTCGATGCACGGCAAGACAGCACTGACCCGTACGGAGATCCTTCCCGCAGGCGCCGGCGGAGGAACACCTACGATCTCCTTGAAGCGTATGCTTCCCCACCGCCTATACCCCGCGAAGAGACAGAGCGCCCAGCACAGGAATCCCCAGAGAATCGGCGCTGGCCATAATTTTTACTCCTACGCAGAAACGGTCACCCCTACCCGTTTATGCGTAACAGGGGTGACCGTTTCTGCGTGATCTAGGGACCGGCGAAATGACACCGTTTCGTGTCAGTGCCGGTTGATAAGGTTGATAGAGCGTTGCTCTCGACCCGAGAGGACCCGGGCTAGTTTGGTCTCCGGACCAAATGAAAAACCACCCGTTGGCGCGGGTGGTCGTTCCGCCATCTAGTGGCTACCAAGGAGGCATATTCCTTGTGTTAAGACACATCCAGAATACGCGTGAGACTTCTCGCAAGTCAATACTCGCGCGCTCAGCCTCACTGGGGCCACCCGGCCCTAGGAGGCATCATGGAACCGAAGCGGAACCGTGAGCCGAACTGGGCGTTCTTGGGATTCTGCCTGAACGGTGCTCGCATCGTTTGGGAGATCATCAAGACGCTCGTTCTCGGTGAGTAAGTAGATGGCAGGGGCGAGACCTTCGGGTCTCGCCCCTCGCTATTTTGACCGCCCGTTTCAGGATTTCTCATCAAGGTAGTCCCGGACCAGCGACCGAACGCACCCGCACGGCTCATCGGCTCCGTGGTGGTGACCGATGCATCGGTCGTCCGGGCAGCCACATGCGTCCCCGTGCCACTCGGGGTCTCCGTTCTGCCAGCGCATGGCCCACTCACGAACGCTGATCCCGCGACCGGACAGGAACTCTCGTGCTTCCTCATTCAGCTGCATCTTCGAACACTCTCATTCACTACGGACACGACACCACGCGCAGTGCGGCACACGGTGACTGCGCAGAAACGGTCACCCTGCTATAGAACCCGACCACACGGCCGGCCAACCGGTTCTCATGCATGCCGTTATCCGGTGCTGCTCAGTCACAGTTTCAAACCAGGTACAGGGATCTTGAGATTCGCCTTCGGCACCGTCTTCGGAGCCTCGGCCTTGATCTTGGCCGCACGCGCATTGACCTTCGCTCGCAACTCCTTCTGAAACTTCGCCGTTTCTGCCTTGGTCCGTTTTCTCCCATCCGCAAGGCTCGGCTTCTTCGGTTTCACGCTCTCGTCGGTCTTCGGCGGCGAGGGTTGCTGCTTGAGCGCCTCGGCATCAACGGTGCGTTCGGGTTGCCTCGCTACCTGTCGCCCCTGTGTACGCTCACGCTTCGCGTCTATAGCCTCGGCCGCACGCCCTAACGAGTGCTCGACGACCTTGGCATCATCCCCGCGCACGTGCAGCGTGTGTTGGATCTTCCCGTCGATCTTCTCGCGCTCGATAGCGTAGTAGACACCGTTGGTTTTGAGGTTCTTCTCAAGCGCACGCATCACGTCCTTGTCGTCGAGGGAAACGACTTCCCGACCGGTCCGGCTGGGCAGCTCGGACAGCTCTTTCATGCTGACCTCACCGCCGGGCTTAGTGACTGCTGCGGCAGCCCACTGCAAGCTACTCACACCCATGTGCAGCCCCTTCGACACCATCGCCTGAGTCAGTTTCCCCGCCCGGCTCGCTACGAATGTGATAGCTACACGGGTACCTTCGGTGGCGACGTTGCTCGTGACGCGTTCGATCTTTTCTTCACCGTTGTCGATCCCGCTCATAGTCGGTCTCCCTTCAACATGTCGATCAGTCTTGCGGTAGCTCCGCGTCTTTCATCCACTGCCACGTCGTGAAATCGTCCACGTCCGTGGGCTTCGTAGTGATCTTCCGATAAACGAACTTTCCCAGGAGGATGACCTGCACCAGTGCCCAGGTCACCCCGAAGATCGCGCCCTGTAGAACCAGGCCGGCGGCTTCAATGATCGCGTCACAGATGACGCCAAGAACGGCGAACACAAGCCGTATCCCGCCTTTGATGAGCATGAGAATCAGACTGGTGACAACACCGGCAAGGATCAGTCCGAGGATCCACATAGCAACTCCTGATCGGTCAACGTCGCTTCAGTACATCACACGGCGCTGACTCACCTACGAGCTTTCACACCTCTTGCATTACTCACGGCAGCAGGTGTGAACGGCTTTCTAACAAGCACTAACAGCACTTAACCTCGATCCACCGATGCGCTTGGGTTTTGAGTGGGTGCCGTGACGCGGAAATGCCCCTAGGATCAGGGAAAATAGAGCTTGCTTAGGGTTCTATTGGTCTGATTCGAGAGGGCATCTCGTAGGTGCAATTCAAGCATGCTCCCGCCGCTGTGTCTGCGGTGTTCGATGATCCGAATCTCGTGTCGGCTGCGGGTCTTGTCCCGATGCTCCGGCTCGCCCGTCCGGCCGGGCTCGATGAGCTCGCGCAGTCGCGGTTGAGTGTCCCGACGGACAAGGGCGCGAACGCAGGCGGCAAGGTGATGGCGCTGGTGGCGGGGATGCTTGCCGGCGCGGACTCGATCGATGACATGAACGTGCTGCGTCACGGCGGGATGGGCCGGTTGTTCGATCGGACGTATGCGCCGTCAACGCTGGGCTCGTTCCTGCGGGAGTTCCGTTTCGGGCACCTCCGTCAACTCGACGCCGTTGCCTCCCGCACCCTGGTGAACCTCACCCCGGCCGTACCACTGCTGCTGGCCGCGAATCGCGAGCGGGTGGTGGTGGATCTGGACGACACGATCATCGAGGTCCACGGATACAAGAAGGCAGGGCGCCTCGTTCGGGTACTCCGGCGTCCGCGGACTGAACGCCCTCCTCGCCACTGCCAGCACCGCGACCTCGGCACCGGTGGTCCTGGGTCAGCGGCTGCGGCAGGGCAAGACCGGCTCCCCGAAAGGCGCCGCACGGATCGTCGGCGACGCCCTCGCCACCCTCCGCCGCATGAACC
The DNA here is from genome assembly GCF_004745485.1 of Brevibacterium sp. S22. GTDB lineage: Bacteria > Actinomycetota > Actinomycetes > Actinomycetales > Brevibacteriaceae > Brevibacterium. The sequence continues at coordinate 4,077 of NZ_CM015710.1, forward strand.
CCGCCAGCAGCGTCCGACCATTGCTACGGCGGACTCCGCGTTCTACGGGCACGGCACCGTTGGCACCGCGATCAAAGCAGGCGCGGACGTGTCGGTCACGGTCCGGATGGACCCCGCGGTGAAGACAGCGATCGCGACGATCCCCGATGATGCATGGGAGACGATCGAGTACCCGAACGCGATCCGTGACGAGGCCACGGGGCGGTGGATCTCGAAGGCCGAGGTCGCTGAGGTGCCCTTCGTCGCGTTCCGCTCACGGAAGATCGCCGAACGGGTCGAAGGACGACTTGTGGTGCGGCGCATCCCAGACCTGAACCCCAAGCAGGTGGAGCAGCCGACGCTGTTCGACACCTACCGGCACCACGCATTCTTCACCACCACCGACAAGCAGGCGATGGGCACCGTCGCGGCGGACAAGACACACCGGGCGCACGCGATCATCGAGCAGGTCCACACCGACCTGAAGGGCGGACCGCTCGCTCATCTGCCTTCTGGGGTGTTCACCACGAACAGCGCCTGGCTCGTCCTCGCGGTGATCGCGTTCAACCTCACCCGCGCCGCCGGGCTGATCGCCGATCAGGCGGGCCGGCTCGCCAGAGCGACGACCGCGACGATCCGACGCCCCCTCATCGCGGTGCCAGCACGACTGGCACGATCCGCGCGGCGGATCATCCTGCACCTGCCCGAGCCTGGCCCTGGCAGGCCTCCTTCGACCGACTCTTCACCGCGATGCACGCACCACCACCGGCAGCAGCCAGCTGACCGCCGCCGCCACCAGCGGCACGACCGAGAAGGAAGTGGACGACCGGGATGAGACGCCCGGAACCCACCTCTGCCCACAACCAATCACACCAAGCCGATCACGCCGAGCCCACCCACCGAAAGCGCATCGGTGGATCGAGGCTTAGCGTTCGAGCCCGAGGTCGACTTCGCCGGCGTCTCGGGTGCGCCAGTGGCCGGCAACGATGATGTCGCCCGTCCCAGATGTCTATCGAATGATCTCTTGCACGACGAAGGACTCCAGCAGATGCCCGAACTCGCTCATGGCTGATGCGTCACCGCGTCGCAGTCTTACTCGGTTTAGCGGGAGAAGCTGCGCCCTGTTCTATCGAGGTCGACATTTAGCCGAAGTTACTTTCGGCATTCAGCCGGGTATGCTCATCGCTCACTCTGGCCGCCCCTCGTCGCGGGCGAGCCGCCAGCCGGTCGCCTCGGTCTTCTCGCCCCAGAACCGCTGATAGCGTTCGCTCGAGACGATGAGCTCGTCGTGCGTGCCGACGGCCTCGACCTCGCCGTGCGGGCTGAGTACCACGATCTGGTCGGCCCCGATGATGGTGTGCAGGCGGTGGGCGATCACGATGGTCGTGCGGTCGCCCGAGAGCGTCTCGAGGCCTTTCAGGATGAGGTGCTCGTTGTCGATATCGAGGGAACTCGTCGCCTCGTCGAGCAGCACGATCGGGGCGTCCTTGAGCAGGGCGCGGGCGATGGAGACCCGCTGCCGCTGCCCGCCGGAGAGGTTCTGTCCGCCCTCGCTGATGACGGTGTCGAAGCCGTCGGGCAGCTGCTCGGCGATCTCGGTGACTCCCGCGAGTTCGGCTGCGGCGAGCACCTCCTCGCGCGTCGCCCCGGCGCGGCCGAGCCTGATGTTCTCGTACAGGGTGTCCTCGAAGAGGTACACGTCCTGGAATACCATCGCGACGGAGTCGAGCACCCGTCGGCTGCCGAGCTCGCGCACATCTTTGCCGCCGATGCGCACCGCGCCCTCACCGACGTCGTAAAAGCGGGCGGCGAGCTTGAGCAGGGTGCTCTTTCCAGAACCGCTGGGACCGACGAGGGCTGTGGTCGTGCCGGGTTCGACGTGGAAGCTCACCCCGCGAACGACCGGGGTGTCCGGCTGGTAGCCGAAGCCGACGTCGTCGAACTCGATGCCGTAGCCGTCTGGTGTCGCGGGCGTCGCGGGCTCGGGCAGCGCCTCGGCCTCGATGACTTTCTGCACTTCGTCGAGGGTGTTGTGCGCCATCTGCAGCCCCTCGCCGAACGGGAGCGCGGCGGAGGCGAACTTGGCGAGTGTGAACACGAGCACGACGATGCCGACGAACATGCCTGGTTCCATCTGCCCGGCGAGCAGCAGCCAGGTGGCGGCGGCGTAGATGACGACCGTGCCGAGGGTGATGATCTGTGCGAGGCGCCCCACGACGCTCTGCCCGGTGCTCTGCGTGGCGCGCAGTTGCGCGAGCTGCTCGCGCATCGCGTCGCGCACGGCTCGCTCGCCGATGGAGTCGGGGCCGGCGGCGCGCAGCACGGGCTGCACCTGCGCGAACTCGAGCACCTGCGCCGCCGAGCGTTCGGTCTGTTCGCCGCGCACGCGCTCGGCGTCCTTGTACTTTATGATCAGGCGGCGGTAGGCGACGAACACGACGGCCGAGAATGCCATGGTGAGCAGGCCGATGCGCCAGTCGATGAACACGAGGAACAGGCTCGCGAGCGCGGCGGAGACGGCGCCGTGCAGGATCGGCTTCAGCATCATTCCGGGCGCGTTCGCCGCGAACATCGCCCCGGTGGTCGCGGTGACGCCGATCTGCCCCGAACGGTCGACCTCGAAGAACCCGAGCGGCAGCTCCACGGCCCGGTTCGCGAGCAGTTCGTGGATGCGCTGGATGTACTCGCTGCCGACGTTCTGCGCGATCACCTCGGTCGGCCAGTCGGCTGCCGCATACACGACGACGGCGAGGATCGCCCATAGTGCGTACTTCCCGGCCGACCCCGGGTCTCCTGAGAAGAGCGCGCCGAGGAACAGTGCGATGAACACGAGGCCGAACGCGAGCGCGATCGACGACACCGCCATCAGGGCGAGCAGTGCGGTGAGCACTCGACGGTTGCGGGGCGTGCCGATGGTGTACAGGATGCGGATCATCGCGCAGTCTCCTTCGCGGCCGTATCAGACACGGCCTGCTCTGACACGGTCTTCTGCGCGGCGCTGCTGTTTCTGCGCCGCGACGTCTCGTAGCGGGCCCACATGCCGGCGTAGCTGCCGCCCTGTTCCACGAGCGAGTCGTGGTCGCCGCGCTCGGTGATGCGGCCGTCGTCGAGCACGAGGATCGTGTCGGCGTCGGTGATGGTGTGCAGCCGGTGCGCGATCACCACGAGGGTGCGGCCGGCGACGAGCTCGGTGATGGCCTGCTGGATCGCGGCCTCGGAATCGGGGTCGGCGAACGCAGTCGCCTCGTCGAGCACGAGGATCGGCGCATCACGCAGGATCGCGCGCGCGATTGCGACGCGCTGCTGCTCACCACCGGAGAGCTGCGCATCCTCGCCGATCACGGAATCGTAGCCGCGCGGCAGCGTCATGATGCGGTCGTGGATCTGGGCGGCGGTCGCGGCGCGGATCACATCCGTTTCGCTCGCGTCGGGGATCGCGAGGCGGATGTTGTCGCGCACGCTGAGCTGCATCAGATACGCATCCTGGAACACGAAGCCGACGTGATCGTAGAGCTGCCGCGCGGTGAGGTCGGTCGTGGCGACGCCGCCGATGCGCACCTGCCCGCTCGTGGGGTCGAGCAGGCGCGGGATCAGCTGCGCGAGCGTCGACTTGCCCGCCCCCGAGGGGCCGACGAGCGCGGTGACCGACCCCGGCTCGAGGCGTGCGGTCACCCCGTCGAGTACCGTCGCATCTTCGACGTAGGCGAAGCTCAGCTCGTCGAAGCGGATGCTGTTGTCGGCGGGGTGCTCGGCGCCGCTCGCTTCGGGCACCACGGGGATGTTGAAGAAGTCGGTGAGCTCTGCCGCGGCTTCGTTGGCCTCTTTGAACATGATGCTCATGCGGGCGAGCATCATGAGGGGGCCGGCGACGTTGTTGATGAGCAGCAGCGCGGCCATCACCCCGATCGGGCTGACCCCCTGCGAGACGACGAGCCAGGTGCCCGCGACCACCGTCACGAAGAGCCCGAACACGGGTGAGGTGAAGATCTGGATCATCGCCGCCGGGTGCACGGTCGACCGCACCCAGCCGAGGTAGAACGTGCTGAACTCGCGCGAACGCGCGAGGAAGGCTCCCTGGTTCTTGCCTTCGGGCTGGAACACCTTGATCACCCCGATGCCGCGCACCAGCTCCACGATCGAGGAGTTCAGCTCTTTCTGGCTGTTCGTGAACTGTTCCGACTTCTCGCTGTAGTCGCGCAGCATGAACGGCATCGTCGCGAGGGAGAGCACAAGGGGCACGAGCGCGAGCAATCCAAGCCGCCAGTCGAGCACGAACAGGTAGGCGAGGCTCATGAGCGGAACCATCACGGCTGAGGTGATGTCGGGGGCGCCGTGCGCAATGAGCATGTGGATCTTCGCCACATCGTCCTGCACGAACTTCTTCACCCTGCCCGACGAGTGCGTCGTGAACCACGCCAGCGGCAACTGCGACAGCTTCGTGATCTGCTGCTGCCTGATGTCCTCCGCGAGGGTGCCGTCGGCCCAGTGGCTCACCTGGTAGCTCTTCTTCACGGTGTAGCCGTGCAGCAGGGTGGCGACGACCAGCGTGGCGATGAGCGACCACACCCGCACGATGTCGATGCCGCCGCCCGAGATTGCGGGCAGCACGGCTCGGGCGAGCTCGATCAGCACGACCACGGGCGCGAGCGACAGCACCGCGGCGACCGCTGCGAGCAGGCCGGCGATGATCATCTCCTTGCGTGCGGGTCTCGCGATCTGCCAGAACGTCGTATGCGCCTCGGTCGTCTCGCCCTGCTCGCTCTCGCTCATCGGGGTCCCTTCTCTCTCAATAGCCATGAATCTCTCCGCTCCACTGCGCCACCCCCAGCAGCCCCGCCGCCACGAAGACGGCCGTGAACAGCACCCACAGGCACAGTACGAAGGCGAGGTCGCGCGCCCGGAGCACCGCGGGGTTGCGGTCGCTGCGGGTCGGGTGGGCGCCGAAGCCGCGCGCGTCCATCGCGAGCGACAGCCGCTCGGCGTAACGGGCGCCGCCCGCGAGCAGCGGGATCACCGATCTGCCTGAACGGCGGAAGAACCCGACCGGGCCGCGCGGATCGATGATGCCCCGCGCCTGCTGCGCGGCGCGCAGCGTGAGCAGGTCGTCGCGGTAGCGCGGCGCGAAACGCGCTGCGGCCATCGCACCATGGGCGAAGCGGTACGGGATGCGCAACTGCCTGACGAGGGAGCTGTTCAGCCCCGCAAGGGTCGTGCCCGCGGAACCGAGCAGCGCGAGCATCGACACGGCGACGAGCCGCAGCGCGGTCGCACCGCCGACGCTCAGCGCACCGGCGTGCAGGGTGATCCAGCCGTCGAGCACGATCGGAGTGTCCGCGACGCGATCGGCACGGGTGAGGAGCGCGAAGAGGAGCGTCGTCCACGCCCCGACCAGAGCCACGATTACCGCACCGACCACGAGCGTCTTCGGGCGGATGCGCACCCCGGTCAGCAGCAGGATCACCGCCAGCGAAGCGATGACGGCGGGGGTGAAGAGGTCGCGGGTGAAGAACAGCAGCATGAGCGGCGGGAAGGTCGCGGCGAGCTTCATCAGTGGGTTGACGGTGGCCAGCCACCCGCGCATGCCGGTCATGCGATCACTCCCGCGAGCTGATCGGCACGGGTGAGGGCGCCCCAGTCGAGGCCGCGCTCGGCGAGCATGCGCGTGAGGCGCGGGATCGGGGGCTGACGGAGCCCCGCCCGCACGATCAGCTCCTCGTCGCAGAGCAGCTCCGCGGTCGGCCCCGCGCCGAGGAGGCGCCCGTCTGCGAGAATCGCGATCCGGTGGGCGTGATCCGCGACGAGTTGCAGGTCATGGGTGACCATGAGGATCGTGATGCCCGTGGCGTTCAGCTCGTCCACCATCGCGATGATCTCGTCGGCTCTGGCGCGATCCTGCCCGAAGGTCGGCTCGTCGAGGATCAGGATGCGTGGCTCGGTGATCAGCGCGGTCGCGACTGAGAGTCGGCGCTTCTCGCCGTGCGAGAGGAGGAACGGGTTCGTCCCGGCGTAGCGGGCCACGTCGAAACGCTCCAGCATCGTCTGAACCGCAGCGGCAATCTCGTCTTCGTCGCGGCGGCGCACCCGGAGCCCGTAGGCGAGTTCGTCGGCGACGGTGCGGGTGATGAACTGGTGCTCGGGGTTCTGGAAGACGTAGCCGATGCGGTCGCCGATCTGGCGCGCATCCATCGAGTCGAGCGGTACTCCTTCGAGTGCGATGCTTCCCGCCCTCAGTGGCACGAGGCCGGCGAGGGCGCGGGTGAGGGTGCTCTTGCCGGCGCCGTTCACTCCGGCGATCGCAAGGAACTCCCCCGTGTGGATCTCGAGGTCGACGCCGTTGAGCACGACGGTGCCGCCGAGGGTCACGGTCGCACCTGATACGTGGGCGGCGGCCTGTGTCGGCGCAGATGCGCCGCTCGCGTGATTGCCTCCGTGCACCGTCGGAGCCGGCTCGTTCACCCAGGCGCGCATCGCGGCGATGCGGTCGGCGAGTTCCGGCAGGGTCAACGGCAACGGTACCTGGTCGAGGCCGGGGCGCAGGGCGATCTCGGTGGCGGTCGGCAACCACACCCCGTGCTCGCGCAGCAGGGGGGCATGGTTGCCGAAGACCTCGTCCGGGGTGCCGTGCGCGATCAGCTGGGCAGTACGGTCGAGCACGATTACGAGGTCAGCGAGTGGCAGGGCCTCGTCGAGCTCGTGTTCGACGAGCACCATCGTGCGCGTCCCATCTCGCAAGGTCGCGAGCGTGGCGTAGAACTCGGCGGAGGCGGCCGGGTCGAGGTTCGCGGTCGGCTCGTCGAGGATCAGCAGTTCGGGGTCCAGTGCGAGCGCGCAGGCGATCGCGAGCCGCTGCCGACCGCCACCCGAGAGCGCGGTCGGATCGCGCAGCGCGTCACCGCGAGTGTCTGCGAGGCCTACCTGCCGTAGCGCGGCGAGGGCGCGGTCCTCGATTTCCGACACCGGCACCAGCAGGTTCTCGAGACCGAAGCAGACCTCGTCGAGCAGCGTGCTCGTCACGATCTGCGCGTCGGGGTCCTGGAACACCATGCCGACGCGGGCGGCGAGTTGACCGGGGTGGGCGGCGGCGGTGTCGATGCCGGCGCAGACGACCCGGCCGCGCAGCTCGGCGTCGGCGCTTGCCGGGATGAGGCCGGCCATCGCGAGCAGCAGGGTCGACTTGCCGCACCCGGACGGGCCGAGCAGCAGCACGGTCTCCCCCGCCGCGATGTCGAGGTCGAGGCCCGCGCCGATCCAGTCGTCGCTGGTGTCGTAGCGGACGCTCACGCCGCGCAGCGAGAGGACGGGGGCGGCGGGCTGCTCAGGCATTCGCCTCGGCAGCATCCGATGCGATCCTGCGGCGGCCGCCGGCGATCCCGGTGCGGGCGAGGCCGCGGGCGATCGCGAGCGATAGCAGGCTGCAGGCGAGGAAGGAGAGGGTCTGCACGATGCAGATGCCGATCACGAGGCTCGTCTCCATGCTGAACAGGTTGAGCGAGGCGATGCTCATCGCGCACGAGATCAGCCCGGTGATGAGTCCCGCCACGGTGAACATCTTCCAGCCCCACAGCCGGTAGCGGGTGACGAGGAAGGGCAGCTCCATGAAGACGCCCCAGCCGACCATCATGACGACCATGAACACGCCGTACGGGGAGATGATGGTGACGATGCCGGCGGCGGTGCTGCCGATGATGCCGGTACCGGCTCGGCGCAGCAGCGCGAGCGGGATCAGCGCCGACATGCCCCACAGCCCGTAGACCGTCACTGCGACCATCGGGGCGGCTGCCGTCACTGCCCCGGAGGCGAAGTTGATGGGGATGAGGATGACGCCCACTGCGGCCCCGAGTGCGACGGCGGTCAGGATGGTGCGCGTGGTGTAACGGGGCTTCCGCACGCGCGGCTGTCCGACGTTGTCGACGGGGGTCTGGTTGGCGGTCATGGTCATGTCCCTCACACAATAGGTAGTGATAATCGTTCTCAATGGTACGGTGTTTGAATCACTGGTCAAATAGGATTCCATATTCATCCTATGTTAGTTAGCATTGCCTTACCTAGCACGGGATTCTCGGGACTCCGCAGAAGGGCATCTCATGACGGAAGCAGTCGCCGAGCCGTTCCACGTCGGGTTGACCCCCGACGCCGTGATCGACGCCGCAGTAGAGCTGACGCGCGAATCGCACCTGTTCAGCTGGTCGATCCGCGATCTCGCGAAGCGCGTCGGCGTGAACCCGTCCACGATCTACTACCACGTCGGCGGCAAGGATCTGCTCTGCCGCCGGGTGATGGAGCGGATCGCGACCGACCTCATGATTCCCGACCCGAGCCTCGGCTGGCAGGACTGGTTCCGGGAGCTGCTCTGCACGATGGGCCCGCTCGCCATGCAGTACCCCGGCGCGGCGAAGTGGATGCTCATGCACGGTCCCACCATTGCGGCGGTGATGCCCGCGTTCGCCACGGGACTCGGCGTGCTGGAGCGCGCCGGGTTCGGCGAGGACGCCAGTGTCGCCTATGCGCTGCTGATCAACAATCCGATGCTCACCATCGCGCTCGGCGACGATCGCCTGCAGCATGACGAGGACGGCCCGAGGGATCATGCCGCGATGATGCAAGATTTCGCGCGGATCGCCGCGAACCAGCCGGGAGCGGACGTCTTTATGAACTCGCTCATGCGCCCCTACGCCGAGGGCGGGGAGACTGCCGCCCAGGCGCGTCTGGGCTACCTGCGGTTCTGTATCGAGATCACCATCACCGGCCTCACGACCTGGCTCGACTCTGGCAGGCCAGGCCCGCCGGGTACCGGTGCACGGAAGGAGCCCACCCCATGAACGCCACCACCATCGATTCGATCTCGACGATCGGTCGACGCGGGCAGATCGCCACGACGATCGTCGCCGGCCTGTCCGCGATGATGATGACGCTCGACGCGACCGTGGTGAACATCGCGCTTGAGGCAATCGGCACCGAGTTCTCCGCCACCCTGTCGCAGTTGCAGTGGGTAGTCAACGGGTACACCCTCGCCTTCGCTGCGCTCCTGCTGAGCGCGGGCTCCCTCTCCGATCGGCTCGGCCGGCGAGGCACCTTCCTGATCGGCATGGTGGTCTTCACGATCTCCTCCGCGGTCTGCTCGTTCGCGCCGAGCGCGGAATGGCTGATCGCCGCGCGCATCGTGCAGGGGCTCGGCGGGGCGCTCGTCATGGGTACCGGGCTCGCCCTCATTGCCGGCGCCTACGAAGGAGACGGTCCCAAGAAGCGTCAGACCGCGATCGGGGTCTTCACCGGGCTTGGCGCGGCTGCGGCCGCCCTCGGCCCCCTCGTCGGCGGCGCGCTCGTCGACACTGGGGGCTGGCGACTCATCTTCCTGATCAACATCCCCATCGGCATCCTGATCATCATCGGAGCCCTCACCCTTGTGAAGCGGCAGCCCCTCACCGCCGGCGGCCGGCTCGACCTCGCTGGTGCGGCCCTGGCGGTCCTCGTGCTCTTCTCCCTCAACTACGGCCTCCTCACCGGCTCCAGCGAGAGCTGGCAGCGCGGCGACGTGATCGCTACCCTCGTGGCAGCCGGCGTGCTGCTCGTGGTCTTCCTGATCCTGGAGGCGAAGCTCGGCGCGCATGCGATGCTCGACCTGTCCCTGTTCCGCATCCCGACCTTCTCGGGCGCCATCATCCTCTCCTTCGCGGCGCGGCTCACGAGCTTCGGGCTCTTCCCATTTCTCATCCTCTGGCTCACCGGTGTCCTCGGCCACACCCCGCTCGAGGTGGGACTAATCCTGCTGGTGCTCTCCGCCGCGATGCTCGTCGTCGCACCGTTCAGCGGCATGTTCACAAGATGGGTGCCCGTCCGTGTGCTCTGTTTCCTCGGCATGGCCGTGATCGGTGCCGGCCTCATCTGGGCGTCGGCGCTCATCGACCCCGAGAGCGGCTGGACGGCGATCCTGCCCGGCCTGATCCTCATCGGCATCGGATCCGGCATCGTGATGCCCCACATGATGGGCCTCGCCGTTGCGGTCGCGCCCGCCGAGCGCGCGGGTATGGCCTCGGGTATGTCGAACTCGTTCTTCCCGATCGGCACCGCCCTCGGCGTCGCGGTCTACGGTGCCATCATGACTGCCACGATTGGTGCGCGCATCACCGACCCCGACGCGGCGGCGGCGGTCGCGGCCGGCCGTATCGACGAGCTCGCGGCGTCCCTCACCGCCGGCGCCGAGTTCGCTGCCACGGCCCGCGACGCCTTCGTGTCCGGGCTCGGCACGACGCTCCTCATCGCGGGCATCGCGAGCCTCGTCTCAGCCGTCGCCGCGCTCATCCTCATCCGCGCACGGGACGTCCTCGATACCCGAGAACACGTCGAATCCTGACCCCGCTTCTGCAGCTCGATGATGCACTCGTCGCCGCTTGATCAGAGATGTTTCAGTCCCTGGATGATGGACTCGAGGCCGACATCGAAGATCTCTTCCATGCGCAGGGTGAACAGCTCTGCACCGATCCGGCTGGCGAACGGGTAGTCCGTCATATCGAAGTCGGCTAGGCCCGTGACGAAGGCACGAGCCCGGTTGGGGCGTTCCATCGTTTTGCGGAGGTCCGCATTGTCCTCGATCGCGACGCGAGAGAACGTCCAGCTCATGATGAGCGTGGCGCCGCGTGCGACCCGTGCATTGTCGAAACCGGCCTCCGTCAGTGCTGCGGCGAGGATTGAGGTGCCGCGTGGTTTTCGGACAGTGGGCCCTCTTACGATGAGGGTGCTACTGGAAGAGAGAGCAGTATGTCCGTATCGCGGAGAAGGTTCACGCAGGAGTTCAAGGATGAGTTGTGTCGGGAGGTGATCTCGACGTCCAGGCCGATCAAGACTGTCGCCACGGCGTACGGTGTCGGCCCGGAGACGCTCCGTAACTGGTTGGTCAAGTATCGCGCCGCCAATGGTGGGACGGAGGCCGAGTTGACGGTTTCTGAGCGGGCGCGGCTGAAGGAACTCGAACGCGAGAATCAGGATCTGAAGGCGGAGACCGCGTTCCTGAAAAAAGCGACGGCCTACTTCGCGCGGGAGCAGCGGTGATGGCCAAGTACGAGTATGTCGACTCCCAGAAGAACCTGCCGGACAACACGAACCCGGTGGTGAAGATGTGCCGCTGGCTGGGCGTGTCGACCTCGGGGTTCTATCACTGGTTGAGCCGCCCGCAGTCGGCTACCGCGGCGCGCAGGGAGGCACTCACGGCTCGGGTAGAGCACTTCTTCGAGGCATCCGACGGCACTTACGGGTACCGGCGTATCCACGCCGACCTGGCCGATGAAGGGACGGAGTGTTCCCCGGAGCTGGTGCGTCAGATCATGCGTGATCAGGGCCTGGTGGCCTGTCAGCCGCGGCCGTTTCGTGTCACCACGGACGCGGATGCCGCGGCTGCTGCGGGCATGCCCGATCTGGTGGAGCGGGACTTCACCGCCGACCAGCCCGGGGTGAAGTTCGTCGGCGATATCACCTACATCCATACGTGGCAGGGTTTCGTCTACCTCGCGACTGTGATCGACTGCTACTCGAAGAAGGTCGTCGGATGGCAGATCGCTGATCACATGCGCGCCGAGCTCGTCGAGGACGCCCTGCGACACGCTGCCGCGACGGTCGTGATCGAGCCTGACGCGATCTTTCACAGCGATCGCGGTAGCGTCTACACATCGACCGGATATCGGGCCCTGATCGGCCGTCTCGGGATGCGTTCTTCGATGGGAAGGACGGGCGTGTGCTGGGACAACTCAGCGGCGGAAAGTTTCTTCTCGACCCTGAAGAACGAACGAGTCCACCGCACCGCCTACGCCACGAAAGCGCAGGCTCGCCGCGATCTGATCAACTATATCGAGGGCTTCTACAACAGTCGACGACGCCACTCCTCGCTCGGCTACCAGTTCCCGAACGACGTCCACTACGCTTACCAACAGTCGGCCACGACAGCATAAGCCTTGATCCACCGATGCGAGTAGCCGGATCAAGCCGCGCGTGAAATGGAAATGCCCCTTCTGAACTGGGAAAATGATGATGTTCGAAGTCAACATTCCCGTTCAAGAAAGGGGCACCTCTCAGGTGCTATTCAACCACACACCCGCGTCTGTGTCTCACTCCTTCGACGATGCGAACCTGACGGCCACTACCGGGCTCGTCCCGATCATGAGCCTCGCCCAGATGGCGGGCCTGCCAGACCTCGCCGAAGACCGTCTGACCGTGACCACCACCGGAGCCGACAAGGGCGCGAACCCGGCACCGAAACTGGCTACCCTGGTCGCGGGAATGGCTGCCGGGGCCGACTCGATCGATGACATGAACATCCTCCGCCACGGCGGCATGCAACACCTCTTCGATCGTGTCTACGCGCCCTCGACCCTGGGGTCGTTCCTGCGCTCGTTCGCCTTCGGCCACGTCCGGCAACTCGACGCGATCTCTTCCCGTTTCCTGACCAACCTCAACGAGCACACACCGCTGCTACCAGCCAGCGAAGACACTGGACAAGCGATGGTGTTCGTCGATGTCGACGACACCGTCATCGATGTCCACTCCGCGTCGAAGCAGGGAGCTGGATTCGGCTACCAAGGCAGTCGTGGCCTCAACGCACTGTTGGCGACCGCATCGACGGGCGACTCCGGCCAGATCATCGTCGGCCAGCGCCTGCGCAAGGGCTCAACCTCGTCAGCCCGGGGTGCTGACAAGTTCGTCGCCGACGCTCTGGCCACCACGACCCGAATCAACTCCGGCCTCCCAGCCCTGGTCAGGGCTGATTCGGCGTACTACTCCTCGACTGTGACCAAAGCCGCCCGGGATGCCGGGGCTGAAGTATCGATCACGGTCCGCATGGACAAGAAGGTCAAAGCAGCGATCGGAACAATCAGCGACGGCGCATGGACTGGCATCGAATACCCCGAAGCGATCTACGACGAAGAGACCAGGGCCTGGATTTCGAAGGCCGAAGTCGCCGAGGTCCCGTTCACCGCATTCACCTCGAAGAAGAAGTCCCTGCACGCCGCCGGCCGCTTGGTGGTCCGCCGCATCCCTGAACTCAACGAGACCAAACGCACTGCCGGGCAGGACCCATTGTTCGACTTGTTCCGCTATCACGCGTTCTTCACCACGGTGGACAAAGACCGTTTCGACACCGTCGCTGCTGATCACATCCACCGCAAGCACGCGATCATCGAGCAGATCAATGCGGAGCTGAAGAACGGTGCCCTGGCACATATGCCCTCCGGGGTGTTCAACGCCAACGCCGCCTGGGTAGCAGTCGCAGCGATCACACACAACCTGCTGCGGGCTGCTGCCGGACTCATCGGTGGACGGATGAGCAAAGTGCGCGCTCAGACGCTGCGGACACGGATCATCAGCATCCCGGCCCGGATTGCTCACCGGGCCAGGAAACTGATCCTGCACCTGCCGAGACGGTGGCCGTGGGCGACGGAATTCGCACGACTCTGGCACGCGGCTCTGAGCCCACCTACACGATCATTGTCCTGACCGATTCGCTCCTGCTCGAGCACGACGCCGCAGGGTCTGGAGGAGACCCCGGGGAATCATCTATGTGGAAGAGACCGGTGAGAGACCGGGACACTACTTCCTGCCCTCGCACCGCGTTCGCACTCGAATCCGAGTGAGCCCCTTGCCATCAAGCGAACCGGTGGATCAAGGCTTAAGAACGCAGCTGATCGTCGGTCGATGAAAGTTCCGGGAACTGGGCTTCCCAGAGATCTCTGACCCGCTGGTCTAAGTGCAGCTGCGGCCACAGGCGCCGCAGCACACGACGGTTAAGAAGCTGCGCCTGCACCGCCTCATCGCCCTCGGCCAAGAGCGCCTGATAGGCCATTCGAGCGCCGCCGAGATCCGAAATATCAACGTCTTTATCGTCCTGCCAGCGCACCCAATGAGGCAGATGAATCACGCCGCGCTCAGGTCCGCGAAGGTCATCGAGACTCGTCACCACGCAATAGGGCTTAATGTCTCTGAACCTGATCCGATCCATGTCTCTCGTCTTCTTTCTCATCAGAGTTTCGGGCCGCGGCCCGGCCGAATCTTCTGATCCGGCACGATCTCCGGCTTCGACCGTGCTGCAGCTGATTGCTCTTTCCTGGCTGCGAGCTTCTTCGCCACAGCCTCACGCACGGCCTTCTGTTGTTCCTCCCGAGTTCGCTCCGGCGGCCTCGACCGTGACTCGTCCTGACGTGGAGGTCGTGCTCGAAGCTTCTCTGCAGTATGTCTGCGCAAGGTACTCAAAGCTGCTTTCCTCCGGTGGTCGGTTCGTGCCTGTGTCACGGTCTGCTTCGGCCCTGTCCTCCGGCGGGCAGCGACCTCGAGACCATGTGTGCGTTCGAGCTGCTGGCACGCTGTCTGTGCCTGTCTGCGGTCGTTGCGGCCGTGCCACACGTTGCCCTCGTAGTCGACCCGAGAGACCACGATATGCACGTGATCGGCACCGTGGCGCACAGCCACCCACGGATGGTTTTCGAACCCCATCTTCTCTGCAAACGACTGCGCAACCTCGGCCCACTCATCGTTCGACAGCACCCGGTCATTCGCGGTGTTGCGCAGCGATGCCTGCCAGATGCCCTTGGTGATCTCCGGCCGCGTCTGCTGTGCAGCCCTCAGCTCGGGAACCCACCTGGCCGGGTCCGTTTGACCTTCGGCACCGATGTTCGACCCGATGACTTGGCCGCCGGAATGCTGCTGCCCCATCGTGTCGTAGTAGACGTGCTCGTTGGCCTTGCCCGGCCCGTGCAGATACGCTCCGATGTCTCCGGCGCGTGAACCGCGCGTGATCTTGGCAATCATCGCCCCGACACCAACCTGCGCAGCAGCTCGCGTACCTCGTCCTGTCCGGCTCGAAGCCGGGCCAGATCCTCGGCCACCGCATCGCGGTCGACCGCCGGGCCACCACGGGTCTCGGCGTTGAGTGCTCGGGCGATCTGGTTGATATTGCCACCCAGGCGGGTCATGGCCGTGCGCACCTTCGCGACTTCCTCGGCCACTCCCGGCCGATCCTTCTCAGCTGCCAGATGCCCGGCCACGACTGACCGCGCCCAGGTCGCAAGCTGCCGGTCACCGGCAGCCGTCGACCACCGCGTGTATTCGTCTTCACTCAACGCCAGATTCACTCGCCTAGTGCGCTTGGCCTCCCCCGCCGGCGGTCTTCCAGTCGGCCGCCGGCGACCAACAGCCGGCGGTTCCGCCGGCACCTCGGGTGGGACAGTCGGCGGGGCCGGCAGCGGTGCCCACTGCTGCCCCAGCACCGGGTGAGCCTCGACCCGCTCCGGCGGGTCCGAGGCGAACGGGCGAGTCATACGAGCCTCCTGGATCACGCGCCCAGCGCGGGAGCCAGAACGGTGGTCGCGGCCTACGCGATCGCCGTCAGCCCCCGGCAGGGCAAGGGGATTGTGTGTAACACGAAAGGGGCAGCGAGGTACGAGCGGTGCGCCCCTTTTGTGTTACACACAATCATACCTTGCATCGCTCATCGTGCGTCCGACAGCGGAGGAAAAATCGCGCGCGATGAGCGGGGGCACACATGGTGGGCGGGCGTGTCCGACGCAGGAGGATAGAGCCACGCACGACCGCCATGTGTGCATCCGTCCCGAGCCTGCGAGCGGCGGATACGGTTTCGCTTGCGCAGCGCGAAACCGGACCTCAACTTCACGATCAAGAATCCGAACAAGACCCTGTTCCGACACTGACAGCAGAGCCGTACAAGCGGGGGATGCCCCTGCTGCGTGTCAGGCTCGAACCAGAGCATCGAGCGCCCTCCGCATGATGAAGGACAGGAGCATAAAAACGAGCTGCCGCTCACGGCCACTCGGCATCCCATGAAAGCAGCTACACCAACAACCGCACGCATCTACAACTAGGAGAACCTGTTGAACCATGACCACGGGGAGAACCCGCTGAACCATGACCACGGGGAGAACTCGTTGAAGCGCACATCGCCATACGTTCCCATCGCAATCACAGCAGGGGCGGTGATCGTATTCGTGGTCACCGCCCTCACCCTCTGCCCTCCAGATCGCATCAACCCGATCCTCGAATGGTTCCGGATCGTCACTGGGACAGTGAGCTAGTGGTTGCCGACCGCAATTGGAGAACTGGCGAGGTGTCCGTGTGGCCGAGTTCTCTGGCGGGGTGACCGTTTCTGCGCACCAGCCGCGTGCTGCCCTGCGCGTGGTGACGTGCCCGTACGTCGGAGAAGCGGTTCCAGCGAGACCCAGATCAGCAATGTTCGTGAGCTCCCAGCGGTCGCCGTAGCGGACCTCGCTACGCTCGGACAGAACGGATGGCCCGCCGGAACCATCTGACTTGGTTTTCGATACCTACCTTGAACACGCCGAGGGAAATCCGACTTTGAACGGTCTTTCTGTGGGAGCGTGATTGGTATGAGCACTTCGAGCACGGAAACCTGGGGCCAGATGTGGCTGCCACTCTGGCCCCTGGCCTCTGATGACCTGCTCCACGGCATCTATCGCACCAGCCGCCACAACGCCCTAGACCGGCGCTACATCGAGGCCAATCCGCAAGCCATGAGCAACCTCCTCGTCGTCGACATCGACCACCCCGACGCACTCATGCGCGCGATGTGGAATCGCCAGCAGTGGCAGCCCAACGCCGTGGTCGAGAACCCCACCAACGGCCACGCACACGCCGTGTGGGCACTCGCGGAGCCAGTCACCCGCACCGAGTACGCCAGGCGCAAGCCGGTCGCCTACGCGGCCGCCGTCACCGAAGGGCTGCGCCGATCCGTCGACGGAGACAAAGGCTATTCCGGACTGATGACGAAAAACCCCACCCACGACCAGTGGGAGGCTTCCTGGCTCACAGACCACCTCTACAGCCTCGATGAACTCACAGAGCATCTCACCGTCGCGGACTTCATGCCGCCGGACTCCTGGCAGCGCACCAAGCGCAAGAAGCCCGTAGGCCTCGGCCGCAACTGCACGCTCTTCGAGACCGCCCGCACCTGGGCTTATCGGGAGATCCGCCATCACTGGGGCGATCCTGACGGCTTGGTCCATGCGATCAGTCTCAAGGCCCATGCGCTGAATGGTGAGTTCTCCGAGCCGTTGCCTATCCGGGAGGCCGAGGATATCGCCCGGTCGATCAGCCGGTGGATCACCACGCAGTCCCGCATGTGGGCAGACGGCCGCGAAGCCTATGAGCGTGGATTCCGCGCGATTCAGTCAGCACGCGGCCGCAAAGGCGGAATCAAGGGCGGCCTCCGTTCCGGTGCCGTTCGTCGTGAGAGAGCATTGGCCCGTGTATCGATGCTGGAGGTGGACGAATAATGGCGGCCTTGAAACCCGGTAAGCGCAAAGGAACCGCACGTGAACTAGCAGCACGCCTCGGAGTAAATGAGCGAACAATCCGCAGCTACATCGCTCAGCCACGACCCGAGTACCTGAGCGAGGCACAGCAGCGTCGTGAGCGGATTCGTGAGCTGCGCGAGACCGGCCTGTCCATGCGCGCGATCGCCGCCGAGGTCGGGTGTTCCGTCGGCACTGTCCACAATGCCCTTCGCAGAGAGGACGACGATTCATGACCGAGAACGATGACACGTCGAGGTTGAAAGCAGCTGGGATACGACTCGATCCAGATCTCTTGTACACGTTGAAGCTGCATGCGGTTCAGTCCAACACGACGATGCAGGCTCTCGTCGACAAGTACATTCGTGCAGGACTGGCCTACGAGCAGATTCCCATCGCCCACCGGCCGCACTCTGATAGCGAAAGTACTAAGTAGAAGTGGCTGAGCGTCCCTCCTGGGGAGTCCAACAGGCTGCGCGTGAGTGTGGAGTCTCCCCGGCAACGATCCGCCGCCGCCTCAAAGACGGTTCGTTGCCCAATGCGGCCCAAGGTGCTCGAGGTGCCTGGTCGATCCCTGTCACTGATCTCATCGCCGCCGGCCTCAACCCTGGTCAACCCTCTCCACCTGACCATGAGCAAGGGATAGTCACCGACCTTACTCACGCCAAAAATGACCATAGTCATGATTACGGTCAAAGAGCATCGTCGCAGGACACAGCCCTCCGAGACCTTGAGCATAAGTTACTCAGTGAGCAACGTGAGGTTGAACATCTGCGTACTCAGGTGAGTACCCTGCAGAACAATCTCGATGATCTACGCACAGCCATGCGGATGCTCGAAGCAGCACCCGCTGACCACTCCGAAGCGCCCCAAGAACCAACACCAACGAATGAGTCTGAGACAACTCCCGAAACTGCGCCTCGCACGAGTTTCCTTGGACGATTGTTCGGCCGAAAGTAGTAGAAGGACAACCGGCTTACACGCTAAAAGGCTCCTGCAGGTACCTGCAGGAGCCTTT
>NZ_RHFG01000071.1 GCF_004745485.1 Brevibacterium sp. S22
GACCAGTGTGTGGCTTCCCCGGCGATCAGAGTCCCCGACACCGGCATATTCCTGAGTTGCTCGGCGTCGCAGTCACGCGGATCGAGGTCCGTAACTACGATATCGGCGACGTCTCCCACCGATACAGACGTTCTTGCACTCGCACGGTAGGCTTCGTCGAGGCGGATTCTCTGCTCGGGGTGCCACGGCTCTCGAACACCGCGCGTGCGGTGGACGGCAGCGGCCATCGTCACCCACGGGTCGAGTGGTGCGACAGGAGCATCCGAACCCAGGACGACGTGGGCTCCGGCGTCGACGAGAGAGCGGAAGGCGAACGCGATGTCGGTACGGCCGGGCCAATGCCGGTCTGCGACATCGCGGTCGTCGACAGCGTGCTCCGGTTGTACGCTTGCCGTCACGCCGAGTGCTGCAAATCTCGGCAGGTCTGTGCGTGCGACCAGCTGAGCGTGTTCGATCATGCCACGGACGCCAACGGCGTCGAAAGCATCGAGGGCGATAGCGTTTGCATGATCTCCGATGGCGTGAATGGTCGGCACCAACCCAATACTCTGTCCCTCTCGCAAGAGCGAAATGAGTTCAGCCGTCGAATACCGAGTAATGCCATGTGCCTCCGGCCCCGTTTGATCCGGGTACGGGTCGTAGCAAAGAGCTGTTCGGGTGTTGAGCGAACCATCAGTGATGATCTTGAGTGGACCAACCGAGACACGGGCAGTCGTTCCGTCGAGAATGGAGCCAGTCCGATCACCATTCACCTTTGCCCGGTCGAGGTGCTCGGGATAGATTCCGGCGCGGACCCTGATGGG
>NZ_RHFG01000072.1 GCF_004745485.1 Brevibacterium sp. S22
CTGCCCTCAAACGTCGGCAAAAGAGCCCGACCGTTTGAGAACAACCGGCGAATCGTCGAAGGAATCGTCTACCGCTACCGCGCTGGCATCGCCTGGCGTGACCTGCCGCGCGAGCATTTCGGGCCGTGGCAGACAGTATGGAAACGTCACCGCCGCTACGCCGCCGACGGCACCTGGGACCGAGTCTTAGCTCGGGTGCTTTCCGATGCTGATGCTGCCGGTGACATCGATTGGAACATCTCCGTCGATGGCACCATCAATCGTGCTCACCAGCACGCGACGAACACGACACGCCTCGATCAGGACACAGGGGGCTACGTCGAATTACAAAAATCTGCCTGATTCGGAATGTGAACCCGCCGGGCACGGCATCGGTCGCTCACGTGGTGGGCTGACGACGAAGATCCATCATGCCGTCGACGGCAAAGGCCGGCCTTTGGCTGTCGTGGTCACCGGCGGACAGCGCCACGACGGGGTGATCCTGCCGCAGGTGCTGGCTGACATTCGAGTACCGCGGGTCGGCGGTGGTCGTCCTCGCACGTGTCCGGACGCTGTTCTGGCGGATCGAGCGTATGGGTCCAGAGCCAACCGCGACTATCTGCGTTCGCGTGGTATTCGGGCGGTGATCCCGGAGAAGAAAGACCAGATCGCGACTCGTAAGAAGCGCGGTAGCAAAGGTGGGCGGCCGCCGGCGTTCGACGCCGGTGTCTACCGGAACCGCAACGTGGTGGAGCGTTCGTTTGCCTACGTCAAGCAATGGCGGGGGTTAG
>NZ_RHFG01000010.1 GCF_004745485.1 Brevibacterium sp. S22
CCAAGCCCTGCCGGATCCCGCGGGCATCAAGGTCCATCACACCCGGGCCGGTTAAGACCCGGCTGGCGGGGAAAATGTCTGTGAGGCACGGCCTCATTTCCCGGGGATCTTGACATGAGGCACTCCGATCCACAACCAACTTTCCCCACGTGACACCCACCACATACCTAGTCGCCCCGTTATCGGCCCCCCGGACTGTGCCCGGTGTTAGCGTCTGTCTATGAGTACGAAGTCCGATGATCAGTCATCCGCGCCTGTCGATCCGTCCGAGTCCGAGACCACAGCGGCCAACTCGACAGCCACGACCGGCGAGACTGCAGTCGCTGCAGATTCCAGGAGTCCGATTGCGGTCATCGCCGGGGCTTCGGGGTTCATCGGCGGCGAGGTTCTCACTGCATTGCGGTCCCGGGGATACGAGACTCGAATGATCGGCCGCTCCCCTGCCCGGTCCACCGTCACATGGGAAGACCCCGACGGTATCGCCGAACTCATCGACGGCGCCGACCTGCTCATCAACCTTGCGGGCCGCAGCGTCGGGTGCCGGTACACGGATGCGAACCGGCAAGTCATCTGGGACTCCCGCGTCGACTC
Organism: Brevibacterium sp. S22; assembly: GCF_004745485.1. Lineage (GTDB taxonomy): Bacteria > Actinomycetota > Actinomycetes > Actinomycetales > Brevibacteriaceae > Brevibacterium. The sequence continues at coordinate 592 of NZ_RHFG01000010.1, forward strand.
GACTCGCGCTCTCCATGCTGCGGTGGCAGCCGCCTCGGCGCCGCCGCGTCTGTGGATCAATTCGAGCACGGCGACCATCTACCGCCACGCTATGGACCGCCCCCAGACCGAGGACGACGGTGACATCGGCGAGGGGTTCTCGGTCGACATCGCCAAAGCCTGGGAGAAGGAGTTCTTCGCCGGGTCCCTGCCCGCGACCAGAAGAGTCGCTCTGCGGATGGCGATCGTGCTCGGTGACGGAGCAGCGTTGAACATGTTGGCGACCGCGGCCAGGTCTGGAGCCGGCGGAGCCCAACATGAGGGGTGGTGGTTTCCGCACAGGCGCTATCGCGGGATCGGCCCGCAAGCGTCAGGGCCGACGGTCTGGCGTGGGCACCCGCCGACTCATGGGCGGCAGCGATTCAGCTGGGTTCATATCGAGGACGTGCTCCGCGCAATCCGTTTCATCGACGAGCATGAGGAGCTCAGCGGCCCGATCAACGTCTCGAACCCCCAGGTCTCTGACAACCGCTCGCTGATGAAAGCGCTGCGCAAAGCAGTGCGTATGCCGGTGGGGATTCCTGCCCCGCGGTGGCTGCTTGAGACCGGAATGATCGTCCTGCGCCAAGAGTCGGAACTCGTGCTCAAGAGCCGGTGGGTGCTGCCCGCACGACTCGAAGCCGCCGGATTCGATTTCAGATGGACCGATATCGAGGCCGCCGCCAAGCACCTGCTGCGCTGAGCTCGACGGCGGCCCACCATCCCCGGCTTGGTGAACCTGCAGCAGCTCGGCGCAGGGACCATGCTGCTGCAGGTTCACCGAACTGAAGCGATGCTGCGTGCCGACCAGCTGCTCGGGTCACGTCGTCAGCCGGCGGCCGCCTCGGCGGGGATCCCCTGCTCGACGCAGTCGACACAGTAGGGCTGCAGGCCCTTGTCCGTGCATTCGGCGCACCGCAGGTACTGCTTGCGGCACTCGAGGTTCGCACAGTTGACGAACTCCGGAGTCTTCGTATCGCAGGACACACAGTGGCCGATCGATTCGACGTTGTCGCCGAACTCGACGTGCATGCGCTTGTCGAAGACGTAGAGGGAGCCGTCCCAGTAGCCGGAGCTGCCGAAGGTCTCGCCGTAGCGGACGATACCGCCGTCGAGCTGATAGACCTCTTCGAATCCGCGGTTCTTCATCAGCACGGACAGCACCTCGCAGCGGATCCCGCCGGTGCAGTAGGTGACGACGGGTTTGTCCTTGAGGTCGTCGTATTTGCCGGATTCGATCTCGGCGATGAAGTCACGCGTCGTGTCCGTGTCGGGGACGATCGCGTCCCGGAACTTCCCAATCTGCGCCTCCATCGCATTGCGACCGTCGAAGAAGACGACGTCCTCGCCGCGTTCATCGAGGAGTTTGTGCAGGGCTCCCGGTTTGAGATGCTGACCGCCGCCTTCGACTCCGTCTTCTGTCACCGTGATCTCGTCCGGAGTGCCGAAGGTGACCAACTCGCTGCGCACCTTCACGCTCAGGCGCGGGAAGTCATCGCCCTGGCCGTTCGACCACTTGATGTCCGCACCTTTGAACGGCGCATAGGATTTCGTCGCCCGCACATACTGCTTCACATCGAAGATGTCCCCGCCGACAGTGGCATTGATGCCGTCCTTGGAGATGATGATCCGCCCCTTGAGCCCGAGGCTCTCTGCCAGGGTGTGCTGCCACAACTTGACCGCTTCGGGGTCGGGCAGCGGGGTGAAGACATAGAACAAGACGATCTTGGGAGTTGCCATAGCCCCCATTCTAATTGTGGACGCCGGGTGCTCCCTCGCCGAGGCGGCCGACCGTGGACGTCTCCGTTCCCTGACCGTGGCCGTCTCCCCTCCCTGCCCGGGGCCGGGCCGAGTTGTCCGTCGGCGGGCCGTGGACGCGCTTCGCCCGTGTGATGGCGACACGGCTAAGATTGGGCGAGAGTGCCGTGTCGTATGAAAGGGCCCCTTAGAGGACATGTCGTCAAACCTCAGTTCTGCGGATTCCACGCAGGTCGAATCCGCGCAGGACAATGCGAAGCAGGTCAAGGAGACGGTCGAGTTCGCTGCGGCGAATCCCGATGTCGATCAGCCTTACGCCGATCTCGGCCTCAAGGCCGACGAATACGAGCAGATCAAGGAGATCCTCGGACGTCGCCCCACCTCGGCGGAATTGGCGATGTACTCGGTCATGTGGTCCGAGCACTGCTCGTACAAGTCCTCGAAGGTCCACCTCTCGAAATTCGGTGACAAAGTCACCGAGGACATGAAGAAGCACCTGTTGGTCGGCATCGGCGAGAATGCCGGCGTCGTCGACATCGGCGACGGCTGGGCAGTGACGTTCAAGGTCGAGAGCCACAACAGCCCCAGCTTCGTCGAACCCCATCAGGGTGCGGCCACGGGTGTCGGCGGAATCGTGCGCGACATCATCTCGATGGGCGCCCGCCCGGTGGCAGTGATGGATCAGCTGCGCTTCGGACGCATCGACCACCCCGACACCGCCCGCGTCCTCCACGGCGTCGTTGCAGGCATCAGCAACTACGGCAACTCCCTGGGCCTTCCCAACATCGGCGGCGAAACCGTCTTCGACCCCAGTTACCAGGGAAACCCCCTGGTCAACGCCCTGGCCGTCGGTGTCATGCGGCATGAGGACATCCGTCTGGCCAATGCTTCGGGCCAGGGCAACAAGGTCGTCCTCTTCGGTGCTCGCACCGGTGGCGACGGCATCGGCGGAGCCTCGATCCTCGCGTCGGAATCCTTCGACGATACGAAGCCTTCGAAGCGCCCAGCAGTGCAGGTCGGCGACCCCTTCGCCGAGAAGGTGCTCATCGAATGCTGCCTCGAACTCTTCCACGCCGGTGTCGTCGAAGGCATCCAGGACCTCGGTGCCGCCGGAATCTCCTGCGCCACCTCGGAGCTGGCCTCGAACGGCGACGGCGGAATGCACATCGCGCTGGACGACGTGCTGCTGCGCGACGAGACTCTGACCCCTGAGGAGATCCTCATGTCGGAGTCGCAGGAGCGCATGATGGCCGTCGTCCGTCCCGACCGGCTCGAGGAGTTCCTCGCGATCGTCGGCAAGTGGGAGGTCGAAACCTCCGTGCTGGGCGAGGTCACCGACACCGGTCGGCTCATCATCGAATGGCGCGGCGACGTCATCGTCGACGTGCCTCCGCGTTCCGTCGCTCACGATGGTCCTGTCTACAACCGCCCCATGAACGAGCCCTCATGGACCGCCGAGGTGGCCGCCGACACCGTTGCAGCCGCGGGCCTGGCAAAGCCCGAGTCCGATGAGGAGCTGCGCTCGACGATGCTGCAGCTCGCCGGATCCCCGAACCTGGCCTCGAAATCGTGGATCACCTCCCAGTACGACAAATACGTTCAGGGCAACACCGCGCAGGCGTTCCCCGACGATGCCGGAGTCGTCCGCGTCGACGAGGAGACCGGGCTGGGCGTGGCCATCGCCACCGACGCCAACGGTCGCTACACATTCCTCGATCCGGCCCGCGGAGCCCAGCTGGCGCTGGCCGAGGCGTACCGCAACGTCTCCACCTCCGGTGCCATCCCGCGCGCGGTCACCGACTGCCTGAACTTCGGCTCGCCCGAGGATCCGGCGATCATGTGGCAGTTCGCGCAGGCAGTCGAAGGCCTCGCCGAAGCCTGCAAGGATCTGAGCATCCCCGTCACCGGCGGCAACGTGTCCCTGTACAACCAGACCGGCGGAGTCGCCATCCACCCGACCCCGGTCGTCGGTGTGCTCGGCGTCTTCGACGACGTCACCCGCGCCACCCCGAGCGGCTGGCAGGAGCCGGGTCAGACCATCTATCTGCTCGGCACCACCGAGGCAGAGCTCGACGGTTCCGCGTGGGCCGACGTCACGGCCGACCACCTCGGCGGGGTTCCTCCGCAGTACAAGCCAGCGGAGGAGAAGGAGCTCAGCGAGATCCTCATCAACTGCTCACGTGACGGAATGATCGATGCCGCCCACGACCTGTCCGAGGGCGGTCTGTCGCAGGCACTCGTCGAGTCCTGCCTGCGCTTCGGCACGGGCGCGCGGATCTGGCTCGACGAAGTGTGCGAGCGTGACGGCGTCGACGTGTTCACCGCACTGTTCTCTGAGTCGACGGCTCGGGCGATCGTGGCCGTGCCGCGTTCGGAGGAGGTCCGGTTCAAGGACATGTGCACGGCCCGCCGATTCCCGTTCGTGCGCATCGGTATGACCGACGCCGGTGATCCGGAGCCGAGCCTCGACATCGTCGATCACTTCTCGATCGGCCTCGACGAGCTGCGTGCGACCCACGAGGGCACCCTGCCGAACCAGTTCGGCGGAAGCGTTGCAGCGGTGACCGAAACCGCGGTCTGAGCGATAACCGCCGAACACTGACGCTGAGACGGCCTCTCGGCCCCGACATGACCAGCTGCCATTGGTCTCCTCGAGGCTGAGGGGCCGTTTCGCGTCTCGCCTTTTGCCCCGACAGTCAGGAAGTGCGGCAGCTAGGAAGGTGAGTCTGCGGGTGTCTCATTCCGGCCCTTGCTGCGGCGCCATCGATCACGCAGCGGTCCGACTATGCCCCAGACGAGCGCGGTGAAGAGGGCGACGATCGTCCAATAGATCAGCCAGAACGAGTCCGACCAGCCTGCGATCGCAATTCCGACTGCCAGCAGGGCGATGGTGATCGCCGAGGCGGTCAGGCACCGCAGCCAATAGGCGAGGCTGGTGCGGGTCGGCACCGGCGCGACGCGGGCATCGGTGGAGTGCTTCTTCGCGAAACGTCGGTCGACGCGGGTGATGACCTCGGGCCCGAAGACGATGGAGAAAGCGACGTAGAACGCGGCCATTCCATGGCTGAAGTCTGATGATGCGCCCCGGTCCAGATCGATGTACGTCAGGATGATGATGACGATGTCGATGATGGGAGTCGCAACAAGGAGAACCGTCGAGGCAGTGCGCCATCGCAGCAGGTACCTGAAACAGACTCCGGCGAGCAGGAGTATCCAGAACAGTGCTTCACCGGCGATGATGAATAGCAGCATCGATCTCCTCGCTCAGTTGTGTGAGCTTCTCGTGACTCCTTCTCGTCCGACTCTACTGATGATGCTGCGACCATTGTTCGGGCCCCGGCCGCCACTGATTCGGCTGGGACTGGACGGAGCCGCCCGACTGCGGATGCTGCTGCGCGGCGTATCCTTGGAGAGGCGCGTAGCCCTGTTGAGGTATATAGCCGTGCTGCGGAATCGGAGCCGACCCGCTTGGCATCGGCGTCGTTCCCCCGCGCACTCGACCGAGCAGATGACACAGGCCGAGAACCCCGAAAGTGGCGACCAGCCACACGGCTTGAACGACTACCGTGACGACGACTCCGCCTGCCAATTGAGAAGCCAGCATCTGATTGAAGATCGAGTTGACGACGTTGAGCACGACTGCGAGGGCGACGGCGATGACGAGGATCCACCATCGACGGTTGCGGGCGATGTTCCACCCACAGAAGACTGCGGACAGATAGACCCCGCTCACGACCCCCTGGATGACCGTCATGGTCAGCATCGAATCAGCCGGTCCGGCTCCGGTCATGCCGACGATCATCGACATCAGCGGGCTGAGGACCAGCAGGGCGAGGCAGCCGAGCACGAAGACCAACGCCCCGACTGCCCTGCGCACCCACGTCGTATTCTTCACCAGCAGGATGGCGATCGCGCCGAGGATCAGCCGCAGACCTCCGGCTACGATCATTCCGACGCTGAAGAGAACGATGGTGTCCTGTCCTCCGGTGAAGCTCAACGGGGCCAGCACCATCGCCGGGAGCGCCCCGACGATGAGCGCTGACCACAACAAAGACCGCGCGAGCCATCCGGGACGTTGCGATTCCTGCGCGCCGCGGGGTGCCGGTGCGTGCGATGACGGCGACGGGTACGTCGGCGATCCCGCCGCAGGCTGACTCTGCCAAGGGCCGTTGCTGTGACTGCTCTGTCCATAGCTCATGGTCCTACCCTACGATTCGACCGCCGGCACACGTGACCCAAGATGACAGCGAACACACATGCGCAGTCACGAATATGGTTGCCTGAAGGGGACTGTTGCGGCACAACCGCCGCGGCCATACCGCACGATCGACCAAAGGAGTCAGTCATGGCGACGATTCGCACATCCCACGCGGGATCCTTACCTCGCACACCCGAACTCATCGAGGCCAACAAGGTCAAGCAGGCGCAGAACACCGCCCGTCTGGCCGGCGAGTCGGTGTCGCAGGAGCAGGAGCAGGAATTCGACGAGCTCCTTGCCGCCAGCGTCACCGACCTCGTCAAGCGCCAGAAGGATCTGGGCATCTCACTGCCCAATGACGGCGAATACGGTCACGCCATGGCCGCAGACTTCGACTACGGCGCATGGTGGCACTATTCATTCGCCCGCACCGGCGGGCTCGAACTCCACGACATCGACCTCTGGGAGATCCCTGCCAACCGCTCGACGCCGGGCAATATCGTGCTCACGAGCATGCCTGACCGCCGCGACCGCAACCTCTTCCCGAATGTCTACACGGACCCCAATGCCGGCACCGACACCGGGACCCAGCCCCAGTTCCCGAAGGCGACGGGACCGATCAGCTACATCGGCCAGGACCAGGTCAATCGCGATATCGCGAACCTCAAAACCGGTCTGGCCGCCGCCGGATACGACGAACGCGCCGGCTACATCAATGCGCTGTCTCCCGGTTCGGCCTCCCGCATCGCCAACGAGCACTACTCAAGCGATGAGGAGTTCATCTGGGCGTGGGCCGATGTGCTGCGTGAGGAATACCTCGCCATCACCGAGGCGGGGCTGACCGTCCAGATCGACGATCCCTCCCTGGCGGAGAACTTCGACCAGATCAACCCGGAACCGTCGTTCGATGACTACCGGGCGTTCATCCAGATCCGCATCGAGGCGCTCAACCATGCGCTGCGCGGAATCGACCCGGCTCAGGTGCGTGTGCACACCTGCTGGGGTTCCTGGCACGGACCGCACGTCACCGACCTGCCGTTCAACGAGATCGTCGACCAGGTGCTCTCGATCAACGCCGCCGGCATCACCTTCGAAGCCGCGAACGTCCGGCATGAGCACGAGTGGCGGATCTGGGAAGAGAAGAAGCTGCCCGAGGGCAAGTACATCATTCCCGGAATCGTCTCTCACTCGACGAACGTCGTCGAACATCCCGAACTCGTCGCCGAACGCATCGGCCGATTCGCTGGTCTCGTCGGTCCTGAGAACGTCGTGGCGTCCACCGACTGCGGTCTGGGCGGACGCGTCCACCCGGACATCGCCGTCGCGAAGCTGCAGTCCCTGACCGAAGGTGCCGAGATCGCCTCGAAGCGCTTCTGACCCGCCCGAAACACAGTCCCCTCCGCTCGGCTCCCATGCCGAACGGAGGGGATCTCTGTATTACGCCCCTGTGCCGAGCTCCTCATCGAAGCAGTCAGCCAACGTCGGATGCGCGAACTGATATCCGGTCTCTTCGAGCTTCTCGGGCACCACCTTCTGATCGGCCAGTGCCAGTTCCTTCGCCCCATCGCGGCCGAGCATGAGCTCCGTGATGAATCCGGGTGTCGGGATCCATGCGGGGCGACGCAGGTGGGCGGCGAGCGCCTCGGCGAATTCCGCCTGTGACACGAGTTCGGGAGCGACGGCATTGACCGGACCGCGCACATAGTCATACAACACCGCATGCACATAGGCTCGGGCCACGTCGTCGAGGGAGATCCATGCCAGGGCCTGTTCGCCGCTGCCCAAACGACCGCCGGCACCGGCGAGGAACAGCGGCGCCTGCAGTTTGAGCAGACCGCCCAATGAGCTGAGCACGACCCCGGTGCGGATCGACACGCGCCGGATCCCGGCATCTTCGACACCCGCCGCGGTCTCTTCCCACTTCTGGCACACCTCGGCGAGGAATCCGTCGCCGACCGGCCCCGATTCGTCGACCGGCTCATCCGCCTTCGACCCGTAGTAGCCGACGGCCGAGGCACAGACGAAGACCGAAGGCCGCTTGGACTCGGGCAGACCGCGCATCGTCTCGACGAGCAGCCTCGTCGAGTCGATGCGCGAGGACCAGATCTCGTCCTTCGCATGTTTGGTGAATCGAGTGGCGATGGAACGCCCACCGAGGTGGACCACCGCATCCGCCCACGCGAGGTCGCGTGGATTGAGAATTCCCAGATCAGGGTTCCAGTGCACCTCATACGGAAACTTCGGGGTCTCGCGCACGAGGAGGCGGACGAAATGTCCGGCAGTGGAGAACAGTGCGGCCACCTGCCGTCCGATCAGACCGCTGCCTCCGGCGATGAGGATGTGCTTGCCCTTCTTCCGAGTCAGCAGGGGCGCGTTCGTCGATTCGAGGAAGTCGATGTCCATGAGCATGCGCCGGTGCCGGGCCTCGAACGTGGCCTCGAGGTAATGGGTGAGACCGCGATCGATGACATCGAAGCCCTGCGGTGCCATCGAGAACTCGACGTGGTCGTCGATCTTCGTTCCGCCCGCCACCGAGGTGAATTCGTGCGTGTGCTTCCACTGGCTCAGCGGACCCTTCTTCAGCTCGTCGACGAAGGAGAATCGCGACGGACCCTCCGAGTGCACGGAGCTGAATGGCCGTCGCACCAGTCCGTAGGTGCCGGGCACGCTCGTCTTCACCTGCGCCACCGAGCCCGGAGCGATCGGAGGATAGCTCTCTTCGACGATCTCCTGTGCCCAATGCGGTGAGAGACGGGTCAGCGCACCCGGTCGAGCATGCCAGTCGTATGTGGTCTCCGCGCCGAGCGGAACTTCAGATGTCGACTCAAAGATGGTCATGGCATCCCTCCTACCTCGAATGATGCCACCGGTTTCTGAGAATGTGACCCGCAACTCACCCATGTGCAAGTGAATTGTCTTCGATTGGGCACCGGCAGCCACAGCTCATGTCCGCGGCGTGGGGCCGACTGCAACCGCAATCACGAGCCCAAGCAATCCACCTCTCGATCATTTGTATGCGTTTCGCATATACTGGATCGTATGAGCAGAGACGAAAGCACACGGTTGGAAGCGGCCATCGGCGAATGGCATGCAGCGGTCAACGACGGGGACCTCTCTCGATCTGCTTCCGCCGTCGGCGATCCGATCGTCGTCCTCGGGCCGAAGGGTGCTGGCCCGATCACTCCCGCTCAGTTCAGCGAGTGGGTGGAGCGGTCGGGAATTCGGCTCGTCCCTCGTTCGTGGCATCCGATCAGCGACAGCCTGATGGTCGTGGAAGAAGACGCCTCCTGGCCGAACAGCCCTGCGGCATCACCGACTGACAGAGCGCAGCGCGTCGCCACCGTGTTCCGGGTCGGCGGTGGGAAGGTCACGGCCGCCCTGCGACTGCCGGATCTCAGGGCGGCCCTCGATCTTGCCTATGTCTGTTCAGAGATGGCGGCCACCGAATGACCCCTTCTGATGCCCCCGCTCGCGGTCAGGGAGACGAACTCAACGACGGATGCACTGTCGGACCGGGACAGCGCCTCTTCTCTTTCGTCCGCTATTGGTCGCGGCGACAGCTCTCGGCAAAGGCCGATACGACATCGCTGCAGGGCAGGCTCGTCCTCGTCGCCGAGGCGATTCACGGTCTGTCACAACGGGGCGCCCCAACCACCGTCAATGCCGTGGCGGCCGAGATCGGAATCGATCAGAGCGGTGCGTCCCGTCTGATCAACACCGCGAGAGAAGCCGGAATCCTCGAAACGCTTCCGATGGCTTCGGACTCGCGAAGCAGACCGACGCGGGATGCCAGGCGGCGGGAGACACGCGTCACCGGTACCGGTCTGTCCATGCTCGCAGATGCTCACGTCTGGCAGGAGCAGATCTTCTCCGAACTCACCGCGGGATGGACCCAGCGCAGGCGTCGTGAATTTGCAGAAGCGATGGAAGACATCATGAATCGCTCGCATGAGCTCGCCACCGGTCGCACAGGACAGACAGACGCTTCCGCTGCGGCACACCCATAGATGCAGATCGGCCGGTGAGCGCACTGCCCACCGGCCGATCCGGATGCTGTATGAGATCAGCTTTCGGCGGGGATCTTACCGAAGCGGAAGGCCGACCAGAAGTCTCCGCGCACGTAGCCGTGCTCCGGTTCCGGGTCGAAGTCCCAGTGACGGACCCGGCCGACCTTGAGCGCATCGGCGACGAGCTGACGACTGCGCTGCGATCCGAGCACATGGTCCTCGAGGTGCTCGAGGTCGTAACGTGATTCGAGCTCCCCGCGCATCTCCTTCAGCGTCTGGGCATAGGCCGGATCCGCGGCGCGATTGACCAGCTCATCGGGGTCCGACGCCAGGTCGAAGAGCAGCGCCGGGTCGCCCGGGCACACCGTGAGCTTGTGGTCCCCGCGCACCAGAGTGACCTGCGGACGGTAGGTGCCCTCGGCGAAGTACTCGATGACGACATCGCGATCCGCGGGTCCGAGCTCGCCGGCGGCTTCCCGACGGGCGGAATCGAGCATCGAGGTTCCGGTCAGACCTTCATCCGTCGCCGAGGCGGCCCCGGAGTCGGATGTCTCCGTGCCCTCGGCACTCCCGCGGGCGATCTCGAGCAGGGTCGGTGCGAGATCGACGAGGCTGACGGGGTTCGCATACCGTCCCGGGGCGATCACTTCGGCAGGTCCATTGATGATCAGCGGAACCCGGGAGGACTGTTCGTACGGCGACATCTTGAACCACAGCCCCTTCTCCCCCAGCATGTCGCCGTGATCGCTGGTGACGACGATGACCGTATTGTCCGCCAGGTCGAGTTCCTCGAGCCTCCGCCTGATCGCTCCGACGTGATCGTCGATGTAGTTCACCGCCGCATAGTAGGCACGACGGGCCCTGCGCACATCGTCGATGCCCGGTTCGCGTTCGTCGAAGCCGCACATCGTGCGCAGTCGGTGGCTGTGCGGATCCGCTGCCGGATCGGGAACCTCAGGATGTGCCGGATCCGGGATGGCCACCTCGGCGAATCGGTCCCAGTTGGCCTTCGGCGGCTCATACGGGTCGTGGGGGTGGATGAACGAAGTGACCATGAGGAACGGCTGATCGGTCCCGGCGGCCTGGTTCGCGCGCTTGCGATCGTTGAGGTGACGCAGGGTCTTGAAGATCACCTCGTCGTCGAAGTCCTGCTGGACGTTCGCGGTCGCGGCACCGGCGGTGAACACGGGCTCGGCTTCGTGGTACCACTGCAGCTTCTGCTCCAGAGGATGGTTCCAGTCGGGCACCATATCGAGGTCGGCCGGGTACACGTCCGTGGTCAGGCGCTCTTCGAAACCGTGGTGCTGATCAGGGCCGATGAAGTGCATCCGCCCGATCAGCGCGGTGTGGTAGCCGAGTATGCGCAGACGGTGGGCGAAGGTCGGCACGGAGGCGGCGAAGTCATCGCCGTTGTCCAGGCAGTCGATCTCCGAGGGCATCCGCCCGGTCATCATCGACGCCCGCGACGGCGAGCACAGCGGAGTGTTGCAGTACGCGCGGTCGAAGACGGCTCCGTCGGCGGCCAGGGCATCCATGTTCGGAGTCAGCGCGGCCGCGTCACCGTAGGCGCCCAAGGCCTGGGCGGCCATCTGGTCGGCCTGGATGACGACGATGTTCGGGGTGGTCATGAGTGGTCCTCTCTGCGGTCGGAGCTGGGGTCTGCCTCCGGGGCGGATTCGGTCGCCGAGGCGGTCCCGGAGTCCGCGCCGGTCGTCGCGGCGGCGGCCGCCTCGGTGTCGGTGGAGTCCTCGGACGTCGCAGCATCCTCGGTGTCCGTGGAATCGTCTCCGGGTGTCCACCCGTCGGCCCATTCGCCGGTTTCGTAGTCGAAGCCGACGGGGTCGCCGTTCTCGTCCGTGCGCTGGTACCAGTCGGTGTAGTCCTCGTGCTCGGAATCGATTCCGCCGTTCGCGCCGTCACCGGGCTCGGTGGGCACGACCTGGAGGGCGAAGTCGTCACCATAGGCGTCGGCACCGGCGACCACGGCGTTGTCCACCGCGTTGAGCGCATACCGACGTCGCAAGGCGAGCGGGTCTGTGCGCAGCTCCTTGAACCAGGCGACGATGATGAAGAGCATGACGAACGCGAACGGCACCGCGGTGACGATGACGAGCTGCTGGAGCCCCTCGAGTGCGCTGGCGTCGCCGAGGAGCAGCATCACCACGGCGATGCCCGACATCACCAGACCCCAGAACACGACGACCCACTTCTTCGGTTCCTGATCACCACGGCTGGTGAGCATGCCCATGACCACCGAGGCGGAATCCGCGGAGGTGATGAAGAAGATCGCCAGGACGATGATGGCGACGAAGGGCAGCCATTCGACATAGGGCAGGTTGTCGATGAGGGTGAAGAACACCTCGGGGGCTTCCATGCTGTCGGTGAACCCTGATGCTCCGGAACGGTACATCCAGATGGAGGTGCCGCCCATGATTCCGTAGGCGACGAAGAGCAGCGTCGAGGGAATGAAGATCGTGCCGAGGATGAACTGGCGGATCGAACGGCCGCGGGAGATGCGGGCGATGAAGGTGCCGACGAACGGCGACCAGGAGATCCACCAGGCCCAGTAGTAGACGGTCCACACGGACTGGAACTCCTGGGTTTCGGCACCCCAGGACAGGGACCGGCCCATCATGTCGAACATCGAACCGAGGTACTCCATGAGCGCAGACGGCAGCAGGTTGAGCAGGTAGAGCGTAGGCCCGAGGAACAGCACGAGTGCGACGATGCCGACGGTCAGCACGATGTTGATCGACGACAGGTATCGAATTCCCCTCGAGACGCCGGAGACCGCGGAGATGATGAAGCCGAGGGTGAGGACGAGGATGATGATGACGAGGGCGTTGTTCGTCATCGGTCCCGCGTCGGAGACGATGCTGACACCGGTGCCGATCTGCATCGCCGCGATGCCCAGCGCCGCGGCCGTGCCGAAGAGAGTGGCGACGATCGCGAAGATGTCGACGAGCTTGCCGGCGAAACCTTCGGTCTGCCGTTTGCCGAACAGAGTCTGGAAGATCGAGGACAGCAGCAGCGAGCGACCGCGACGGTAGGCGGCGTAGGCGATGGCACCGCCGACGAGGGCGTACATCGCCCAGGCATGGAAGCCCCAGTGGAAGTAGGTCTGGGCCATCGCACCATGGAGCGCCTCAGTGGTCTCCGGATCATTCGTCACAGGCGGCGGTGAGATGAAGTAGGTCAGGGGCTCGGACGGCCCGAAGAAGAGGACGCCGATGCCGATGCCCGCAGCGAAGAGCATGGCAACCCAGGAGAAGGTGCTGAATTCTGCCTTCTCCCCGTCCTTGCCCAAGGGAATCTTGCCGTAGGAAGAGAACGCGAGGATGAGCAGAGAGACCAGGATGATGATCGCGACGAGGTTGAACAGCCATCCCATGTTGAGCGTGGCCCAGTCATAGGCTGTCTGAGCGACGCCGGCGACGCTGGAAGGGCTGGAGATGCCCCAGATGACGAAGGCGACAGTGAGGCTGCCGGCGATGGCGAAGATGATCTTGTCCAGCGAGTATCTGCGCCGCTGTTCGTCGATGGCGATTCCGGGCACGAGGATCGGGTGGGTGTCGTGCGGGTAGTGGCCGTGTGTGTCTTCGAGATCGGCTTTCACGGGACCGCGCGGGCGACGGTAGTCGAACTGGCCGAGGTTGCGCCCGGTCTCGCGCCCCACGCGTTTGGCGTCGTCCCTCACCCTGCGGGCATCGGCCATGATCCGTTCGCGTGATGCACGGCGAGCCGCCTCGGTGGTGGCGTCGGACTGCTGATCCGGCCCCCGATCCTGTTCGTCGGTACGGGTGGAGTCATCTGTCATGTGTCGGTTCACACTCTTTCGATTGTTGCGGAAACTGCCGAAATCGATCGGAGCCTGCACGGAGGCATACGCATCGTGGCCCGATGGCATGAACGCACATCGGGGAGAAGTGGAAGATCAGTGGATGCGACCGGCCGGCGGTCGGCGATCAGGCAGAGGGTCTGCGGATCGGCGATCAGTGACTAGGGCTCTCCGCCCCACCAGCCGACGGCCACGGGTTCCCAGGAATCATTGGCGAAGCCGCAGCTCGGGCGCTCTCGATTCGGGGTCGACCATCCCCAGCGGTGGTGGTCGTCGAATCTGAGAGGGGTCATATCTTCGGACGATAACAGTTTCCTTGAGGGCTTCACAATAAATTCTCAGCAGCGAACGGGCGAACCAATGACCGTGCCGAGGCCCCTCAGACCTGTTTGGGCCCGGCCAGGTCAGCCGATTTCGGTCGGTGAACCGGGTCAGCCGATTTCGATCGGTGAACCGGGTCAGCCGATTTCGACGAGGATGACTCCGACGGTGATGAAGCCGATGCCGATGAGCGCCTTCCGCGTCAGGGGGTCCTTCCAGATCACGCGGGAGAGCAAGCAGACCAACGCGACTCCGCAGGCCGCCCACAGACCATAGGCGACGCCGAGTGGCATCCCCTCGGCAAGGGTGCGCGCGAGGAAGAAGAACGCTGCGGTGTAGCTGAGCGCCACGGGGATGAACCAGATCTTGCGCTGCAGTCCGGCGCTCGCACGCAGGCACAGGGTGCCGGCGACCTCGCTGAGGATCGACAGGGCCAACCACATCCAACTCATTCGGCCACCTCCGCATCGACGGCCTCGGATTTCCCGGAAGCGCCGGATTCGACGAGGATGACGCCGATGATGATGAGGGCGATGCCGATGATGGCGCCGATGCCCAAGAACTCACCGAAGAAGACAACACCGAGCATGGCGACGAGGGCGACCCCGCTGGCCGACCAGGTGGCGTAGACGGTGCCGAGCGGCATGCCGAGTCGCTGAGTGAGCCCGAGGATGAAGAAGGCTGCGGCATAGAGGACGACGACCCCGGGGATCCACACGGGGTCGGAGACCGAGGCACGCAGCATCAGGGTGGCAGCCACCTCGGCGAGGATGGCTGTGACGAGCAGCAGCAGACGCTTCGACTTCAATCGGCCACCTCCTTCTCGGCGGTTCTCTCAGCGGCATCGATGAGTGCGAGGGCATGCCTGCACACGGCGGCGAGATCATCGGAGGGAAACACGCCGGTGGCTTCGGACATCCATGCGCCGTCGGCGCAGAACCGAGCCGCGGTCAGCAGAGACACCGCCCCCTCATCGAGTCCCGTGGTGTCGAACCATGGGCCGAGGTGCTCGCCCCATGCCCGCGCGAGCTTCGGATGGTAGAGCGCGTCGGAGAAGATCCAGTAGTCGGCCCGGGAGAGCTCGGCGGTGGTGGCGACGGTGACATAGGCACGATGCCGCTCGAAGCTCGTCAGCTCGTAGCTCGGGTGCCCGGTGTGCGTGCGCAGTCGCTGCGCCCAGTCTTCGGCGGCATGGTCGACGAGCCCGAGCATCAGCGCTTCCTTGGACGGGAAGTGATACATCAGGCCCGGCTTCGTCAGCCCCGCCTGCTGCGCGACCGACTCGAGCGAGATCGTCACGCCCTGCACCGAATCATGCGCCTCGGCCAAGGTCTTCGCCGCCTGCAGGATCCGCATCCGTCCATCACTTGCCATACTGCTACTTTACCAACCGGATGGTAAAGCCCGCCAGTGCGGATCGGTACGAGCCTGAGTATGCAGAGAGGGCGGCCCACACCCTGTCGGTGCGAACCGCCCACTCGTCCGTGCCTGCAGGCCGTCGACCTGGCCGCGCGTGAAGTCTCGGTTCAGTTGAGCAGTGCCCGGTCGCCCAGTGTCGCTCCCTTGAGTTTCGAGAATTCGCCCAGCAGCGTCTCGACGGTCAGGTCCTTCTTCTCCTCCGACGAAGCCTGATAGATGATCCGGCCCTCGTGCATCATGATCAGCCGGTTGCCCAGCGCAATCGCCTGCTCCATGTTGTGGGTGACCATGAGCGTGGTCAGCCCGTCAGCTTCGACGATCTTCTTCGTCAGCGCCGACACCAGGGCCGCCCGCTGTGGGTCGAGCGCCGCTGTGTGCTCATCGAGCAGCAGGATCCGCGGCTGAGTGAATCCGGCCATGAGCAGGCTCAGTGCCTGCCGCTGACCGCCGGAGAGCAGCCCGACCTTCGTCTTCAGGCGGTTCTCCAGCCCGAGCTCGAGCGTGGCCAGCTCGTCCTTGAAGTGTTCGCGTCGCTCCGCGGTCGTCCCCCGTCCCAGTCCACGCGGCTTTCCGCGTTTGAGCGCAAGAGACAGGTTCTGTTCGATCGTGAGATCCGGAGCGGTGCCGGCCATCGGATCCTGGAAGACTCGGCCCAGATATCTCGCCCGCTTGTACTCGGGCATCCGGGACACCTCGGCGCCGTCGATCGTGATCGAGCCGGAATCGATGGGCAGACGTCCGGAGATGGTGTTGAGCAGCGTCGATTTTCCCGCACCGTTGGAGCCGATGACGGTGACGAAGTCGGATTCGTCGAGCTCGAGCGAAAGGTTCTGCAGTGCCTTGCGTTCGTTCACGGTGCCGGCGAAGAAGGTCTTGGAGATGGTGTCGATCTTGAGCATGGGTCTCAGATCTCCTTCCCAGCTCGTGCACCGGTCGCGCCGGCGGAGATGTCGGCGACCTCGGCAGGGTCCTTCATATCGGTCGTCCCCTGCGGCACCGAGGCGGCTGCGCGGTTTCCGCGGCCGCGCAGTGATGGGATCCGTTTGAGGAAGCCCCACCTGGGCAGCAGCAGTGCGATGACCACGAGCAGCGCGGTGGTCAGCTTCATATCGTTCGTATCCAGGCCCGCACGCAGAGCCATGAAGATGATGAGTCGGTAGAAGACAGAGCCGAGCAGCGCGCCGAGGCTGGCCATGAAGATATTGCGGCTGCCGAAGACGGCCTGGCCGAGGATGACCGAGGCGAGTCCGACGAGGATGAGGCCGATGCCCATGCTGATATCGGAGAATCCCTGGTACTGGGCGACGAGCGCACCGCAGAGGGCGACGAATCCGTTCGACAGCGCCAGGGTGAGCATCGTCGAATTGTCGGTGTTGACGCCGAGGCTGCGGATCATCTCTCTGTTGTTGCCGGTGGCCTGGATGGCCAGCCCGAGATCGGTGGTGAGGAACCAATCGACGGCGAATTTGAGGATGAGGGCGAACGCGAGCAGGATCGCAATCGATACCCAGCTGCCCAGCAGCATGTTCTCGCGCAGCGGGGTGAACACGGTGTCTTCTCGCAGGAGCGGCAGGTTCGCCTTCCCCATGATCCGCAGGTTGATCGACCACAGGCCGATCATGGTGAGGATTCCGGCGAGCAGCCCGTCGATGCCGCCTTTCGTGTGGAGCAGACCGGTGATGTAACCGGCGATGAGTCCGGCGCCGATCGCGGCGGCGGTGGCCAGGAAGGGGTTGACCCCGGCGATGATGAGGGAGGCTGCGGTGGCGCCGCCCGTGGTGAAGCTTCCGTCGACGGTGAGGTCGGGGAAGTTCAGGACCTTGAAGGTCAGATAGACCCCGAGCGCCATCGCGCCGTAGATGAGCCCGAGCTCCAATGCTCCGAACATGGGTTTCCGTTCATTTCTGGTGTGTGGTTCGTGGTGGCCCCGAAGCGCTCGGCAGGACTGCCGGTCGCCTCGGGGCCGGTGACGTCGGTGCGGTTGAAGAGTTCAGGACCCTGCGCACCGAGTCATGGGATGGGGCGAGTTCTGATCACTCGATGACGTTGTCGGCCTCGTCGACGAGCTTCTTCGGAATCTCGACGCCCTGCGCCTTGGCTGCCTTCGGGTTGACGACGAGTTCGAGGTTCGAGCTGGTTTCGACGGCCATCTCGGCAGGCTTCGTTCCGTCCTGGAGGATCTTCAGCGCCATTTCGCCGGTCTGTTCACCGAGCTTCGTGTAGTCGATGCCGCGGGTGACAGCGGCCCCGGATTCGACCTGGCCGGCTTCGGACCCGACGAGCAGAGCCTTGTTCTTCTCTGCCGCCTGGACCATCGTCGACACGGCCGAGACGACGTTGTTGTCGGTGGGCACGTAGTAGGCGTCGACCTTGCCGAGCGAGTCCACGGCCTGTGCGAGTTCGCCCGAATTCGCGATCGTCGCTTCCTTGATCTTCACATCGAGGTCCTTCGCGGCCTTCTTCGCGAGATCGACCTGCACCTGCGAGTTGACCTCTCCGGAGCTGTAGACGATGCCGACGGTCTTCGCATCCGGTTTGACGTCTTTGACCAGTTTGAGCTGCTCCTCGACCGGGTTGAGGTCGGAGGTGCCGGTGACGTTGCCGCCTGGTTTGTCGTCGGAGTCGACGAGTCCGGCCTCTTCAGCGTCGGTGACGGCGGTGAAGAGCACAGGCTTGTCTGTGATCGCCTGGGCTGCGGCCTGAGCAGCCGGGGTGGCGACGGCGAGCACGAGGTCGAGGTCGTCGTTGGCGAACTGCTGGGCGATCGAGGTCGCGTTGGCCTGTTCGCCCTGTGCGTTCTGCACATCCCACTCCACCTCGACACCGGCGTCCTCGAAGGACTTCTTGAAGCCTTCGGTGGCGGCATCGAGCGCCGGGTGCTGCACGAGCTGAGAGACGCCGATGGAAAACGAGTCGTCACTTCCGCCGCCGTCACCGCCATCGCCGCCGGAGCAGGCCGAAACCGCAAGAATCGAACCGACCGCCACAATCGCTGTGGCCAATTTCCTGAGACGCATTCTTCTCCCTTTCGGAATTTCGGTCCGCCGGTGCGGATCCGTCACGAATTCTGCATTCGACGCCGCCGCCCCTCGTGCTCAAGGGGATGCAGGCAATGCAGATGAATGATGTGCCGTCTGGCCTCAGACCCTTCTGAGATCATGACGCACATCACGTCGAATGTGATGATATCCACTCTATGGCCCGGCACTGACGCCGGGTGCCGATTCCGGGTTTTGGAGACAATCGTCCCAGTATCGTTATCTGCGGCGACAGTCGTCCTCTCAGGCCTCTGTTTCGATATCAGATCGTCCCAGCACATCGAGGATCCACGCGTACTCGAAGGCGATCTCCTTCCATGCGTCGTACCGTCCGGAGGCTCCGCCGTGGCCGGCGACCATTTCGGTCTTGAGCAGGGCGTCGGCACCGACCTCGCGGAGTCGGGCCACCCATTTCGCAGGTTCGACGTAGAGGACTCGGGTGTCGTTGAGCGAGGTCACGGCCAAGATCTTCGGATAGGCCGCCTCGGCGACGTTCTCATACGGGGAGTACGAGCGCATGTACTCGTAGACCTCCGGGTCGTGCAGCGGGTCGCCCCATTCCTCCCATTCGATGACGGTCAGCGGCAGCTCGGGCATGAGGATCGAGGTCAGTGCGTCGACGAAGGGCACTTCGGCGCTGATTCCGGCGAAGAGCTCGGGAGCCATGTTCGCGATCGCGCCCATGAGCAGCCCGCCGGCCGATCCGCCGCTGGCCACGAGCCGGTCCGGACTCGTCCAGCCGGTGTCGATGAGGTGGCGGGCGACGTCGATGAAGTCGGTGAACGTATTCTTCTTCGCCGTGGTCTTGCCTTCGTCGTACCAATGCCGGCCCATTTCGCCGCCGCCGCGCACATGCGCGATGGCGAAGACGACGCCGCGGTCGAGCAGCGACAGCCGTGAGACCGAGAAGTACGGATCCATGCTCGCTTCGTAGGAGCCGTAGCCGTAGAGAAGCAGCGGCGCCGGTTCCCCCTTCACTGAGGTGGAGCCGGCGTTCCTCGTCTCCCCGCCGTCGCCCGCGCCCGCCATCACCGAGGCGGAGCTGTCGTGATCGGCGATTCGGTGGAGATCCCTGCGACAGACGATCGAGATCGGGATATCCGTGCCGTCCTCGGCCTTCGCCCACAGCAGAGTCTCCGTGTAGGCGGCCAGGTCGACGGAGCCGAGAACCGGCTGACGTTTGAGAACCGTGTCAGTGCCGTCTGCGACGCTGTGGGAATAGAGCACGGCGGGTGTGGACATGGAGGTGAAGTGCAGTCGGATGCTCGTCTGCGCGAACTCGGGGTTGCCGCCCAGCAGCAGCGTTCCGGTCTCCCGGCCGAAGGGCAGCTCCTGCAGCGGGCCGAAGGGAGAGGCGGGATCGCCCAGGCGGATGATGCCGACGCGCGCGAAGCCGCCGCGGCGGTAGCTGAGCACGATGAAGTCGGCGAAGGCGTCGACGTCTTCGATGCGCAGGTCTTCGATGCGCAGCTCATGACTCCCGCCTGAATGGGCGCCGGGCGCGATGACCTCACGGCCGGTCGCGGTCGGCTCGCCGGCCGGGACGTCGACGAGGTCGAAGTCGGCGCGATTGCGGTTGTGGGTGATGAGGAACCGGTCCTCGCCGCCGATGACGGCGTGCTCGACGGTGTATTCGACACCGTCGACTCGGGGCCAGATCTCCTGCGGCTCTGCTTCGAGGTCGTCGGCGCTGAGGCTCCAATATCCGGTCGTCGTCTTCGATCCGGTGACGACGAACATCATCCGGCCAGAACGCGAGAATCCCGACCCGACGAAGAAGCGCTCATCAGGTTCTTCGAAGATGCACACGTCTTCGCTGCTGTCGGTGCCGACGGCATGGCGCCACACCTTCTCGGGTCGCCAGGCGTCGTCGACGGTGGTGTAGAAGACGAAGCGTCCGCTCGGGTCGAGGGAGGCTCCGGCGAAGGTGCCTTCGATCGTGTCGGCGAGGTCGTCTCCCGTGGCCAGATCGCGGACACGCAGGGTGTAGCGTTCGTCGCCGGTGGTGTCGACGCCGTAGAGGAGTCGGCTGCCGTCGTCCGAGAGTGAGAAGGATCCGAGGGAGAAGAATTCCTGGCCGGCGGCTGCGATGTTCGAGTCGAAGACGACTTCCTCTCCGGGCAGCGGCTCTTCTCCGACTTCCGGCGGGGTCCAGTCATCGGGTCCGGAGATCGGAATGCGGACGCTGATGCCGTAGTCGAGTCCGGCCTTCGTCCGGGAGAAGTACCAATAGCTCCCCCGCCGGTTGGGTACGGACATGTCGGTCTCTTTGATGCGCGTTCTGATCTCGGTGAAGATCGAATCCTGCAGTCCGTCAAGGTGAGCGGTCTGCGCACTCGTCCAGGCGTTCTCAGCTTCGAGGTGGGCGATGACCTCGGGCGATTCCTTCTCACGCATCCATTCGTAGTCGTCGATGAAGGTATGGCCGTGGTGCGTGCGCTCGAAGGGAATCTTCTTCGCCACCGGCGCCGCCGTCGGGGTCGTGGTCGATGCCGAGGCACTCCGGTTCGTGATCTGCGACGCGACACTCGGAGTCGTGGCCTGCGCTGTGGCAGCGGAGGCCTGAGAATCAGAATCAGTCATGTCCACTACCCTAGCGACTGCTCTCACTCACCGGAGCGGCTGATGATCACGCCTCCCACGACGAGTTCTTCGACCGCAGCGGTGAGCGAGCGGCGAACCAGCCAGTGCGCAGAATGCACTCAATGCGCTCAATGAGCAGAACGCGCAGAGTGAGCACAAGCTCGCAGTCGACACTCAGGAACCTCTAAGGTGAGTCTCACATCACACCTGCCTTCAAAGGAGAAGTCCGTGCCAGAGGCGTCACCTCCCGAGGGTTCCGTGCCGGAATCCTCCCATCCCTCGCGACGTATGTTCGGTCGCATCGCCTATGGGGCGATCGCCCTGGCAGCGATCGGAACGGCGACAACGTACTCGGTCAAGGCCGCCTCGGCGAAGGGTGACCTGGCCTCGAACCTCACGCTCATCGCTCCGGCCGGCGCCGGCGGCGGTTGGGACGGCTTCGCCCGAGAGACTCAGCAGGCCATGCGCGTCGACCGGCTCGCCAACAACGCCCAGGTCGTCAACATCCCCGGAGCCGGCGGCACCATCGGCCTCGGCAAATTCTCGACCATGCAGGGCCAGGCGGACACGATCCTCGCGACCGGTACCGCCATGACCGGCGGCATCGCACTGAACAAGTCTCCCGTCGGCTTCGACAACACGACGCTGCTCGCGCGGGTGGCAGAGGACTACGACGTGCTCATCGCCGCGGCCGACGCTCCCTACGACACGATCGACGACGTCATCTCGGCATGGAAGAAGAAGCCGAAGGACTTCGTGTGGACAGGCGGTTCGGCCGGTTCCGTCGACCACCTGACGATCGCCCAGCTGGCTCTGCTCGGCAAGATCCCCGCCGCGGACATCACCTACATCCCGAAGTCCGGCGGTGGTGAGGCGATCCAGACCCTGCTCTCAGGCACGACCGACTTCGCCTCCTGCGGCTTCAACGAGGTCTCCGACCAGATCGATGCCGGACGGGTCAAGGCCATCGGGGTGGCATCGCCCGAACGCGTCAAGGGCTTCGAAGACGTTCCGACCATGTCCGAGCAGGGCTATGAGGTCACGCTGACGAACTGGCGGGGTTGGCTCGGCGCCCCGGACATCACCGACGACGAATCCTCCCAGCTGCTCGAAGTGCTGCAGAAGACCCGCGGCAGCGCGGCATGGAAGGACGCACTCGATCGGAACCAATGGACCGATGTGTGGCTGACCGGCGACGAATTCGCCGAGTTCATCAAGGAGGACACCTCCCGGGTGGAGAAGCTGCTGA
This sequence comes from Brevibacterium sp. S22, assembly GCF_004745485.1. Classification (GTDB taxonomy): domain Bacteria; phylum Actinomycetota; class Actinomycetes; order Actinomycetales; family Brevibacteriaceae; genus Brevibacterium. The sequence continues at coordinate 23,021 of NZ_RHFG01000010.1, forward strand.
AGGAGCTGGGACTGTGAGCACGCAGACGAAGACGAACACGGCCCGGACGGGCCACCTCGGCGAAGGGACCTGGTGGCAGGGTCGGTCGGGACTGCTCGTTCCGCTCATCATGGGAGCGTTCTCGACCTATCTGCTCGTCGGTCTCCTCACCATGGAGGTCGCTGAGGACGCAGACAAGCCGGGTCCGCAGTTCTTCCCGATGATCATCATGATCGTCGGTTACGCGCTGACGATCCTGCTGGTCATCGCCTATATCCGCAATCCCGAACCGGTCGACGTCACTGACGATGTGCCGGCCTCGGCCGAGGAGGACAAGGCGTTCTCGACTCCGGTCACCTCGGCAGTGGCGGCTTCCCGCCTGTCCCCGCACGAGGAGGACGAGCCCGAAGACGACCGCCGCGCACTGGCCGCGGCTCGGGCTGCCGATTCGAAGCACCGCACGCACAGCGATTTCGTGTCGCTGGCGTGGGGCGCCGGCGGGTTCGCAGCCTTCGCCCTCATTCTCGAATTCGCCGGCTGGATCATCGCCGCCGCGCTCCTGTTCTGGTGTGTGGCCCGGTCGATGGGCTCGAAGAAGCCTCTGTTCGACCTCACCCTGGCTCTGACGTTCTCATCCCTGGTCTACATCGCCTTCGCGGTGATGCTGGGGCTCAACCTTCCTTCGGGAATTCTGGGAGGTGGCTTCTGATATGGACGCTCTCATGTCCCTCTTCGAGGGCTTCTCACACGCGCTGACGCCGATGAACCTGCTGTGGGTCCTCGTCGGCTGCTTCCTCGGCACCGCTGTCGGTGTGCTGCCGGGTCTCGGGTCGTCGATGGCCGTGGCGCTGCTGCTGCCGATGACCTTCGCGCTGGACCCCACGGGTGCGTTCATCATGTTCGCCGGCGTCTACTTCGGTGGGCTCTTCGGTGACTCGACGATGGCCATCCTCATGAACACTCCCGGTCAGGCCTCGGCGATCGCCTCGACCTTCGAAGGCCACAAGATGGCGAAGGCGGGCAAGGCCCCGCAGGCTCTGGCCACGGCCGCGATCGGTGCGTTCATCGGTGGGTTCATCTCCTGCTTCCTCGTCGTCTTCGTCGCCCCGGCGCTGGCGGATCTGTCGACGAGCTTCGGCCCGGCTGAGTTCTTCGCCCTCGCGCTCTTCGCCTTCGTCGCCACCTCCTCGGTGGTCGCCGATTCCGTGCTCAAAGGCCTCTTGGCGCTGGTGCTGGGCATCGGCTTCACCGTCATCGGCATCGACTCGGTCTCGGGCACGGAGCGCTTCACCTTCGGCGTCCCCGAGCTCTTCGACGGAGTCTCACTGGTCACGGTGACTGTGGGTGTGCTCGCCCTCGGCGAGGTGTTCTTCATCGCCTCCCGCATCCGCCGCGAGGCCAAGGACAACACGATCAGCTCGTCGGGGCGCCCGTTCCTCTCCCGCAAGGAAGTCGGCGAGGCGCTGCCGGCATGGCTGCGCGGCACCGCGATCGGCCTGCCCTTCGGTGTCATCCCTGTCGGCGGTGCCGACGTGCCGACGTTCATGGCCTACGGCCTTGAGCGCAAGCTCGACTCCCGGCGGAAGGATCCGCAGTTCGGCAAGGGTGCGATCCGCGGTCTGGCCGGCCCCGAGGCGGCCGGTTCGGCCACGACGGGCATTGCGATGGGTGCGCTGCTGGCTCTGGGGCTGCCGATCTCGGCGACAGCGGCGATCATGCTCGCGGCGTTCCGTCAGTACGGCATCCAGCCCGGACCGCTGCTCTTCGACCGCTCCCCCGAGCTCGTCTGGGGTCTGCTGGCGAGCTTCTTCATTGCGATGATCGTGCTGCTCATCATCAACCTGCCCTTCGCTCCCCTGTGGGCGAAGCTGCTGAAGATCCCGGATCCGTACCTCTACGGCGGCATCGCGGTCTTCTGCGGTCTGGGCATCTACGCCACCTCGGCGTCGACGTTCGAGCTCCTCATCCTGTTGGCCATCGGCGTCATCAGCTTCGTGCTCAAGCGCTACGGCGTACCGCTGGCTCCGCTGATGATCGGCATGGTGCTCGGACCGCTCGCCGAGTCGAGCCTGCGCGATGCCCTGCTGGCCTCCGGTGGTCAGGCGTCGACGCTCGTGTCCTCCCCGATCACGGTCGTCATCTACATCGTCCTCATTGCGGCGCTCATCTACACCGGCGTCGGTCGCGTGCTGGCGCGCCGGCGGCAGAAGGCCGCGGCGCAGGAGAGGCTCGCTCCGACGCGCTGACCTTCCGGCCCTCGTTCAAGCCGAAGCGCGGTGCTCGGCCGTCGATCAAGGCCAAGCGCGGATATCGAGTCGTGTACGTTTCGATATCCGCGCTTGGCCTTGATCGGGGGCATGTGGTGCGTTCGCCCGGCAACCGGACACCACATCGGGACACTTCTTGCGGCCGCTCAGCCGAACCTCGGCTCTGCGCATCGGCCGCTGCGCTCTTCGATGCGGTAAGTGAACGTCCCGGTGTATTCGTAGACGCGTCCGATGATCGGCGTATCGACGACAAGGGCCACTCTCTGCCGGTCAGAACTGTCATCGAAGGTCTCGTTCAAGGCGACGACCGGGCAGATCGCTTTCGGTACGGGCACCCGCAGCCGTCCGAGCCGAAGTGCGACCCGGCGGCTGCGCAGTCGCAGTCCCTCGTCGACCACATCGACGTCGAATTCGGCGTCGACGATGGACGGGCTCCCGAGCACGTCGATGACGCCGCCCCGAGACCCGCAAGCACTATTGCCGCCCCGAGACCTGCGCGCTCTGTTGCCGCCTGACCCTGCTGGGCGTCGACCGGGGACGAAGGAGACCGCATCCACCATCGACCAGGCACCCTTGTCGAAAAACAGCGTCCGCGTCGCGGTCTGCTTGCCGTCTTCCGTCCGGTTTTCGACACGGAACGGCACCTCGCGGTGCATGCCGGGCACGATCACCCGGCACCGTCGGGCAAGGGCAAGGATCGGCAGCAGCCACCGCTGTTCGGTGCCGAAACGGTCGAAGACTCCCTCGCCGATGCCGACCCATCCGGCAGGGATCGCCGCGAAGTAGCGGCGGAGCACAGGGTGCAGCTCATCGAGACGGGACCCGAGCGCCCGCTCGTACGGGGATCGGATCTCTCGGCTCATGCCTGCGAGTGTAGGGCATCGCCTTCGGTCGCCTCGGTATTCGCGCCGGTCATGAGCCGCCCGGCGCCCTTGAGCCCGAAGCTCGTGAGCACGGCGGCGATGAGAACGAGGACGACGGCAGCCCCGGCTGCCCACTGCACGCCGAAGTCGAAGGCTGTCACAGCCGCCTCGGTGATCCGCTCACCAGCCGATGCGCTCATCCCGGACGCGTATTCGAGGGCAGAGCCGAGCGTATCGAACTGGGCTTTGTCCGCTCTGTCCCCGATCGCGGACTGCAGCGCGGATCCGTACATGAAGGTCGAGAGCCCGCCGAGGACGGTCGTGCCCATGACGGATCCGAATTCGTAGGCGGTTTCCGAGATCGCCGAGGCGGCTCCGGCCTTGTGAGCGGGGACTGCGGCGAGGATGAGGTCGTTCGTGATGACTTCGGCCGCGCCGAGTCCGATGCCGAGGATGAGGAAAGCCAGCAGCATCCCCGCCACGGAGTGTTCGGGTGTGAAGGCGATGATGCCCATGCCGATCGCATTGAGCCCGAGCGCGCAGGGAACGACGACGCGCGGTTCGAAGCGGGAGATGAGCGGAACCGCGAGGTAGCCGGCCGCGACCGAGGTGATCAGGCCCGGGATGAGCACGAGGGCGGCGTCGATCGGAGAGAGTCCGAGCACGAGCTGGAGCAGTTGGGTGCCGAAATAGAGGAATCCGGCCAGTCCCATGATGCTCAGCAGGTTCGATACCACCGCCGAGGTGAACACGGAGTTCGCGAACAGGCGGACGTCAAGCATCGGGTTCGATGTGGCGAGCTGGCGGAGGACGAAGCTTGTTCCCGCGACGATCGCCACGGACAGACTGAGCCAGAAGAGGAAGTCCGCACCCGATGCCAGACTGTGCTTGATGGCGAAGACGAGTGGTGCCAGGGCCAGCATCGACAGGATGATGGAGAGCGGGTCGAAACGGCCGGGGTTCGGGTCGCGCGATTCGGGCAGCAGAAGTGCGGCCGCAGGGATGAAGAGCGCGATGAGCGGCAGGTTGATGAAGAAGACCGAACTCCAGTGGAAGTGTTCGAGCAGAAAGCCGCCGAGGATCGGGCCCAGCGCCGCACCGCCGGAGAACATCGCGGCCCAGGTGGCGATCGCGATGCGGCGATCCTTGTCATGGTCGAAGATGTTGCGGATGAGCGACAGCGTCGAGGGCATGAGGGTGGCCCCGAAGATGCCAAGCAGGGCACGGGCGAAGATGAGCATCTCGGCCGTGGTGGAGAAGGCTGCCAGCAGCGAGGCCGCACCGAATCCAGCGGACCCGATGATGAGCAGTTTGCGACGTCCGACCCGATCACCGAGGCTGCCCATGGCCACCAGCAGACCGGCGAGCATGAGCGCGTAGATGTCGACGATCCACAGCAGCTGCGTGCCCGTCGGGTGCAGGCCGGTGCTGATGGCCGGGATCGCGAAGCCGAGGACCGTGTTGTCGATCGAGATCAGCAGCACGGGGACCATGAGCACCGCCAGTCCGGCCCATTCGCGCCGTCCGGCCCGCAGCTGAGGAGTCAGTGTCGTCGTCATGCCCCCAACTGTACCGTCTAGACGGTACAGCGAAAAGTCAGACCGCGGCCTCGGCCCAAATGCTCAGCGATTGCGCAGGCTGCGCCGCCGGCCAGACCTCTGCGCGAGCGGATGGACTAGGCTCGACGTCATGGCACGCAATCCGACCGCAACCAAGGAGAAGCTGCTCGACGCATTCGATGCTCTCCTCGACGAGCACGGCACAGCGGGAGCGACTCTGGACGCAGTGGCTGCGAAAGCGGGGGTCTCCAAAGGCGGTCTGCTCTACCACTTCGGGTCGAAGGCAGAGCTCATCAAGGGCAGTCTGGACCGACTCGACCTATTGGTGGCAGAAGACATCGAAGAGATGAAGGCCGCCGGAGAGCGCCTGCACTACTACTACCTCGAGACCTCGGCCGAGGTCGGCACGCCCCTGGATCGCAGCCTCATCGCGGCCGGATGCCTCGCACTCGAGAACGAGGAGGCCAAGGCGGCTCTGCGCAAGACCCGGGAAACCTGGTTCAACCTGCTCAAGGGCCACCTCGGCGATGCGGATCTGGCGATGACGATCCAGCTCATCGGCGACGGCATGTACTTCAACCAGAACTTCGGGCTCTCGCAGGACGAAGCCCTCGACCACGTCAAGCGGATACTCGCGCGCCTCGGGCTCTAGAGGGCCTTCCTCCGCGCAGCTCCACCGGCAGACGCACTGGGTGGTCGAAATGGTCACGTTCGCCGCAACGCAACGTGAGCATTTCGACCACCCTAGAGCGGGTTTCCGGCCGCGATTCAGCTCAGGTGGTGGACCTCCTGCAGCCCATACACCGGGGTGTCGATTCCCTCATGACGGGCCTTGAGCTGGAGAGCCAGGTACAGCGAGTAGTGGCGTGCCTGGTGAAGGTTGCCGCCCATGAACCAGAGGTTCTCCTGCTGGGTCGGCTTCCACATGTTCCGCTGCTCGCCCTCCCACGGGCCCGGGTCCTTCGTCGTCTCCGATCCCAGGCCCCAGCACTTGCCGACCCTGTCCGCGGTCTCCTGATCGACGAGGTCGGCGACCCAGCCGTTCATCGACCCGTAGCCGGTGGCGTAGACGACGAGGTCGGCCGGCAGTTCGGTGCCGTCATCAAGGACGACGGCATGCTCGGTGAGGTGGTCGACCTGCCCCTTGGCCAGCTTCACTTTGCCGTCGGCGACGAGTTCGGCGGATCCGACGTCGATGTAGTATCCCGATCCCCGACGCAGGTATTTGAGGAACAGGCCGGACTCGTCGTCTCCGAAGTCGAGGTCGAATCCGGCGTCCTCCATCCGCTGATAGAAGTCCTTGTCCGCTTCCTTGATCTGGTCATAGAGCGGGATCTGGAACTCGTGCATGATCCGGTACGGCAGCGACGCGAAGATGAGATCCGCCTTCTCTGTCGTCACTCCGCTGTCCAGAGCGCGTTCGGAGTACAGGTCCCCCATCGCGATCTCCACGAGCGAATCGCTCTTGACGATATGCGTGCTCGAGCGCTGCACCATTGTGACGTCCGCGCCGTTCTCATACAGGGCTCCGCAGATGTCGAAGGCCGAGTTGTTGCTGCCGATCACAACCACCTTCTTACCCGCATAGGCGTCGGGGCCCGGATGCTGTGAGGAATGCTGCTGTTCGCCCTTGAAGATGTCCGAGCCCGGGAAGGTGGGGATGCTCGGTTTGCCCGACATTCCCGTGGCCATCACCAGATGGGTCGGGCGCAGTGTGACCTTCTCCCCGTCCCGTTCGACCTCGACCGTCCACTGGCCCGCCGCTTCGTCATATTTCGCCGAGGTGGCTGCAGTCGATGACCAGTACGGAATCTCCATCACCTTCGTGTAGAACTCCAACCAGTCCGCGATCTTGTCCTTCGGTGCGAACACCGGCCAATTGTCGGGGAACTTCAGATACGGCAGGTGGTCGTACCAGACCGGATCGTGCAGGCACAGCGACTTGTACCGTGACCGCCACTGATCGCCCGGCTTCTCCCACCGGTCGATGACCAGGGAGGGCACCCCGAGTTGGCGGAGGCGAGCGCCGAGGGCGATCCCGCCCTGCCCGCCGCCGACGACGAGGATGTAGGGATCGGCGGTCTTGCCCCAGGCGGCATCCTCCTCGGCGAGCTTCTCCGACCAGCTCTTCCGCTCGGGGTCGACGCCGTGTTCGGCACCTTTGACGCGTCGGGTGCCGCGCGGCTCCTCATGCCCGGTGATCTCCTGCAGCGAAGTGAGCACGGTCCAGGCCTTGGTGCCGTCTTCGTCGATGAGGCGGACGAGCCCCTTACCGCGCCCCACCGAGGTCGTGAAGGTGAACCACGCTTCGGTCACCCCGTCGGCAGTCGCCGCGGGCTCACTGAGCTCGAACTCCTCTGGTAAGACCCGGTCCAGATTGTGCGTGAGCAGGTCCGTGACCCCTTCGGGGTTCTCCACCGTTTTGAGATTCCAAGTGAAGGACACGAGGTCCCTCCAGTAGCTGTCCGTGGCGAACAGTCCGGCTGCGGCCGGAATATCCCGGCGGCTCAGCGCCGATTCGAAGTCCTGCAGCCACCTCATTGCGATGTCATCGGCAGTCAGCTGGGGACGATCAAGCGTCGTTGTCATTTCACTCCTCCTCGTTGAGCTGTGTGCACCCACGCTATGCCGCCGGGCGCGGTCCGCAAAGAGTTGCATCGGATTGCATGGCCGCGCACCGAGGTGGGATTCTCACGGACGCCTCGACCCCATGGTCAGAGGGTCCTTCCCGCCTTATACTCAAGGCATGCTTCAGCCGGATCTGGCGCACCTCGCCAGAGATCTGACACGCATTCACGATGCCGTGATCACCGGGGCTTCGCCGCCGGTGCAACCGCGCGCGCTGGTCAGGCGCTCGTGGGATCGGATGCTGCGCTGGGGCCTGGACCCCGACGGTGCGAACGCGCGAATCGTCGCCGACGGGGCCGAGCTGGAGACCCGGCGACGGAAGTCACGGCTGCGTCTGGTCGTCGAGGAGATGCGATCCGTTCTGCTGCGCGCCCCCGACGCAGCACCCTTCATCCTCGTCGTCACCGATGCCGATGGGGTCATACTGTGGCGAGACGGTGCGGCTTCTGCCAGGCGCCAAGCCGATGGGCTCGGATTCGTCGAAGGAGCGCATTGGTCCGAAGCCACGGTCGGCACGAACGCCATCGGAACTGCACTGACCGAGGAAGCGCCCGTCCAGCTGTTCTCCGCCGAGCACTTCGAAGCGTCACAGCATCCTTGGTATTGCAGTGCCGTGCCCGTGCACGATCCGCATGACGGGACCCTGCTCGGCGTCGTCGATATCAGCGGCCCGGCTCTGACTCTTCACCCTGCGGTGCAGTCTTTGGTGACGACGGCGGTGCGCCTGGCCGAGGCCCGGCTGATGATCGCTCAGCAGGAGGCGCTGAACACTCTGCGCGACCGGATGTCGGCGATGCTCGCCGGCTCTTCCGGTCCAGCGCTCGTCGTCGACGACGCCGGGTGGGTGGCGTACCAGCAGGGAGTGCGCAGCCGGGACCGCATCGAAGTGCCCGCCGCCGACCGTTCGATCCTCATCCCCGGCGCCGGTCTGTGTCTGCCGGAGAAGATCACCGGCGGCTGGCTGCTGCGCCCGTACGGTGACCGGCTGGCCTCCGTCGTTCTGCGCACCTCGGCGGATCCGCCCGTACTCGACATCCACTCCGGCGCCGAACCGCTCGTCGTCCCGCTCACGCCACGGCGGGCGCAGATCCTGGCGGCGGTCACCTCGGCGGGTGCTGCTGGGATCAGCGCTGCCGACCTCAGCCAGCGCCTCTACGGCGACGGCGACCATGTGGTCACCGTCCGCGCTGAGGTGTCTCGGCTTCGCCGCTCGGTCGGGGCGCTGCTGGCCACCCGACCGTACCGGTGGGCAGAAGGCGTCGACGCGCAGGTGGAGTGAGGGGCTCCGGCCAGAGGACCGCGTCGACCGCGGCGTACAAGGTCTCCGTCTCCGCTTGGGCGATCGTGTCCTCGCTCGGCAGCGCCCGTTTCAGGGCCAGTCCTTCGAGCACGGTGTTGAGGAAGCGGGCCCGGCGGGGGATGTCGTCTGCGGCCACAGCGTCCTCGTCGGCGAGCACGCGCAGCCAGTCCTCTACGCGGCGCTGACCGTCGCGCTCCATCGCCAGATAGGCCTCGCGCACCGGGGCGGTCTGCTCGACGGCGATGAACTCCCGGGTCAGGGTGGTCATGGCGTCGCGTGCCTGCTGACCGACTTTGGCCGACCCAAGCACCTCGCGCAGACACTCGACCAGCCGCTCCCGTGCAGGAACCGAGGTGTCACGGATGCGCTCTGCGGGGACCACCCAGTCGTAGATGCGCCCCATCAGCTCATCCCGTAGCGCCTGCTGGGTGGGGAAATGGTGACGAAGCGACCCTGCGCTCACCCCAGCTCGTGCGGCGACCCTGCGAACGCTGAGCCTCGCTGCCATGCCCTCCTCGCCGAGGATCGCCGCGGCCGCCGCGAGAATCCGCTCGCGAGTGCTGATCTCCTCCTGGTCGGTCATCCGGCTTCACACCTCCTACCAATCCACTCTAGCAACACACCGTATTAACACACTGTGTTAGTGTTGCAGTGTTCAACCAACACAGTGTGTTGGTGAGTCGTTGAGTGGTGAGGAGGCACCGTGATGCAGCCATCGTCTCGCCGGCACACCGAGATGCGCTTTCAGCCAGTTCGCGAACGCGTGCAGCGCCCGCACCGCCATCGCTGCGACAAGACCGCAGGAGGATGACCATGCCGACCTCACCGCACACCACCCGCCCTTTCGGCGCTCATCTGAGCATGGCCTGGTGGAGGCCGTTGCTGCTCGTTCCCGGGATGTTGGTCCTGTTCCTCGGGATGCAGGTCTCTTTCTACGCAGCCTCCGCACTGATCGACGGCCGAGACCAGGTGCTGACCCCGGACATGACTCCGACGATCCAACTCGCGAACAACCTCAGCGTCGCAGTGACGGCACTGATCGCGCTCATCGTGACAGCGCGTCTGGCGAAGGTCCCGTGGCGTAGCCTGCTCAGCTACCCGCGGACCTTCGACGTACACCGACTCTGGGTCTACGGCGCCGTCTCCGTGGTTCTGGTCGCAGTCGGGGCCGGGGCAACAGCGATGATAGCGCCCGAGACAACCGGCTGGGTGGGGTTCGGCCTCAGCGGGACGACGTGGGCGCTGCTGGCTGTGTCGGTGCTCACTTCGCCGTTGCAGTCCGCCGGCGAGGAGCTGATCTTCCGCAGCGCCATGATGCCCGTGATCGCTTCGTGGGTTCGGGCGGTGCGCCCGGCCATCGCCATCGGCATCGTGATCTCGAGCATCCTGTTCGCCCTCCTCCACGGCTCCGCGGACCCGTGGCTATTCGCCTACTTCACGGTCGTGGGCCTCGGCACCGCGGTGATGGCGGTGATCAGTCGGGGCATCGAGGCGCCTGTCGCCTTCCATGTGGCCAACAACCTCGTCACTTCGGTCCTGAACACCACGCTCGCCGCCGGCGAGGCACCGGTCTTCGAGCGCTCCGCCGGTGCCGGCTGTCCCTCCTACCTCATCCTCATTGCGGTCAACGTGGCCGCCGTGGGCGTGGTCTGGTGGCGCGAACGCCCCCGGAAAGCGGACCTCCGATGATCAGGAACTTGAAGCGCCGGTGGCAGATGGGCAAAGTCAGGCCCGGCGACGGAAGCCGTCTTAAGCCCTTCCGTTGGTGGCAACTGCTCAGCAGGTGCCTGTTCTACATCCGATTGATCGACCAGACCGGCCCACCGCACCTCTATGCGGTGGACGTTCACCACATGACCGATGCGAAGTCCAAGTCCGACCATGAAGCGGGTAAGGGCACAGCTCCCGCCGCGCTGTATCGGGACGGGGTGCAGATCGCCCGATCCAATGTGCCCACCATCTTCACCGTGCCCGGCGGGACCATCCAGGTCGCCACCAGCGGATTCGGCGTCAAACGCATGCACTACATCCCCGACGACGGCGCTGAGCACATGCTGCGCCCTGACCCTCGATCACAGGAAGGACGTCGCGCGAAGTTCGCCGACCGGCATCCTGCGCTGAGCAGAGGTGTGGGGCTCGTCTCGCTGGTGGTTCTGCTCTTCGCGCTGAGCTTGAGCATCCTGCAAGGTGTCGAGTCGATCACCGCGATACCACCGGTTGCCGAGCACATCGGAACGTTCAACTCACCGGTGAGGCTTCCCGCCTGGGCAAACATCGCAATGATCCTGGCCGGACTGCTGGCCGGATACGAACGAGCCACACGACTGCGTCACCATTGGCTGATCGACTCAGCTGCAACATGATGGGAATGCTTTCGCAGCCGCTTCATCATGTGGGACCCCTGCCTTGATCGGACGCTCACGTTGGGGGCTGACAATGACGATCCATCACGCCGTCGACGGCAGAGGTCGGCCCACTGGCAGTGGAAGTCACTGGTGGACAGAGCCATAACGGAGTGCCCCTGCCGCAGGTGCTGGCTGATATCCGAGTACCGCGGCATCTGAGCGGTGATCGCGGAGAAGAAGGACCAGATCGCAACTCGCAAGAAGCGCGACAGCAGAGGTGGACGACCGCCGAAATTCGACGCCGGTGCTTGCTCGTTTGCCTACGGCAGGCAATGGCGAGGATCAGCGACGAGATATGACAAGCTCGCCATCACCTTCCGTGCGGCAGTCGTGATCAGCGCGATCCCGATATGGGTCCGCCGATAAAGGAGACATGCACTTGCTCCGGCCGGTCTACGTAGACGCCCCGCAGTAGGTGCCCACCGACCACAGCACACCTTCGGGGTCCTGGATGCTGAAATCGAGCGATCCGTAGTCCTGTTCGGTCAGCCCCATGACCTCGGCGGCACCGGCGGCGAGCGCACGCGAATGAAGTTCACGGACGTTTCCGGAGGCCAGATAGACCGACCCCGAGGCGACTCCGGTCCTGGTCATCACCCCACCGTCATCGCGGACGGACCCGAGCATCACTCCCCCGCCCTCGGGCCAGGCCAACTCGGCGTGGTCGACGCGGTCCGGATTGTCAGCATTCGTATATTCGGCGATGACTTCGAAGCCGAGCGCCTCCTGCAGAAATGCGATCGCGGCTTTGGCATCACGGTATCGAAAGGTGGGCCACACGCTGCATGACTGAGCGTTTGCGGATTCGGCGGACATGGGGACTCCTTCTCTGTGGGTGTTCTGGAACCTCCATCATCGGAGCTCCCTTCCAGCCGGGTCTTGGACGAATGGGAACAGTTCAATCCCTCGCCGAGGCGGGCCCTTCCGAATCTGTTCCCGCCGTGTGCCTTCGGGCCACGTCATCGGCGGCCAACCACCGGCTCGGACTGAGACCGACGAATTCCCGGAAGTCTCTGTTGAGGTGCGCTTGATCGGCGTAGCCGCAGTCCACGGCGATCTCCGCCAAACTGGCCCGGCCCTCCGGGATGAGACGCCGCGCCCGGTCGAAGCGCACGATGCGTGCGGCATCCTTCGGACCGATCCCGTATTCGGACCGGAACTGGCTGCCCAGATGGCGTCGGCTCCACCCGATGTCATCGGCGACGAGGGAGACGGGCACACCGCCATGGCTGCCGATTATCCGATGCCAGGCGGCGACCACCTCGGCGCGGGGACGATTCGCATCATCGATCGTGCGGATGAGCACGTCGTCGATGGCGGCGAAGCGAGCGGACCATTCCGTCTCACGGTTCACCCGCTCATGCAGTTCCGCGGTCAGTGGTCGCGAGATCCGAGCAAGGTCGACACTGTGGTGAGCGAACTCTGCGGCGGGGATTCCGAACAACGCCCGCGGTGCCATCGGACTGAAGTTGATCTGGATTCCCGACATGGCACCGTCATGCCTGATGAGCGTCCTGCGCAGGTGGAGCCCGGCGAGCAGCACATCATAGGCGTCGGCACCGTCGGTCGCCTCGTCGACCTGGAGAAGCGGGCGGTCGAGCGCGACGATGAATGTCAGCATCCCCGATGGCAGGCCGAGATGCGTCCCCGCGGGCACGCCTGCGATGTCGTAGCCGACGTAATCGCCGACATAAGGTCGCAGACGCGGATGCGGGGCACGAACGAGGCCATCGGGTCGCACCGCGGACATATGGGCAGTCTAGACCTCAGAGCGCTGGATGCCTTCGATGGAAGTCGGTGACCTGTTGGAAAGCATCGGCGATCCTCACCAGCGTCCTTTCACTCAACGCCCTTCCGACGAGCTGCCCAGCGACCGGGAGTCCCTCATTCGCCGTGAAGCCTGTGGGGAATGTGATTGTAGGCATTTGACTCATTGTGAACGGCACAGTGTAGCGGTGCACTTCGGCCAGCTGGTCCGCTCCCATCGTCATCATGTCGGCAGCAGGCGGTGCTTCATAAGGCAAACCTGGAATCAACATCGCATCGACTTCGGACAGCACGTGTGCGACAGTACCTTTGAAGTCTTCGCGCCGCCGGAGCACCTCCTGATAGTCGACTGCCGAAACGTTCTTTCCGATGTCGATCACTTCTGCGAGTGCATCCCCATATTCGCCACGATGAGCCTCGAACCAATCACCGTGCGCACGAGCTGTCTGGACTCCACACACCGTGAACCAGTCATCATTGATCAGCTCCGGATCGGGGAAATTCACGGGCACGACCGTAGCCCCAAGTTCTTCCAACGTCGCCACAGCGGACAGCAGACTTCGGCGTACTGTCTCCGACACACCGGTCAACGCCCACCAGTAGTCGATCCCGAGGCGCACACCGCTCAGGTCCCCACTCGAGCGAGTTTCGAAGTCCTCGACCGGAACCGACAGTGAGGTGGGATCGTTGGGGTCGAATCCGGCAATTGCACCGAGAATGATCCCGGCATCGCGCGCCGATCGCGCCATCGGGCCGACGTGGTCGAGAGTGCCAGCCAATTCGAAGACACCGTAGCGGCTGCATCTCCCCCACGTGGGTTTCAGGCCGGTCACTCCGTTTGCCGACGACGGCATGCGGATTGACCCTCCGGTGTCAGACCCCAAAGTGGCTATTGCCAGACCCCCTGCCGTCGAGGATCCGCTGCCACTCGACGACACACCGACCCATCTGTCCAGGCCCCACGGGTTCCGAGGTGGTTCAAATGGAAGCGTGTGTTCCCCGTACACGCCCTCAGTGGTGTGGACACGACCGAGGATGACTGCCCCGGCCTCGCGGAGACGTTCGACCACTGTAGCTGTGACTGATGCGTTGAGCCCTCGACGACTCGGCATTCCGATTTCAAACGGGCGACCAGCGTCTCCGTAGATGTCTTTGATGGCAATCGGAACACCGTGAAGCGGACCACGCCAAACCCCTTGGGCGTAGGCTTCGTCAGCGCTCCGTGCTTCGGCTAGCGCCGCATCTTCATCAATAGACGAGTATGCCTTGAGAACTGGATCCACTTCGCCGATCCGGCTGAGCATGTGCTCGATGACTTCGACAGAGCTGAGCTCCCGTCTGGCAATACGCCCGGAGACTTCTTCGATTGATTCGTAATGCAGTTGATCACTGGTCATTGACTTCTCCTTCAAGAATCGTGTTGTCTTCAGTCGTTGCCTTCCGCGAATAGAACCGCCCCTGGGTCATTAGCGTCAGTAGGATGTGAATGACAGGGCCGACGAACATAGCAATGAACGACGCGTAGTAAACCGGGTAGAGGCCGGCGAGTCCGCAGCCGCCGATCGCCACGGCAACTGCCATCGCGATCATGCCGCATGGGTTCCAATCGCGAATCGCTTGCTCGTCGTACTCGATCTTCTCCGATGGCGCGAATTTGAAGCACTTCCGGCAGATGAAATAGTCAGCGAGAAGAATGAAGATCCACGTGTTCGTCATGATCCCTGTAACTGCCAGGAAGGTGTCGGTGTACTGAAGAACATTCACCGGATAGAGAATGATGCCCAACAGCAGAAGCCCGACCATCCACCAATTTCGCCGGATCGGCTTCTTCGCAAATGCATCCCACGTGTTCGAAAACGCCAGTGAACCCGAGTACAGGTTCATCACATTGATTCTGATCTGCGTGATGATTGCGAAGACCACTCCGAGGAAGCCCATGACGAGGGCGAAGACGAAGCCGGGATCCGTTGAGTAGAGCACAGGATCGCCTTCGGTGATGCTCGGATAAATGGTGAAGGCGATGAGAGAGCCGAGCACCAGAACGACGGCGATCATGATCATCTCACCAAACATGATTCCCGCGGTACCCCGGTAGCCGATCTGCGGTCGCGAGAACCTCCCATAGTCGGTGGCAAGCAGTGCTTGGAACACGATCTGTCCGTTCACGAGAGAGAAGGCCTGCCACATGACAGTCGGATCGTCAGGAGAGAGCGATTCCCACTGTCCTGGCCCAACGATTCCATGCCCCTGAGAAAGCATGAAGATGCCGACGATGAACAGCACCAAGAAGATCGGCATCCCGAATTTCTGCAGGATGTTCATCGAATGCATCCCTCGCCAAGCAAAGAAGAGAGCCGCTGCCCCGACCAGAGCGAAGATGATGCTGGCGGTTACCGATCCTTGTCCAACGCCGAAGTACTGGCTGAGGGCATGCGAAACGATGCTTCCTTCGAAGATGAAGTAGAAGATGTAGTTGATTCCGTAGATGAATGACGCCACCGCTGAACCCTTGGCTCCAAAGCCGAGCCCGCGGGTCAGCAGGACGAGGCTCAGCCCCTCCTTCGAAGCTATTCGCATGATCAAGGATCCGAGGACAGTTGACACGACGACAAGATAACCGATCGGAACGAGCATCATCGGCCAGCCGACCAAAAAGCCGATCTGCCCACCAAGGGTAAACCAGAACATCGCGGTCACATTTCCGGTCAGAATCAGCAGAATGGCGAAAGCGGGCCATCTCTGAGAGCGGGGAACTCTTTCTGTTGCGTAACTTTCCATCTGGTCGTCCAGCGACGTTGCTGGGCTCTGGAACGCGTCTTTGAGCGCCAATTGGACCTCTTTCTTAGAAGGTTCCTGCCAGACTCACACCGCCGCCATCGAACCGCAATAGTTCCGGACACATCATCTCGGGCCTTAAGACTGCATTTTTACACAGCAATTGTGCGCGGTTTGCTATCAATACATGTTTCCGCAGAATTGCGATAATACGAACGTGTCGAGAGAAACCGAAATCACCGTCGCCGTAGACGGTTAGGAAACGAAATCAACCTGAGCGCCCCCGCCTCACAACCGTCTTGAAGTAAAATCGCACCAACGGATCTCAGACTTCGACGAACGGTTCCCCCTACATTGACTCTCTCCGAACAGGCCTACGGTGCCATCGAGGACATGATCATCCACGGCAGACTCGAGGCCGGGTCCTATGTCACGGAGAACCAGATCATTGAGAAGGTCGGCCTGGGGCGCACCCCGGTTCGTGAGGCGTTGCAGCGTCTCTCGCACGAACATATGGTGACGATCCGTCCGCGCAAGGGCATCTACATCCCCATCCTCGACTTCGAAACCGAGCTGCGGATCCTCGAGGTGCGACGCGAGCTCGATGTCGTCGCCGTCCGCCTGGCGGCGAAGCGCGCCACCGAGGAACAGCGGATACAGATGCGAGCCATGGCCGAACGTCTCCAGCACCTCGACGCCGACCTTGCAAACTATGCCGAGACTATCCGCGAGACCCACCAGCTGCTCGCCGATGCCACGAAGAACCCATACCTCATCGAATCCATGTTGCCGTTGCAGAATCTCTCGCGGCGCTACTGGGTCTCGAACATCGTCGACCCCGCCCCGGAGATCGCCACCACCGCCGACTGCCACGCGCGGATGCTGCGAGGCGCGGCCGACCGTGACCCGGAGTCAGCCGAAGCCGCCGCTTACGAACTCAACGACTACCTCGTCGATTTCGCCACCAGGTCTGCCCGCGATTCCTGATCGCGGCAAAGCCCTGCTGTGACCGATCCCTGACAGCCGCGGAACATTGATCCGGGCCCACGCCTCGCACCGATCCAGCCCTCAACGTAGTGAGGACCGAAGCCGGGATTCACAGCAGACTCCGGACCCCATTCACGAAGCGAACGCGAACTGACTCAGGTCGGGTTTCCCGACAACCCCGCCTGCGCGTCCCCATCGGCACCCGGCACGCGCATCTCGAAGGTCTCGGTGACGACGGTGTAGTCGAAGTAGCCCATCCGCGCGATCGGCTTGGCCTTGAGGATGTCGATCTTCCCGTCCTCCGTGACGTAGTCGTCGTTGAGGTGGATGCGCTCGACCGAGGCGTAGACGATGTCGATGCTTCCCACCTTGGAGTTGCCGGGCAGCCGGTGGGTGGAGATGTACTTACACTCGTACTGGAACGGGCTCTCGGCAATCATCGGCGTCGCGGACAGGTCGGCAGACCGGCGGGTGACGTCCATCTGATCGAACTCCGACTCATGAGCACCCATCACCTGGGCACTGATGTTGACCTGTTCGCGCAGATCCCACGTGGCCATATTCCACACGAACCAGCCGGTCTCCTCGGCGTTGAGCACGGTGTCCTTGCGACGACCGTCGGGGTACTGATTGGCCGCGAACATCACCATCGGAGGGTCGAAGGTGAGGTTCTGCCACTGGCTGTATGGGGCGATGTTCTCCACTCCATCGGTGCTGACGCTCGAGAGCCAACCGATCGGCCGCGGCACCGTCAGTGCCTTGAATGGCGAATGCGCGAGCGGGCGGTTCTTCGACGAGGGATCGTACTTCATCTGGTGTTTCCTTTGTTCGTGGTTAGGTCGGGGGAACAGAACGTGTGCCGGTCTATACGGCGGACCTGAGGCGACGGCGCAGCTTGCCGGTCATGAGGAAGTAGAGAGCTGCGGAGACGACGACGCCGAGGATCCAAGCGATCTCGGCTCCGTTGAGCAGGTAGGCGATTGGGCCGACGTAGACCGCGCTGTTCATGAACGGGATCTGCACGATGACACCGGCAAGGTAGGCGACATAGGCGATCCAGTTGAACTTGCCGTAGATCCCGTTCGGGTCGAACAGCGCCTCGATGTCGTACTTCTTATGCCGCACGAGGTAGTAGTCGACGAGGTTGACCGCCGACCAGGGGGTCATGAAGTACAGGAGGAAGAGCAGGAAGTTCTGGAAGACGGTGAGGAAGTCTTCGCTCGCGGCCAAGGCGATGACAAGGGCGATCACGGTGACGCCGAGGATGAACAGCGTACGTGTGTACGGCCGCAGCTTCTCCTGCTTGGTGAATGCCGAAACGATGGTCGTGATCGACATGAAGCCGCCGTAGGCGCTGAGGGTGTTGCCCGCGAGCTTGCCGAGGATGACGGCTAGGAGGACGATGACGCCGAGTCTGCCGGCCAGATCGGTGATGAAGCCCACCTCGCTGCCGTTGAAGGCATCGCCGCCGAGGAATGCTGCGAACGCGCCGACGGTCATCGCGAGGCTGGCGCCGAGGACGCTGCCGAAGAACGTCCATCCCACTGTCGCGTTCTGAGAGGTGGTCTCCGGCAGGTAGCGGCTGTAGTCGGCGATGTAGGGCCCGAAGGTCAGCTGCCAGGAAGCCGAGAGCGAGACTCCGAGGACGAACGGAGCCAACGCGAATCCATTGCTGGCGCCGATCGCCTCTCCCATGTCCCCTGTCGACATGACGACGATGAGCCAGACGAAGACGACGGCACTGAGAAATGCGGGCAGATGGGAGAATCGGTGGATCCAGCGGTAGCCGACGATCGCAGAGACCGCACAGAAGACGGCGAAGAGTATGGCCCCGATCTGCGGAGTCACGTGGAAGAGCAGCCCGAGGGCCTGCCCGCCGAGGACGAGTCCGGTCGCATAGAACCCGATATAGATGAAGAGGGCGAGGATCAGGGGGAGGATGGCTCCGTAGAAGCCGAATTGGGCCCGGCTCTGGATCATCTGAGGCACGCCCAGCTGCGGCCCCTGGGCCGAATGCAGCGCAGTGATATAGCCGCCGAGGATGTTGCCGAGGATGATCGCAGGAATCGACCACAGAGCGGAGTTGCCGAGAATCGTCATCAGAGCGCCTGTGACCAGCGCGGTGATCGAACTGTTCGCGGCGAACCAGACGAAGAACAAGGACACAGGGCGTCCATGCCGCTCGGTTGCCGGGATGTAGTCGATCGACCGCTTCTCGACGAATTTCGGTTGGGGCGCGGGTGCTGCAGTCATCATGTCCTCCGTTGCACAGCTGCGTTGGGTGCTGTGCCGTGAAATATATCACCAATATATTTAGTGACACAAGACTCCTGCAAGAGGAACCTGGCACCGAGGCTGACCGCTCAGGCCCAGCAGGACCTCGTCAGGAGACCTCGACCCGAGCCCAGATCAGATCCGTGATTTCGCGCCGAAGTTCGACCCCGAACTCCGTACGCAGCACGTCAGCGAAGTCAGCGGCGTCGGTGACCTTCCGTTCGCGGCGCTCGGGTTCGTCACCGGGTCGCAGGCTGCGCAGGTGGCGGCCCTCGAGCGAGACCTTGCCGCCGTTGTCGAGCGTCTTTGCCACTACAGGCGCACCGGTGAAGCGCGTGCCGGGCTTGGTCGCGGTGAACCAGTTCGACACCTCGAGGTCGGCCTGTTCACGGGGGACGTCTGCGAAGGCATAGACGGTGCGGAACTCCTGGTCAGAGCTTGTCCGAGACTGCAGAGCCCATTCGGCTTCCGCGCGCATCGCGGGCTCCAGCACTGTGTCTGCCGGGACCAGTCTGTGCTCTCCGTGCTCGGTCATGCGCGGTCTCGACTCCGCATCGAGTTCGAGTGCGGCCTCCGGAGTCCCGCCTCCGAATCCGGGGTCGACGAGGAACCGCCGTCCCGCGAGGTCGACGATCGTCGCCTGGTGCGTCTGTCCTCCTGGTGCGGTCCTCCCGTCGCCGAGGTGGACGCGAGCGAGGATCGGGTACGCGCTCAGCCCGAGTTCACAGAGCACGGCGCGGATGAGTGTCGCGTGTTCGTGGCAGTAGCCGCCGCGGCCGGCATCGAGGAGCTTCGCCGTCAGAGAGTCGAGGTCGGTGGGTATGCTCCGAGCTTCCCCTGCGGCGAGTGTGGCGATGACGTCGAGGTTTTCGAAGCAGATCGCCCGCACGTGGGCGGCCAGCAGTTCGTCGATGAGGTCGACGACCTCGGCGGGCCTCCCGCGAGCCCGACGCCGCAGATCCTCTTCTGTGTTGTCCAGTTCGAGCCGACGGGCGTACCGGGCGACGAGCGAAGACGATGACATGCGATTCCTTTCGAAGGTGGGCCGCGCTCAGGCCCACGGCTGGGGACGGAGTCCGTGGCCGCCGCGATAGTTCGGGGACGTCGGTTCGGTCCACTCGCCGAGGAGGCGCTCGGGCAGCCGATAGACAGTGACGTTCAAAGGGTGGCAGTTCTCCACCGGGTCTGACGAGCCGTCCCCGAACATAGGCGCAGAGAGGTCGCCTCCGGGGCAGGTCGACAGTGCCGCGAGCAGGTCCTGCTCGGCGAAGAACTCGAAGTAGTCTCCTGGTCGCGCAGGGCAGGTCTTCATGAAGTATTCGTCGCGGTCGTTCAGTCCTGTGCATTGGAAGACGTTGAGCACATCGTGGACGTCGAATTCGGTGAGCCCGTACGGCAGGATCGCGCGGACGAGGTTGGAATGGCAGTGGTAGTCGAAGTCCACGCCGCTCAGCATCTGCGACACATAAGGATCGCATCGGGTGCCCAGGGTGTCATGCAGCCGACCGCCTTCCGGGTCGGTGCCGTAGTCGGCCAGGGTGTCACCGACGATCGTGGCCATGGGCCGCAGGAACGGCAGCGTCGACCACAGACGGTCGAAGGTCGAGACATGGGCGGCTTGCAGCTGCCGGGTCCGTGCCGCCCAGAATCGTTCCCTTGGGTCGTGGCGGTTCCACAGGTTGAGGTCGCCGACCTGTGGGCCGTCGACGGTGGAGATGCGGCAGACATGGCCGGCAGGGACCTCCCACGCCTGTCCCGAGCGGATGGGGATGGTGACCTCGTCGACGATTTCTCGTGACTGTGTGTGGTCACCGATCTGTGAGTAGAAGTCCCGGTCGACGTCGAGTGCGGCACCTTGATAGGCGGCTTCCTGCAGACGGTTCTGTGTCACTGTGCGCGTCCTCCTCCGTGGCGATGTTGCCTGTGTTGCCTGCGTTGCCTGTGTTGCCTGTGTTGCCTGCAACGATGCCAGCTTCTGCACTGCTTCCCAAGGGGCTGTTCGTCGGGTCTATGCTGAAAAGAGCGAACCGACGCAGCTGAGTGGGCCGCGCCGTCGCGTGGGCCGAACCGCGTGTACCGAGCATTGGGAGGTCGGAATGGCTGAAGAGAAGATCGACGTCGAGATGCAGGACACGGGAGAGTTCCTGGCCAGCATCCACACGGCGGCAGGAACCGATGAGATCGTCCTGATGTTCGCAGATGCCGAAGAGGCCTCCGACGGCGTCTTGGGCAATGATGAAGCCACTGCTCGCGCGGCTGTGGAGTTCCTGTTGCGCCATCAGCCCTCCGGCGACCTGCCGGACCGGATCGACCTCGTCGACATCGCCGCCGCCTACGACGGCGCCATCGAGTCCATTCGCAAGCTGCGCGACTAGGGTATGTCTCCTTTATTGGCGGAGCCATGTCAGGATCGCGCTGATCACGACTGCCGCCCGATAGGTGATCGCGAGCTTGTCGTATCTCGTCGCTAACCCCCGCCATTGCTTGACGTAGGCAAACGAACGCTCAACGACGTTGCGGTTCCGGTAGACACCGGCGTCGAACGCCGGCGGTCGCCCACCATTCCTGCCGCGCTTCTTACGAGTCGCGATCTGGTCTTTCTTCTCCGGGATCACCGCTCGGATGCCGCGGGAACGCAGGTATTCGCGGTTGCTTTTGGACCCATAAGCACGATCCGCCAGAACAGCGTCCGGACACGTGCGAGGACGACCACCGCCGACCCGCGGTACTCGAATGTCAGCCAGGACCTGCGGCAAAATCACCCCGTCATGTCGCTGTCCGCCGGTGACCACGACAGCTAAAGGCCGACCCTTACCGTCGACGGCATGATGGATCTTCGTCGTCAGCCCACCACGTGAGCGACCGATGCCGTACCCGGCCGGTTCACACTCCGAATCGGGCAGATTCTTGTAATTCGACGTAGCCCCCTATGTCCTGATCGGGGCGCGTCGTGTTCGTCGCGTGCTGGTGAGCACGATTGATGGTGCCATCGACGGAGACGTTCCAATCGATGTCACCGGCAGCATCAGCATCAGAAAGCACGTTGGCCAGGACTCGGTCCCAGGTGCCGTCAGCGGCGTAGCGGCGGTGACGTTTCCATACCGTCTGCCAGGGACCGAAGTGCTCACGAGGCAGGTCGCGCCAGTCGATGCCGGCACGATATCGGTACACGATTCCCTCGACGATTCGACGGTTGTTCTCAAACGGTCGGGCTCTCTTACCGGCATTCGAGGGCAGAAGAGGTTTGATTCTCGCCCACTGCTCATCAGTGAATACTCGGTGTCTAGGGCATGTCTCCTTCATCGGCACAGCCACGTCAAGGACGACGTGATCCCGTAAGCCTCTGGATACGTTCGCTGTCGGAAGTTTGCCATACCGCATTGCTGAGATGCGCCAATGCTAGACGTAGGGAAACGAACGCTAGACGACGTTACGGCTCCGCTACGCAGCAGCTTCGCTTGCCGGCGTTCAGGGGAAGAAGAGGTCCGATTCGCGCCGACTACTCTTCAGTAACGACTTGATGACGATGCTGTGTAGTCGATTATCCAGCCCGACGGCTCCACAATCTCAAATAGAAGGACATGCCCTTTCACGTGTGATGTAAGTGTCATCTGAGTCGGAGGACAGGGCCGGCGAGGATAATCTCGCTGGTGGAGTAAGCGGCACGTTAGGCATAGCGAGTCGCCAGGTCGCGAAACTACGTGAATCGGTTGAAGCACCACTCGACCAAGTTCCAGCGTTTAAATTCCTCTCGTTTGTGTAGAGAAGCAGCAATCGGTAGCGCACGTGGAACGAAGTGGTGTGTAACCTCGCGACATCGTAGACACTGAATCTCACCACTTCCGGGACAATCGATCTCAGAGCTTTGTATATTTCATTACACGCGTGCTAACGAAAACCTGTTCTCTACAGTTGATCGCCTTCCACACCTTCCGCACCCCGTAACAGGAATAGTTCGCCCCATAGACCTCCTGGATGACCACCATCAGCGCCTGGTCCCGACGGGCCCTGGCTGATAGTTCGCGTTTCTTGAACGCGTAATACGAGCTCACAACAATCCGTGCAACAGTCCCGGATAGGGCGCGCACGATTGGCTCGACTCCGAACTCGTGACGATTGTCGTCGGTGAAGGCGACGATCACTTCGATGGGCGGTCGAGCTCCGCCGCGAAGAAAGCCGAGGCTCTCTTCAGAATCTCGTTGGCCCTCTTCGCTTCAGCCAACTCAGCCCGCAGCCGACGGTTCTCCGCTTCCAAATCGACTGACTCAGCTGGTGTGGCCTTGCCGGAGTCTTCACGCTTACGCACCCAGACTCGCAACGTCTCTTTACTCACACCGAGCTCGCCGGCGACACGAGTGATCGCCCCGTTCGCGGTGTCCAGATCGGCCTGGGCGTGGATGACGAGTTCGACGGCACCAGCCTTGAGCTCGTCGGTGTATTCCACTGGCAAGAGAGAATCTCCTTCTTCCAATCTCCCTGCCTCTATTATCCCCGGGGCGATGCATTCTATCGTTTTAGTGGTTTCGTTATCTTTTTTGAAACAGCCATCGCTCCCAATGGTGCGAAGCTCGTCTCCCGTATAAACAGAAAAGCTGTAGCACCGAGCATGGCTACAGCAGTCGGATAGATCCACACCAGATTGAGATGACCACCCTCTGCGATAGCTGTGATGAACAATGGTGCAGTGCCACCAAACAGCGCCACCGCGATGGCGTAGGGCAGACCGATACCGGTCGAACGGACGCGGGCCGGAACATGTTCCACCAATACCGACGTAAGTACTGCCAGATAGGGGGCCAGGATAAGAACCATGGTGAACTGTGTCAGGAAGTAGGCCACCAAACCGTTGCCGATTAGCGTGAAAGCTGGCCATGACAGGCATACGCTACCGATGGTGGCAAAAAGTAGCAGTGGCTTACGCCCGACACGGTCGGACAGGTAACCGAACAGCGGCAAGACTACAACGAGTAATACTGTAGCTAAGGTTTGCGCCATGAGAACTGTTTCTAGAGCATACCCGTAGGTTGTAGAGGCGTAAGACGGCAGGTAGGTGACCCAAATGTAATGCAACAGAGAAATCGGTGAAGCAATGAAGATCACCCAGAGTACAGATTTAAAGTGCTCGGTGAAAAGCATCTTCACAGGAGCTTTGATCACTTCCTGCTCTTGCCTCATTTCCTCGAAAGTCTCGGACTCTCCAACGTTACGTCGATATAGATAGGCCGCGAAACCCAAGGCGGCAACAGCAAGAAAACCTATGCGCCAGCCGAAGGAGCTCATCTGCTGATCATCGAGGGCGACAGTGAGGATGCCTGCGATAACGCTGGCCAGCAGAATGCCCAACGAAATTGATACCTGCTGGAATGATCCACTCAGGCCCCTGCGCTTTGCTGGTGCTGACTCCACCATGTATGTCATCGAGGTGCCGTATTCGCCGCCAGCAGCAAACCCCTGGGCCAATCGGCCAATGAGCAGGATCAAGGGAGCGGCTAGACCAATGATCGAATATGTAGGCGTAACAGCAATCAAGACGCTGCCACCAGACATAATGAGGACAGAAATCGCAAGCCCCACTTTGCGGCCAATGCGATCGCCCAGGGAGCCGAGCATTGCACCGCCCAGCGGTCGCATCACAAACCCGACGGCGTAAATGACCAGTGTCCCGAGTAGTGCTGCAATGGGGTCCCCTTCGGGGAAGAACTGGGAAGCAAAGACCGGAGCCAGTAGGCCGTAGAGAGCCCAGTCCACGTACTCTAACGAGTTGCCTATGGCCCCAGCGGCAATTCGCTTCTTCTGGTCAGGGAGAAAATGGGTATCGTCCCGTATTGATTCTTTCATAGCAACTGATGGTCCTCTGCACTTGTGCGTGTTCCGCCCGTAGCTTCGGTCTCAACATTGAGTGACGAGCTGACGGCGATTTTGGAAATTTTGATGCTTCCGTGATTTGCAAGATGAGCTTCCCACCCGGATTGGACAACGATAGTGGTGTCCGCTTGTTCGATGACCGCAGGCCCTGCAATAGACTCCGTAAAAGCGGATCTGTTAATGATCCTCGCTTTGACGTAACTATTTTTTGCAGGGTCCCAGAACGGCGCCGAGGTCTCGGTGGCAGCGCTGTCGTCGAAATTCTCGCCACTGGGTGGAGGCACTGGTCGATAGCCAGTGACGGCGATCTTGTATCCTGTGATCTCGCACTCGCTGCGGTCATCGAGTTGGCCGTATCTGTCGAAATGCATCTCATCGAAATCTGAACGAAGGCTCGCAGGAGCCTCTGCGTTGAGGATCGGATCGATGTCGATTGGCAGATCAAGCTCATGCGATTGCCCTAGGTAACGCATGCTCAGAGTCACCGAGGTCACGACTTCTTCGGAGTCCGCTGCCTTACAGTCTGTCTGGTCCTGTGCCTCGCTAATTGCTCTAGCCAGCTCGGCATGTAGCAGTGTCAGCTCGTCGTGGACCAACCTGGTATGCCAGGTCTTCCATACATTTGTCACAGTGTCTGAAGCCAGTAGTCCATAGGCCGAAAGCACCCCTGGGAATGGTGGGATGATGATGGTGTCAATACCGAGTTCATCAGCGATTCCGCATGCATGCATCGGGCCGGCACCACCGCAAGGGAAGAGCGCATAGTCGCGAACATCGATACCTCGTTTGATTGAAACGACCCGTGCTGCGTTGGCCATACCAGCAACTGCGACACGATGGATGGCCCAGGCGGCCTCGGCTGTAGTCTTTCCTAACGGTTCGGCTATTTTCTTTGAGATCGCTTCTTCAGCTAGCTCCCTGGAAAGCGACATTGAACCATCAGCCAATTCCTCATTCGGCAAGTAGCCGAGGACTACGTTCGCATCGGTGACGGTGGGCAACGTTCCACCGTGTCCGTAACACGCTGGGCCGGGGTCAGCCCCAGCGCTTTCCGGGCCGACTTTGAGTCCTCCCGAGATATCGAGTTCGCCGATCGAGCCTCCACCGGCCCCGACGGTATGTACGTCGACACTGGGGAGACGAACATCGAAGCTTCCGACTGCGCCCTCATCGCTGAGAGCGGACGCCCCGTTGTCAATCAGGATGACATCCGTGCTCGTGCCACCCATATCTACGGACAAAAGATTGCGCTCACCTAGCACCCCGCCTACCTTAGCTGCGCCAATGGCACCGCCGGCCAGTCCCGACATCAGCACGGATACAGCGGCTTCTTCGAGCAGCTCGGCATCGATGATGCCGCCGTGAGATTCCATCATGTACAGGGGCTGGTGCACGTCGAAGTCAGTGAGCTTGGCGCGCAGTTTTTGAACATAACGTGACACCAGTGGTCTGATATAGGCATCTAGAGCGGTGACGACCAACCGTTCGTATTCGCGCACTCGGGGGTCAATGACTGACGAGCAACTTACGTAGATGTGGGGATATCTCGCATTGATTCGGGCGGCGATGTCCTGCTCAACCTTCGGTGCCGTATAGGAGAACAGTAGATTGAGCGCAATAGAGTCAACACCCTGGTCATTGACTAGATAGTCGACTGCCTCATCAATCTCGGCCTGACTCGAAGATGCGGTGAGCTGTCCCTGTGGATTGAGCCTGGTGGCAATTTCCACGGTGTCCTGGCGCTGTGCGAGGAAAATGGGGGTCTGATAATCTAGCCGGAAATCGTACATCCGCTTCCTCTTCGCCCGGCCTATTGCCAGAGTATCGGCGAATCCGGTTGTGCAAATGACACCGACCCGGGCTCCTCGCCGCTGCAGGAATGCATTAATTCCCACTGTCGAGCCGTGCACCAAACGACTTACTTCTTGCGGAGTGGAACCGGCTTTCTGTAGGCCCGTCTGCAGACCGTTCATGAATGCAATCGATGGATCTTCCGGAGTGCTTTGTACTTTGGTGGTGGTCATTCTTGCGCCGTTCTCGGCGTAGACCACGACATCGGTGAAAGTACCGCCAACGTCAATGCCAACCCACGTGCTCATTCCATCTCTCCCGTCGTTGTCGTGTTCATCTCGCTCCGTAGGCGAAGGGTTGATTCTTTACTGACCGTGCCGTCGTCGTTGAGAACCACCCCGTATACATCGTGGGCAATCAGGCGACTAACGCGGCTGTTTCGCGCATCGCGAGCAACATCCTCCGCGCTCCGTGACAGTGGATCGCCGTAACCCCCACCTCCGGAGAGGTGGATTGTGAGTTCATCGCCGGTATGTAAATCCAACATCTGTTTCGATCTCAACTGCTCAACTGTGCCGTTGGCTCGGCTGATTTGTGCTGATGTGTGTGCGGCTGCCATTCCGCCTTGCGCACCCCACGGAGCGGTAGTGTGGCGCTCTCCTCGATAGTTCGCCACGATGTCATCGCTTAGGACCTTGAAAGTCTTAGAGGTGCCAAGTCCGCCACGCCATCGTCCGGGGCCTGCGCTGTCCGTGGTGAGCGACCAGTCCATGACCTGAATAGGGGCTTCCAATTCCAGCGTCTCGGCTGGGACGTTCATACAGTTTGTGGCATCGGTTTCGACGGCGTCTATGCCGTCAAGGCCCAGGCGGCCGCCCATGCCACCCACGCCGAGTTCGCTACTGACAAAATAACCACCGTCTTCGGTGCGACCAGCGAAGTTCATGACCAGCAGTTGCCCGCAAGATGCGGCCGGAGCCTCGTCGGGAACGATCTGCGTAAAACAGCCAAGTAGTGTGTCACCAATACGCCGGACGGTCGCGGTGCGGGAGTTCACAGGCGCAGGGCGGTGAGGGTTGACGATGGTGCCTTCGGGAAGACGCAGAGTCAATGATTGGTAGCAACCGCTATTGTTGGGCACATCGTCGCCAATGACTGCTCGCAACACATAGTACGTCGCGGCGATCGAGGACGCGGGAACACAGTTGAATGGGCCGCGCACCTGCGGGCTGGTGCCAGTGAAGTCGATTGTCAGGCTGTCACCGTGGATTTCGACGGTGGCAGTAATCGCGATCTGTTGGCCGACGTCAACACCGTCGTCGTCCATGTAATCTGTGAAGGTGTATTTGCCATCGGGCATTTGTGTTAGCCGGTTTCGGGTGAGGATGTCAGCCTGCCGGATCAGACCGTCGATCGCAGCGCGCAGATCATTGAGCGGTAGGGTCTCATTGAGCTCCTGGAGTTTTTCGTCACCGACTTTGCATGCGGCCAGTTGAGCCCGGAGATCACCCAACACGACGTTCGGGGTCCGCACGTTGCGTTCCAAGATCTTAAATACTTGGTCGACGGGTTGCCCGGCGTCGACGAGTTTCATCGGTGGTAGTTGCAATCCTTCCTGGAAGATTTCAGTAGCATCCGTGGGCAGACTACCGGGCGTCTTGCCACCGACTTCTTGATGGTGGGACATGGTCACGGCGAAGCCGAAGAGTTCATGAGACAAGAAAATTGGCTTAATGATGGCGATATCAGGAAGGTGGGTACCGCCAGCGTAAGGGTCGTTCAGGATATAGATGTCTCCCGGGTTGATGGTCTCGGGAGGAAAGTCTGCAACTATGCGCTCAACTGCGGGGATCATACATCCCAGGTGAATCGGAATCGCTGCTGCTTGCGCGATGTTGCGCCCGTCCTTATCGAAGATGCCGGCTGACGCGTCGAGTCCTTCTTTGACGATGGAAGAATAGGCGACTCGCAGCAGGGTGTGTTCCATTTCATCGGCGATGGCGGTGAGGCGATAGCGCACTACTTCTTGAAGGACGGGGTCGATAGTCACTTCAATGGGAGATATAGACATCGGCTGCCTTCTTTCTATTTGGTCACCAGCATTTGGTGCTGCTGAAGAGTGCTGAGTTGAGTGCGTCACAAGACGGCATTCGGAGCTTTGAATGCTCCGGCGTTGAACCTGTCAAGGCGAAAGTTGCTGAGATCGAATGATGACTGGCTACGCAAGACGAGGTCGCAGATGATTGGACCCAATGCTGGTACCAGACCGTAACCGTGGCCGCTGAACCCGGTAGCTATTACGAGGCCGTCGGGGCCGCCTTGCGCGTCTATGACCGGCAGAGTGTCCGGGGTGGAATCGATGACACCGGCCCAGGAATCTTGCAAACGAGCGTTTTCCGTCCCCGTCAAAGTCTGTTGTAGCTGTTTGAGCGCTCGGATCGGTTCACTCGTGCGAACGCGAGCCGCAGGAGGTCCGATCTCACGAATCGTCTGTCCTCCACGAATCACAGCGTTGAGATCCTTGGCTGGTCGTATGCCCGGTCGCAATGCGAAACGGCGCCAATTCTTGCGAAAGGCAGAGAGAAATAGTGGTGCTTGCAGGATCGAGTCCGTATTGAGTCGTACCACGCCGCCGCCGCCGACCGAACAGACGAACCGACCGTCGCGGCGCTGTCGGAAGGAGAAGCCCCCTCCCCATACGGTGGCATTAGTCAGCGGTGCCACCGGAGTGGTCAGGGCGACCGAACCAACCACGTAGTTCTGTGGCAGATCGATGCCAGCAGTGCTCAGCAATTGTCGAGACCAGGCGCCGGCCGCGACGACCGTAGTTCCCGCCTGGAGTATTCCGGCTTCGGTCTGGGCACCAATGATGGTGCTGCCGCGACGTAACAAGGTTCGTACTGGGGTATCGGCCAGAAGTTGGACACCGACTTCTCTACATGCAGCAATGTAGGCGGCGACCACGGTTTGCGGGTCTGCGTGGCCGTCCTCACCGGCAAAGATTCCGCCGCGTACAGAACGTTTCCAGTTCGGAATGTGCTGCTTGATGCCGTCAAGGTCCAAGTAGTTGGTATCGATACCGCGGCTGCGTCCCTCCCGCATCCACTGTCGGTAGCTCTCTTCTTCGTCTGGGGTATCGAAGACTGCAAGGTTTCCACCTTTCTCCCAAGACACTTCCTGCTCCAGGAGATCGCTGAGTTCTTGCCAGCGCTTGTTGGCTTCGATCATGAGATCAAGCTCGCCCAATCCGCGACCCTGCTGCCGAACGAACCCCCAGTTCTGAGAGGATTGATGCTCTCCGAAGTGGCCGGAATCTACACAAATCACCTTGGCGCCTGCCCTGGCCAGAGAATGCGAGGCCGCCAGTCCGACAAGCCCGCCCCCTATAATCAGAACATCCGCATGGAGATTTTTCTCGTTGCTCATTGGGCTCCAGTCCATGAATTTCTTCCTTGAATTTCTTCGACAGTGAACCATCTAAGTCGACTTCAGAGCGGTACACAATGTCTCAAATGGGACACGTTCCGCCAGCGGGTGTCCGCATTGGGAAAGGAGAATAAGTGTTGACTCTGGATGAGATTTTGCAGTTTGAACCGTTACTCCAAGCGCAAGCTGAAGTGCTGGTGGGAGGCGAGTCACTTGACAACGCCGTCGTCTGGGTGCATATCTGCGAAATGGAGAGTCTGGCGCATATTTTTGATGGCGGAGAACTACTACTGACGCAGGGCCGCGGCATACCACGCACTCCCCGACGTCAACGGGCCTGGGTTCAAGCCTTAGCGGATGCGGGGGTCTCCGGCGTTGCCATCGAGCGCGGTCATGTCCTTGACGAGGTGCCAGCTGCCATTGTCGAGCAGGCCGCGGCGTGCAGTTTGCCTTTGATACACATGCAACGGCCTGCCTACTTCATTGAGATCACTCGGGCCGTGCACTCAGTCATCATCGGTAGTCAACACGATGCTTCTATGCGAGTGGAGGAATTTAGCCGCCGACTCGCCCGACTAATGATGGCCGGTGGCGGCTTGCAAGAAGCCTTGGATGAGGTTGCTAGCGCGCTCAGCCACCCAGTGGCTCTTACCGGGCCCAACCACTTTCTTGAGTTCGTGTCGCCTCGCAATGATCCCGGCGACACAGCCGGTTACGACTGGCGCAGACATACCAAACATGATCACGATCTAAGCGGCAGCAAAGGTGCTTGTGTGACCATGCAAGACGGAGGCCGTTGCCTACATCGCGCCATCGTCTTTCGAGGAGAAATTTGGGGTTGTTTGCATGTGCTTCTGGGGGACTGGGAGCCGAATGACTTGCTGTTCCGTGTCCTTGATCAGGCGGCGATATCGTTAGGTCTTTCGCACGCTGTGCAGCAGAACCTCAACTCTGTGGGAACTGATTATCGCAGCGAAATCATCCACGAGCTGATCACGACGACCAAATCATCAGCCAATGATTTGCAGCGGCGCCTACATTGGCTGGGTCTCGATCCTTTTCAGAGCCTGCGGGTCGTTCTCGCTGCGCCGATCGACTCTGTTAATGAGAATCGCGCGATTGCGAACGAGCGCCGTCGGTTCGGTGCTCTTCAGGCGTTGGGCGAAGACTTTCGCGATGCATTGGGGCCTGGTGCGGTAGTTGGCTATTTGGACGATATGGTGGTCGCGCTAGTAGCCGATGATGGAAGTCTCGAATCCTTGGGAGCCTGGGTCGAAAATGAGAAAACAATGGCCATCATCGGTGCCAGCGGGCAGTCGAGCAGTGTGCACTTAGTTCGTGCTCGGAAAGAAGCTAATGAGGCAGTCCTATATGCACAAGAGTCTGGACAGGGAGCTGGCCTCTACTGGGCAGAACGCTTGGTCTTGCAACGTGCCCTACTCAAACTCAATGAGGACGGCACTCTCAATCGGTTAGTCGAACAGGAGCTTGAACCCATCCTTGACTACGACGAACGGGCACAGACTTCATTGCTCCTGACTCTGGAGGCCTACTTCGACTGCGTGGGTCGAAGAAATGAAATGGCGCAGGTTCTGCACGTTGATCGACGTACGGTCCATCATCGGATGGCTCGCATCAGCGAACTTATCGGAGAAACGTTTGATCAAAGCGATAAGCAACTCTCGCTTCATATCGCGGTGCGTGGGTATCGACTTCTGGCCGTTCACAGATAGAGCTTTGTGGTCGTACGTGATGTGAGGTCGGTGGAAGGAACCTGAGACTCCCGGGAACGGGTCGGTGGTACCGACGGCATTCCATCGAAGTAGCCAAGACATTGGCCGGAGTGGGCGGAAAATCGGTCCGTGGATGCGTGTAACAATGTGCTCCCTGCTGACGGTTCAGGCCCTGACCAGGTCGCAACCGGCCTCAGGCTTTCCCAACGACGGTCGGCGCTCCGGAACGTCGCAGCCATCTCTATGTCCGGCACGGCCTCAAGCCTCAATGAATCCTGCGAGAATGAGACAAGCAGCCTGAGCGCCCAGACGGGTGTTCCCACCCATCGGGCAGATGCCGAAGGGCGGAGCCGACGCACTGTCAGTTCCGCCCTGCGCCAATTGATTCGATCCGAGATGCTCCCGGGAACCTGCTCAGTCCAGCAGGTCGTGGCGCACGATGGACTGCTCGCGGTCGGGTCCGACGCCGATGACCGACATCCGACAGCCCGAGAGCTCCTCGAGCGCGAGCACGTACTTCTGCGCGTTCTCCGGCAGGTCGTCGAAGGTCCGGGCCTTCGTGATGTCCTCGGTCCAGCCGTCGAAGTATTCGAAGATCGGCTTCGCGTGGTGGAACTCGGTCTGGGACACCGGCATCTCGTCCTGGCGCACTCCGTCGACGTCGTAGGCGACGCAGACGGGGATCCGGTCGATGCCGGTGAGCACGTCGAGCTTGGTCAGCACGTAGTCGGTGAAGCCGTTGGTCCGTGCCGCGTAGCGGGCGATGACCGCGTCGTACCAGCCGCAGCGGCGGGGCCGTCCGGTGTTGACTCCGAACTCGCCGCCGGCCTTCTGCAGGTATTCGCCCATGTCGTCGAAGAGTTCGGTCGGGAACGGACCGGCACCCACACGGGTCGTATAGGCCTTGACGATGCCGACGACGCGGTTGATCCGGGTCGGTCCGATGCCCGTGCCCACACAGGATCCGCCGGCGGTCGGGTTCGACGAGGTGACGAACGGGTAGGTGCCGTGGTCGACGTCGAGCATGGTCGCCTGACCGCCCTCCATGACGACGACCTCACCCCGGTCGAGCGCCTCGTTGAGCATGAGCTCCGTCTCGGCGACATAGGGGCGCAGACGTTCGATGAAGGGTTCGAAGTATTCGACGATCTCTTCGACCGACACTGCCCGGCGGTTGTAGACCTTGACGAGCAGCTCATTTTTCTGCCGCAGCGATCCTTCGATCTTCTGGCGCAGGATGGACTCGTCGAAGATGTCCTGGACGCGGATGCCCAAACGCCCGATCTTGTCCATATAGGCCGGTCCGATGCCGCGGCCGGTGGTGCCGATCGCCCGCTTGCCGAGGAACCGTTCGGTCACTTTGTCCAAGGTCTGGTGGTACGGAGCCACGAGGTGGGCGTTGGCC
This sequence comes from Brevibacterium sp. S22, assembly GCF_004745485.1. Lineage (GTDB taxonomy): Bacteria > Actinomycetota > Actinomycetes > Actinomycetales > Brevibacteriaceae > Brevibacterium. Next base: position 56,045 of record NZ_RHFG01000010.1, read on the forward strand.
GAGATCCGCAGCTTCGAGGTGTCCGCACCGCGGGATTCGAGTGCGTCGATCTCATCGAAGAGCGCCTCGAGGTTGACGACGACGCCGTTGCCGATGACCGGAGTGACGTTCGGTGACAGGATTCCGGCGGGCAGCAGCTTGAGTTCGTACTTCTCTCCCCCGACGACAACCGTGTGGCCGGCGTTGTTCCCACCATTGGGCTTGACCACGTAGTCGACGCTGGTGCCGAGGATGTCGGTGGTCTTACCTTTACCTTCGTCGCCCCATTGAGCGCCGACGACAACGATTGCTGGCATGAGAGTACTTCACCTCGAAGTGAGAGGGGGATTGCATTACGCGCTAAGTCTACTGGGTCACACCGACACGGCCGCCATCGGGCGCTGTCCCTCACGAAGGCGGCCGCGGGCAGGAGACGAAAGCCTCCCACCCGCGGCCGCACCGAGACCCGAAAACGGATTCCCGAACCCGGACTCACTCCATGCTCATCCCCTTGGCCGGAGCGATCCTCGACATCGACCGGGCCGGTATCGCCGAAGCGAGCACGGCCGCGAGCACCGCCGCAACCCCGATCAGCCCGACCTGCACCCACGGCACGGACAGCACCGGATCCGCCGAGGCGGGCATCAGCGATGCTGTTCCGACCCAGCCGAAGAACGTGCCTACCGCGGCTCCGACGGCGAGTGCGATGAGCGTCATGAGCAGCGATTCGATCGTGATCATCCGCGACATCGCCGCCCGGGTGAATCCCAGCGCGCGCAGTAGCGCACCTTCCCGACGTCGTTCGATGACCGAGAGCGTGAGTGTGTTGCTCACGCCGATCACGGCGATGACCACGGCAGCCGCCAGAAGTCCGAGCACCACGCTCAGTGCGACCTGGAACAGCGAGGCGAACTGCGCACGATTCTGCGCCGCAGCGTCATCAACTTGAGCTCCGACGGCATCGAGTTCGGAGGTCAGGGCCTCGATCTGTGAGCTCGACGCGTCATCGGCGATCTTCGCCCAGGTCTGTTCGGCCACATCGTTGCCGGCCGCCGCGTCGAGGGTCTTCGCATCGGCGCCGCTGACCAGGGCCGTCCCCGCGGGGACGTCGACGGAGGTTTCGATCGTGAGATCGAGATCCTGCCCGCCGAGGCGGACGATCGCAGTCTGTCCGTCGACTTCGGTGTCCGCCTCCTCGAGTCCCACCGACCTCGGGTCGATGACGATCGTGCCCTCATCGACGTCGTATCCGTGACTGCGCATCACCGAGGAGTCGGCGGCCGCCTCGGCGCTGGTGATCGCCACATCACCGGACCCCTCGGTCCCGCCGATGTTCACCTCTGCGGTGGGGGCCGGGACGTTCACGCGGTTCTCGACGATCGGCGAATCATCGAGCACGGAGCCGATCTTCGCCTCGTCGGCACCGCCCTGACCTGCAGCGGAGACCACGAGGTCGACCGGAGTGTCCTCGGCGGTGGCGAGCTCGAGGGTCCGCTGCAGGCTCGCCGAACCGACGACCACGGCCGTGACGAGGGTGATGCCGATGAGCAGAGCCCCCGTCGTCGAGGCGGTGCGTCCGCCCGCGGTGCTGGCCGAGCGTCCGGCCAGCTTCACCGCCGGCGAGCGCCGAGTGACGAGCCCGACCACGCCGGCGAACAGCGCCACCAACGGCGGTACGAAGACCTTCGCACCGATGAGGAGGGCGACGAAGAGCGCGAAGCAGCCGACGATGCCGAAGAACACGGACTGGCTGGTCGTGCCGAGCAGGCACAGTCCGATTCCGCCGATGCCGAGGATCAGCGACAGCGTCAGCCGCACCCACCGGATACGCGGAGCCGCGGCGGGCACATCGACCGGGCGGAGCGCTTCGATCGGAGAGACTCGTGAGGCGCGGATGGCGGGGATGAGTCCCGCGGCGAGGGTGACGAGGATGCCGACGATCGGTCCGACGACGATGGCCGAGGCGGATGGGGACATCTGGGCGAATTCGGGCATCCACAGCGCACGGGCTACGGCCGACAGTCCCCAGCCGATGAGGAGTCCGAGTCCGACGCCGATCACGGAACCGACGATTCCGAGGCTGAGACTCTCCATCACTGCGGCCCCGCGCACCTGGGTGCGTGAGGCGCCGATGGCGCGGAAGAGCGCGAGCACTCGGGTGCGGGAGGCGACGAGGACGTTGAACGTGTTCGAGATGACCAGTGCTGCGACTCCCGCGGCCAGCAGCCCGAAGGCGATGCCGACGGTCGAGAGCATGTCGGAGGTCTTCGACAGCGATTCGATCCGTTCGTCGACGACCTGGTCGACGGTTTGGACCTCAACGTCGGCTTCGTCGTCGGCGAGCGCGGTTTCGACCGCCTCGGCGAGGGCCGTGCGATCGGTTCCGTCATCGGCGACGATGCGGATGGAGTCGGGCATGAGCTCACCCGGGACGTTCTTCAACCCGCCGTCGGTGAGGTAGAGGTTCATTCCCGCGGCCGAGGAGCCGGGCATGATGCCCGAGACGGTGAAGCTCGGGCCATCGTCGGCGGCCCCTTGCGCCCCGTCGAATTTGCTCAGCGTAATGGTGTCGCCGACGTCTGCTCCCAGGGTCTTCGCGTCGGCTTCGCGGAGCATGAGTTCGTCATCGGAGTCCGGGACGGAGCCGGAGACAGTGTCCACCTGTCCCTGCGGGAGGTTCGTGGCCGATCCCGTCACCGAGGCGGCTCCGGACGAGACCCCGACGAAGGCGGATTCGGTGAGCTGGGCGCTCTCGGCCCCGTCGACGTCGGCCACCGTCTTTGCCATGGAAGCAGAAAGCGGGGAGTCCTCATCGGCCGCGGCGGCCGCGGCGGCCGGGTCATCTGGTTGGGTCGCGGTGACGGCGACATCGGCTCCGGCCCATTCGGCGCGGACCTGATTGCGCAGGGTGTCGCCGAAGGCTTGGGAGAACAGGAGGGCCGCGACGATGAAGGCCACGGACACGGCGATCGCGATCATCGCCGCGCTCAGACGCCCTGAGGCGCTGCGGAGGTTGGACCAGGCGATGCGGATCATCGAGCACCTCCGTCTGTCGGCGCGTGCGCGGCTGCTGGCGCGGAGGCGGCCGCCGGCCTTGCCGTGGACGCGGTGACATTCATCAGTGCGGTCGATACGGATTCCGGATCCGGGTGGGCGAGCTCACCGGCGAGGCGACCGTCGGCGAGCAGCACCACGCGGTCGGCTCGGGAAGCAGCCCGGGGATCGTGGGTGACCATGACGACGGTCTGGCCGAGCTCATCGACCGAGGCGCGCAGGATGTTCAGGACCTCTTCACCGGAGTTCGAGTCGAGGTTGCCGGTGGGTTCGTCGGCGACGAGCACATCGGGTTGGGCGACGAGTGCCCGAGCGACGGCGACTCTCTGCTGCTGTCCGCCGGAGAGCTCGTGCGGTCGGTGACCCAGACGTTCGCGCAGGCCGAGCAGATCGACCATGCGGTCGAAGATGCGACCATCGGTCTTCTGTCCCGACAGCTGCAAGGGCAGCAGGATGTTCTCCTCGGCGCTCATTGCGGGCACGAGGTTGAAGGATTGGAAGACGAAGCCGATGCGGTCGCGGCGCAGCGCCGTGAGCTTGCGGTCGCCCAGCCGGGAGATCGCCGTGCGCCCGATGAAGACCTCGCCCGAGTCCGGGGTATCGAGTCCGGCGAGCATGTTGAGCAGCGTCGACTTTCCCGAACCGGACGGCCCCATGATGGCAGTGAAGCGTTCGGCTTCGATGTCGAGGCTGAGGTCATCGAGCGGTCTGACCTGCGCGTCCCCTTTGCCGTAGGTCTTGTACAGCCCGATGGCTTGGATGGCCAGCCTCGGTGCGGGATTCGGAGACGGATGGGCATCGGTGTGTGTCGCTGATGTGTTCATGCCTCCAGCTTCGTCGCCGGACCCACCCGCCCACATCGGACCTGAGGATGGTCTTGCGCCGAGGCGGTCGTGCCCCACCTGTCATACCTGAGGATGATCTCGCGATCTGGGAGAGACTTCCGGCTCAGTGACCGGGTCCGACGAGTCCGGCCTCAAAGGCGAGGACGACGGCCTGCACTCTGTCGCGGGCCTCGAGCTTCATGAGGATCCGCCCGACGTGGGTCTTCACAGTCGGTTGAGCGAGGTAGAGCCGTTCGCCGATTTCGGTGTTGCTCAGCCCGGTGGCGATGAGGACGAGGACCTCGGTCTCTCGCTGGGTCAGGGACTCCAACCGGCGTGCAGCGGCCGCATCAATGTGGGCCGGTGCCGCCGGGGTGGACTCGGCTTGCGGCGGATCCTCCTCGCCGAGGTGGGGCAGGAGTCGGGTCTCGAGCAGCCTTTTGGTCGTGGTGGGAGCGATGACGGCGCCGCCGTCGACGACGGTGCGGATCGACTCGAGGAGCGCCTCGGGCAGGGTGTCCTTGAGTAGGAATCCTGACGCACCGGCTCGCAGCGCGCGCAGGGCGTAGTCGTCATCGTCGAAGGTGGTCAGCACGATGATCCTCGGGGGACAAATCGTCCCGGCGTCGGCGAGAGCCAGTATCTGCTGGGTCGCTTCGATGCCGTCGACACGGGGCATCCGAACGTCCATGAGCACAACATCGGGTTCGTCCTGTCTGACGATGTCGAGACCTGTCGCACCGTCGCCGGCCTGTCCGACGACGGTGAGATCCGGTTGGGAGTCGATGACCATGGCGAAGCCCGCCCTCACGAGGGCCTGGTCGTCGACGAGCACGACACGAAGCGGCCCGCTTCCCCGCGCGTCCGCCTGACCGTGCGCGGTCGCCCCGTCGTCGGCGCTCATCGGCTGCTCTCCTCGACCTCGGTGGACCTGCTCTTTCCCGTCTCGGATGATTGTCCGACCTCGTCGGTCTCTCGGCCTTCGACGGACCGTGTCTCTCCATGATCGGCGCGGACGAGCGAGCCGCGAGAATTCGTGGGCTCGAGTTCGGGCCGGGGACCGGTTGTGGGCTCTGGGTCGGACAGCGGCAGTCGGGCCTCGACGAGGAAGCCCGTCGTCGAACCGAAGGCGCTTCCGGTGACCGCACCGGAAGAGAACCCGGGCTTCGCATCGGTGCGCCCCTCCGGCCGGTCGCTCATTCCCGTCGAACGGATCCGTCGGGCGGTGAGCGTGCCGCCGTAGAGCGCGACGCGTTCCTGCATGCCGACGATGCCGTGGCCGCGCCCGCTCGGTTCCCCGTTGTCGCGCCCGTTCGCGTCTCCGGTACCGTTGTCGCTGATGCGGGCGAAGAGGTCTGCGTCCTCGGCCAGCAGCTCGACATGTGCCCGAGCACCGTCCCCGGCATGTTTGAGCACATTCGTCAGTGCTTCCTGGACGATGCGGTACACGGCCAGCGATGCTCCTTCGGGCAGACGGCCCCGATCGACTTCATCCAGCCCGGTCACCGAGACCGGGAGCCCCGCCGATCGCACATCAGCGACGAGGGAGCCGATGTCAGCGATGCCTGGCAGCGGCGACGATGAGCGCTCGTCATCCTCGTCGGCGCGGAGGAAGCCGAGCAGCGACCGCGTCTGCGCCAGGGCTTCCCGTCCGGTGTGTGCGATGGTCTCGAGGGCTCCGGCCGCAACGGTCGGATCGGTCTTCGCCGCATAGCGGCCTCCGTCGGCCTGGGCGATGACGACGGACAGGGAATGGGCGATGACGTCATGCATCTCGCGGGCGATGCGCATGCGCTCGGCATCGGCGGCCAGCCGGGTCTCGGACTCTCGTTCGCGTTCCAGCAGCCGGTTGCGCTCTCGGATGCCCTGGATCTCACGGCGGCGTCTGAATCCGACTCCGCCCACCAGCCAGGCGATGAGCACGATCGAGGCACACAGCGCCACGATGACGACCACCAGCACGTATTCGCCGAAGGCCAAGGGGCGCGGGTTCACCCCGATCGTCGCCCGCAGAGACACGAGGTAGAGCCACCCACCGAGCAAGAGCGCGCCGAGGAGGCCCAGGACGAGCACGATGCGACCGTGGTTCTTCGTCCCCCACGCCGTCGTCGAATACACGGTGAGCGGCACGGCGACGATTCCGAACGTCGGTCCCATCATCGTGAGCACGGTCAGCAGGCAGCCGACGGCGATGAGCGAGGAGCTCAGCAGCGGGGCGGTGCGTCGCAGGCCCAGCGGCAGCGTCTGGACTAAGACGATTACGACCTGCACGGCGATGGGCACCAGGGCGATCTCGCTCCGCTCGGCCTGGCTGAGCGTGAAGATGATGGTCAGATAGGTGATCGGCAGAGCCCAGAGCAGAGTGTCGACGATCCAGGGACGGGCGGCGACAAAGCGACGGACGCGGTCGAATCGGTCGGGGGTGCGCTGCTGTGGCTCCGGCCGGTCGCCCGCGGTCCGGATCGATCGATTGCTCATGCCCGCCATGTTAGTTCCGCACCGCTGGGCTCACATCATACTCAGGGCTGATCCCGACTCGCCCGCACGCTCCTGTGATCCGCATCCTTGTCCGGCGGGTCACCCGGACCTATGCTGAAGTGACCCACGTAACCCGTCGTTCGGGCAGGAGCCTTCTGAACGTCGCCGGAGCAGTCGACTTCAGGGCATCACCGCTCAGAGGAGGTCGCTCATGTCCACCACGTCAATGCATCCGGCCACGAGTGCTTCGCAGAACCAGTCGCAGACCACTGCGCTGCCCTACGCTCGCCGCCGTGACCAACTCGTCGGATCCGTCATCGACGCCTCCACCACAGTGCTGGCCCAATACGACCACGACATCGTCAAGTTCGGCATGGGGGCACCGGCCCCGGACATGCTCCCGGCCGCGGACTTCGCCCGCATCGCCGCGCAAGTCTTCTCCCCGGAGAACTTCACGTACGGGGAGACGAAGGGCGAGCCTGTCCTCATCGACAACCTCCACGACTACCTCACCGCGACCGAACAGATCCCGCCCGAACAGCAGGGAAACCGTGACCGCCTCCTCATCACCTCCGGCGGCATGCAGGGGCTGGACCTCGGGTTCAAGCTCTTCGTCACCCCAGGTGACCTCGTCGCGTGTGAGTCGCCGACCTATACCAACGGTTCGGCGACGGCCATGAGCTATGAGTCGGAGATCCTCGAGATCCCCGTCGACGAAGAAGGCATGCAGATCGACGTTCTCGAGGAGCACACGAAGCGCACCGGTCGCGCACCGAAGGTCGTATACACCGTCCCAACGTTCCAGAACCCGGCCGGAGTGACGATGTCTCTGCCGCGTCGCGAACGCCTCCTCGAGTTCGCCCACCGCCACCGGTCGGTCATCATCGAGGACAACCCGTACGGGATGCTGCGCTTCGAAGGTCAGTCCCTGCCGGCGCTGAGCGACCTCAGCCCGAACGATCCCCTCATCTTCGGGGTGCGCACGTTCTCGAAGTTCGTCGCCCCGGGCCTGCGGGTGGGCTGGATCGACGTCGATCCCGAGGTCCGCGAGCTCGCCGTCAACGCCAAACAGACGATGGACTCCTGCGCACCCGTGCCCAACCAGCACCTCATCGCCCGCTGGTTGGCAGAAGGCGGTGCCGACGTTCATGTGACGACCCTGCGCGAGGCCTATCGCGAACGCAAGATCGCCATGTCGGAAGGACTCGAGAGGCTCTTCCCTTCAGAGATCCGTGCCACCGATCCCGATGGCGGGTTCTTCCTATGGGTGACCTTCGAGGACGAATCCATCAACACCGAGGAACTGATGACCACCGCGCTCGAGGAGGGCGTCGCCTACATCCCCGGTCCCGCGTTCTCGCCGGCCGGGCACTTTGCGAACGCCCTGCGCCTGTGCTTCGCCTCGGCCGCCCCCGACCGCATCGACGACGGACTCGAGCGCCTCCGCCGCGCCGTCGACCGGTACCGCTCCGAACGCTGACGTCGTCGACCCGCTCGCCGAGGCGGCCCGTCGCAACCGTGCCACCTCGGTGATCGTCGGCGGCTTCCCCGCCACCACCGGCGAAAGCCGTGTCCGTCGTCTGTGGCAGAATGGCCGTGACGGTCGACCGTCACGGTGGTGGGGCTCACCGGACCCAAACTCGGCTGCGGACCACGCCGGTCCGCGTTCGACAACAGTCCCTACCTCGACCGGCGTCAGCATGCCCGAAAGGTAGGAGAATCCATGGCCGAAGCCCGTCCCCTTCATCTGCGTCTGCCCTATTTGGGGCTTGCCCTCATCGGCGGCAGCCTCGGCACTGCGGCACGTGAGGCGATCAGCCTCGCCGTGCCTGATGCAGGCGGCATCCCCGTCGCCATCTTCGCGATCAATGTCCTCGGTGCGTTCTGCCTGGGTCTCCTCTTGTCCGGACTGTCGCGGCTGGGACCCGATGTGGGGATGCGGCAGAAGATGCGGATCCTGGTCGGAACCGGTTTCATGGGCGGTTTCACCACCTACAGTGCACTGGCCACGGATGCGGCGAGCCTCCTCGGCGATGGTCGGGTGGGTGCTGGTCTTCTCTACGGACTGGCCACTGTCGTCATCGGCGGACTGGCCACCTGGGCCGGAATCGCTGCAGCGTCGGTGATCCGGCGATCGGGGCCTGACGGGGGTGCAGAATGAGTCCGCTGCTGTTCATCGCCATCGCCGCGGCCGGGGGTTTCGGAGCCGTGGCGCGCATGCTCTTCGATGGGGCATTCAAGGTGTGGAGTCCGCGGTCGACACCGTGGTCCACGCTGCTCATCAATGTCTCGGGGTCGCTTGTGCTCGGGCTGCTGACGGGGTTGGCCGGTGCGAACCTGCTGCCCGCCGGCTGGCATCTCGTGCTCGGTGCCGGATTCCTCGGCGGCTATACGACGTTCTCGACGGCGAGTTTCGAGACCGTGCAGCTCATCGAGGAACGGAAATGGGGGTCGAGCCTGCTCAGCGGAATCGGCACGCTGGTCTTCGCCACCGCCGCGGCCGGACTCGGACTGTGGCTGGGCGGTCATACGTGACTATTGAAACAGCGCCTCAAGGAGTCTTAATCAGAGCAGACACCAATTCACTATAGGACATATGGCTTCGCAGACCACGCGGCAAAGCGTCAGATTGCTCTAAAGGCTCAACCTCGTTCAAGAACACAGTCCCTGGCGAGATAACTATACCTAAAATATCGTCAAACCTACTGAAATCATAGTTGGAACCAATAGGTGAAGTGCGCAGATAGTCGACAACTTTCTCCCACTCTTTAAGCGCAGAGACAATTGTCGACTCGTTGTTCCTAATACGCTGATGCACGCCTCTGTCGAAGTCCTGGGAGCTCTCAACCTTCTTGCAACTCACTATGATCAGAATTGAATCGATTTCCATCACCGCGTCAATATCAGTGATTGGCCCATCCGGTCCAAGCAAGGTCAATCCCCGCACATTCGACACCCCAGAAGACGGCCGAGCATGCGAAGCATCAATCACCCTCTGTACTGCAAGCTCAAAATCGAACGCGCCGGCGTTTACCCAATCACCCCCATACTGAGAATCCACTCTGAGAACTTCGAAAATTTCACACGATAAACTAAAGAGATCGACCATATGCCCCACCAGGCACGACCTTATAATCGACCCATTCTTACTTGCATGCCCAGCCAGTGGATGGCGCTTGAGGGTTTTTATAACGTCTTTCGGTCCGATACTTGACCAGATCTCCTTCAGAGGAGCCCAAGGAGTATCCTCGAGAGCAACTCGCAAATATTCAATTAGATCATCATGGTGAATTATCACATAACCAGCAGCAGGGACCACCGCGCCGACATGCGGCATAGTAAATACGTAACGAGCAACCGCATTTGACAACGCTACAAGACACGCGGCCACTCGCGGTTCTCTCATCCCTGCTGCGGAGCCTGCAAGGTCTATAGAGGTCTTAGTTTCACTAAGAGCTGAGAGGCGTAAATCAAATTGCCCATAAACTTCAACGAGATCAATGTTGTCGGAAATCCGAACCCAACCAGTTCTTTCACCCCACCCGTGAACGTCCCTAGTCGCAATTGCTAAGATTCTATTAAGTCTGGGCGGTTCCGAGATTCCGTAGTATTCAATGCTGGGATGCCATACAATCGCATTACCTTCGGCGGTCCGAGCATCAAAAACGCTTAGCGCATTTTCTAGTCCCTCATCTTCGACGACGACGGGCTGACCTTCCGTCTTAAAATCAAACGTCTGCCCCTTCGCCGCCCGCCTTATATGATTCTCCAACAAATTCACATTCTCAGCGATGGCAATGAGCCGAGATACCCTACGAGCATTACTCGCGTCCATTCTGAAACTGAATGGCGTCTCCGTGCGAATCTGATCATTTAAAAATGACCGCTTTGCATACATCGAGATGTTCTCCGCAACCCGCATAACGTTAATGGGCGTGGTAGTTAAGACCCCATATACAACGGAAGGGTCAATCCGTCTCAAATACCAGAGCCATGTAGACGGACTAAGCTGTTGAATATAAGGCTGTACAGATTCAATGAGCTTCAGCCTTAGGGCACTGAGATACTGGTGGGCCTCTGGAGCCTTCAGCTTCGACTTCGAAACTGGATACTTTCGCCTTAAATCTCCGATTATAATTTCTATTTCTTCTTCTGCAAACGGTAAATAGTGTTCTATATCCGCCCAGAACTCGTGAAATACATGCTTTTCGTCTTTACCTATCCCTAAGATAGATTCGAGCTGATCATTGTCATCCAACCACGGTCGACTCTGTCCTCTGTTTTCAGCGTCGTTCGACAAGCCTGTCCTGCCAACTCGAGTTTCCTCCGACCGGTCCATAGTCTCATCTTACTGGTGCGATTACTGGACCTCACCCGTTCAGCATGACTGCGGTCCTCTAGCTCAAATAGCCTTTCCCGTACCCAACTCTCGAGGGAGGCTACTCGCTCGACCATTGCAGAATCATCGGCGCCCGACAGGCGGATTGGGTTGACTACTCAGGTTCTGTTTCCAACTTGGTCCACCGTAAAGAGCAGGTGAATTTTGATCCTGTATAGGAGCGCACGACTGTTAACAGCGGGCTTGAGTAGGTCGCCGCCTGAGAATCGTGCTTCATTGTCTGTTCCGGGAACTCACGTGGATGGGCGGTCTGAGAGGAAATGTCTGTGACCGTCGGCCTTTCGCGCCCGCGCTGCGCCAGAAAGCTCGGCTAGCGATCAACCGGCGCCGTGCCTGTTCAGAGCACCGGGCTCTCTGGCGGCGGCTCACTTGTAGGCGCGGTAGTACTGAGCCGGCCGGTAGTCGATGTCGAAGCGCAGGGCATCGGCAGCCCGGAGAGCGAAGTTCGGATCGCGCAGGTATTCGCGGCCCACAAGAATCGCATCGGCCTGACCTGGGGCCAGGATGTGCTCACCCTGGAACGGTTCGCTGATGAGGCCAACCGCGGCGGTCGGCAGGCCCGATCCCTCGCTCACGCCTGCGGCCAGGGTCGTCTGGTAGCCGGGGCCGACCGGAATCGTCGCCATCACATTGCCGCCCGAGGAGACGTCGATGAGGTCGACGCCATGTCCCTTTAGCCACGTGGCGACCTCGACCGTGTCCTCGAGCGTGAGACCGCCCTCGGTCCAGTCCGTCGCGGACAGGCGCACGAACACGGGAACCTCTTCGCCCACCTCGGCGCGGGCGGCATCGACGATCTTGAGCAGCAGACGGGCCCGGTTCTCCAAGGTTCCGCCGTAGGAATCGGTGCGAGTGTTGCTCAGCGGTGACAGGAACTCGTGGAGGAGGTATCCGTGTGCGGCGTGGATCTCGACGAAGTCGAACCCGGCTTCGATCGCCCGGCGCGCCGAAGATCGGAAGGCCGCGACCACCTCGGTGATGTCTGCCTCGGTGAGGGCACGCGGTTCGGCAAGGCCCTCGAAGGCCAGCGCGGACGGAGCCACGGTCTGCCAGCCACCCTCGTCGACGGGCAGGCTGCCGTCGTGGTCGGTCCCCCACTCCGGATAGGTCGAGGCCTTGCGGCCGGCGTGGGCGAGCTGGATGCCCGCGGCAGCGCCCTGCGAATGGAGGAAGTCGACGATGGGCACGAAGGCATCCCGCTGCTCGTCATTCCACAGGCCCAGGTCCTTGGCCGAGATCCGCGCCTCCGGGGTGACTCCGGTGGCTTCGACGATGACGGCGCCCGCCCCTCCCCTGGCCATGGCACCGTAGTGGACGGTGTGCCAGGGTGCCGGGACTCCGTCAAGAGTCTCGACGGAGTATTGGCACATGGGCGGTACCCAGATCCGGTTGCGGAAGGTCAGTCCGCGCAGCGTGAGCGGTTCGAACAGCAGATGAGACATAGCCCCTCGTGTTTTCGTCAAGAATGGTCGTTCGGAAGTATGAGATTCTTCGTACTTCGCGTTCGCACTGTACTACGAGGAATTTCGTACTACCAAATATTTCGTACAATTGAGGGACACAACATCACCAGCGACCGGCGGCTGCTTCGGCAGCGGACACCGTCGCTGACCGACACGAGGGCGAGACGGGAGACTCCTGATGCGCACATTGGAACACCCCAGCCGGGGCGAGATGAGACTCGACACCGTGCTGGCCGCACTTGCCGACCCGGTTCGCCGCACCGTCGCCTGCAAGCTCAACGACGCGTTCGGCGATCATGCGTGCGCGACCTTCGAGCTGCCGGTGTCGAAGTCCACGGCGACCTACCACTTCCGCACCCTGCGCGAAGCGGGAGTGATCCGCCAGGAATATGAGGGCACGAAGATCATGAATACCCTGCGCAAGGATGACCTGGACGCCCGCTTCCCCGGCCTCCTCGATGCCGTGTTCGCCGCGCAGAAGATCGAGGGCGCCGGGGCGTGAGGTGCTCGCCTGGTCGGGCCGACAGACGTGAGCCTCAGCTCCTGACCGGCTGAGCTTCCCGTCGGTCCTTGGCTCGACCGCGCGCAAGATCGACCAGACCGATGATGCCGGCGAAGACGATGACGAGTGCGATGAATCCGAAGCCTGCGATGATGGCCGCACCGTATCCGGCGATCGGCTGGACGACGAAGAACACGGCGGTGACGATCGCGATGCCGATGGCCGTGCCCACTCGCTGACCGGTCTGCATCACGCCGCCGGAGCTTCCCGCGTATTCGACGGGAACCTCGGCCAGGGTCAGGGTCTGATTCGGGCTGATCGCCATGCCCTGCCCGAGGCCGGTGATCCCGAGCGTGAGGAGCAGCCACCAGATGCTGATCCCCCAGGACTCATGCGCCAGCACGAGGAGCGCCGAGGCGACGACCCCCGTGAGACCGATTGCCACCCCGAGGACGACCATCTTCCGCCCGAAGGTGAGCACGACGCGGCCGGCCGCCTGTGCGGCGATGGCCGAGAGCAGCGCCGAGGGCAGACCGACGAGTCCTGCGTGGAGGGCGGGGAAGCCGAGGCCGTTCTGCAGGTAGAGCGCCACGATCACCCAGATTCCGGGCATGCCGACGAAATACATCGACGTCAGCGATGCCCCGTAGGCGAAGCTGCGTGTCCTGAACAGCTGCATGTCGACCATCGGCGACCCGCCTCGGCGGGAGTATCGGTTCTCCCACCGCACCCACAGCCAGACGATGGCGACACCGATCGGGACGAGGGCGTAGATCCAGGCTCCTGCGCTGCGTTCGAGGAAGGGCAGCATGACCAGGAGCGTGCCCACGGCGAGCAGAACGAGTCCGACCGGGTCGAAGTCGGCGCGAGTCCGGCCGTCCGACGAGTTGACGGACTCGGAGCCGGCACCGACCCAGGCGCTCTTCGGCAGCCAGAACCGGCCCAGGATGATTGCGGCCAGGGCGATCGGCACGTTGATGAGGAAGGCCGAACGCCATCCCCACTCGTCGCCGAGCACCGCGATGAGTCCACCGCCGAGGACGGGACCGATGCCCACGGAGACGCCGACGATCGTGCCGAACATCCCGAAGGCGCGACCGCGCACCTCGCCGTGGAAGTACTGCTGGAGCATTCCGACGCCCTGCGGGCTGAGCAGGCCGGAGCCCAGCCCCATGACGACGCGGGCGATGTTGAGTACGAGGGGGTCTGGGGACAGGCCTGAGATGAGCGACCCGAGGGCGAAGACGGCCACGCCGATGACGAAGAGCCGGCCGCGGCCGAAGAGGTCGCCGGCTCGCCCCGCGGCGACGAGGAGCACGCCGAAGGCGAGCGTATAGCCCGAGAGCACCCACTGGATCGCGGAGTTCGAGGCGCCGATCGACCGCTGCATATCGGGGAGGATGACGTTGACGATCGACACGCTCAGAAGCGACATGAACATCGGGACGAGCATCACTGCAAGGATCTTGCGCTGTTCGGCTGTCATGACCGTCTCGGAAGTATTACCCATTCATATAGTTCTACGCCGCCTCGCCGACAAGCACAATCGGCCCCCGTGGTGCGTTTGCTCACGCACCCCGGGGCCGATGTGTCCGACGGGAGTAAGGCGGCCTACTCCCCGCGGCCGATGGCCTCCACTGCCGTCGGGTCAGAGGCGTGCAGGAACTCTTCGATGCGTGCGGCCTCTTCGCCTTCGCCGATCGCTCCGGCGGCGCGGCCGAGCGCGTAGAGGGCGCGGAGGAATCCGCGGTTGACTTCGTGCGAGTACGGGATCGGGCCGGCTCCGCGCCATCCGGCGGCGCGCAGGGCGTCGAGTCCTCGGTGGTAGCCGACGCGGGCGTAGGCATAGGCGTCGACGAGGCGGCCCTCCTGGTGCGCTTCATCGGCCAGTTCCGCCCACGCCAAGGACGAGGCCGGCAGTGCGGCGGCGACGTCGATGGGTTCTTCACCTGCATCGATGCGCTTGCGAGCGTCGACGTCAGGGTGGTCATCGGGCAGGTAGGTCGGCTGCGGGCCGAGCTGGCTGGCATCCAGATTGCCGATATGCGATGGGTTGCCGATGGGCTGGGTCATAGCGTCTCCTTCGTTGTCAGGGTCGTCAAATTTCGCCGAGGCAGTTGTCCCGCCCCGGCATCACGGTCAGTCGGTCTTCACTTCGGACGGCAGGACCTTGTACGGGTTCTCACTCAGCGCACCGATGACACCGGCATCGGCCAGCTGATCGAGCTGCTTCTCGTCCTTGACCCCGGTTGCCCACACATCGAGGTCGACTCCGGTCCATTTCTCGGCCGCACCCGCCTCGACGGCCACGGCCGTGTACCCGTCACTGGACAGCGACTCGTTCCCGGTCGCCGTCACATCACCGGTGAACATGGCGCCGACGCCGGCATCGGCGGCGGCCCGGGCCACCTCGGCGTCGTCGGTGCGCACGATGGTCGAGTCCTCAAGCCCCGCCTCGGTGATGGTCTTCAGCGCAGGGGCGGCCACCTCGGTGGAATCGATGGCGGGCATGAACACGGTGTCTCCGCCGAACTCGTCGACGATCTGGTCCCAGGTGAGGGGTTCGCCGGGGCTCGTGTCCTTGCCGGCGGGGGCGATGGTCTGGTCGAGGAATTCCTCGGCGTCGAGCTCGTCGAGGTCCTTCTTCAGCCCCATGTCCTCGGCTGCCGTCTCCGGGTTCGCGGCGACGATCGTGCCGTCGCCCAGTGCGGTCAGCGTGGGGGCGGGCAGATAGCCGAACTTCACGTTCTCGGTGAAGGCGAGCTTCGAGTTCGCCGGGTACACCGAGGATCCGCCGTCGAGGGCACCCACGGCCGGCGGGTTGAGCGACTCGACGGTGAGTCGGTCCTTGGACCCGAACATGTTGAACGCGAACACGACCACGACGAGGACCAGGACGATGGCTCCGGCCCACAGGGGTGCGTTGAATTTCTTCGGTGTGGGACGCTCGGGCACGGGGACCCGTTCGTTCGATTCGGGGTCGACCGAGGGCAGCGGATCGGTGAAGCTGCGACCGTAGCGATCCTTATCCAACCGGCGTTTCTTCTTGCTCATCGGCTGCTGTCCTTCGTCGTTCCGGCCCCGGTGACGAGCCCGCGGAGGAACCCGGCACCCCAGCACAGGTGCATGGTCGGCAGGACGATACCGAACCAGAATCTCTCCCGGCGTCCGCAGTCCTTCGCCGCCGAGGCGGTGGCCAGGATCCCCGCGATATAGCCGAAGCTGGGCACGTGGATGAGGGAGGTGAAGCGGCGGAGGAACTTCGGCCATCTCTTCGTCGTCCCGGACAGCTGGAGCAGCGTCTCGATCACGGCTGCGCTCATGCCGATCACGAGCAGCGGTGGGGCGAAGTAGCGGAGGGAGTTCTTCGAGCCGTAGCGGCGGATGAGTTCGGCCCGCCAGATTCCGGTGGCCCAGAACTGCTGGGCGATCTTCGACCAGGTGCCGCGCGGCCAGTAGGTGACTTCCATATCCGGGTTGAACCAGATGCGACCGCCGGAGGTGCGGATGCGCAGGTTGAGTTCCCAGTCCTGACCGCGTTTGATGCCTTCGTCGAACCCGCCGAGGGCGTCGAAGACCTCGCGCCGATAGACGCCGAGGTAGGCGGACTCCGCCTCCTGGGCTTCGTCACCGGAGTGGTAGGCGGGGCCGCCGAGGCCGACGGGGGACATATAGGCACGGGCAACGGCCTTCTGGAACGAGGTCTTGCCGCGGGCGAGCATGAGACCGCCGCAGTTCGCGGCCTTGGTCTCGCGCAGGGTGTCGATGGCCTGCTGTGTGTATTCGGGGTTGAGGCCGGAGTGCGCGTCGACGCGGATGATCACCGGATGTCGGGTTGCGGCGATCGCGAGGTTGAGGCCGATCGGGGTCGCGGCCTGCGGATTGTCGACCGTCTGGATCCGGGAGTCGCTCGCGGCCATCGACTCGATGATGGCGTTCGTATCATCGCTCGAGGGACCGAGGGCGAGGACGATCTCCTTGTCCCCGTCGTAGTCCTGGGCGAGGATCGTGGTGATCGCCTGTTCGATGTGCTCGGCCTCGTTGAGGACCGGCATGATGAAGGAGACTCCGGGCTTCTCGACCAACGGCGGCAGGCCGTCCGGGGTCAGGATCTCAAGTACTTTCGACACGCCTTCAATCTTGTCACACGCGCGCGAGCCCGGTCTTGAGGGGGCGCACAGGCAGAGGTTCCTCGCCGAGGCGGTTCGCCCCTCAGCTCTCGGCCGAGAGTGCGTGGTGGAGTTCGCGGCGCAGGTCGAGGAACGCCGGGTCTGCCTCGATGTCCTCACGGTCGCGGGGTCGGGCGAAGGGCACGTCGAGTTCGGATTGGATGGTCGCGGCCGGCCCATGGGAGAGCACGAGGATGCGATCGGCCAGCAGCAGCGCTTCATCGACGTCGTGGGTGACGAGGACGAACGTGCGCTTCTCCCGCTCCGACAACGCCAGCAGCTGCTGCTGCAGCGAATACCTCGTCAGCGCGTCGAGGGCGCCCAGGGGCTCATCGAGCAGAAGCACCTCGGAGTTCAGGGCGAATGCGCGGGCGATGCCGACCCGCTGCGCCATTCCTCCAGAAAGCTGGTGGGGTCGCAGATCAGCGGCCGGGCTCAGTCCGACCCGATCG
Source organism: Brevibacterium sp. S22 (assembly GCF_004745485.1). Taxonomy (GTDB): domain Bacteria; phylum Actinomycetota; class Actinomycetes; order Actinomycetales; family Brevibacteriaceae; genus Brevibacterium. The sequence continues at coordinate 73,365 of NZ_RHFG01000010.1, forward strand.
AGCCATTCGTCGGCGAGCGCCTCCCGCTCGTCCGCTGTGCTCGTCCCGGTGCCCGCGGCTTCGAGAGCGAAGAGCACATTGCCCTTCGCACTCAGCCACGGCAGCAGCACGTGCTGCTGGAACACCATGCCCAGATGCCTGCTCGGCTCGCGGATCGGCTCACCGGCCAATGAGACCTGACCGTGTTCGGGTCTCTCAAGCCCGGCGAGGATGCGCAGCAGCGTCGACTTCCCCGAACCGGAGGGGCCGATGATGGCGACGAACTCACCGGCACCGACCTCGAAGGACACATCGGCGAGGATCTGCTGAGTCCCGCCCTTAGGCCGACGGAAGGCCTTGCCGATGCGCTCGATGCGCAGGCCGGCGGCCGCCTCGGCGGGGTCTGAGTGAGTCACCTCGGCGGATTCGGTGTGCGCCGCCTCGGCGAGGGCCTGGGTCTTCGTTTCGGTCGCCGTCGAGTCTGTCGGGTTCATCTCGGGCCTTCTCTTTGTGGGGATCTCGCGTCGGTCGGGCTCATGCGGCGGGCACCAGTCGGTGGAGTTGGGCGACGGCGCGGTCGAGGAGGAAGCCGACGAGGCCGATGATGAGGATGGCGACGACGATCGAGTCGATGTTCATCGCATTCCATTCGTTCCACACGAAGGTACCCATGCCGCGGCTGCCGACGATCATCTCAGCGGCGATGATGACCAGCCACGCGGTCGACAGTGAGGTGCGCAGTCCGGTGACGATCGCGGGGACGGTGGCAGGCAGCGTGATCCGCAGGATCCGTCGCAGCGGAGTCGTCTCCAGGGTGCGGGCGAGGTCGAGGTAGGCGGGATCGATCCGGTGGACGCCGTCGATGGTGTTGATGAGGATGATCCACAGCGAGGCCATGAAGATCACGAATACGGCGGTGGCTTCGGAATCCCGCAGGATCGCCAACCCGATGGGCAGCCAGGCCAGCGGGGAGACGGGACGCAGCACCTGCACGATCGGGTCGAGGGCCGATTCGAGGGTGCGGCTGCTGCCGAGCACGAGTCCGAACGGGATCGCGATGAGCGCGGCGAGACCGAAGCCGATGAGCACCCGTCGCAGCGAGGCGATGAGGTGGAAGACGATGCCGACGTCATTCGGGGGCCGGAATACGAACGCGGTGGAGACGACCTCGATGAGGCGGTGCCAGCTCGCGGCCGGTGTCGGAGCGAGTCCGCCGTCGTCATAACCCGCGGTGAGCAGCTGCCAGACGAGGACGAAGACCGCCGCGACGATGAGGAACAGACCGATCGTCTTCGCCAACCCGAAGAGGCGCCTGGTCCCAGGCGCCGCCCCCTTCACGCCGGCATCTTCGGGTCGGGAGGTCGATCGCTTCGGTTCGGTGTTCGTTCCCTGGTCGGTGCTCCGCTTCAGCTCAGCGCTCATGGTCTCAGATGCTCCACTTCTTCGGGTGGCGTGGGTCGAAGGTGCGGCCGAGGACGGTCTCATTCGTGTGCTCGGCGGTGTCCCCGCCGAGGCTGCCGAGGACATCTGCCGCGGCATGCGAGTCGAACACGGAGTTCACCGCGTCCGCATAGTCCCCCGCCTGCGTGAACTTGGCGTCGCCGGTCAGGTTGTGACGTTGCATCGCATCGAGCATCCACACGCCGAAGGATTCGTGCGGGTAGGGCTGGAATCCGATCCGGTCGGGCACCGAGCGCTTCTTGCCCGTGCCGTCGGGGAACTTCCCGGTCAGCACGGCCTCGAGCACGGGCTGCGGCATTCCGAGCGCCGAACCTGCGGTCATGAGTTCGGCGGTCTCGGCCCGGTGCGCCGGTTCGTCGATCCACAGTGAGACGTCCCCGAGGGCGCGCAGCAGTGCGGTATAGCTGTTCGGGTTCGCCGCGGCGAAGTCCTCGGCGACGGCGAAGCTGCAGCAGGGGTGGCCCGGCCACAGGTCCTTCGTCAGCAGGTGGATGAATCCGGCCCCCTCAGCGACGGCCCGCTGGTTGAATTGGTCGGGCAGGCAGAAGGCGTCGAGTTCGCCCACGGCCAGGGCGGTGACCATATCCGCCGGGCGCATGATCCGCAGGTCGACGTCCTGCTCCGGGTCGAGTCTCCCGGAGGCGAGGTAGTCACGCGTGAGCAGGCTGTGCACCGAATAGTCGAAGGGCAGACCGACGCGCAGACCTGCGAAGTCCTCCGGTCCTTTGACCTTGCCCAGCAGCGACCGGGAGACGGTGATTCCGTTGCCGTTCGTGTTCGTCACGAACGGCAGCCGCAGATCGCGTCGGCCCGAGGCGAAGTTGTGGTGGATGGCCAGCGGCATCGGTGCGAGCATCTGCGTGGCATCGAGTTCGCCGGCGACGAATGCGATCCACAGCTCCGCCCAGCCGGTGTAGCGGCGCAGCGTCACCTCGAGCCCGTATTTCTCGTACACGCCGAGGGCAGCGGCCGTGACGATCGGGGTGCCGCAGGTGATCGGCACGTACCCGATCGTCATCGTGCGCTTCTCGAGACCGGCCGGAGCTGTGAGTGAGGGACTGAAGTCCGCCGAGGCGGTGCCCGCCGTTCCCGTCTGCACGGGTGAGCAGGCGCTGAGCAGTGCCGCAGCGCCGGCGGAGGCGCCGAGTCCCAGCAGCCGACGTCGTGAGAGCGCCGAGGCGGCCGCCTCCACCGTTCTCAAGAACGTGTCCATACGTATTGATCGATTCCGTTCCGCTCCGACCGGGTCATCCCAGACGGTCGAGCTCCCACCGCAGCTGGGATTCCGAGGGCGACTGGACGGGGATGAACGTCGCTTCCCTGAAGCGTCGGTTCGCGTGCGAGCCGACGGCGTATCCGCGGCCGCCGGCGGTGCGGATCTCGAGTGCCGAGGTTGCCGTGGCCAGCCGTCCGGCCTCGAGGCGCAGGGACAGGACTTCGCGCGGGTCGGGGCGATCGGCGGTGCCGATGCGGTGGATGATGTCGACGAGGCGGCTCTTGGCTTCCACGAGAGCTCGGCCTTCCCCCTCGACGTCGTCTGTGAAGACGCCGTTGATGCCGTGCAGCCCCGCCTCGGCGCCGGAATGTGCCGACGCGGCGAGTCCGAGGCAGAAACTCGATTGGAGGACGGCGGCGACGGGGCGCCAGCGGGCGAGAAGCCCGGCGAAGTCCTCACCGATGATCTGTTCACGGTCGTAGTCGGTGATCTCAACGCTCACCGAGGTCGACGCGGTGCCCTTGAGCGCGAGCAGGTCGAGTTCCGGGCCGACGCTCACGCCGGCCTCGGACAGGGAGAAGGCGACGATCGACTTCGGACCTGTCTGAGGGGCAGCAGCAGTGGGGTCGGCCGAACGAGAGTCGGCCGAACCATACGCCGCGGAGACGATGACGGCATCGGGGTACAGGTTCGAGGCCCATTCGAGCTTTCCGCGCAGCGCCAGAGATCCAGCGCCGCCTCCCGACTCCCCTGTACCGAGTTCGAGCCCGAGTTCTCCAGCTCCGGCTGAGGCCTTGAATGCCGGTGCCATCCCGGACACGCCGATGGTCTCACCGCGACGCAGCCGGTCGAGGTGGCGGTCGGCGAAGCTGCCGCCGGTGGTCGCCAGGTAGTCGATGGCCATCCTCTGTCCCCAGAGGGCGAAGGCGAGGCTCAGCGAGTGCCGGGCGATGGCCTCGATGACCGAGGCCTGGTCGAGCAGGGTGCCGTTCGCCGTCTGCCCGTCGCTGCCGGCCACTCCGAGGTCGAGGAGTCCGGCTCGGCCCAGTTCGGGGAGGAATTCTGCGACCTGCCGGTCTCCGCGATCGAGGGCGGGGGCTGCCTCGGCGATCGTCTCGAGCAGTTCGGCGGGCACGGCGGTGGTGGTCAGCGCATCGGTCGGTCGGCTGATGGCGTCAAGACTCATGGTCAGGAGTTCGACCCGGTGCTGGTCGAGGTTTCGAGGGCGACGGGGCGGATGAAGGTGTTGGCCACCGGTGACCATTTGACGGCATCGTCGCTGATCTTCTGCAGTGTGGCGTCGTCGGCGTCGCCGTCGAGCGAGATGTTCGCCCGCACCGTGGTGATGCCGAGTTCCTTCTCCGGGTCGAGGTCGCCGACGCCCCAGACGGCGGAGATGTCGATATCGCCTTCGAGTTCGATCTCGATCTTCGTCAGCGTCACTCCGCGGTGGCTTGCGATGGCCTGGATGCCGACGTTGATGCACGATCCCAGTGCGCCGAGGGCGTATTCGGTCGGGTTCGGTGCCTGGTCATCGCCGAGGAGGGGGTGCGGTTCGGAGATGAGGAACGGTTTGTGGTCGCGTGCGAAGTTGAGGTTGCGGAACCCGGATTCGGTCACGGACTTCACGGAGATCTTCTTGTGGCCGACCTCGGGGTTGGCCTTGTTCTTCTCCGAGAGTTCGTTGAGTCGGTCGACGTCGATGTTCTTCGTGGTGTCGATGCCCTTGTCGGTGTCGATGCTCATGGATCTCACCCTCCGTACTGTCAGATGCGGTTGATGATCCCAAGCTATCGGCGTGGGACGAATAATGACGCAGCTTCGTCATTATTCGACACATATTGCTCAACACATCAGCGAGCACTCAGAGAGCTCACACCCGGAATCCCTTGCCCTGATCGGATACATCCTGCTGGGCGGACTCACTGCTCGATGGATGTGCTCAACTATTCAGTTGTCGACGATCGCCTCGATCGGCAGATCGTGCTCTACGGCGAAGGCCTGCCAGCGGGCGGTGGGCTCGGCGGCGAAGGCGCGTTCGAGTGTGTCGTGATCGGCCCCGAGGTTCGCGGCGAGCGCCTTGGCGAAGTGCGGCTCAAGGCAGGCGACGGCGACGTGCCCATCCCGTGTGGCGTAGGTGCGATAGAAAGGAGTCCCCCCGCCGAGGTGGCCGCCCGGTGAGCTCAGACCGTGCCGCGCCGGCCCTGCCGCCCATGCGGCCGCCTCGTCGAGGACGACCCGCCGGACGATTCCGCTGTCTGTCCCGCCGACTGTGGAACCTGCGCCCCTGCGCACATCCCGCTGATGCAGTCCGGCCAGCGCCTCGAGTGCGGCATGCTCACCGCCGAGCACGTCGGCGACGGGAACCGTCGGCATGTGTCCGGGCACCAGCGTGGCGTGCGCGGCCTGATAGGTGAGGTCGTGGCCGGGGACGTCGGCACGGTCACCGGCGAAGCCGACGATCTCGACGTGGACGAGTCCATGCTCGTCGACGAGGTCGGGCAGGCCGAGTGCGGCAGCGGCCTTTGGTCGCATGGCTGTGAGCAGGATGTCCGCCTCGGCGGCGAGCTCTCTCAACCGCCCGAACTCATCAGGATCCTTCAGGTCGAGCGTGAGGATCTCCTGCCCGGCGGTCAGCTCCACATAGTAGGCGGGGACACCAGCCTCCAGAGCATCTCCCGACGGCGGTTCGACCTTGATCACATGCGCCCCGAGTGCCGCCAGTCGTGCCGCGGCCAGCGGGCCGGGCAGGTTGCCCGCCAGCGAGATCACGGTAGTTCCTGTGAGCGGAAGCGGATCGGGCACGCGATCTCCCTTGAGTCAGCGGAATTCTCTGGTCCTGAACGAACGTACAGGATGCCGAGGAGCAGTTCAATGAAGCACCTCACCCGGGTTGTGCCGCACGGCACATTCCCGTAGATTCGCAACATAGGACATCATACGTCTTATGTATCAGTCGGGACCGCACGCTTCCGGTCCCCTACGAATTTTCAGGAGGGAGCATGGACGCTCCGGGACTCGGCGGCCTCAACTGGGCCGTGATCATCATCTACCTCTTGGCCACCCTGGGCATCGGGGTCTGGTTCACCAAGCGAGCCAGCGGAGGAACAGAGGAGTTCTTCAAGGCCAGTGGGCGGATCCCGGCCTGGGCGGCCGGCTTCTCGATCTACGCGACGACGCTGTCGGCGATCACCTACATGTCGACGCCCGAGCAGGCCTTCCTCACCGACTGGTCGTATGCGGCCGGCAATATCGCGATCTTCGCGATCGTCCCGCTGCTCGTGATCTTCTACATCCCCTTCTTCCGCAAACTCGAGGTCACCACGGCCTATGAGTACCTCGAGGAGCGCTTCGGCCCGAGCATCCGCGTGCTCGGCTCAGTCCTCTTCGTCCTCTTCCACATCGGCCGTGTCGCCATCGTCATCTACCTGCCGACCCTGGCCATCAGCTCGGTCACCGACATCAACCCGGCGCTCGTCGCCGGAGCCGTCGGCGTGTTCTCGGTCGTCTACACCTTCCTCGGCGGCATCGAGGGCGTCATCTGGTCCGATGTCGTCCAGGGCATCATCCTCCTCGTCGGAGCCGCCGTCATCCTCGTCTTCGGGATCTTGGCACTCGACGGAGGCCTGGCCACCGTCGTCTCCGACGCCGCCGCCGATGACAAGTTCATCTCCGCCGACAACTGGAAGTTCGGCGGAGCGGCTGCGGCCATCCCGATCGTCTTCCTCGGTTCGGTCTTCAACAACCTGCATCAGTACACGGCCAGCCAGGACGTCGTGCAGCGCTACCAGACCACTGATTCACCCAAGTCGACTGCCCGTTCGCTCATCGTCAACGGCTTCCTCGCCCTGCTGACGATCCCCCTGTTCTACGGGATCGGCACCGTCCTCTACAGCTTCTACCAGCATTCGGAGGCGCTGCCGGACGGGTTCAACACCTCGGCGCTGGTGCCGTACTTCGCGGTCACCGCGCTGCCGGCCGGCATTTCGGGCCTGCTCATCGCCGCGATCTTCGCCGCCGCACAGTCGACGATCTCCTCGAGCCTCAACTCGATCTCGGCCTGCGTGACCGTCGACATCCGCGACCGCTTCTTCCCGCCCAAGGACGGCAGCCCCCGCACCGGAGTCGGCTTCTCCCGCGCCGTCATCGTCATCGTCGGCGCCCTGTCCGTCGGCGTCGCGCTCTACCTCTCGGCCACCGATCAGGCCCAGACCTGGGACCTGTTCCTGGCCATCACCGGACTCTTCGGCGTCCCGCTGGCCGGAGTCTTCGCCCTCGGCATCTTCACGAAGCGGGCGAACACCTCGGGCGTGCTCGCAGGACTGCTGCTCGGTGCCGCACTGGCCTGGGTCGTCCAGGAGCAGGCGGGGCTCACGCCGTTCATGGTCTCGACCGTCGCGTTCATCGGCGCCATGGTCTTCGGCTACCTCATCTCGCTGGTCACCGGTGCGATGCGGCGCGGTCGCAGCGACCACGATGTGCTGCCGCTGACCATCTACGGCAAGCGCGCCAGCTATACCCGCCGAGTCCCGACTCAGCCCACCGACCCCGTCGAGGCCTTCGCCTCGGCGACGGAACACAAGAACGACAAGTAAGGACACGACCATGACTGACTTCCACGGAATCATCCCCCCGCTGCTGACCCCGCGCACGGATTCCGGCGAGATCGACCGGGCCGGCATCGCCGCCCTCGTCGACCACCTCGTCACCGGCGGCGTGCACGGCATCTTCGTGCTCGGGTCCTCCGGCGAAGTCCCGTATCTGACGAATGCCGAACGCGATCTCGTTCTCGAGACCGCGATTGAGGCCGCCGCCGGTCGGGTGCCCGTGCTCGTGGGCATCAGCGAACAGACGACGACCCGGGTTCTCGAAGAGGCCGACCGTCTGCTGGCCATCGGCGGTGACGCGGCCGTGGTGACCACGCCGTTCTATGCCCTGTCCGACGCCGCCGAGGTGGAGCGCCACCTGCGCACCGTCGCCGCCCATATCAGCGTCCCCCTCTTCGCCTATGACGTGCCCGTGCGCACGCATATGAAGCTGCCGCTCGACGTCCTCGTCCGCCTCGCCGAGGAGGGTGTGCTCGCCGGAGTCAAGGACTCCTCCGGTGACGACGTCGGCTTCCGCCGTCTGCTGCTGGCGACGAAGCACTTGCCCGACTTCGCCGTGTTCACCGGCCACGAGGTGGTCACCGACGGAGCGATGCTCGGCGGCGCGGCGGGCATCGTCCCCGGGCTCGGCAACGTCGACCCCACCGGATATGTGCGCATCTACGAGGCGGCGAAGGCCGGCGACTGGGCGACCGCAGCGAGCGAGCAGGACCGTATGGCCCGCCTGTTCGACATCACCGGGGCTGCCACCCCGGGGCGCGTGTCCGCCGGAGCCGCCGGACTCGGCGGGTTCAAGACCGCCCTGCAGCTCATGGGCGTCATCGACTCGAACCGGATGGCCGAGCCGATGGAGGCTCTCAATGCCGCCGAGACCGAGCGCGTCCGCGAGATCGTCGCCGCCGCAGGACTGCTGTGACCCTGACTGCTGCTGTCGCCGTCGATGTCGGAGGCACGAAGATCCGTGCCGGTTCCGTCATCGACGGGCGTCTAGCGCATGTGCGCAGCGTGCCGACGCCCGCGACCGCAGGTGCCCAGGCGGTTCTCGACACCATCGCCGAGGTGGCCGCCACCGTCATCGCGGAGACGTCGGGTTCGGGTGGCGCTGATTCTGCATGGAGGATCGGCGTCGGTGCGGCCGGGGTCATCGACCCTGCGACCGGCGTCGTCGTCTCGGCGACGGATTCGCTGACTGGATGGGCCGGAACAGACCTGGTCTCCGAGCTCTCTGCCCGCACCGGCCTTCACGTGCGCGCCGTCAACGATGTGCATGCGCATGCTCTCGGCGAGTCCTTCGCCGGGGCGTCGCGCGGCACTCGAAGTTCCCTGCTCGTCGCGGCGGGCACCGGCATCGGCGGCGGTTTCATCGCGGACGGACGCCTGCTCACGGGCCGGAATTCGGCGGCCGGACACATCGGGCATGTGCCCTCAGCGGCCGCGGCCGGGCTGGACTGCCCGTGCGGCGGCACCGGCCATGTCGAAGCCATCGCCTCGGGTCCGGCCATCCTCGCCACCTATCAGCGTCTGATAGGCAGGGACGACTCCCCCACCTCGGCGCCGGCCCCGGAATCGAACCCAGCGCCGGTCCCGGCGAACACACGGGAACTGGCGGCGGCCGCCTCGGCGGGGGATCCTCTGGCCGTTCGTTCCTTCGACATGGGGGCGCGTGCCCTCGGATCGGCCCTCGGCGGGATCGCGAACATCCTCTCCCCCGAGGTCATCGTCATCGGCGGCGGACTCGCCGAGATGGACGAAACCTGGTGGACGCCCCTTCGCGCGGCCTTCGCCGCGGAACTCATCCCCGCCACCGCCGGAGCTCCGCTGGTGAAGGCAGAATTGGGGCAGGACGCCGCACTCATCGGCGCCGCCAGCCTGTGGGACGATGAGCCCGGCCGGAAGAAGGAGACACACTGATGCTGTCGAAGACCGAAATCCTCGAGGCGCTGCGCGGGCGGCTCATCGTCTCCGCGCAGGCCTATCCTGGCGAGCCCATGCGCGATCCGAACACGATGTCGCAGGTGGCAGCCTCGGCGGTCATCGGAGGAGCGGCGGCCGTGCGCGTGCAGGGACTCGGCGATATCCAGGCGACCCGCTCGGCCGTCGAAGTCCCGATCATCGGGCTGTGGAAGGACGGCAAGGACGGCGTCGTCATCACTCCGACCTTCGAGCACGCCTATGCGGTGGCTCTGGCCGGATCACATATCGTCGCCCTCGACGGAACGCGGCGGGATCGGCCCGACGGGCTGAGCCTGGCCGAGACGGTCCAACGTCTCCACGAGCAGACGAACGCCCTGGTCATGGCCGACTGCGGTAGTCTGGCCGACGCTCGGGCAGCGGTCGGTGCCGGGGCTGACATCATCGGCACGACCTTGGCCGGGTACACCGGCGAACGGCCGAAGGTCGACGGGCCCGATCTCGAACTCATCAGCGACATCCGAGCTGCCGGGCTGCCGGCTCTGCTCGTCGCCGAGGGGCGCATCCACACTCCGGCGCACGCCGCCGCCGCTCGGGAAGCCGGGGCGGACGCCGTGGTCGTGGGCACTGCGATCACCCACCCGGCGACGATCTCCTCGTGGTTCGCCGACGCCGTCGAAGGATGAACGCTCAGAGTCCTACCGGATCACAGGTCCTGCCAGCCCGGCTTGGACTCGAACGCGTGCCGGTAGTAGTCCGCGAGCTGCAGCCTGGAAGCCGCCGCATCGTCGAGCAGCACGGTCACGTGCGGGTGCATCTGCAGCACCGTTGCCGGCCACATCGCCGAAATCGGCCCTTCGACCATCTGATGCACGGCCTCGGCCTTGTTGCCGCCGGTGGCGATGAGCACGAGGTGACGCGCCTCCATGATCGTGCCCATCCCCTGCGTCAGGCACAGCTTCGGCACCTGGTCGACGTCGCCGTCGAAGAACCGCGCATTGTCCACCCGGGTCTGGTTCGTCAGCGACTTCACGCGGGTGCGCGAGGACAGTGAGGAGCCGGGTTCGTTGAAGGCGACGTGTCCGTCGCTGCCGATCCCGAGGATCTGCAGGTCGATGCCGCCGGCCTCGGCGATCATCCGCTCATAGTCCGCCGAGGCGGCCGCCAGGTCTTCGGCCGATCCGTCGGGTCCGTGGACGGCCCCCTCGGCGAAGTCGACGCGCGTGGCGATCTCGGTGTCGATGACGTTGCGATAGCGTTCCGGGTGGTCGTCGGCGATGCCGACGTATTCGTCGAGCATGAACGCTTGCGCGCGGGCGAATGAGAGTCCGTCCTGCTCGTGGCGGCGGGTCAGCTCATCGTAGATGCGCAGCGGACTCGAACCTGTTGCCAGCCCGATGACCGGCGCGGCCTCGGTGCGCAGCAGCCGCTCGACCGCGTCTGCGGCGAGTTCCGCCAGCGTGTGTTCATCGGCGATGACAACTTCCATCAGTTCTCCTTCGGCACTGCCCCGGCACGTCGTTGAGGCGGATATGGGTTCAGTCAATCATTTCTTCTCGAGGGCACGCATGATCGGCTCGTAGTGAGCTGTGATCGCGTCGCGGAACGCCGCCGCATCACCGGATTCAGCCGCCTCGAGCATGAGTCCGTGCGCCTTCGCCGTCTGCTCCAGATCAGAGGCCACGGCGACGTTGAGCTTCGGCAGCACCGCGGTGTGCACGTCCCAGAACGCCGCGACCAGCTGGCCGACGAGAGAGTTGCCCAGGTGAGCCAGCAGTCCGGTGTGGAAGGCGCGGTCCTGCTGGGGGAAGGTCCGTCCCTCCGCAGCCATGGACACCATTTCGTCGACGAGTGCGCTGAGGTCGGGGTTCGAGCTTCCGGCCATGGCGTCGACGATCTGTTCGGACATTCCGTGATCGAGGGCCTTGCGCACTTCGACGACGTCGCGCAGAGCGTCGAGATCGTCTCCGGGGCTGAGCACTCCGCGGAAGACGAGGGCTTCGACGAGCGCGTCGAGGGTCATCTCGCCGACGTAGGTGCCGTGTCCGTGGCGGACGTCGACGATGTCGAGGGTCGAGAGTTTGCGGATGGCTTCTCGGACGTTCGAACGGGAGACGCCGAGGCGGCTGCACAGTTCGCCTTCGGTGGGCAGGAGGTCTCCGGGGCGCAGTCCGTCTGAGAGGATGAGATCCTTGATCCTGTCGGAGGTCGTCACCTTCCGCCCGGTCTCCATCGGCTCCGCCATGATCACCTTCTGCTGGTCGTTCCGTGCTGAGTCTCCATTATACGTCTGACATCAGATGTGTGGTGAGAGGTTCGTCGATGCCGAGATGCCCGGGCCGCGCGCGCATCGTTCCTTGTCATTATGGCCGCGGCGTATGCGGGAGTCGTTTCGGCTACTAGGCTGGTAGTCACCAACGGTCGTGCTGCGGCCGACATCTACGACGCATTGGAGCACCCATGACTGGATTGGTGGCCACATTCGCCATAATCATCGTCATCCTCGTCATCGCCGTTCTGCTGTTCGGCAAGCTGCGCACCAGCATGTTCTTCACGGTGAAGACGCAGGAGAACGTCATCGTCGAGCGGTTCGGCAAGTTCAAGAAGGTGGCGAAGCCGGGACTGAATACGAAGGTGCCGTTCGTCGAGACGACGAGTCGGCCGATCTCGCTGCGCGTCCAGCAACTCGAGGTCAACATCGAGTCGAAGACGAAGGACAACGTCTTCGTCACGGTTCCCGTCGCCGTCCAGTACGTCGTCGAAGAGGACAATGTCGCTGACGCGTACTACCGTCTGGCGAACTCGGAGGAGCAGATCCGCTCCTATGTCTTCGACACCGTCCGTTCGGCGCTGTCCGGTCTGACCCTGGACACGGCGTTCGAGTCGAAGGACGATATCGCAGAGAACGTCGAGCGTCGGCTGTCTGAGTCGATGAAGCGCTACGGGTTCAAGATCGTGAGCACCCTGGTCACGGACATCACCCCTGACCCGAAGGTGCGCGATTCGATGAACTCGATCAACGCCGCACAGCGCGACCGGGTGGCCGCACAGTCACTGGCCGAGGCAGACAAGATCAAGCGCGTCACGCAGGCTCAGGCGGAGTCCGAGGCGATGCGCCTCCACGGTGAGGGTGTCGCTGCTCAGCGCAAGGCGATCGCGACCGGTATCGCCGAGCAGTACGCGAAGCTGCAGGAGGTGGGCATCGACAAGACGGCCGAGCAGCTGCTGATGATGACGCAGTACTTCGACACGATGCAGAATGTCGCTCAGGAGGGACGCTCGAACGTGCTGTTCATGCCTTCGAACCCGGGCGGACTGGGCGAGATGGGTCAGGAGATCCGCAACGCTCTGTTCGCCGCCAACGCGGCCGAGGACGGAGCGACGTTCGCGGCGCCCGAGAGCCGGTACACCACGAGCCACCGCTCCGAGCAGGCCAGCGTTCCCCCACAGCCGACCAATCCGCCGAGCTCGGACGGGTCCGGCGATTCAGGTGGTTCGGACGATTCCGGTGGCTCCGGCCAGTCGATCGGCCAGTCCGTTCGGTCTGCGGCTCAATCTGCCCGGTCTGCCGCTCAGCAATGGAAGAACGGCCAGCAGCCTCCGCAGCAGTAAAGCAGGGTCCTCAGCAATAGACGCAGGCTCCAGCGCAATAGGCACTCCCCACCAAGAAGCCTCCCCACCAAGAAGCAGAGGACCGGTCACCTCGACAGCGAATCGAGCGGACCGGGAACCCGCGCCCCACTCCCCCAGAGTGCACGAATAAGGGCGGGCGAGGAAGTTTCGACTTCCTCGCCCGCCCCTTTCGATGGACCGATCAGGCCCTTATCGCTGGAACGATTCGGCCGCCTCGGTGGCGGTCGGTCCCAACCTGACCAGGCGTCAGCGCTTGGTCATCGCCTCGAGTGCGGACTTCTCGACCGCCTCGGCGACGGCCGGAGCGACACGCGAATCGAGCGCCCCGGGCACGATGTAGCCGGGCTCGAGTTCGTCACCGACGAGATCGGCGATGGCACGAGCGGCGACGAGCTTCATGTCATCAGTGATCTCGTCGGCATCGGCGTCGAGTGCTCCGCGGAAGATCCCGGGGAACGCGAGGACGTTGTTGATCTGGTTCGGGAAGTCGCTGCGCCCGGTGGCCACGACGGTGGCGTACTTGGAGGCGACGTCGGGGACCACCTCGGGGTTGGGGTTCGACAAGGCGAAGATGATCGCATCGTCGGCCAGGTTCGCCAGGTGCGCTTCGTCGATGGTGCCGCCGGACACGCCGATGAAGGCATCGGCGCCGTCGAGGGCTTCGCCGATCCCGCCGGAGATTCCGCGCGGGTTCGTCGACTCGGCGAGGAACTGCTTGGTCTCGGACAGGTCGGATCGGCCGGATTCGACGACTCCCTTGGAATCGAGAACGACGATGTCGTTGACCCCGGCGTCGGCGAGGATCTTCACCACGGCCACACCGGCAGCACCGGCTCCGGAGACGACGACGCGGACGGATTCGAAGGACTTCTTCACCACGCGCAGAGCGTTCGTCAGCGCGGCGAGGACGACGACGGCGGTGCCGTGCTGGTCATCGTGCATGACGGGAATGTCGAGGGCTTCCTTGACCCGATCCTCGATCTCGAAGCAGCGGGGCGCAGAGATGTCCTCGAGGTTGATCGCGCCGAAGGTCGGGGCCATGCGGACGATGGTTTCGACGATCTCGTCGGTGTCGTTGGTGTCGAGGACGACCGGGATCGCGTTGAGCCCGGAGAAGGACTTGAACAGGGCGCACTTGCCCTCCATCACCGGCAGCGAGGCTGCCGCACCGATGTCACCGAGGCCGAGCACGGCCGATCCGTCGGAGATCACGGCGACGAGGCGACCGGTCCAGGTGTGCGTGCGAGCCAGCTGCGGCTCGTCCTTGATCGCGGTGCAGACCTTGGCCACACCGGGCGTGTAGGCGATCGAGAGGTCGCGCTGGGTCTCGAGCGGGCTCGTGAGCTCTGCGGAGAGTTTGCCGCCTTCGTGTGCCTCGAAGATCTCCGCGTCGGTGATCGGAGTCTGCGCGTTTCGGCCGGAATCGGCGGATTTGTGAGCGGTGGTCGTCATAGTTGATCCTCGTGGTTGATGCGACGGCGTTCCGGTGACCGTGTCGCCGGTCGCCGTCGGCAGTGATCGCCCGGCCGCAGGGACCCGCGGGGCACCAAGACCCGCAGAGGCGTCGGCTTGAACCCGAATGGGCGCGCCGACGGCGGTCGGAACGAAGAACTGGTCACCAGTGAAGGATGGTGCGGTGACGCCTGCGCGGCCCGTCCGACGAACCCCAGGTGAGGGGCGCCGCGACCGCGCGCTGTGCGGATACGGCTCGCATGGGGGCGAGTGTCGACCTCATGGGTCGCATCCGGCAACCCGATCAGCATAACCGATGAAGTGAGCTGTTTCACCCGGAAAACCCACCCTCGCCGAGGTTGCCCTCACTTTCGATGGCATGTTCTGCGAACCTTTGGATCCGTTCACAGCCGGGGGCGGCCGCCTCCGATTTCTCGTGTGCGACTGGGATCTCGTGTGCGACTGGGATCTCGTGTTGGTTCGGATTCTCGTGTTGGTTCGGATTCTCGTGTCGGTGCCGGTTCTCTTGTCGGCTGGGGGCCTGGCGTCTGTCTCGATCCCTGCGCCACCTCAGGTCCTCGTGCACGCCTCGGCACCCGTGCTGCTCGGGTTCCTCGTGCATGCCTCTGCCGCGCCGGCTCAGGTTCTCGCGTCTGCCTCGGCACCCGTGCTGCTTCAGGCTCTCGTGTCAGTGCCGAATGCGACGATTGCTGTGCAACGAAATCAGACACCATCAGACACCATTAGATATCGAGAACTATTCGAAATCTTTCTCTGTTTTCTATTGTAATCTTCACTTTGATTGAATATCATAGTGTTACTAGCTTTTCAAATCAGCTCCACTTCTCCGACAACGAGGTCCGAGGCAGGTGAAAACGCAATGAAGGGCACGACCGACCGCTCCACCCCGGCACACGCCGAGGAGGATGAGACGACACCGTCGTCTCCGCGGCTGACCATCCGCTTCGAATCGAACATGAGTCGCTTCGCTGTGGAGTCCGCCGCCGCGGATCGTGCCCATATCTCCACCTTCGAGTCGTTATCTGCAGTGGTGCTCGAGCAGGTCTTCATCAACCTCGACTTCCCCATCCCTGAGGGGCCCGAGCCGTACCGCTGCGAGACGATCGCCGGAACTTTCGAACGCCGCGAGAAGGAGTCCGCATACGCAGCCGAAGCCGAGGCGCAGGCTGTCAGCGAATCGCAGGCTGTCGGCAAGAAGTCTGCTGCCGAGCCCAGTGAGTCGGCCCTGGACGCCCCGTCCAGCGCCGGAGTCCCGTCCAGTGCCGGGATTTCGGCGAACGCGGCAGTGTTCTATGACGAAGACTTCGCTCGTGAACAGAAGAAGAAGGCCGAGGAGGGTGCACGGAACCTGCTTCCGGAGTTCCCTGAGCTCGACTCCGGCGTCTGCTTCTCGAAGTGGGTCTACGACAATGTGGACTCCGATGACCTCGTCGAGATCTCGACGGTGTTGGGAACCAATTCGGGGCGCACCTACCGCCAGCTGTCCAGCGCCATGACGATCCTCTACGGGCTGCCCCAATTTGCCGACCGTGTCCGCGCCGGCGAGTTCACGCGTGCTCATGTCGATGTCGCTGCTCAGCAGTGCCAGAACGTCGCGTTCGAGTTTCTGCCGCGGATCGATGCTTTTCTGGCTACGAAGAAGGCCGACGTCACCTGCGATTCCCTGCGCAGATCTCTGACGAAGATGATCACCCTCCTGGTGCCTCCGAACGATGCGACCGAGACCGCCACGAAGCGCCGTCGCATCGACGTCGAGGGCTATAAGGACGGCTCCGCGTGTCTCACCGTCAGTGGCCCGTCGGCCGAGATCTTCTCCTGTTACAACCGGGTCCAGGCCATGGCCTTGGCGATTCACGGGAAGAACAAGTCTGCGTTCAATCTGCCCGCAGGGGTCGAACTCAACGACGACCGCTCCGTTTCCCAGCTCGAATACGACCTGTTCGTCCGCCCCGTTCCCGAGCTGAGCGTCAAGGTCATCGCAGTCGACCCGGTCACCGGCATCCAGACCGCCAAAGAAGCGCCGATGCTCGGTGCCGACGGAGAGCTCATTCCGGGCTTGGACACCGAAGACGGCCTCGCCGATTATGCCAAGAATGTCGCCGCACAGTCGCCCGATGCCAAGAATGTCGCCGCACAGTCGCCCGATACCGACATTGCGACCGCCGACGATGAGGCCGCCATTGCGCCTCCCGACGATGAGGCGGCCTCCGACGGCGCCTCGCCAAGGAACGACAATGCAGCTGCCGACGACGCCGCACGCAGCCAGTCCGCCGGATCCGCCTTCGCGCCGGATCCCGAAGACGGAGGAGAGGCCGACCACGGCCCGGTCGAGTACTCGATCAGACTGCGCATGCCCACCAGCCAGTCGTGGCTGGCGAACCAGGCAGCTACGGTCGTGACGGTTCCGTTCCTCACCCTCACCGGTGACTCGGACCTGCCCGGCACCTTCGCTGACGGTTCACCGGTTCCCGCCGAGGCAGCACGCACGATCGCCGGCCGATCGAAGACCATCCAGCGGATCCTCACCGATCCCGCCACCGGCACTCCCGTTGACGCGAAGGCCACGACTTATACAGTTCCGAAGGACCTCCGCAAGACCCTGATCGAGCAGTGGACGGTGTGCACCGTCCCTGGCTGCTCGCGCCGGGCTGAGAAGTCAGAGATGGACCATGTCGACCCGTTCTTCCACCTCGCACCACTCAAGGGCGGACTCACCCGCTTCGGGAATCTCCATCCGCTGTGCAAGAAGCACCATGCGCTGAAGACCGCCGGACGGTATGGGGTCACTATGCCCAAATCCGGTGTGATCGACTACGAATTCAGGAATGGGATCTCGACCACTGTGTCGGCCCCCGAACAGCCGATCAATGTTGCGCAAGTTCTCGAGTTCGCGGCCTTGGCACACGTGGGTCTCGAGTGGTGGACTCTGCCCTCATCGATGGTCCCCACCGTCCCGACGGTGCTCGAGCTCATGCCCGGCGAGTCGACGATTCGCGAGCGTGACGAGAAGAAGCGCCTCCGCGAGGAGTGCGAAGCCAAGCAGCGCCGCCTGTCGGAGGCGTTCGAGGCCAAGCGGGTTGCGCGACAGCAGTTGAGGCTCGAACAATGCCTCGATTGGGAGAACTCTGCCTTCCAGCCCTGCCTGCCCGCCGGGGCTGATTCCTCAGCGACAAAGCAGCTGACGGGGAACCGCAAGTATGCCAAAGCCGTGAAGTGGTGCCGTCTTTGGGGACTCGACATCGAAGACATCGACTTCGATCCCCACAGCCCCTCCGACACTGAGTCCTCTGCCGATACCACCGCACGAGACCAGCACACGACGGAGCCCGAAGGCTCCGGTACCGACGACCCGTGGGACTGCCGTTATGAGCCGAAGGTGAATTGGGATCACGATCTTGAGACCGATCCCCCACCGTTCTGAGCCCCAGCCCAGCCCAACCCGTCCAGTCTGCCCGTCCAGCTCAACTCGTGCAGTCTGCTCGTCCAGCTCAACTCGCCCAGTCTGCCCGTCCAGCTCAACCCGTGCAGTCTGCTCGGCGCATGCGGGCACGTCCCAGCGCATCCTGGCTCACTCAGCGATCTCGACTCTCACTGTCGACCACTGGCGACGAAAGCCCCATTACATACGAAGCTGCCTCAGAACCAGGAGGCCTCAGATCGAAGTTGCAGGCCCTCCTCCGGGCATTTCTGTCGATGAGAGGTACCCGTTGCGCTTTGCGTGTTCGAGCACTTCGGCACGGCTGCGCACACCGAACTTCTTATACAGCGCGGACAGTCGATTCTTCAGCGTCCCGGCGACGACCCCGAATTCGCGGGCGATCTGCGGGACCGGTTTCTGGGAATCGATGGCGAAAAGCAGCGAAAGCTCTGCGGAGGACAGTTCGACATTACGGTCGACGGAGACGCGCAGCGTTTCCGGAAGGTCCAGAAGTCGTTGCTGCAGATCTACGCCCGAATGGCTCGGCTCATCGAATGTCTCAGCCAGATCCGACCAGGCCGTGTGAGAGGCCGTAGCCTCGATGAGCGCCGACCTCGAAGACTTCGACATCTGCGCAATAGGCATCAGTGTTGACCCGATGATGCAGTAGTCGAGAACGTGGCCGAAACTGTCCACGGCGGCGTCTTCTTGACCTTCGTGGTGCAGGAACGCAGCGCGAAGTGCCGCAGCACAGCCCTTGAGCCGTGGGCCATCGGCGCTGTTGAGGACACGAGCAGTGTGCGACCACAGCTGCTCACGCTGCCCGAAGACGAAGCTCTGACGCGCTTTGACCAAGGAGTACGCGGGATCAGTCGGGGTCATCTGAACAGCCAGGTCCTGGATCGGCTTCGTCTCTCCCGCAGCGAGGAACACGAAGCTCGCGATATTCACGATCCCGGAGAATCTGGAATTCGACGAACTCGTCATCGGCGAATCCCTAGTGTCGACATTGTCGATCAGCTCTTTGGCTGCGATCGAGGCTCTGCCACTGTAGACACGATAGAGACTCTCGGCGATCGTGGGAAGCGATCCGAGTCCTTGCGCAGTCCCCAGGTTCTTCAGTTTCCCAAGAGCTGTGCCGGCCGCAGACAGATCGAGTCGGTCCAGGCTCCTCATCGCATCGAGGCATTGCCATTTGTGTTCACCGGGCAGTGTCTCCATGCCGAACATCTGCGCCTTGTCCCGAGCAAGGGTGAGATTGCGGCCCATCTCTTTGCCGTGACCGTGGCCGAGGTTGGCCAACGCTGTCTCCAGATAGCCTGCGAGCATCGGGTGCCATGAGTTCGGCGCATAGGTTTCGGAGAACTGAATGACCCGCTGAAGGACCCGCAGCGCCTCAGCGAAACGACCTGCTGAGACCAAATTCTTGCCATGCTCAAGATTGAGTCCAGCTTGCATCATGGCTGCCGGGCCGGCCCCCTCGTCATGGTGACTGCGCAGCATTTCACGTCCCGAGTCGATCGTCCGCAGTGCCGTCCCGTAGTCACCGTTCGAGCGATGAAGACGTGCCTCCGCAGCGGTGAGCGCAGCGATCTCATCCACACTGAGTTCTGTCTCATAACCTGATGACAGCATGCCGTGGAGGCTCGGTACGACAATGCTGTCGAAATCTGTCACCGGCACCAAGCGTGTGCTGTCCTCGGTTCCGAAACGACTGCGCATCGAATCGATCCTTCGTGCAGCGCTCCTGGCCAATGCGAGAATCGGCTTTGCGGTGATGACGGACGCGGGCACTGAGAGAAAGGCGTCGACCGCGTTGGCCACGTCGTCGAAGACATTGATGGACCGTCGCGTCCACATCTGCTCGAGGAGTTCCCAGTCTTCGATTTCGACGACGAGGTCAAGGATCTCGTCGTATCCCGGCACGTCGCTCGCCTTCGCCCTCGCATAAGAGTTGTCGATGGCGATGCTGAATGCCTCATGAGGACTTCTGTGGAACTCGCCAGCCCAGGGACCGATGATGCGTCGCATCAATGAGCGAATGAGACCGGGAACTGTCAGCGTTCCGTCCTGTCCGGATTCGACGACCAGCAGACCATCAGCGACCAACTCGGAAACCAATTCCGTGGACGTCGTCGGGACAGATGTCTTGGCCTCAGCTGCGACATAGGCATCGTGAACGAGCCCGATCGTCGGCGCTGTGATCTTCGGGGGCCAGGAGAAGAGAGCCAACAGAAATAGAGGTTGCGCCTGAGCTCCTCCGGCCGAGAGGCGCGGCGTCAGCGAGGGCAGAAGCAGCGCGTCGATCTGGGTCTGGTCGACCTCAGATACCCGAATTCCAGCACGGTGCGCGGAATCGACGAGAGACTGCGCAATGTCGATTCTGCCGGCGCTGCAGCGAAAGAAGTTTGTGATTCCGACAGCGTCGAGGGCGCCTCGGTGATTGAGCGCTTCCGCGAAGGAACGCTCGTCTGAGATTCGGGGACCGAAATAGACTTCGAAGGCGTCTTGTCGGCGAGGAGGGGATGATTCCTCGCTGTTGTCGCGGCCGGGTTCACTGATTGGCAATGCTGGAATCTTCTCTGTGCTGTCGGCGGGGAGCCGTGGCAGTGGGGACTGCCAAGGTGAGGGGAAATGTGCGTTGCTACATAAACATGTATAACACAGCAAGCTTACCGGTCTGTCGAGATGATATCTCGGCAGACCGTTCCTCACCGTATGTCGGCCCTGCCTCCGGAGGGGAAGCAACCGGCGCCGTAAGGCGACCGGTGAACCGGTGTCAGCTCAGTTGAGCCTCAATTGCGTCGATCAGTGAATGGTGCGACGGCTGGTCGTTTTCTGCGGACTGTCGGCGCCTCAGATCACCCCTCTGCCCTTTCGGTCTCTGCCGGTGCGGACGTCGATGACGCGTCGCTCGATTGGTCGGGCTCCGACGGCGAGGGGTTGTCCGGTTCGTCGGGTTCCGATGGAGCGGGTTCGTCCGGTCCTGACGGTGAAGGCGTATCCGGTTCGTCGGGCTCCGATGGAGCGGGATCGCTCGGTTCGTCCGGTTCCGATGGTGCCGGGTCGCTCGGCTCTTCCGGTTCTGACGGTGAAGGAGCATCGGGCTCGTCGGGCGCCGACGGTGAGGGCGAATCGGGCTTCGTCGGGTTCGGCTTGCCGGGTGAGCCCGGCTTCTCAGGGCTTGTCGGGTCGGGGTTGCCGGGGCGGTCACCTGACTTCTTGCCCTTCGAGGACTTTCCATCGGTGTGCTCATCATCGTCGTGCGGAGAGGGTGAAGAGGGAGACTCTGATCCGTCCCGGCCCACGCCTCGTGAGGCCTCGGAATCGTGTGGATCATTCGTTTTGGACGACGATGAGCCCGCGCGTCCGTCGTCGGGTGAGTTCCCGGACGATGCACTGTGCTCTCCCCCACTGCCTGCCCGGCTTCCCGCTTCCTTCCCCGCCGAGGTGGACGACGACCCGGCATCCGTCCGATACCCTGAATTCTCGCTGGATATCGGCGAGATCGAGAGACCGACCAGTGACCCGAGAAGTCCGATACACGCCGCCGCCACTGGGATGAGGACGGGCTTCGGGAGGTGAAAGACCGAGCCGTCTTTCTCGTCCTCCGGGTCTTCTGCTGCTGCCTGCATCGCCACTGTGGATGGCGCGAGGGCAGTTTCCTCTTCGGCCTCTGTGGAAGGCGCGAGGGCAGTTTCCTCTTCAGCCTCCGTGGATGAGGCTGAGGCAGCCTCCCCTTCCGTCTCCGCAGGTGGGGCTGAGACAGCTTCCTTCTCCGTCTCCGATGACGGCACGAGGGAAGTTTCCTCTTCGGCCTCCGTTGATGGATCTGAGTCCTCTGCCACCTGCGCCGCCGCCGTGGAAGGGGCGGGGGCAGCCTCCCCTTTCGTCTCCGACGACGGCACGAGGGAAGTTTCCTCTTCGGCCTCGGTTGACGGCGCTGAGTCCTCTGCCACCTGCGCCGCCTCCGTGGAAGGCGCGAGGACGGCTTCCTCACCCACCACCGTGGGAGACGCGAGAGCAGTCTCTCCTTCCGTGGTAGGTAGGGCACTTTCCTCTTCCGCCGCCGACTCAGATTTCGCCTCCGCCGGCGCCAAGGGGGCCGCTGATGCCGGGGCTGTGTGTGATCGAACATTGAGCGTGTCAGCAAATCGCTCGATCAAAGGCGGCGAAATCAGCAGAGCAGGGACAAGCGCAGAGCCCAGATCAGTCGCATCCAGGGCCCGCCCGCCCTGCGCCTTCCGCCACCGCCGCTGCAGCTCCTGCCGAGCACGCAATGTCAGACGGGTCGCGGTGTGCGCGGTGACATTCAGTCTCTGCGCTATAGATGCCGCCTCGAGGTTCTCGACTTCCCGCATCCACAGAATTCGCTGCCAGTTGTCGGGAAGACTCGAAAACACGTGTGCCACATTGCTGTGCCGAGCCCAGGCTTCAGAGACGATCATCGTCCCCTCCGTCATGTCGTGACGGGCCGCCTCCTCGTCAACAGCACGCTCGATGAGTGTCTCGAGATCCTCTGACGTTTCGGGCGGGGTGTGGAGAACCTGTTTGAGGACCGCCAACAGCGCAGCGTCATGGATCGCGCGGGTACCCACCGTCCCGTCCGCCGAATCGTCGATGTGGCGACGATAGATTTCGGAGAAGGCTCCGACGGTTCCGGAGTCGATGAGTCTGAGGATCTCGTCGTTCGTGAAATCGGCGAGATTCTCGTCAGGCTGATGTTCGTGCACGTCTATCCGGTCCTCATCGGTCTCGACAGAAGTAGGTGGCAGGAGCCTCATTGCCGGGCAGCGCCAGAGCCTCCGCTTGGCGGCGAGCTCTCATCCCAGCAGTTTATCGCATGTTTTCAAGCTCTGTTGCACCTGTATGACCTTTTCCTGCCGCCAAGATGACTATTTAGTGAACAACCACCAGATTCCCCAAAGGCGACCAAAGGAGCAGCGAGAGAAAGTTACTGGATATCGTTCAGAAGTAGTGGCGACCAGCGCCGATCCGCCCAGGGGCAAATCGCTGAAACCAATTGAAAACCCCTTCCAGACGCGCGCTCAACACGCCTAGAAGGGGTAACGCGACCGCACTGAGGATGCCGCCACGCACACGCCGATGTACTCATGAGATTTACCGACAAAGACAGACTAACTTGCCTCATCGGATTATTCAAAGGCTATCTCATTCAGCAAGACCGACCCTCTTGAGTCGATTCATGACTCTTGCATGATCCTTTAATGACTCAATATTCAAGGGGTATCTCATCCTCAGTTGATGGGCTCTTGGTTCCACTCGGAGTCGGGTACCCCGTTGACTCCTTCGTGGCCCTTCGGCAGATCGAATCTCTGCGCAGTGAGGTCCCTGGGCAGCAAGGTGAAGCCTTGCCAATGCATCTCCATGGGCGACTGCTCCTCGTCCCTGGGGACATGGTGGAATCCGACCGCCACCCACGAGACGACATCATCGAGGGTCTGGGCCTTTCCGTCTTCGACGAACTCCGGCACTCCCCGTCCGCAGTCGCCCCGATTCTTCGTTGCATAGAGTTCACAGCCGTTGTGATTCGTGAACCCTACGTCGTAGCCGATGTCATCACCGTGCGTGTGGGAATGCTCAGCGTCGTCGACGAACTCGAAGGAGTCGGTTTTGCCGACATCGATCTGATAGGAGACGGGGTGGCCGTCATCGTTGAGGAGGTTCGGGTTGAGGACTCGCCACCACCGGCGATCCTGCCACTGGGCCGTCGTAGGATGGTCGAGGTCCGTCAGTTTGCCCGTGAGTTTGGGTGATTCCGCACCTTTCTCCCCTGTCTCATCGGCGTCGAACTGCTGTGCGCTCATGCCGCCGGTGCCACCGAGCCCCCACCGTATTCTCCATACGGCGTTATGTGAGTGGCTGGCCGCGTGCTCGTGGTCACCGACATCCCATCCGTGATCTTCATCCGTGTAGTCGACCGGAGACAGGTCTCCCGTTGCTCCGAGCTGAACGTTGATGGAGCCGTCGGCACCGAATGTGTATTGGGAGACGTATTCGTACCAGCCGACTCGAGAGACTGTCGACAGCTGCCAGCCGTTCTTGCGAGCGTGTGCTGGAGCCACAAGATCGCTGGAGTGGTAGGCAAGCCCTTCATCGACGACTTCGGAGCACAGAACCTTCCTCGTCTCCGATTTGCCGTATGAACCGTCGCCGATCTTCGGGATGCTTGCCGACTGGATGTCTCCCTGACATGCGTCGTCAGTGAGTGTCTTCATCTTGCGTCCGCCGAATCCGGACTCAGTGATATCAGAGGTGAGGCGTTCTCCGGTGTCATAGGGAACCTCGAGCTGAGAAGTCGAGATCGTGTCGATCACCCGGATCGGGTCTTCACCTGGTGGAGTGATGAAGATGTCCGAGAGTGTCAGTCCGAAGTCCGGATGGACGCCCCAGCACATCGTCCATGTGGCTCCGCTGGACAGTGATTTTGAGACCTTCTGCTTGGGACCCTTGCAGGAGACGTCGGCAATGGCCTGCTCTTTCTTGTCCTGCTGTCCTGAGTGCGAGCTGTCGCCCTGGGTGCAGGCAGTAACGATGAGCAGGAGAGACAATGCTCCGGCCACGATCTGAGTCAGTCGTCTTTTCACTTCGGTATCGATCCCCAGAAGAAGCCGCCCCACACGGGCGGGAAGTCGAAAATGGTGGACGGGTGTGGTGATCATGTGAGCGCATGATCACCACACCCGAGCTCATCTCGAAGATGAGAGTTACACGTTCGTCCTGTTTCTGAACGTGTATCGCGCGGCAGCACCGACAGCGATAAGCGCGGCTGCGGCCAGGAAGATCGGCACGACCTCGCCACCGGTACGCGGCAGATCGCTGCTCACCCCTTCGTCGCCAGCGCCTGCGTTGACGTCGTCGTTACCAGCGTTCGACGAAGCGTTGGCATCGTCACCGTCGGCACTCGACGAGGCGGTCGCGTCGTCTCCACCGGCATTCGACGAAGCGTTGGCATCGTCACCGTCGGCGCTCGACGAGGCGGTCGCGTCGTCTCCTCCGGCATTCGACGAGGCATTCGCGTCATCTCCTCCAGCATCCGACGAAGCATTCGCATCGTCACCGTCAGCGCTCGACGAAGCGTTGGCATCGTCATCGGCTTCAGCGGAAGTCACCTCAATGGACGCCGCGGCTTCGGCCCCATTGTCATCGGTGCCGACCACGGCGAAGTCTCCGGCGGCGGTCTCGGCGGGTACGGGCAGCTTCGTGTCCTCAGGCACTGCGCCCTCTTCATCGGTCGTCACGGTGACGGCCTTGCCGAGGTCACCGGAGGTATCGTCGGGCTTCGCCGACGGCGATGCCAGACGAATGCTGACCTCGGATTCAGGCAGCCAGCCGCTGCTCGTCACCGTGGTTTCGTCACCGGCCTGAGCCGGAGACGTCGCCTCGATCGACGGAGCATAGACCTCGAAAGTGCCTTCGGCAGTCGTCTCATTCGACGCTTTTCCCGTCACCGTGAGATCTCCGGCCTTAGTGTCTTCCGGCACCTGAATCTTCGTGCCTTCCGGCAGAGCGCCCTCCCCATCGGCAGTAGCGATCACAGGGCTTCCGACGACATCACCATCAGCGTTCGCAAGCGTGAGCTCGACCGAGGTGTTGGCCTCCCAGCCAGTGCTCTTCAGCGACGCCTCTCCACCTGCCGGAACAGGCGATGAAACATCGATCGAGGGTTCGGCAACTGTGACAGATGCTTCGACCTCAGCCTTATTGTCATCGCTTGCACGCACCGTGAAATCGCCTGGTTCGGCGTCTTCGGGAATCGTGAGAGCCGTATCATCAGGCACGTTTCCGTTGCCGTCAGTGGTCACGGTCACGGCGTCACCAGCGTCTTTTCCGTCGGCGTCGACAAGCTGCAGCTTGACTTCACTCGCAGGCAGCCAGCCGGTGCTCTTCACTGCCGTGTCCTGGCCGGGAACCACTGGAGACGACGTCTCGATCGACGGGGCGTAGACAGACACGGTCGCCTTCGCGGAATTGTCGTCAGGATCGGTCGCCGACAGTGTGTAATCACCAGCAGCCGCGTCGTCGGGAATCGGAAGTGTCATTCCCTCCGGTACATTGCCTTCCCCATCGGCTGCGACCGTGACCTTGTCACCCACAGACTTTCCATCGGGGTCTGTCAGTTCGAAGGTCACATCGGCATCCGCAGTCCATCCACGCGAAGTCACGTCGATGTCAGTGCCTGCGGGGGCAGGAGTGGTGACCGATACGATCGGGGTTCCCGCCTCGGCGACGGTGAGTGGCGACTCGATGTTCGCGCCGTTGTCGTCCTTGCCGACGACGGTGAAGTCACCTGGCTCGGTGCCGTCGGGAACGGTCACGCATGTGTCATCGGGCAGGTCGCCGTTCTTGTCGGCAGTGGCCGCGACTGGATCGCCGACGGGCTTTCCGTCCGCATCGGTCAGCTGAACCGTGATCTCCGAATCGGGTGCCCATCCGCCCGACGTGATTGCAGCGCAATCGCCCGGGTAGACAGGACCCGCAACGGTCAGATCGGGTGCATAGACCGTCACATCGCCCTCGCCGGTATTGCCGTCCGGGTCAGTGCCGACGATGGTGAAGTCACCGGGGGTGACATCGGCAGGAATCGGAAGAACCGTTCCCTTCGGGAAGTTTCCGTCCCCATCCGTCGTCACCGTGATGGGGTCGCCGACCGGTTCGCCGTCGGGACCGTTGAGCTCGACAGTGACATCCGTATCCGGTGCCCATCCCGTGGAGTCCAGCGTCGTCTCTCCACCTGCAGGGGCAGGCGACGAGGTGTCGATCGACGGTCCGGCAGCGGATTCGTCGCATGAGTCGGTGCGAACGCCCGCGTTGCCGATCCCCAGTCGGGCCGTGCCATCGCCGACGCCGAGGCTTAATGCAGAGACTTCCACGCCATTGACCGTGGTCGAACCGTCGGCCGCGGTGCATTCCGTGGTCTCCTGATGGTTGATCTGCAGCGAGACGAGGTTATCGGCTATCAGTTTGAGGAATGGGTCAAGTGCCGCACGGATGGGCACTGTCATCATGTCCGTCTTGATCGTGGTGAACGCTTTGTACAACAGGCCCGAAGGATCGGACAGCTTGTCGTAGACCGGGCCCATCACCGTATCCATGGTCTTCATGACGGTGTTGATCGTCCCGCAGGTCACGGTTCCGGTCGCACCGGCCGCGTCGCAGAAGTCGTTGCTGACCTTGCCCGTCAGATCCATATCCCATCCGGCTTTCGTGCCGTCCGGGGCGGCGATGTCCACGCTCACGGTCGCGCTGCGCAGTGACTCGATGGCGGTGTCGACTGCGACATCGATGACCTTCTCGATGACATCGTGAATGCTGCTGGCGATGAACGGGTAGGTCTCGTCATCGATCAGCTCAGTGTTGGGATCCTGGTTGTTCATCCCGACCGGCCGATCGATCACACCGTCGTCGTTTCCGCCGATCCGTCCGACGTCGACTTCGATCGACCCTTCCCCGAGGTCGATCGTCGCGAGACCGTCATCAGTGGTGATCGGTTCGAGCAGAATCGCATCAAGAACGTCGTCTTTGATGCTGCTCTTGACGCTGGTGTCCACAGTCATGCCCGGAAGGAGGTCTGTCAGTCCGAGTGCGTCGTTGAGCGCATCGTTGACTTCGCCTTCCATCTCGCCGGCAGCGTCCGAGACGCCGTCGCCGGCATCGTCGATCGCCGGGGAGTGGAGCTGCAGCTTGGCATCGCCGACTCGGTACTGCCCATACTTTCCGACATCGTCGGGATCTTGGAATTCGCCGTCGATCGCTTCGACCCAGGCGCCGCCGAGGCCGAGATTCAGATCTGCCTGATCGATCAGGCCATCGGTGACGTCGGAGGATCCACTCGCCGCCACAACGGAGAGCAGGTCGACCTGCGCCGTTCCGAAATCACTGTCTTTGCCGTCGAGGCTGAGCCCGCCGTCAGCACCGACGATGCCGGAGACGGCTTTGCCGTTCTTGGCATCAGACGCCGTCGATTCGCTCTCAATGGCTCCGGCCTGACCGAAGTCGATGAAGTCGTCGAGAGGGATCTGGTACCCGGCGCCGAAATCGATGACTTCGTCCCCGCCGAGTGCACCGTTGAATGCCTCACGGTTCGGTCCGGGGTCCGATTTCGAACCGGCTTTCGACTGCGCCGCCGCAATCAGATCCTTCGAATCAAGGCTCATCCCCGCGACGCTCGCCTCGGCTTCTGTCGGATCATCAGGATAGTTGTCGAGCCCCAGCGCCGAGGCGCTGGTCGTGCCGACCATCGCTCCGACAACGCCGAGAGCCAATCCTGAAAGTGCCCATCGTGGAATTCTTCTTCGCCGACTCCTATTCGTGGAATCTAAACGGCGTGAATGGACGTGTTGAGACACGTTTGACCTCCAAATTTACGCATTTGAAAGGTTCCGCTCCCTCAGATGTCGGATTCTGATCCAACGAACGTGACCCGCAACCTATTCTGTCGAAACTTCCAGTTAGTGTCTAGAGTTTTTCAATCCCAAATGAAGCTGATGCACAGAGTCATCGCTTCTCGGCACAGCTGGACGATCTCGCCCGAACAGCATCAGATCCTCTAGAATACAGGGCATACGCGCGTCAGAAGGCGCTCAGAAGACCGCGACTGACGCCCCAGGACCTCGTGGATCCGCACCAAACTTTCCTGAGAATTGTCCGCATTGCGATACGTGATCGAATTCAACGGAACAGAAGTTTTCGCACAAGCTACGTTGAGTTACCGAACTGCGCACGTAAATTACCTCTGGAAGTCAGGAAGAGTTTCCAAAAAATCAAGCCTGTTTGCCAGTTGTTCAGAAATCAAGAGACATCCGGCTGTGCCAGATATTCGTCTCTTTCGGGGAGCTCGGCATCCCTGTTCGAAGGAACCGGCCTCGGCGCGGTCGAATGCCACCAACTGTGCAGGCGTGCACTGAGGCCGGCGAAGCTGCGGTCGCGGATGAAGATCGCATCGACAGCGATCATCGTCAGGGAAAACCACGGGAGCCCCATCAGCAGAGCGATCCCGAGATGGAACGACAGGATGCCCAGAAGCCCAACGGCCCTCGTCCATCGATTGAAGAGCATGAATGGGAACGCGCATTGGAACAGCACAGACGCCCAGGAGATGACCACCACCATCGGACCCCACGCCGTGACAAGGTCCGAGAGCACGGGCCATGTCCCGAACTGCTGGGTCTGCAGCGGGTTGTAGACGGCGAAGCCATGCTGCCATGCAGCACCACCGGCTTTGTACAGACCGCCGGACATGTAGATCGCACACACCTGGAAGGCGAGGACCACGATGGCGAGATTGTTGGCCATGATCAGCACCCACCGCCACTGGGTTCCGACTGCCGTGCCATGTGCATCGGCATCGGTGCCGAACGCGTCACCTGCCACGCCATCGCCTGCTACACCGTCGCCGCCATGGACTCTGCGTGAACGGCGAGCTCGACGACGCGCGTCCAACGACCACCGGCGAGTGGTGTCGGCGAAGAGCAGAGCGATCAGGAACATCCGGTAGGCGTTGTCGCCCTGATCACCGGCGCCGTCGTTGAGTTCGATGAAGCTGACCCACAGGATCAGATAGAACGGCAGAACAATCCGCGTGCGCCAGCCCAGTGTGATGACGATGGCGAGGATCGCCAGGCCGATCATCATTGCCGTGAACAGCGGCGGAACCGTCACCACCCTATGGAACAGGGAGAACAGCCAGATGTTCGGGAAGTCGCTCTTCGGATCCGCGATCTCTCCGCTCCAGGCGTTTCCGACGCCGAAGGCGTAGTGACGGGCATTGAAGTTCGTGAGGATGAGGCCGAGACCGGTCAACCCAATGAGGATCCGCGTCACGGCCAAGCCATAGGTCGCGTGGTAACGCCCGGTGAGCAGAACCTCGAGCCGATCCCAACCTCGTGCGATCGCCGTGCGAACCTGGGCCGAGAGAGGCACATTCTTTATGTTCGCCGATTCGATCTTCGCCGAGGTGGTGCGTGCGTCGTCCGGATCCGTCGTGTCGATGCCGTCCGCGCCGATATTCGCCGAGGCTGCATCCTCCTCGGGCGGGCTGATCTCAGTTCTCATCGGCGCACCTCACTACGTCGGAGGCACAGAAGTACTTCGCGAACTCCTCATCGGACTGAGCGTCCTCGACCACTGCGGCCCGCCATCCGACCGGCACCGGTTGAAGTTTGGGGCGCGTGGCATTTTCGTCATTGCGCTCGGCGAACGGGACGACATTCTGCCGAGCGACCTGATACTGCACTCGCTGCACGTCGTCACCCCACACGGCTCTCGCGACCTGAGTCGCATACGCCGTGGCCACATGCTCGCTGTCGAGGTACCCACCGACAGCACCATCGGGGTCCTCATACTCGCGAAGCTTCGTCGTCAGACGGTCCAAAGAGTCGCCGCCCCTGAAGTAGTCAAGCTTCACAATCGCTTTCTGATCCTCCGGCAGGTCATCCCAGGACCCCTTCAGATCCGATGCCACGCCGATGCCCAACCCTGCCGATCGCGGTGGGAAGGGTCTGTAGGTCGAATGGTCCAGCTCGACATCGGTTGCCCGCATCCACTCGGTGACTTCTTCCCCGCTGCTGGTCTTGACCACCGCACGCACGTCGAAGTAGTAGTCCCCGTTGATCGGTTCCGGCGCAAACACACTCCACGACTGACCCCACAGCGGAATCATGTATTTGGAGAGCAGTTCCCCCGGAACCGCCTCGCGCAGGGCGGACGGCGGTGCGATCCACAGCAGAGTCGCGAACAGGTGGAATCCCGTAATCGCCATCGCGATGATCATCAGCGTTCGCTTGACCATCCGACGAGGTCGGGGCGCGACCTCAGTCTGAGTATCTTCCATCACGAATCCGGATTCTGTTCGGGCAATTGGTCTGTCTTCCCCTGCGCGTTTGGGGTGCTCACGCACGAGGCCAGGTGGCGGGTGCGAAGTGAAGACTTCGACCCCACCACCTGGCCGGTGCGATCAGCGGCTCAATCTATTTCAGAGGCCGATGCGGTTGCGGTGACGGCGAGCCGCGTAGACCGCGGCCGCACCACCGGCGATCAGCAGCGCCGCGAATCCGGCCATGGCCATGGTGCCGTCGGCACCTGTCCTCGGCAGGTCTCCGCCGTCGCTGCTTCCCGAAGCGTCTGCATTTGCCCCGGCTTCGACGTCGGCCGAAGCACTTGCGGCTGCAGAGGCATTCTCATCGGACGAGGTGTCTGCCTCGTCGCCGTCAGCCGAGGCGCTGGTCTCTGCACCGTCTGCGTCGTCATCGGACGATGCCGAGGCGTCTGCTTCGTCGGTCGAATCCGCCGAAGCCGAGTCGTCGGAGTTGGCCGCAGCCTCAACCGAAGCTTCGTTGGACGAGTCGGCAGTCGATGCCGCGGATGCTGCTGCAGCCGGGTCGGCATCGGCAGCGGCCGAGGATTCAGCGTTCGTCGAATCCGAGTTGTCCGCATTGGCAGCGGCGTTCGATGCCTGCTGCGACGAGGCGTTCGGATCAGAGGTCGCATCAGCCGAGGTGTTCGAAGATGCATCCTCAGTGGCAGCCGATTCGGCAGCCGCTTCCGCGCTCGCGTCGGCCTCCGCCGAAGCTGAGTCGTTGGCATCGTCATCGGCGGCTGCCTCTGACGCTGCCTGGGCGGCAGGGTTCGAATCGTCGTCGGCGTCAGCGGAAGCCGAGGCCGAAGCCGCAGCGTTCACGTTGACGTTCGAGTCGGCATCGTCGGCAGCCGAAGCATCCGGGTCAGCAGCGGCGTCGGGATCAGACGAAGAATCGGCATCGGCCGAATCGTCCTGATCGGCGGCAGCGCTGTCGTCCGCGTCTGCATCGTCGTCGCCCGGAGCATCGTCAGCGGTCGCACGGACCGAGGACGAAGCGAGGTTGACATCGATCGCATCGGATTCGGGAAGCAGTTCCAGGCTCACAGCGTTGACGGTGAATCCTGGGCCGTTGTTGCCATCGACTCGGCTCGACTCCAACGAGGACTGAGCAGAGGCTCCTTCGCTCGAGGGGTTGGGCGACTGCTCATTGATCGTGAGGTCGACAACCTGGTTGAGTCCGCTGAAGACGGGGTCGAGTCCGTCCAGGACGGGGTCGACGATGCCGGTGACAGCATCGGTTGCCTCTTCGGTCGTCGAGTCGAGGATTCCCCCGATGATCGGCTTCGTGACTCCGAGGACCGCCTTGACCACCGGTCCGGTGATGGCGTTGACCACGGTGCCGACAGGAATGCCGGCGAGCGACAGGTCGGTGTCGACGACTGGTTCGGAGTCGTCCGTGCCGGCCAGCTGGCCCAGCGTGGCGTCCACGGTGACCTTGCCGTCAGCCGCAGGGATTCCGGCAGCCGTGATGTTCGCGGGCAGCGCGATGTTGAGATGAACATCGTTGAGTGCATCGGTCAGAGTCTCATTGACCCGGCCCGACAGCGCACCGAGGGCGTCGGCGACGGCGTCGGTGATCTTCGAGATCGTGTCGCTGGTCAGCACCTGAGTGTTCGGGTCCAGACCGTTGAGGTCCTCACCGTCGGCACCCTTCACGACCTTGGCCAGGTCGATCTTGATGTCGCCGTTGGCCAGGTCGATCGAGACGATGCCCGCTTCGTCCTCGAGCTTCTTGTTGACGACGTTTTCGACGACGCTGTTGAGCGCATCGCCGGTGTCGACGGAGACCTGCGTGTCTTCTCCGCCGATCTTGACAGAGGCGAGCCCTGCATCGACGTCGAGTCCGAGTCCGGCGAGTTCGTTGACCAAGCCCTCATCGCCGATGGCGTCATCGAGGGATCCGCCGACTCCGTCGACTGCCTTGGTGAGTTCACCGGAAAGGTCGCCCACTGCGGGGCTGGAGACTGTGAGGGTTCCGTCGGCGACGACATACTCCGAGTCGGTGGTCTTGCCATCGCTCTCGGCGGTCGACCCGACTGCGCCCAGCTCGAGGCTGAGCTCGTCGACGATCTGGTCGGTGACGCCATCGAGGTTCAGCTGCCCCAGGAGCGACGTCAGGTCGACTTTGGCGTTGCCGAAGTCGCCGTTGTTGACGTCATCGAGGTTGAGGGCACCGTCCTTGCCGACGGCTCCGGCACTGGCCTTTGCCGCGTTTCCGGCAGAGGCGTGGCCGTAGGAGTTGAGCGCACCGGCCTCGCCGAGCTCGAGCAGACCGTCGCCACCCTCATTGCTGATGAGCGGGAGGTCGATTCCCGGAAGTTCGAGCCCGAGGGACTGCAGCACTTCCAGGTTCAGCGGTGTGCTGTCCTCGGCTTCGCTGGAAGGAGAACTGCTGTAGGCCGAGAGCGCGTCGACGGCATCTGCGGACAGGAGGTCCGCATCGATCAGCTGCCCGAGAGC
Organism: Brevibacterium sp. S22; assembly: GCF_004745485.1. Lineage (GTDB taxonomy): Bacteria > Actinomycetota > Actinomycetes > Actinomycetales > Brevibacteriaceae > Brevibacterium. The sequence goes on from NZ_RHFG01000010.1 coordinate 106,403, forward strand.
CTCTGAATCTTCTTTCGGGTTCTTTTCATCGGCTGCACCTGGTGACGTCGTCAACAGGGTCAGCCCCACTGCGGTCGTGGCAGCTACCGCGCCCACAGCGATCTTGCGGCCGGTCGAGGGTCGGCCTCCGAGCATCTTCATAGTCCTCCACATCGGTTCATCGTTCTTGATCAATCGCAGACAACAGCCTGGACGGAAACATGCAGTCTCCTGGCAGATCGCACACAACATTACGGAATCATCCATGAGTAATCATTCCGTCATTCACAACGTTATCGTTCCGTTATATTGCAGAATTGATATATTCACGATGTGGACAGATGCCACAAGGAAATATGTTTGATGCAGATGTGTCCCACGCCGCGTACTACCCCCTGATCTGCGCCTATATCTCGGCGATCAGCGATCGAGCGAATAGATCGCAGAGCAACATTTACATATTCATTGAAATTTCATGACAAGGTCACTGATGACGAAAATGTAATATTACGATTCGTGACGTCAGCGTGAAAACGCGTCAGCTCCGCTATGTTGTGTGACCTTCGGCGGAATGCTGAGTTCCCCCTGACCGCGATCTCAACAACACCTCAGCGACAACTCAGCAGCCTCAACAACAGCCCGGCAACCTCGGTGACGGAAGCGCCCGCGCTTCGAGCACTCGCCAGTCGCGGATCTCGAGGACGAGTTCGAGCAGTTCACTCAGCCCTTCACGGCCGTCCGAACGCTGCCTGCCGATGACATCGGCACTCGCCATGGCGAGTGCCTCGCACGGGTTCACAGTCGCAAGGCAGGCATCGACGTCGGTGGGGGTGGCAGGCGGAGTTTCGGTCGCTGACGCCCGCACTGTCACTGCTCGGCGTCCTCGGCAGATTCGTTACCGGAACGATACGACATTTGGTGTAGGCGGTTGAACTTTCAACTTACAATTGGAATGGCAACTACCCTCTCTCTACATCTCCGGACGTGATAATGACCCAGCAAACTCCTGCCCCGACGAACCGCTCCGGCCAGTGGACCTCCCCACAGCCCACCTACGGACAGACTCAGCCCGCCGTCGGGCAGAAGTCCTTCGTCGCCACGTGGCTGCTGTCGTGGCTGCTCGGCGGACTCGGTGTCGACCGTTTCTACCTCGGGAAGGTCGGAACAGGCATCCTCAAGCTCATCACGGGCGGCGGACTCGGCATCTGGTCTCTCGTCGACCTGATCATCACCCTGTGCGGCGGGCAGAGAGACAAGCAGGGCCTGCGCCTGTACGGATACCGCGAACACAAGAATGTCGCTTGGCTCGTGACCGGCATCTTCATGTTCCTGGGCATCATCATCGGCGGTGTCGCAGCGGCCTCGGCCCCCGCACCGCAGACCGACAACTCGTCGATCGTGTCCGAAGCTGAGGAAGACGCGAAGGAAGCGCCCGCAGCCGACACTGCGAATGAAGTCGCCGAGGAGGAACCGGCGGAAGCCGAGCCCGCGGTCGAAGAGGAAGCGGCAGAAGAACCAACCGACGAACCGGCCGCTGAGGAAGAGCCTGCCGAAGAGGAGCCCGCAGCTCCCGCCGCAGAAGAAGAGGACGATTCGAGCGTCCCCGCCGAATACTCCTCGGCACTCACGCAGGCCGGGACCTACTCGGACATGATGCACATGAGCAAGCAGGGCATCTACGACCAGCTGACCAGCGAATACGGTGGCCAGTTCTCTGACGATGCAGCGCAGTACGCCATCGACAACGTCCAAGCCGATTGGAATGAGAACGCGTTGGAATCTGCACGGACATACCAGGACGAAATGGCGATGTCGCCGAATGCGATCCACGATCAGCTCACGAGCGAGTACGGTGGCCAGTTCACCAGCTCGGAAGCCGACTATGCGATCGAGCACCTCAACGACTGACGGTTCGCCGTCGCGTTCCCCACGTTCGCCGTCGCGTTCCCCACGTTCGCCGTCGCGTTCCCCGGTTCGCGCCTGCGTCCACGATTGCGACAGTGCACGGCAGAGTCGAATGCCGGCGAAGGAAGAGATTCCTTCGCCGGCATTCGGCATTTCTCGGCAGGAAGCGCACCTCTTACTCTTCCGCAGGCGACCTAGGCACTCTCACACCCACCGATACTCGTACTCGGGTCTGCCCGGGGTTCCGTGACGGGGCTGTTTGATGGCCTGCTTCGTCGCCACAAGGTGTTCCAAATAGCGGCGGACGGTCACGCGGGACAGGTCGAGGCTCTGCCCCACCTCGGTGGCGGAGACCGGGACTGCGGAATCGCGGACGAAGGCGGACACGGCGTCGAGGGTCTCGGCGATGAGTCCCTTCGGCAGCTTGGTCGACGACACCGACCGCAGCGCCGACAGGGCGTTGTCCACCGAGGCTTGAGTCGCCAATGACCCCGACCCGGTGAGTCCGCGCCGGAACTCCCGCTGGTTCTCCAGCTTCTCCCGGAACGCTGCAAATGTGAATGGCTTGATGAGGTACTGCGTGATCCCCGTCGAGATCGCCGACCGGATCACCTGCAGGTGCCGCACCGCGGTGATCGCGATGATGTCGACGTCCTTCCCGCGCGAGTTCAGCCGCCCGGCGACCTCGAGGCCGTGCGAATCCGTGAGGTTCATATCGAGTAGGACGATGTCGACGGGGGTTCCGGCCGCGTCGAGTTCGTCGAATCGCTCGATCGCCTCGTGTCCGCCCAGGCAGGTCCCGACCACGTCGAACCCGGGCACCCGTTCGACGAAGTCTGCATGAGCCTGCCCCGTCATCGGATCGTCCTCGACGATGAGCACCCGCAGCGCGGCATCATCGCTCACCGCGACTTCATCGCTCATCGTGGCCTCCTTCCACCCGATCGTCGCTGCGCCCCTGGTCCAGGCCTGAATTCTGGTCCAGGCCCGAGTTCTGGTCCTGCTCCTGCGCAGAATCGTAGTCCTCCACCGGATCGCTGTCGCCCAGCGGAAGGGTGACCGTGAAGATCGCCCCACCATCGGATTCGACCTCGATATCTCCGCCGAGGCGGCGCACCGCCTGCCTGACCAGCACCAATCCGAATCCGCGTCCGCCCGGACCCTCGACGTCCGACTTCGCAGAGGCGCCGAGGTGGAAGAGCGCATCGATCTCATCGACGTCGACACCCGGACCGGAATCGGCGATCGTGATGATGAGCTCCGAATCCGCGGCGACGAAGTCCGCCCACACATGCTTCTCGGCCGAATCGGCGGCGGCATCGAGGGCGTTGTCGATCAGGTTCCCGGCCACGGTGACGAGGTCCTTCGCGTCGAGGCTCTCCGGCGGGAGCTCACCGGTCGCGGTGACTTCGAGCTCGATCCCGCGCTCGTGCGCCTGTGCGGACTTGCCGATCATCAGCGCCGTGATGAACGGTTCGTCGAGCGAGCCGACGAACGAGTCCGTCAGCCTCTGCGCCTCCTGTTTGTCCTTGACCGCGAAGTCGAGCGCCTCCTGGCTGCGGCCGAGTTCGATGAGCGTCGAGACCGTGTGCAGCCGGTTCGCGTGTTCATGGGTCTGCGCACGCAGCGCCTCGGACAGAGTCGTCATCGTCGCCAGCTCTCCGGTGAGTTCCTGGATGTCGGTGCGATCGCGCAGGGTCGCGACCGTTCCCCCACTCTCGCGCCCGCCGAGGCGACCACCACCACCGAGGCGACCGTGCCCTCGCCCGTCCCGACCGTCACCGCGCCCGCCGGGTCCGTCGTTGCCGCGCGGCTGGCTGGCCTTCTTCTGGCTGATGACGAGCACCCGATCCTCGGTGAGGTGGATTTCGTCGACGGCGACCCGACCGGAGGTGAGAAGGTCACGGACGGATTCGGGCAGCGCCACCTCGGCGAGGGCGATCGGGGTGGACTCATCGGGCTCGGGCAGACCGAGCAGTGCGGCGGCTTCGTCGTTGTAGAGGACGAGGCGACCGGAATCGTCGGCGAGGATGAGCCCCTCACGCAGGGAATGCAGGGCGGAGTCGTAGAACGCGAACAGCCGCCGCAGCTCCTCGGGCCCGTAGCCGAGCGTGACCCGGCGCAGATAGCGAGCCAAAAGCCAGGAGCCGAGTCCGCCGAGGGCGAGCGCGATGAGACCGACGATGATGATCTGCGGCAGGGACGCCGCCTGCGCCACGGACAGGGTCTCGAGCGTCACGCCCACGGCGACCATGGCGGTGACCTCGCCCTCGGCGTCCTCGATCGGCACGATCGCCCGCACCGACGGTCCGAGTGTGCCCACGTATTCCTCGGTCTCGGCCTGTCCTGCGCGGGCGTTCGCGGTGCTGCCGAGGTACTTCCCGCCCAGCTGTTCGGGGTCCGGGTGGGTGTAGCGGGTGCCGTCGCGGTCCATGATCGTCACGAAGTCCACCTCGGCGGTGTCGATCACGGTCAGTGCATAGGGCTGCAGCCGCGTGGACGGATCGTCCCCGATCACGGACTCGGTGACATAGGGGTCGTGAGCGAGGGTCTCGGCGATGGAGAGCACCCGTTCGCCCGTGGCGTGACGGATGTTGTTCAGCGTCGTCACGTAGCTGGTCACCGACAGCGCGGTGCAGACGAGGACGATGAGGACGAGCTGGACGAGGAAGAGGCGCCTGGCAAGGGGACCGCCTCGGGGAAGGAACCGGGCCCGGCCCCGCCGAGGTGGGACCGGGGAACGGCGGTTCGCCGCAGGGATTTCAGGAGTCATCGCCGAAAGGGACCGGAGGAGAGAGGAAATCGATATCCAGCTGCTCCGACCGTCTCACCTTCGCCAGCGGAAATTCATCATCGGAGTAGACCTCGCCGATGACCTCCGAAACTGCGTCGCTGACGGCCTCAGACTCTCCGGCTTTGCCCGGATCGCACTTAGCGGCAAGAGCCTCGGCGAGCCCTGTCCAGAGAGCATTCGCATAGAACGGGTCATCTCCAGGCCCCGACTCGTCGATCTTCTCGGCCAACGAATTGGCATCGGTAGGCAGGCGTCGTTGGTCTGGTGGCTCTGCGATTTCGTCAGGAAGAGAAGGCAGCCTGCCTGCTGCGACGATGACGTGGATAGTCAGCTGCATGCCGGGCGAGTTCCAATCATTGGACTCCACCCGAATTTCCGAGACATGATTGAGCACTCGGCCGATCGGCGATGCTGGTTTGTCGTACTTGCTTCTCACCAGCTTCTGGAGGGGCGCCAGCCAGAAGTGAACCTCGTCAGGCACGGCAAACCGACCGAACCAACGACCGACCGCCAGCCCGAAGTCCCGCTCGTCATCATCTGTGGCGAATTCATACCCAGGGACCGTAGGCACATCCAGGACTTCGTCTTTGAGCACACTGACGATCCGAGCCAGATCAGCGAACGAGCAGTCTTCGCCTTGGCCCACTCGCGCATACCGTGGGTTCTCATGCTTGAGAGCCTGCCTGCGCTCGGATCCCTCCAGCGCGATCAGCGGAGCAAGCTGGAGGTACTCACGTTTGGCAAGGACGACATCACAGGTCTGCGATACGACCACGTGCGCGCCATGGAGGTCGGCCTGCCCCGTGTATTGGACGACGCTCCCTTGCCGCAGGTCCTGAAAGTAGTCCTTGCCCATGACCCGCTAGGGCTCCGGAGAGTAGGTCGAAGCTGGTCTATTGACGTCCGTGGGAGTGGACGCGTGATGCGAACGCTGCTGATCGAGCAGAGAGAGGAACCGAAGCCTGCTGCCCGGGTCGCCGACATCTTCGATCGCTTCGATCTGCTTCATCACCCGACCGAGCGCTTCCTCATTCGCGGCCGATATCTTCCCGCCCGAAGCCCACAGGTGGACTGTGCGTCGGGAGACTCCGAAGAGCTTGGCAACTTGGTCCCAGGTGTACGACCCGCGAGTCTTGATCTGTTTGACGAGGTCTGCAGTGGACTCGATTTCAGCATGACCCGGAACCGGCGACTCGACCTTGGCTGCCGTGTCGACTGAGCTGTTCGACGGGTGCAGACGGCTGTTGGCATCCGCCCAGATTGAATCATCGTCATGAACGGTCATGACTGGAATCGACGTCCCAGAAATGGACATCGTCGCCAGGCTCAAGCCTCGTGTAAGGAAGAGCTCTTCTCTGGAGAAGTCGGTAGCGGTCATGAGTCGTACCTCTCGTAGAAACGATCAGTCACCACAGTTCTGAAATGATTTGAGGCGATTCCGGACAATCGGTTCAGCTCTGATTGAACCGTCGCTCGTGCACTGTCCAGTCGCCCCTCTTCGTATGCATCCAGGTCGAGAATCCAGCTCGGCTCGTCAACCGGAGACAGGGTGGGGTCAATCGGTTGCCCTGCACCCAGCCGAGCTGAACGCACCAACAGAAAGGACGGTTCCACCCGATAGACGGACTCAGTCATGCTGTGGACCAAATCTGCGTTCTCGGGAGAGGCCAAGTGCCCGCCAAGAACGGCAGGGACGAAGTGCTTTTCCAAGAGACTCAAATCTGCTTGACCGACAATTCGATTCGTATACCGATAGCCGATCCTGCTGAAGCGGGGGATGGCCGCGCACTCCGTCACTGCGTCGAGTCCAGCGAGCAAACGATCCACAAAATCATTGTGATTCGTATAATCGGTAGATTCCAGGGCTAGGAAGTTCAAGCCAACTGACAGACTCCACTTCTCGTCTCCAGAGAAGAAGCGCATTATCCTGCCTCGGCGTTGTTCCTGAGCACCCCCGGATTGATTGAACAGAACCTCGACTTCTGTCTCCTCGCGCTTGAACGGATAGACAGTGCCGAGATCTTCAACAATACGAGAGGCCGCCTGATCGAGGTCGAAGGTCGTCAGATCTGGCCATCGAATCTGCGCTAGAACGCGAGCGAGCGGCGGATTCTTCAACTCGGCTCGCTCTGTTTTTGGGTGCGGCAGATTATGGGTCACATTTCACACTCTACTTCACACTCAAACACGTGTGAAGCAATTCCTGAGCGATTCAGACGGAACCGGGCCCGGCCCCGCCGAGGTGGGACCGGGGAATCCGTCACTTCTTAGAGCCGCCGGAGATGAGGAGGGCGAGGCCGATCGCGGCCAGCCAGGTGTCCTTGGCCACGGCGGTGCCGTCCTCGGAGGGGCGGATGCCGTCGTCTTGGGTCATCGAGTCGATGGAGAAGTAGTTCGCGACGAGACCGGCAGCAAAGGTCGTCAGTGCGGCACCGGCGATGCGGGTGGGCACGAACGGCAGGAGCAGGGCGGAGCCGACGGCGATCTCACCGTAGGAGAGGAACTTCCCGAACTGGGCTGGGGTGAGGTTCTCGACCATGGGCACACCATTGGCGGCCATCTGCTGGAGGCCGGCGGCCGATTCCTCATCGAGGCCGAGCTTGCCGATGCCCGAGTTGAGGATGAACGCGCCGGGAACTGCGCGCAGAAGTGCGGTGCTGATCTTCACGGATGTGCTCCTTCTTCAGGTGAGTCCTTACGGCTCCACATTAGCCGTGAACTGTGTCTGTGAACACTATGAACGCAACCGAGACACCCGTCACACCGACTGGCACAGTTGTCGGGTACATCACCACCGCGGCCAGCAGTCGCGCGCGTTCGCACCCACCGACGGGTGAGTACGCGGAAACCATTTGGAGGAAACATGGCAACGTCGCCACAACAGCAAGGCGGGTCCGCCAACACGGGCAACGCCACCGCAGCGGCAACCGATCAGGGCGCCCCGCAGCGGAAGAAGGATCGCACTCACTGGCTCTACATCATGGTCATCGTCGCCGTGTTCGCCGGTGCCGCCATCGGGCTCATCGCGCCCGACGCGGGCATTGCCCTCGAACCCCTGGGCACGGCCTTCGTGGCCCTGATCAAGATGATCATCGCCCCGGTGATCTTCTGCACCATCGTCCTCGGCGTCGGGTCTGTGGCGAAGGCAGCCACCGTCGGCAAGGTCGGCGGACTGGCGCTCATCTACTTCCTGGTCATGGCGACCTTCGCCCTGGTCATCGGCCTCGTCGTCGGCAACTTCATCCACCCGGGCGACGGACTCCACCTGACCCCGTACGAAGAGTCCGGCGGAGGCGGTGACGAAGGCGGCACGGTCGCTTTCCTCATGAGCCTCATCCCCGGTGACATCCCGGTCCTGCCGACGCTCGTGCTCGCACTCCTCGTCGGATTCGCTCTGCAGTCGATGGGCAAGGCCGGCGAGCCGGTGCTGACCGGCATCAAGCACATCCAGGCCGTGGTCTTCAAGCTCATGATGATGATCATGTGGGCCGCTCCCGTCGGTGCCTTCGGTGCGATCGCCGCGGTCGTCGGCAAGACCGGCTGGGCTGCGATCGGTGCGATGGCGACCCTCATGGGTGCCTTCTACCTCACCTGTGCGCTGTTCATCGTCATCGTCCTCGGCGGTCTGCTCAAGATCGTCACCGGGCTGAACATCTTCCTGCTGCTGAAGTACCTGGGTCGTGAGTTCCTGCTCATCTTCTCCACCTCGTCGTCCGAATCGGCCCTGCCGCGCCTGATCGCGAAGATGGAGCATGCCGGTGTCTCGAAGCCGGTCGTGGGCATCACGGTGCCCACCGGCTACTCGTTCAACCTCGACGGCACCGCAATCTACCTGACCATGGCGTCGCTGTTCGTGTCCTCGGCTATGGGCATGCCGATGTCGATCCCCGAGCAGATCTCACTGCTCGTGTTCATGATCATCGCGTCCAAGGGTGCCGCCGGAGTCACCGGTGCGGGCCTGGCCACGCTGGCCGCCGGTCTGCAGTCGCACCGTCCCGAGCTGCTCGACGGAATGGGCGTCATCGTCGGCATCGACAAGTTCATGTCCGAGTGCCGTGCGCTGACGAACTTCACCGGCAACGCTGTGGCCACCCTGCTCATCGGCAAATGGACCAACGAGATCGACCTCGACCACGCCCGCAACACGCTGTCCGGTCTGTCGCCGTTCGACGAGCTCTCGCTCGAGCCCGACGTTCACGGTGCGTCGACGAACGCCCCCGAGGCGGACGTGGCCCTGCCTGATCCGCACAACACAATGGCCGCCGATGGTCAGGCGAAGGCCACGATCGGGAACTGACCTTCGAGCCATCCCGACTCACACCACCACGGGTGCCGTCGTCCTCATCGTGAGGATGCCGGCACCCGTGGTGTTTCGTCTCCCCTCGACGAGGTGGCTCTGGCCTGGCATCGCACGTGCACTGGCCGTCGTTGATGGGCGTTTGCTCGACAAGGATCGTTGACTTGCAGACTCTCTCACGCGAGGGATATCTGTTGCCCCAGAGCGACCTAGCTCGATCACAGATGTTTGCCGCCTGCTGCGGTTCGGACACGGGATCAGTGTCGAGACGAAACCTGCAACCACCAGACAGTCAGAAACTAGGGGTCATTCTTCCGCGCGCCACTCACTGTCTACCAGGAAGACCTTGTCGTGGAACGGTCCGTAGTACATCGGACTCTCCCCAGCCCGAATACGACGTCCCAGATAAAGATCCTGAATATCTTCGCTGGCCGTGCGCCCGACGAACTCAATACGTCCCTCAACCGTGTTGTCACCACGTACGAAATATTCTGTAGAACCAGCTGGAAGCCACGCGGCTACAGTCATCACGTAGACGACGCGTCCTTCGACTACACCGACGACGTACTCCGCCTGATCAGCCTTTTCACTGCTTATCCCCCACCAGACCCCTCGCGTCGATTCGTGGAGCGCCTGTATGTCGTCGCCGTACTGCTCGTATGTTTGTTTAATTGAAACGACTATGAGGTTGTGATGCACCTCAGTGATATCTTCTGAGGCAATTGAACGGAGAAGGGTTCGCACGTTGACGCGCCCATACTTGGTTGCTCCGCTGCCACGTGATTTATTCAACAGATTGTCAATACCGATGAGGTCGATGGCAGCGGCCTCGACCTTCTTTGCAGTTTCATCGTCAAGACCGTAGGCGAGAATGTCGAAGTCGTATTTTTCACGTTCGATGCGGTCACGGACCAAGTCGTTATGACTGGACTTTGCGTGAGAGAGAACCCGGTTCCCCCTGCCTCGGCCAATGTAAAATGGCTCCTCGGTCTCTGTGTCGTAGTAGACGTAAACATAGTTGCCCAGCAGATCCGACTGAGTCTTAGAAATTCTTGGAATGATATTCATATGCTGCTCTTCCCACGAGGCCATGGCGTAGCAATTTGACCTGAGTTTCACAATTTTAGTGTCCCGAGAATTTGTCCGGCAGTAGCTCTACCGCGATTTCTCTCGCCTCACCAGTGACCTCGGGATCGAAGGTGATGTCTTGGCCACCCACACGGCCAGTGAACTCTCGCAATGGCCGCAGACTCGTGATGATCTTCTTCAACGACGCGCCAGTCGCCTCCTGCATGAACCGCGATACGGCCAAGGAGGTGAACACGAGCGTCAAGTGCGCCTCGATCGCATCCCTCTTCCGGTGAAAGATCGGCCTGGCCCTCAAGTCGGTCTTCGACATCCGGAAAGACTGCTCGACATGCCACAGGTCGTGATAACTGCTGATCACCTCAGCAGCCGACATAGTCCCGGCCCGAATATTTGTCACGTAACCCTTGAACCCGGTCAGCTTCATGGCCCGTTCGTAAGCCTTCTCATCGAAGGCCTTCTCCTCATCCGTAACCTTGACGAACCGGGCCTTCTTCGCCGGCTTGTCTCCATCGATGATCGCCAATGCCCGGTTACGCTGCAGGTTCAGCGTCTGCTCGTCACGCATCGCACGTTTGCGCCGGTACTGCCACACCACCCGCCACGCATCCGGATGCTCCTCAGCCGACCAGACGGGTTCGCGTCTCTTCTTCACCCGATCCGGGTCGAGTCGCTTCACACCCTTCGGGGTGATCGTGTCGATGATCTGCCCATCGGTGGTGTACTCACCATTCCACCGAAAATGGGTCGCCAGATCGTGTGGGGCTTTCGTCTGCCGGGATCCGACGATGAACCGCAGACCGGCATCATCGAGTTCCTTCAGATTCTTGGCTGAGAGCATCCCGGCATCGGCAGCGACGACCATGTCTGTGACGTGGTGGCGGTCTTGGAAGGCTTTGATTACGGGAATGATCGTGTGAGTCTCTGCCTTCGCCCCTTCGAAGCACCCGATCTCGAGTGGGAACCCAGTCCGGTCGACGAGGAGCCCGACGACGATCTGCGGGTCGACACGGCGTTCTTTCGAGTACCCAACCTGGCGCAGAGCGTCTTCCTTCTCAGCCTCAAAATAGAGCGTCGTGACGTCATAGAGCAGCAGGCTGATGCCGGTGGTGGCAACACTGTGGGCGAAGCATTTGTCTGCGATCTTCCCGCGGTAGTCGCGCTCGTTGGCCCGTCCTAGACAGTTGAAGAACGTGTTGTGATGCGGTGACTCGATACCGAGCTCCGCAAGAACACGGAGACTGTCGACTTTCGACGCGGGTTCAACAAGTCGTGCCAGCACGAGGTGGAAGAAAGCATTATCGTTGATCACCTCGCCGAAGCCGAGTCTCTTCCACGACTGGGTGATGGCGTCGATGAGGACGGATGACCGTGAGCCCACAACGGTTCGTGCTCGTGGTGGTTCAGCAGAATCGGTGGGTAGGCCCAGTTCGAGTTCGAGTTGTTCGGCCGCCCCATAGTCAGCGAGCTTCTCTTCCCCGGCGGTCAACAGAGCTGTCAGCTCTGCTTCTGTGTGAGCCGATCCCAGGTGTTCAAGGACCGTGACTTTGCCACGGTGTTTGCGCACGATCTGCACGGCAGTAGCCCCGGAACCGGTGGTGACTTTCCGTAGACGAGGCGACATAACCCCATCGTAGACAGCCGATTAGTGTCCCACCAACAGAATCCCCGACCTCGTGACCAGCGCAAATACAAATAGAGTCGCGGAAGCAGCACCTAGTTGTGAAAGTCAGGATATGCTGCTCTTCCCACGAGGCCATGGCGTAGCAATTTGAGCTCGTACGCTGTTCATCCTTCTCGGCTCTAACAAATCTCTCACAAGAAGTGCCCTATGTACCCATCTCTTTGTCGCAACCTGTAGCCCAGACCCACGATGCGTTGAAACGGCTTCCGTCAGTCCAAGGCAAGCTTCAGAGTCGGTATGTGTTCGAACCTCACGTTGCAAAACAGCCCAAGCCGATACTGTCGCGAACCGGTCCTGTTTCGAGACCGCCGCCGATGGTGTTTTCTCATCTCCCCTTACTGTGATGCAGCCTCGTGGACATACCGAACGCAGCTGATTACCTCACATTATGGTGGTATTCAAGTAGTTTTTAAATGGTATATCTATGGCACGAAGGAAGCAGGCGGAGCTAGAATTGAAACTAGTTCGCATGGAAGGGAGGCCGACATGACCCCCGTAGCTTCGTCGGCACGCTCAGGAACAAACGAAAACTCGGCCTATCGTCGTGCCATTACTGTAGACAGCCGTGAGATCGCGCAGCGGCTCAATGACGCGCTAGGCGGCACTCTGGTTTCTGCGTTGGCGGGCGCAGCAGACGCTAAGTCCTCTCACAAGTGGGCCAAGGCACACGGGCCGCAACCGCGCCAAGACAGCGTCACACGCCTGATCTTTGCCTACGAACAGTGGCAAAGAGTCTCTGAAGCCGAAGGTGAAGATGTGGCACGGATGTGGTTCATCGGTGCCAACCCTTGGCTGCAATACGACACCCCTGTCAATGCGATCAGAAATGGTCATTTTCGCCAGGTCGCCGATGCAGCCACCGCTCTCGTCGACGATTCTTTCAACGGTTGAACTCGCCCCATGGTGAGCCCCCGCAAGCGCACCTGCAGACGAACCGGATTTGGGCTGAGTTTGACACCCGAATCTTCCGTGCGCGTAGCAAACGAAACTCGCGGCCCACTCGATCCTCCACCTCGTGGAGAATCGGAGAGTCGCGGAGGATGGAGCAGGTTCGACACCGTAGGACGGACCATCTACGCATGTGCTGAGAAGGCAACCGCTTTCATGGAACTGCTGGCTCCTTACCGTCAAGAAATCGGCGAACGTCGCCGAGCTTTGGTCCCCCTTGCCGAAGCTCTGGAAAGAGACGTCGACGAGCTGTGGACCGACATTGTCACAGAATGGGATCAACTAGGAAAGGAGGATGCCGGCTGGCTCCCCACGAACTTTCACACAAATCGAGCGATCTACACCATTCAGTTCCCCACTGGTTGGTGGATCGACGCGACGGCCTCCGAAACCATCGCTGCGCTGTCCGAGAAGTTCGCAGACCGTCTCACCATGTTGCATGAGCCCTTGACCATGTCACACCTCACGGGCGATGATCGCAATCTAACGTCGGCGATCGCCGAAGTTCTACGCGATCAGGTAGTCCTCGATGACGACACCAAGCCGTTGGGCATCGAATTCCTCTCTAAACATGGATCGTCATCGGCCGGTTCGGGGGTCTGCTGGGCCCACTGGATGAGCGACGATCGCAACCAATCAACACCCCAGCTACAAGTCGTTGGCAAGGACGCGATCGATCCCAATGACACCGACCTTGCCCTTGCCCAGCGCTACTGCGGCATCCGCCTGCGGTAAGCCTGGGATGCTCACCCCTTCGACATCACAAACACCGTCACCGAGCTCCCCGCAAGGTCGATCCGGAGCGTTCCATCCCCCGCCCCGTCACTCGGAGAGGCCGACGCACTGGAACCAGCAGACGCGCTCGTCGCACCCGAGGCCCCAGCCGACTCCGAAGCCCCATCCCCGCTGAACGGCACATCATCAGGCAACGGATTAGCAGGCACCACCTGCGTCGCGCTCTTCACATCATTCGACGCCCCATACACCTGCGAGGCCGAATCAACAGAGAACCCCAACGGCATCTTCACCGTCACAGGATTCCCGCCCACCGAATCAGCATCATTGGCATTGATCACCGTCGTCACCAGCGTGCGACCGTCATTCTTGACCACGGTGTAAGCGGTCATATTCCCACCACCGGAAACCGAAGTCTCAGTAAACTCCCCACCGACACTGGGCGCAAGCAGACGCAGCCCGAGCATGTTCGGCCGCGCCTGGAACGCATTCGATCGGTCCCCGTGGTCGGCCGGGTCGCAGATGAGCGACATCGGGGCTCCCCCGTTGCAGGCGCCGAGCATCGAGTGCATGGCCATGCGTTCGACGCCGAGCGTGGCCGCATAGAGCGTGTAGTCGGCCGCCCACAGCGCCGAGGCGTTCGTCAGCGAGGTGTCGTTCGTACCTGGGCAGCTCGTCGGCCCGGTCTCTTCCAACCACAGCGGCAGGTCTGCCGCGTCCGCCTTGTCCTTGCCGATGCCGAGGTTCTTCTTCGCCGCCTCCTTCGCCACGGTGTCGATGAGGTTCGCCGCCTGTGGTCCGCGGCCGGGCACCTTCGTGGAGTCGCATTCGTAGAGCTGATACCAGTGCTGCGAGATCGCCGTCTTCTTCTTCACATCCGACTCCGCGAAGGCCGTCATCCACGCCCCGTCGTAGACATCGGGGCCGATGATGGGCGCCTCGGGGCGTTTCGCATGAATGGCCTTGGCGTACGCCTCCAGTTGACCCACGTATTTGTCCTCGTTCCACCCCTTGCCGCGAACAGCACCGTCGGGCACATCCTCGACGGTGTAGCCGTTCGGTTCGTTCCCGATTGCCAGACCGACAAGAGAATCGCCGAGGATGTCGACCGCATGCGCGGCCATGTCCGCTCCGCGTTCCGGATCATAGGTGCCCAGCGGGATGCCGATGGTGACCGTGGAGCCGGTGGCATCGACGAGCTTCTTCAGCCTCTTCAAATCATCAGGGGTCACCGTGACCTCTTCGTCGTGCTTCGGCGTCTCCCCTTCCGATGTCCAGAAGGTCCTCCGGTCGAGGGCATTGCCGCCGAACCGCAGCGCCGGCGACCCGAGTGACTTCAGCTGCTCGTCGAGATTGGACTCCGCCGGATCCAGCCGGGGATCGGCGAGGTCGGTGGCTTCGAAGGAGACCCCGATGTTGTCCGCGGCAAAAGCGGCGCCGGTCTGGTCATCACCAACGGTGACCGTGGCCTCCTCGCCGGAGACGTCACCAGCAAACGACTGCTCAAACTCAGTCGGCGTCGGGCTCGGCTCCGGCGACTGACCAGACGGTGATGACCCGTCCGAATCGAACCACGAACACCCCGACAGAACAAGGGCGAGCGCCACAACGCCGCCCTGGATACTCCTCCTGAGGTTCACGTCAATAACTCTGCCCTGTCCCCGCAGAATCAACAACTTCCACAGTGGGAACCCGGAGGCTGGCGGTCATACAATGGAGAGCTGATGGTCACAACGTAGGCGGCGGGACCACCACAGAATCAAGTTGAGACTGCGACCTCGAATCCGGCTGCCGTCAATTACTCGGGCCAACCAGAGACTTCATTTCGCCAGAGGAGCAGTACCCTTTCCTGACACTCCTTGGAGGAAACGGAAGTCAAGTCCTTCTTCCGCCTGCGTGACCTCGTCGACGTAGAGTTTGCGATATCCGCGTTCAGCGCCCTCAGCGACGTGCGGGACTGCCTGCTCCAGTCGCGTGGCGAGTTCCTCGTCGCTGATGAGCAACTCGATTGAACGCTCTTCCAGCGACAGTCTTATCCGGTCCCCAGTGCGCACAGCGCCCAACGGGCCGCCAACTGCCGATTCGGGAGATACATGAAGGACGATCGTCCCGAACGCTGTCCCCGACATCCGACCGTCTGAAATACGCACCATGTCTTTGACCCCGGCGCGGGCGAGTTTACGGGGAATGGGGATGTAGCCTGCCTCGGGCATTCCGGGAGCACCGACAGGGCCGATGTTCTTGAGAACGATGATGTCATCGGCCGCGACGTCGAGAGCGTCGGAGTCGATTCTTTCGGCCATGTCTTTGCTGTTCTCGAAGACCACCGCGCGTCCGGTATGTTCGCTCAGTTCCTTCGAGGCCGCCGACGATTTGAGGATCGCACCCTTGGGGGCAAGGTTGCCGCGCAAAACTGCGATTCCCCCTACGGCCGCAACAGGGTTGTCCAAGGTGCGAATCACCTGGTGGTCATAAGACTCTCGCGCATTCTCCAATTCTTCGCCGATCGTGCGCCCGGTCACCGTGAGCGCATCAGCTTCCAGCAGATGACTAATCTCGCGCATCACAGCGGGCAGTCCTCCAGCCCGGTGGAAGTCTTCCATATATCCCTCCCCCGACGGTTTGAGATCGACGAGGACTGGAGTCTCACGTCCGATTGTGTCGATGGCTTCGAGGTCGAGCGTGTAACCGAGACGCCCTGCAATCGCCGCGAGGTGCACCACAGCGTTTGTCGAACCTCCGATTGCATGGACGACCCTGAAGGCGTTGGTGATCGACTCTGCAGTGACGACCTTGTCGAGGGTGAGGCCCTCCTCAGCGAGTTCAACGGCGCGAGCACCTGTCTGTTCGGCAATGCGCATCCGGTCGGCTGTCACTGCTGGCGCCGTCGCCGATTCTGGCAAGGCAGCGCCGATCGCCTCTGCGACGCAAGCCATAGTGGAGGCGGTTCCCATGACAGTGCAGGTACCTACAGATCCGACCAGGCGCGAGTTGACCTCTTCGATTTCATCTTGGTCGATCTCATCCGCACGATACTTGCCCCAGAACTGCCGACAGTCGGTGCATGCTCCGACCACCGTGCCGCGATGCCCGCCGGAAAGCATCGGTCCAGTCACGAGCTGAATCGCGGGAATACCCGCCGAGGCGGCTCCCATCAGTTGGGCGGGCACCGTCTTATCGCACCCGCCAATGAGTACGACAGCATCCATCGGCTGAGCCCGGATCATCTCTTCGGTATCCATCGACATGAGGTTCCGCAGAAACATCGACGTCGGCTGCGAAAACGACTCGTGGATGGAGATCGTCGGGAAGGCGATGGGCAGTGCACCCGACATCATCACTCCACGACTGACTGCGTCGATCAGTTGATCGACGTTGCCGTGGCAAGGGTTGAATCCTGAAGACGTGTTGATGATGCCCACGACGGGCCGATCCAGTGCCTCATCCGTGTAGCCGGCGCCTTTGATGAATGCCTTTCGGAGGAACTCCGAAAAGCCGACGTCTCCGTAATCAGTCAGACCGGAACGCAGCCCTGTATTCTCAGACACTCATCTCTCCTTCTAGATATTATTAATAATAAGTCGCTACAGGAAACCCCGAGCCACAACCGCACCTGTGTGCGTCAGCTATTCGTCGACACCGAGATAAGCGTCGCGAGTTGGTCGCAGATGGTCTGCACACAGTTGCACGAGCTTGTCCGAGTCCGAACCTTTCAATGCCGCTACGATCATCGCGTGCTCCTCAACGGAACGTTTCATCTTCGATCTCGACGAGACATTGAGGAATCGGATCGCTGCAGTTTTCTGAGCATAAAGCCTGATTGCATCACCGAGGACAATATTGCCGGTCAGAGCGAATACAGCAGAGTGAAAGCGGTCATTGGCCTCGATGATCGACAGAGGCTCACCCGCCTCCGCAGCTGCCCGATGGTCCTCCTTCGCCCGAATGACATCTTCGAGATCCTCAGCGCCGACCGGCAACTTGATGAGCTTCGCCGCGTTCGACTCGAGCAAGATACGAGTCTCGTACAGATCGCGCACCTCTTGAACCCCGAAGGACTTCACCGACACACCGGCGTTCGGCAACCGCTCGGCGAGGCCCTGATCGACAAGGGAGTGAAGAGCTGAACGCGCAATATGCCGCTTGACATTGAAACGACCAATGAGCTGATCCTCGGTCATCCTCTGCCCGGCAGGTAATCGTCCCATAAGGATCTCGTCTTTCAGCGTGCCGGCAACGCCGTCGACAGCCTCTGCGGTCGACGAGTGAGTCAACGGGACACGATTCCCTTCCCACTCGACTGCTCCTGAATTTTTCAGGACCCTACCGGTTCCAGTATGACACGCAAGCATCGGCATCAGATGAACAGACTCACGATGATAACCATGGCGAACCCCGTCAGTGCGACGATCGTCTTCATCACAGTCCAGGTCTTGAGGGTGTTGGCCACCGACATCCCGAAGTACCGATTGGCCATCCAGAATCCGGAGTCATTGACATGTGAGTATCCGGCACCTCCGCAGGCGATCGCGATGCAGGTAAGCGCGACGACGGCGGGACTGGCGCTGAGGGCCTCGGCCAGGGGTGCCGAGAATGAAGCTCCGGTGACCATGGCGACAAGGCCCGAGCCCTGGGAAATGCGCATGACCGATGCAACGATGAATCCGAAGACCACCAGCGGGACGCTGGCATCCTTCATGAAGGCCGACAGGGTGTCTCCGAGCCCAGAGTCCACCAAGACCGCCCCGAACACGCTTCCCGCCCCGGTGACGAGAATGATCAGTCCCGCTGGCCCCAGCGCCGAGGTGGCAATTCCCTGGATTTCCACTCTGGGCACCCCACGCCGAAGCCCGAAGAAGAACAGGCTGACCAAGCAGGTGATGAGAAGAGCGATGACAGGGTTGCCGATGAATTCGAAAGCTCCACCGACGCCGCCGCCGAGGAGGCGACCGACTGTGCCGATGACGATGAGAATGAGCGGCAGCAGCAATGCCACGATCACCGAGGTGAGGCTCGGCAGGCTGCGCTCATCGTCGATCGTCAGCAGTGATGCCCCTTCGCCTTCAACGGTCGTGGCTGCCTCCGAACCGTCGTCGACACCTCCACCAGCCGAACCGGAGGGCTCGGGCCTTTCGCCAGAGGGTTCCCCCGCAGCGACGATGCCCGCAATTCCACCGGCGGGAGCAGGAACATAGATGCGCTTAGCGATGAAGCGGCCGAATATCGGCCCAGCCATAAGCATCGCCGGAACACCGCAGATGACACCGAAGAGGATGACCAGGCCCATGTCTGCCTTCATCAGCCCAGCGGTTGCAAGGGGTCCAGGAGCCGGCGGCATGAACGTGTAGGCCGTGCTCAAACCGGCGCAGAGCGGAATGCCGAAGTAGAGCAGTGACTTTCCGGTCCGTTCAGCGACTTGGTAGAGCATGGGCAGCAGGATGACGATTGCGACGTCGATATAGACCGAAGTTCCGACAAGGAACCCGGCCACGCAGAGGCCGACGAGAATCCGCCAGTCCGAGAGCTTGTCGACAAGCGTGCGGGCGATCCTCTCGGCGGCTCCCGCGCGCTGCAGCATCATGCCGAAGATGGACCCGAGACCGATGACCAGTGCCAGCTGGCCAAGTTCGGCACCCATCTCGTCAACGATGAATTCGAGCAGCTCGTTCGGATCGGTTCCTACAGCAATGCCAAACATGATCGACGTCGTCAGGAGTGCCAAGAACTCCTGCCATTTGAATCGAATGATGAGGAGCAGCAGGAGACCGATCGCGAGTACCGCCGAGATGATCACCCACGCTTCGTGGGAAATGAGTTCATTCACTGTGAAGACTTCCTTGTCCTATATCGCCGAAGCACTCGCGAAGCGGTCGCCGGGAAAGTACTCCGCGGACGCATTCCATAGATTATTAATAATCTGAAGTGACATTAGCACCTCCGCGCCATGCACCGCAATTGAAATGACTGCCCGGTCACCGCTCCCCGCGCCGACGTCATCATCCTTCGGTCCCGCCCGAAACTTGGTGGTGGCATCGTTGTTCGTGTCCGAGAGAGCATAAGGTGACTGTCGGCGACTCGCCCGTGTCCGCCATTGACCCCGACCGGAAGGATCACATCCGTGACCACGACTTCAGGCCTCACCCCCATCCGCGGCGGCCTCGGCATGTCGGTCGCGATGGGCATGGGCCGGTTCTTCTACACGCCAGCGCTGCCGCTCATGGTCGCGGCCCTCCACTGGAGCTCGGCACCCGGGGCGTGGATCGCGACCCTGAACTACGTCGGCTACTTCATCGGCACCCTCGTTATCGCCCGCGGCTGGGTCGAACCCAACCGTTTCGTCTACCGCCTCAGTCTCATCGTCTCCACTCTCGGATTGGCTGCGGTGGCACTGACGCCGAACCTGCTGTGGCAGGGCAGCATCCGCACCATCGCCGGGATCGCCTCGGGGCTGATCTTCGTGTGCGTGACTCAACGGATCCCCGCGAACTCCCGCAAGCCCCGCGACGGCGGCATCTCCTACGGCGGGGTCGGCTTCGGCATCCTCGTCTCCGGAGCCATCGTGCTGGTCGCCGGCAACGTCGCCGACTGGCGTCAGCTGTGGCTCATCTGCGCGGCCGTGTCCGCCGCGTTCACCGTCATCGCCTGGACCTGGCCGATCCCCTCTCGGGTCCCGACCACAAAAAAGACCCCCGCCGAGGTGGCTCCCCCAACCGATGCCACCCACGATTCCTCCCCCACCCCGTTCGATGCCAACCGTCGCCGAGCCATGGCGATCCTTTCGACCGGGTACTTCTTCCAAGGCGGCGGTTACATCATCATCGGCACCTACCTCGTCGTCCTCGCCGGTCCCGTCTTCGGGGCCACCGCGGCCGCCTCGACGTGGCTCATCGCAGGCATCGCCACGGCGGCCTCTCCCTTGACCTGGTCGGCGGTCGCCTCTCGGATCGGAACGGTCAAGGCGCTCACCGTCTGCTACTGCCTGCAGGTCTTCGGCGCCCTGCTCGCCGTCTTCGGTTCGACCCCGGCCGTGCTGATCATCGCGGCGGCTCTCTTCGGCTTCACCTTCATCGGAGTGGTGATGATGACGATCGGCATCGGTACGCAGATGGGCGTCACGAACGCCTCGGCGAAGCTGACGTCCTGGTACAGCATCGGTCAGATCGCCGGCCCCGCACTCGTCGCGGCAGCCCTGGCCGAGAACATCGTCGCCGCCTTCATCGCCTCGGCGATCGCCCTGGCCATCGCCATGGCCCTGACCCTCGTCGGAGCCCTCACCGCGAACATCGACCGCTGACCGGGCACCGTCGACACCGGAAGGCCAGGTCTATACCCTCAACTGAGGACGTGAAATGGCCCACTGGCGGGGGTTGTATCCCTGAGGCAAGATAATGGCATGAGAGCTACCGCTAAGACACTGCACGTTAAGGCACTGTCGTCTATGCGAACGGCCATGACCGCTTTCAATAGCCCACAAGAAGACGGGCGAACCACAGTTGTGCTTCTCCACCTGCAACACGCGTTCGAGATGCTGCTCAAGTCTGCTCTTGTTCAAGGCAGGGCCAAGGTGTTCGACAAGAAGTCGGGCCGCAGCATCGGATTCGAGGCAGCCATCAACCAGGCAAGCCAGCTGGCTGGGCTCAAGGTCACTCAAGATGAGGCAGGAACACTTCGGGCCGTCAACGCTCTTCGCGACGACCAGCAGCACTGGTTCAACGACGTCTCTGAGGGCCTGCTCTATCTCCACGCACGCGCAGCCGTCACACTGTTCGACGAGTTGCTGTTCCGTGCTTTCGACGAGCGGCTAGCCGACTATCTACCCAATCGTGTACTTCCAGTGTCCACAGAGCCGCCGCAGGACTTGCTCACCCTCGTGGATCGCGAATACGCCAACATCGCTGAATTACTGCAACCGGGACGTCGGGCTCGTGGTGACGCACGCGCAAAGATTCGTACTCTCCTTGCGCTTGAGGCCCACCTTGGCGAGGACGTGATAGTGAGTGACTCCGATGTTGACCGGGTGGAGAAAGGCATCAAGTCCAGCCGAAGACGGGATCAGGTCTTCCCGAAATTGAGCCCGCTTGCGGCCGACGTGTCCGGTGAAGGACTTACGGTGAAGGTCAAGAT
This sequence comes from Brevibacterium sp. S22, assembly GCF_004745485.1. Taxonomy (GTDB): domain Bacteria; phylum Actinomycetota; class Actinomycetes; order Actinomycetales; family Brevibacteriaceae; genus Brevibacterium. The sequence continues at coordinate 127,955 of NZ_RHFG01000010.1, forward strand.
CGTCAAACAGTCCGAGGCGTTGCCCGTACGTTTGGTCCGCGACGGAACCGCCGACGAGTTGGACGCAGCGGCTGTACGAGAGGTGGACTTGCAGAAAAAGTTCCACTGGTCGCCCTTCGAGCTGGCTGACAAGCTCAGGATCACGCGACCTAGAGCCACAGCCCTGCGCACGCATTTAGGCATCGACTCTAGTCCAGATTTCGTGCACGTGTTCGAGTTTGGCTCGCAAAAGCACTCTAGGTATTCCGATAATGCCCTCGCACTCATGCGAACTGCGCTCAAGGACCAGGACATGGATGCTATCTGGGAGGCCCACAGGCCAGGACGCAGTGGGAAGCCTCGTCCAAAATGTCAGCAACCAGGCTGTGCAAGGACAGAAGCGTCATAGCTGATAAGGAAGGACGACGGTGCCAGAAGAGAATGATCGTGCTCATGCGTCGGCTGCAGTCCAAGAGGCGCTACGCTCAGTCGGGAACGCCCGAGTTGGTGCAGTCCTTGCACGTGAGAGTGAAGTGCTTTCGACAGGGCACAAGGGCGAACGCCCGAATCTTCACGCCGAGGAAGTCGCAATTATTAAAGCTGCTGAAGCCGACATTGACGTGAGCGGAACGGCTCTCTATACAACGCTTGAGCCGTGCGCGAACCTGAAGACAAATCGAGTGCCGTGCACCGAACTCATCAGACGAGCAGGTATCGCTGTCGTGCACATCGGGAGTTACGATCCGAACCCCCGGATCTATAGGATCGGGTGGAAGTACCTCCGGGACTCTGGCATTAGCGTGCGTGACTTCCCTGCGGACCTACGAGCGGACGCTCAGGAAGCGGCAGGCAACTTTACTGATGTTTTCACCAAGGGCATCGGAATGAACGGAGGCGCGAAGTTTGACTTCACCCAAAATGGTGGGCGCTTTACGATCAAGGTCGACGATGGAGATGGCTCTCCATCGTGGCAGACACGCTGGACCAACTGCGGAGCGAGTGCCATTTACATGTACGGAGGTCATGCAGGTATAGTCGCGCTCGCTCGCTACGCCAACGAGTTCGCAGAGATTGACGACGCCGATGCGCTCGACTATGGCGGTTCATCAGTGAGAGTTGACGTCGGCTCCATTGGCGTGATGCGCAACAACCATGGTCATGTGCTGTGCAAGGTTGTCGGTCTAGAGCCCACCGTCGACCACGGCGGAAGCGGTCATGTGTCGGTCACGATCAACTGGGAAGTACGACTCAGCTAAGGCAGACTAACCTATCCATCGAGTGCGGGATTCCTGACGCTTGGTGCTAACTTGTTGCCACATGGATAACGTTGCGAAAGGCTAGTGAGCTGCCCACCTTTAATCGTGTAAGTGATGCGACCAGGGTGCTCCGGGAGGATAGGTCGGGCTAGGCGTAAACATAACCAGCAATTCGTCGGTGGTTGAGATTCCGTCTGGAAAGATCTGCTCGTTTTGTGTTGCCATGCCGAGTTCGTGTTCGATGCGGTTTGCGACTGTCTGCGCGTAGAGCACGGATACTGCCGGCCCTGCAAAGACTTGGTCGTCGGGGACTGATGCAGGGTTTGGTGACATCTAATCTGGCTTGTACACAAGCAAGCCTGGAAGGATAGACACCATGCCCCAGCCCTACCCACAAGAATTCCGCGATGACGTCGTCCGCGTCGTGATGGGCCGCGACAAGAACACAACAATTGCCCAGATCGCCAAGGACTTCGGCGTCCACGAAGCCACCATCACCAAATGGGTCC
>NZ_RHFG01000011.1 GCF_004745485.1 Brevibacterium sp. S22
ACATATCACCGACGTCGTCGACAAGCCCGGTTGGGTCGATTGACACCAGTGGAGTACGAAGCAATCATAGAGCCAGCTGCTCTCGCAGCATGACACTCACGCTGTCACCCTTCTTTGCATCAGTCCCTCGGTCGGTACCACGAGCTTTCCGACCGGTACCGGATGGTCAGGCTAATCGTTTTTAAACTTCGTGTCAGCTATTGTCGAGCCCTGGGTTTGGTGGAGAGGTACGCTGAGAAGTTCATCCAAACGGTTTACTCAACGGCTCACGCCGTCACGGGAATTGACGCGATGCCGCGCACTGCTTACATGGTTCGGCGGGAAGAGCAGGAGCGCGGAGCCGTGGTCCATTCGGTGATGTTCGATCGTTGGGGGCGCCCCTAAGAGATACACGCGCTACTAACGACTTCGCCCGAGCGGATGCTCATCGGGAAGAAATTTGATTCATATTTCCGACATCAGGACTACCCAAACTTGAGATAATCAGGCGAGCATACAGACCTGCACTCTCCATTGCGAAGGGCCAGACAACCCCGCCTCAACCAGCCCGCACCCACCCCAGAACACCCATTGCAATCGCGCTCACCCAATATTATTATCGTCGTAATATTAATCTGCCGAGTGATGAGCCGGCTCAATGAGGAGTGGTGTTGATGTCTTCGCTGTTTCCAAACCTATTCAGCCCGATCGACCTGGGCCCGCTGCGGCTGCGCAACCGCATCGTCTCCTCCGGTCACGACACGATGCTCGCCGATGACGGCTTCATCGGATCCGAACTCGTCGCCTATCACGAACGCCGGGCCGCCGGTGGGGCAGGACTGATCGTTCTGCAGGTCTCCGGGGTACATGAAACCGCCCGCTACACCAGTCACGTGCTCATGGCGACAGACCCGGAGTCCGCGAAAGGGTACAAGGCAGTAGCGGACGCGGTACACGGCCACGGGTGCGGAATCGTCGCCCAGCTGTTCCACCCCGGCCGTGAGGTCATGGATGGGGAACAGGGGATGGCGCCCCAGGCGGTGGCGCCCGGCGACCGACCCCAGGAACGCTTCCACGTGGTCCCCCAGACGCTGTCGACACAGGTCATCGAAGAGATCGTCGACGGCTACGGGCATTCCGCTGAACTCATCTGCGAAGCCGGCATCGACGGGGTCGAGGTCGTCGCCAGTCACGGCTACCTGCCGATCCAATTCATCAACCCGTCGGTGAATACGAGAACCGATAAGTACGGAGGTTCCCCGGAGAACCGAATGCGGTTCCTCCTCGAGTCGATCACCAGCGCCCGCCGAGGCGCGGGAGACGGCAAGGTCGTCGGTCTCCGTATCTCGGGTGACGAACTCACCAGCAACGGCATGAACGACACCGAAGTCCTCGAGGTCATCAAGGCCGTCGAAGACCAGGGCATGGTGGACTACATCTCGGTCACCGGCGGGGACTCGTCGACGCTGCAGGGAGCCCAGCACATCGTCCCCTCGATGCAGTACGAACCTGCCTACCTCGGACGACTGTCCGGGCAGGTGAAGAAGTTCACGGACCGCCCTGTGATGGTGGCGGGCCGGATCAATCAGCCGCATGAGGCGGAGAAGGCGATCGCCGAGGGTCAGACAGACCTGTGCATCATGACCCGAGCCATGATCTGCGACCCGGAGATCGCGAGCAAGGCCCAACGCGATGCGGTGGACGAGATCCGTGCCTGCATCGGCTGCAACCAAGCCTGCATCGGCCATTTCCAGCAGGGAGTGGGCATCAGTTGCATCCAGTACCCGGAATCCGGCAGAGAACTGACCTTCCTCCCCCGCCCGACCGTCAGAGAAGCGTCACGCCTGCTCGTCGTCGGCGGTGGACCGGCAGGGTTGAAAGCCGCGGCAGTGGCGGCGGAAGCTGGCGCAGCCGTCACGCTCCTCGAGCGCGAGAAGTCCCTCGGCGGCCAGGTTCTCCTTGCGGAGAAGCTGCCGCATCGGTCGGAGTTCGGCGGCGCCGCGACGAACCTGACCGCAGAGGCGGTGCGGGCCGGCGTCGACATCCGCACCGGAACGGAATTCTCGTCAACGCATCTTGACGAGCTGCGCCCCGACCACGTGGTTTTCGCGACGGGCTCGACAGACCGCGACCCGGACTATGAGATCGTCGACTCTCCCCTGGTCCTGACCGCAAGGCAGTATCTGGTCGACGTACCGGAACTGCCTCAGGGCGGAGTCCTCATCGCCGATTGGAGAGGTGACTGGGCAGGGCTGGGTGTGGCGATCATGCTTGCTCGCAAACGTCCGGTCACACTGGCCACCTCGGCGAACTTCCCCGGAGCCGGCATCCAGCAGTACACGCGGACTGCGCTCATGCCCGAACTCATTCGGTCGAAAGTCAGCTTCATCAATGATGTCCGCCTCGCGGGAGTCGATGAGGACACGGTCTACCTGCAGTCGACGCTGTGTGATGAAGTCATTCAGGTTGAAGACATCGCCACGACGATCGTCAACCACGCGCCGCGTGCGGTGGCCCCGCAGGTCGACCTGGGTGGGACTCCCTCTGTGCGCATCGGCGACTGCAAAGCCCCACGCACTGTCGAAGAGGCCGTCTATGAGGGCCTGACCGCTGCGAATGACTTCATCCTCGGCACTGGCCACCGTGCCCGGGTGAGCGCCTGATGGGGGCACGAACAGGGCGTCCCTCCCTGTCGCAAGAGGAGATCGCCGATCGTAAGGGCATGGTGATCACTGCGACTCTGGAGCTGATCAGCGAACGCGGCACCTCGGGGATCCGCCTCAAGGACGTCGCGCGAGCCGCAGGCATCTCGGTCGGGACCATTCAGTACTATTTCGACTCCCGCGAAGACCTCATCCTCAGCGCCTATCAGCAGCATTCGCAGAACGTCATTGCTTTGGTCAGAGCCTCGTCCCATGAAGGCACAGACCCGTGGACCAGCCTTGCTCAGACCTTCCACGACTTCTTCCACGTCGCCGATTTCTCTACCCGGACGCGACTGTGGATCGAATTCGTGGCAGCGGCAACCAGAGACGAAGAGCTGCGGCACCTGCTCGATGAAGTCTTCCTCGCCTGGAAACAGGTCATCCGACGCATCGTCGAAGCCGGGATCGCCGATGGCAGCTTCGTCCCCCAACTGGATGCCGAGATCGCCATCGATGCCCTGTTGGCACAGCTCGACGGTTTCGAAATCGCCCACGCCACTGGAGCGACCGGCACGAACGTCGAACGCATCGAATCGGTGCTCCAGCACACGGCACGCGTCCTCCTGGGCGCGCCGAAGGAATCACCTGACCACTGACCATTGGTCACTGCCCACACGCACCACCAACTACGCACCACCTCAACCATCGATTGATTGATCCAAGGGAGGAACATCTGATGTGGGGATCCATTGCAGTTTCCGTCGTGTACGCCGTCGTACCGACCTGCTGCGTCCTGATCGGGTTCGGTCTCATCCGTCGAGACTACAAACCCTCTGAACACGCTCCGACGAACAGCCAACCGAGTGACCAGCCGAATGATCTGCTGTCTCGGCCAAGCGAGAAGGGTGGAATCTGACATGTTTGCAGCTGCCATCTTCGGAAGCTTTCTGCTCTACCTCGTCATCGGGGCCGTCGTCGGTCGAAGAGTGAAGGACAAGTCTGACTACTACGTAGCGGGCCGAGCAGCCCCGACCTTCCTCGTCGCCGGCACACTCGTCGCGTCATTCCTGTCCACCGTCTCGTTCATGGGCGAGCTCGGCTTCTCCTACGACGGGTATCCCGTGGTCATGCTGCTGCTGACAGCATTCAACATCTCCGGATATGTCTTGGGAGTCATGCTGTTCGGCCGCTACCTGCGGCGGTCCTCTGCTCTGACCGTGCCGGAGTATTTCGGAAAGCGGTTCAACTCACCGGGCCTCCAGGCATTGGCCGGTGTCATGGTCGTCGTCGGCATCGGACTGTACCTCGTCGCTGTTACTCAAGGCCTGGTTCTTGTCATCGGGCAGCTCATCGACATTCCGCAATGGGTGCTCCTGGTGATCGTGTGGGCCTCGTACACGATCTTCACGTTCTTGTCGGGATCCCAAGGTGTCCTCGTCAACGACACGATCATGTTCGTCGTCTTCACAGTTGCGGCGATCTTGGGCATGGGATGGATCATCGGCGCTTCCGGAGGACCGGTGACCGCGATGCAGAAGATGGCAGCGCTGACAAGCAAACCCGATGGCATCTCATGGCACGGGCTGACCGGAGCGGACAACTATATCGGCACTCCAGCGCAGGCGATCATCTACGCGGTGACCTTCGGCATCGTGTGGTGCACCGTGGTCGCAGTGAGCCCGTGGCAGTCGAGTCGTTTCCTCATGGCGAAGAATGAACATGTGGCCATCCGGTCTGCGCTCTTCGCGACCGCCGCGCTGGCAGTGACCTATCTGTTCCTCACCTTCGGTGGGTTCTCCATCAACCTGTTCAACGACGGAATCACTCCCAGCGAGATCGCTTTCATCTGGGCCGGGCAGAATGTCCTGCCGTCATTGTTGGGCGTCATCGCCATCACCGGAATCGTGGCAGCAGGACTGTCATCAGCGGCGTCCTTCCTGTCTCTCATCGGATTCTCTGCGGCCAATGACGTCATGCCCTATCTGACGGGCAAGCGCGTCAGGGAGCCCGAACTCGCAACGGCCGCGGCCACCTCGACGACCGCAGCCGCTCCAGCGGCCCAGCAGTTCGCCTCAACGGGACCAAGCCCCACCTCAGCCGGTACGTCCACTCCGGGAACAGACGTCACGACCGCGACGGGTGGGCCATCCAACGATTCAACCGACGCGTCGGGAGACGATGACATCCGTGGCCTCCAGGTGGCTCGGTGGACGATGGTCGTGGCCGGCCTCGTCGTGCTCGTGATCACGTGGGTGGCGCCACCGGCGGTCCTGACGATCGGCTATTTCGCAGCGACTCTGTTCGCCGCGTCCTGGGGTCCGATCGCCTTCTGGAGCGTGCGGTCGACGAAGCTGTCTGCGCGTGGTGCCGCCGTGGGTATGATCGCCGGGTTCGTCGTCGTTGCGATCTTCGAGTCGCTTTCAGAGTTTGCTGGGATCGAGCTTCCGGACCTGCTCAACCCTACGATTCTCGGATTCGTGGCGTCCATCGGCGGCACCTTGCTGGGCAATATCGGCACGCGGCCGTCGAGTCTGGGCAATGCGTTCCGGGAGAGACTCATGGTGGTTCCGGAGGAAGACCGAGATCCCGTCAAGTATCGACGGACCCGCACGTGGGTCATCGGAACGGTTGTCATCCTGATCCTCTGCGGACTCGCCATGCTGTTGCTCTATGCAGTCCCATACGCAATGGCAGTCGGCTGACCAGAGGTGATTTCGACCGCTGACCTGCGTCGAGGTGGCACACACCCGACCTTGCGTGTAAGACTACGAAGGCATTTGTTATTTCACCGACCGCTCGAACTCCGAGCGCTCACACGATGACGACGTTCTCCCAATGGAGCGCGACGGAACCGAAGGAGCGACCCCATGACAGAGACGCCAGGGCTCACGGGCCATTGGGACATCGACCCCTCCCACTCTCGACTGGGATTCTCCACACGCCACGCGATGGTCTCGCGTGTGCGCGGAGCGTTCAATGAGGTGTCCGGCTGGGCCGACATCGCCGAAGACCTGGCCGATTCGACCGCGACGGTCATTATCCAGACCGCCAGCGTCGACACCCGCACCGAGGGCCGCGACAACCACCTGCGTTCGGCGGACTTCTTCGACGTCGAGACCTACCCGGAGATCCGCTTCGTCTCCTCGGCCATCGACGAGGTCGACGAAGGCTCCTACATCGTCACCGGTGAGCTGACGATCCGTGACTTGACGAAGACCGTGTCGGTTCCGCTCGAGCTCATCGGCGTCGAGACCGATCCCTTCGGCAACCTGCGTGCCGGTCTCGAGGGTTCGCGCCGCATCGACCGCAAGGACTGGGGCGTGACCTGGAATACGAAGCTCGATTCCGGCGGCGTGCTCGTCAGCGACAAGATCACGCTCGAGTTCGAGCTCTCCCTCATCAAGAACCTCGCCGAGGCGGCCCCCGCCGATTCATCCGAGACCGCCGCCCAGGACGAGGCCACCGGTGCGTCCGAGACCGCCGCCCAGGACGAGGCCACCGGTGCGTCCAAGACCGCCGCCCAGGACGAGGCCACCGGTGCGTCCAAGACCGCCGCCCAGGACGAGGCCACCGGTGCGTCCAAGACCGCCGTTGAGGACGAGAACGCGGCCCAGGACGAGACCGCCACCGAGGCGCCGGAGCCCGTCACCGAGGCAACCCCTGCTCCCGAGACAGAGTCCGCGTCCCCGCAGGCAGCACCGCCGGTGACCGATGCCCCCGAGACCTCCGCTGATGCTCCGGCGCCAGAAGCTCCCGAGGCACCGGAAGCCCCGGAGGCCCCGAAGGCGGAATCCGCCGAGCCGGTTCCCGAGGCTCCGGAGACCCCTGAGCCAGCACCGGAACCGACCCAGCCGGCCCCCGAAGCTCCCGCACCGGAACCAGCCCCCGAAGCTCCGGAGTCGGTGACCCCGACCCCGGCGGCTGACGAGACTGTACCTCCTGCGCTGAAGACTCCGGAGACCGCAGCATCGGTGGCCCCGAAGGCTGAGCCCGCCAACAAGGAGTTCCCTCCCCCGCCGCCGGTCAAGCCCGCTGACGACCCGGATGAAAAAGCGCCGGAGACCAAACAGTCGGGCACTCAGTCATCCGGCAGCGCCTTCGGCAAACTCTTCGGCCTCCGCTGAGTCCAGTGCACTTCTACTGAGTCCAGTGCACTTCCGCTGAGCTCAACAACCCAATACAGCAGTACTCACCCGCGGGTGGGATCGGCACACCAGCCGATCCCACCCGCGGTTCGTTTCTGACCGCACACCTACTGACGAACAGCGGAATCAGGGTCATTTCGGCAATGAGTAGCGAGCGCGCTGCAGCACACCCATTGCCAACGACCACGATGAAATATAGTATCTCTACTACATTTCATCTATGGACTGCTGAGAGGTAGACGATGGAGACTGCACATCCCGGCAGCACCCCGAACTCGACGCCGATCATTTCGGTCTCAGATCTGCGGATGGTCTACGGGAGCAAGACAGTCCTCGACGGCCTCAATCTCGACATCAATGCTGATGAGATCGTCGCCATGCTCGGCCCCAACGGTGCGGGCAAATCGACGACCATCGAGATCCTCGAAGGCTTCCGATCCGCCTCGAGCGGATCCGTGTCCGTCCTCGGCGCCGACCCCATCACCGGTGACTCGGGATGGCGATCACAGATCGGCATCGTCCTGCAGGCCTCGAGCGATCACGGCAAATGGCGGCCGCGCCAACTGCTGTCTCATCTCTCGGATTTCTATCGGCCGTATGTCGACCCATGGCCCGTCGACGAGCTGCTGGGACTGGTCGGTCTGGACGAGCAGGCCGACCAGAAGCTGAAGACACTCTCCGGGGGTCAGCGGCGACGACTCGATGTGGCTATGGCCATCATCGGACGACCCTCTCTTCTCTTCCTCGACGAACCGACCACAGGGTTCGACCCCCGTGCCCGGCGCGACTTCCATGACCTCATCCACCGCCTCAGCGATCTCGAGGGAGTGACGATCATGCTCACGACACATGACCTCGCCGAGGCGGAGGCCCTGTCCTCCCGCATCGTCATCCTCGCCGGTGGTCGGATCATCGCCGATGGATCCGCCCTGGAACTCACACACGCGATCGGTCGCACCGCCGAGATCACGTGGATCCAAGAGGGCCAGCGCCACATGCATGTGACGGAGGATTCGACGAGCTTCGTGCGTGAGCTGCTGGCCAGCGATCAGGACTCACCGATCACAGACCTGGAGATCCGCCGAGCGACTCTCGAAGATGCCTACCTCTCGATTGTCGAGCAGTTCGAATCGGGCAGCGACCTGGATACGCAGACTTTCGAAGGGGCACAGCTATGACATCGAATGACATTCAACGCAGAATCCCACACACGAATCCCGTGCTCAACCTCATCCGTACGGGACTGCGGCGCGGCCTGATCTCGGCCCGGATCCAATTGACGACCCCCAGCGAGATCTTCGGAACCGTGGTGATGCTGGCGATCTTCATCGGGACCCTGTTCTTCATGCGGGGGTCCACCTTCGCCGGTGCCACCGTCGACCTCGGATCGACCGGTTTCCCCGGAATCATCGCCATGGGCACCATCTTCGGCGGGGTGATGGGCATCGTCAGCGTGCTGTCCATGGACAAGACCAACGGCACCCTGCTGCGGTCGAAGTCGGTCCCGGGCGGCACTGCCGGCTATCTCATCGGTGAGATCACGGCGAACGTCATCAACACCCTCGTCACCTCCGTGACGCTGCTCATCGTCGGGCTGTTCCTCTTCGATGGGCTCGACTTCGCGTCGCCGGCGCGTTGGCTGCTCTTCATCACAGTCCTCGTCCTCGGCTTGGTCTCGACTCTGTCGATCGGCGCCGTGTTGGGTGCCCTGATGAGCAACCCGAAGTTCATGGGACTGGTCATGATGCCGGTGCTCGGCCTCATCGCGATCTCCGGCATCTTCTACCCGATCGTGGCGCTGCCGCTGTGGCTGCAGGGCCTCGCGCAGGCATTCCCGCTGTATTGGCTGGGCCTGGGGCTGCGGTCCTCTCTGCTGCCCGACAGCATGGCAGCGATCGAGATCGCCGGTTCCTGGCGGCTCGAATGGGTGTTCATCGTGTTGGGGCTATGGGCCGTCCTCGGTCTCATCTTGGCGCCGAAGCTGCTGTCGCGAATGGCCAGACGCGAGTCGGGATCGGCTGTGGCGGCTCGCCGCAAGGGCGTGGCCGAGCAGTGGGGAGTCTGAGCGGAAGTGTCAGAGACCGTTCACAACCGCATCGCGATGCTCCGGGCCGAACGCAAGGTCTCGCGTCGCGAGCTCGCCGAGGCGCTCGGAGTCCACTATCAGACGATCGGGTACTTGGAGCGGGGCGAGTACAGCCCCAGCCTCTACCTGGCTCTGCGCATCGCCGAATATTTCGAGGTCCCCACCGAGGTGGTCTTCTCCACCCGGGAGTTCCCGCGCATCGGGTAAGGAGCTCACTGCTGTCGTTCTGGGCGACAGCGAGGACGACCGGAACACTTCGTTCCGGTCTGTGGTCGATGAGTCACTGAGCTCATTGCCTCGGATACAGTTCCGTCATGGCTTCCCACACAGAACCGACGTCCCGGAGAAACCCGTCACCGATCGACGCCATCGCCGATGCCTACTTCGACGAGCTGTGCGTTCTCTCCCCGTCGATCTCGTTGTTCCTCGGAACCGAGAACCCTCACGGCTTCGACGACTACTCCCCCGAGGGGCTGAAAGCTGCAAACGAACTGCGTGCTCGCACCCTGGCCCTGTTAGATGACGCAGAAGCCGACGGGCTCACGATGGAAAGCCTCGACGAGACCGATCTCGTCACTATCGACGCAATGCGCGAACGACTGGATACCGCCACGGATCTCTTTGAAGCGGGTTTGCAGCACACCGTTCTCAACGTCATCGAATCGCCGGTTCAGCAGATGCGCGACATATTCGATCTTCTCCCCACTGACACTGAAGATGAATGGGAGACGGTTTCACGTACTATGGCCGCATTGCCGCGGTCGATCGACGGTTACCGGGAGTCACTCCGCTATGCTCGCGACGAACTCGGCCGAGTGCCTGCTCGCCTGCAGATCGAACGAGTCGCCGCCCAGGCCGAAGTGCTCAGTCAGGCGGACAGCCGTTTCACCACGATCGCCGCAGACGCCACCAGCTCCGCCGCCGAAACCCTCGCACGCGAACTGACCGTCCACGCCGAATCCGCGAGAGAGGCATTCGGCGGCTTCGCCCGATTCCTCCGCACCGAACTGACCGAACACGCTCCAGAGAACGAAGCCTGCGGCCGAGAAGACTACGCACTGTTCTCACGCGAGTTCCTCGGCGCTGAGGTCGACCTGGAAGAAACCTACGAATGGGCCCTCGACGAACTCGACTCCATCGATGCGGAGCAGAGACGAGTCGCGAACATCATTCACCCCGGCGTCGAACTCTTCGACGTCATGCGGATGCTCGACAGCGATCCCCAGCGCGCTCTCCATGGCACGAAGGCTCTGCAGGAGTGGATGCAGACGGTCGCCGACGAAGCGATCACCGAACTCGGCAAGACCCATTTCGACATCCCGGAACCGCTGCGGACCATCGAGTGCATGATCGCGCCCTCGGCCACCGGCGCAGTCTACTATTCTCAGCCCAGCGAAGACTTCAGCCGTCCGGGCCGGATGTGGTGGTCGGTGCCCGACGGAGTCACCGAATTTGCAACGTGGCAGGAGAAGACCACGGTCTACCACGAGGGCGTGCCGGGCCATCACCTGCAGATGGGGCAGGCGTCCTATCTCGCCGACTCGCTGAATCAATGGCGCCGCCACGTCTGCTGGGTCTCCGGCCACGGTGAGGGCTGGGCTCTCTACGCCGAAAGGCTCATGGCCGAACTCGGTTTCCTCGACGAACCCGGCGATTATCTGGGTATGCTCGACTCCCAACGGCTACGCACATCACGGGTGATCGTCGACATCGGCTTCCACCTCGGCCTCAAAGCCCCGGACCACCTCGGCGGGGGAACTTGGGACCGTGCCACAGCATGGGAGTTCCTCACCCGGAACGTCGCCATGGACCGGACCTTCCTCGCGTTCGAACTCGACCGTTACCTCGGGTGGCCCGGACAGGCTCCGAGCTACAAGATCGGTCAGCGTCTGTGGGAGGACATCAGAGACGGATCCCGCGCCGTGGCGGGCGCGGGATTCGATCTCAAGGAATTCCACAGTCGTGCGCTGGGCCTCGGGTCCATCGGTCTCGATCCCCTGCGCAGGGCGCTGCTGCGCTGAGTATGGTCCGCCTCCGGGAGGGTGTGCGCCTCACCTGCGGCAGCGCCCCCGCCAGGCGGCCCGATATGAACTCAGTTGGTCTCCCACTCCCAGAAGTTCCAGAACATCGACGGGTCGAGCGTCGTTGTCGACACGTTCGAGACCTTGTCCCTGTGGATTGTCAGCGACGGGTGTTGGAAGAGCGGCATGCCGAAAGCGTCATCGACGAGGTGCTTCTCGACGTCTTCAGCCAGGGAAGCCTGCTTGTCCGGGTCGATGGTCACCAGCATCTCATCGAGCGTCTTCGTCAAATCCTTGTTGTAGTACCCGCTGTAGTTGTTCAGCGCTCCCTTGCGGTAATACGAGTCTGACTCTGTCACCGCCGTCGTGGTCAGCGCCCAACCGAACAGCGAGGCGTCATAGGTTCCATCGCCGAGGCGAGTCCCCCAGTTGACGTCACCGGCATCTTCGACCTTAAAGCCGGCCTTCTCCGCTGATTCCTTGATCAGCGCGAACAGCTGGGATCGCCTGGCGTTCGTATTGTCGTAGAGGAAGCGCACGCTCGGTGCCTCGGCGCCGGCGTCGTCCAACAGCTTCTTCGCTCCGTCGATATCGACTTCGTCATAGTCCGTAATTCCCGACTCAGCGACAATGTCGTCGTACAGCGGCGAGTCAGGAGCCTGGTTGAACGAATCGCGAACCTCGGCCTCTTTGTTAAGTGGTTTGATGAGGCGATCGACGATCTCCTGGCGCGGCAGTGTTTTGAGGAATGCCTGCCGTACTTTGAGCGCAGCGTCCTCGTCTCCGCCATAGCTGGCTGGGTCGAAGGGGCCGTTGTTGTCGAAGGTGAGGTCGACGTGCTCGAACGTGGCATCCTCGCCGGGCAGAATCGACACACCCTCGAGCTCTTCCGCCGCGGTCAGAACATCGGCCGTCGACTGCGGCTGGGTCAGGTCGACCTCGCCGTTCTCGATCGCCTGCACCATGGCCATCGGGTCGCCGTTGTAGCGGATCGTCACGGAGTCGATCTTGGGTTCGACCGGCCCGGTGTAATCCTGATCGCGAGACAGCGTCAGGTACTGCCCCTCTTCGAAGTCGGTGATCTCATAGGGTCCGTTATGGACGAGAAGATCCTCGTTCTCCGGCATCGAGGTGAAGTCGAAGCCGGTGTTCCAGAAGTTCGAGATCTTCGACAGGGCAGCGTTGTCGCCGGATTCGATCGCGTCGAGGATCGCCTCCTTGCCCTCCTGCGGGTCGGTGGTGCCCAGAGCATTCTTGGCCACGATGTGCGCAGGCACTCCCGAACCGTAGGCTCCGAGTCCGAATTCTGTCTCCCAGTCGGCAAAGGGCTTCGAGTACGTGAACGTCAGGGACTTGCTGTCCTCGCTGATCTCGGGGAAGTCTTCGATCAGCGGAGCGCCCACCGCAGAGGAGTCGAAGAAGACCGTGCCATCGGGATTGTCCTGCAGCGTTCCTTCATCGTCTCGGTTGTCATCGACGGTGTTGAAGTGCTGAGACCGTGCCGCCCAGGTCAGAGCGAGGTCTGCGGCGTCGACCGGAGTGCCGTCCGACCAGTTCGCGCCTTCGCCGAACGTGTATTTGACCTTCAGCGGGTCGTCGGAGACCTTCTCCACTTCACCGAGGGCACCATCGTGCAGTTCGAGCTCATCGTCGTAGTACTTGAAATTGTCATTGCTCATATAGGCGACGATGGTGTTGGCGACGGCGTTGCCGTCCATCGTCATATCGTTCATCGACCGGAAGGCTTCGTTCCATCCGATGTTGAGCACCGATCCGCCACTGCCTGATTTGTCATCAGAGCCTCCCGGAGGAGTGCATCCGGTCATGACGATCGCCGTCGTAGCGGCGAGACTTCCAGCGATGAAATGCTTCTTCACATTGTCCTCAGTTTCATTGTGATCTTCTGTGGGTGGAGCAGATCTGATGCGCCGCAGTGATGGCGGCTGTCCTCATACGGCGTTTGCGACCTGCAGGCGTTTCACTCCGGCTGGGGCGGCCACGCGCAGAAGGAGCGCGAATGCCTGGTCCACGAGGATGGCGAGCACGGCCACCCAGATGGCACCGGCGACGACTCCTTCCATCCCGTAGGCGACCTGGTTGAGGATGACATCGCCCAGGCCTCCGCTGCCGGCGATCGTGGCGATGGTCGCGGAGCTCACGGTCAGCACCGCGGAGGTGCGGATGCCGGCGATGATCATCGGCAACCCCAAGGGCAGTTCGACCTTGAGCAGCACTTGGACGGGAGACATGCCCATGCCGCGTGCGGCCCGAGTAAGGTCACGGTCGATCGAGTCGACGGATTGAAAGGCATAGCTGAGGATGGGCGGGAAGGCGAGCAGGAACAGCGCGATCATGGCATTGAGCATGCCGATGCCCACGAAGCCGATGAGGATCGCGATGAGCGCGAGGCTGGGAAGCGCTCGGCCGATGTTCGTCACGCTCACCGCGAGGAATTCTCCGCGGTGGATATGGCCGAGCCAGACTCCGACCGGCACACCGATGACAATGGCCGCGAGCAGCGGAATGAGACTGATGATGAGGTGGTCACCGGTCTTCGCCAGCAGCAACCCGACGTTCTCGATCATGAAGGGGAAAGCCCCGAAGATGACGTCCATCAGCTCCTCGCTTTCGTCCAGGGGGTGAGCACTCGGCCCAGCAGCACCAGCAGGCCGTCGAGCGCGAATGCCAGCAGTACGGCAAGAGCTCCGGCTCCGACGAACTGCGTATTGAATGGTGAGGACACCGCTTTGATGATCGGCGACCCCAGACCGTCGTCGACGACGAAAGCGGCGATCGTGGCGATGCTCACCGTGAGCACCGTGGCGATGCGCACCCCGGAGATGATCGACGGCAGCGCCAGAGGCAGTTCGACTTTGACCAGAAGCTGGTTGCGGTCGAGCCCCATACCGGTCGCGGCCCTGCGCACGTCATCGGGGACTCCGGAGAGTCCGACCAGGACGGCCTGGAAGATGATGACGAGGGTGAAGCACACCAGTGCGATCTCGACTGTCAGCAGGCTCAGTCCGGTGAACGGCACCAGCAGCTGGAACAGGGCCAACGGCGGCAGTGTGTAGAGGAAGGTCGCGGCCATGCCGATCGGTCCGGCCAGCCACTTCTTCCGGTAGGCCAACAGCCCGGCGAAGAAGGCGATGACGAAGCCGATCGATACGGCGATGGCCACCATGACGATATGGCTGAGCAGCGGCGGCCAGAAGACCGTCGCCCATTGGCTGATGAACCAGTCACCGCAGAATACGCCGTTGTTGATCACACAGTCCGAGACCTGTCCGTAATCAGGAATGACAGGATCGCCAAGAGGGGCGAAATCGCTCATGCTCTCACGCCTTCGCGGTCCTCTCCGGCAGCCGGCGGTGCGATGAGATCTCGCAGGCTCACCTCGCCGAGGCGGCTGTCACCGGCATGGACAATGGCCCCTTCCGCCCGAGCAGCGGAGACGACGGACAACGCTTCGCGCAGGGTCATCGTGGCTTCGACGTCGGGCCAGCCTGCCGTGGTGGTTCGGGCATCCGCCGTCTCAGCCTCAGCCCCGGCTCGGTCGTGGCTGTCGGAGACGACTTCGCCGACCGTCGTCAACGCCAGGCGTTTGAGTCCACGCTCGGCTCCGAGGAACTCGCCGACGAAGTCATCGGCGGGGTTCGACAGCACCTCGGCGGGCGTGCCGAACTGCGCAAGCTTGCCGCCGGGCTTGAGGATGGCGATTCTGTCGGCCATCTTGATCGCCTCATCGATGTCATGGGTGACGAACAGCGTCGTCTTGCCCACCGCGCGGTGGATGGCGAGGAATTCATCCTGGACCGCGACCCTGGTGATCGGGTCGAGGGCGCCGAAGGGTTCGTCCATGAGCATCACCGGCGGGTCGGCGGCGAGCGCCCGGGCGATGCCCACACGCTGCTGCTGTCCGCCGGAGAGCTGAGCCGGGTAGCGTGGGAGCCAGGTGTCGACAGGACTGAGCCCGACCAGTTCGAGAAGTTCGGCCGTACGGGCGCGGATCCTCTTCTTCTCCCAGCCGAGGATGGCGGGGACGGTGGCGATGTTGTCGGCGACCGTGTAGTGCGGAAAGAGACCTGACTGTTGGATCGCGTAGCCGATGGTCCGCCGCAGTTCGATGGCCGACTGGTCGGTGATCGAGCGATCGCCGATGCGGATGTCGCCGCTGGTGAGGTCGACGAGCCGGTTGACCAGCTGCAGGGCTGTGGTCTTTCCTCCGCCGGAGGGGCCGACGAGGCAGACGAGTTCACCGGCCTCGACCTCGAGGTCGAGGGCGTCGAGGGCTGGTGCGGCGGCGCCGAGGTAGGTCTTCGTAGCTTGGTCGAAGGTGATCGAGGTGCCTGTGGAGTGCTGGGTCATTTCACATCAATCCGTTCTCGTCGAGGAACATCTTCGCCACATGCGCCGGGTCGAGCCGGTTGATGGCGGATGCCTCGTTCATCGCCTGGATCGCTTCCAGGGTGAGCAGTGACTGCAGTTCGTCGAGAAGCTCCGACGCATCGTCATCGAGTTCAGCGTATGCATCGTCCCGGATGAGGGGGACGACGTTCTGGAAGCCGAAGAGCTTCTTATCGTCGTCGAGGACGACGAGATCGCTGCGCAGAAGCTGCGGGTCAGTTGTGAAGACGTCTGCGGCGTCGATCTCGCCACGCTCGATGGCTTGGTAGTTCAGCCCGATGCTCAGGGTCTTGAGTTTCATGTTGTCCAGACCGTAGGTGTCGACGATTCCCTCGTACCCCTGTGCGCCGGTGACGTTGTCGGGGTAGGTCGAGTAGGTGAAGTTGCCTATTCCTTGGAGGTCGGACACGGTCTTCAGGTCGTTCTCTTCGGCGAATTCCTTACGCACGGCGACTGCGTTCTTGTTCTCGAACGGCGTCGCTCGCAACATCGTCACCTGGTTGTCCTCTGCCCATCTCTGAGCGAGGTCGTAGGTCTCCTGTGCGGAGTCCATGAGCTTCTCCTCGCCCATGAAGGTCACTAACATGACGCCGGTGTATTCCGGGTAGAGGTCGATCTGGCCCGACAGCAGGGCTGTGTTGATGATGTCGCTGGAGCCGACGTTCGTCTTCAGGTCGACGGTGTAGCCGAGGTTCCGCAGCCCCTGGGCGTAGAGCTCGCCGGTGATCCAGCTTTCGGCGAAGCCTTTGGAGCCTACGGTGATCGACCGCGTGCCCTTCTTCGCAGCGGACTGGTCACCCTCCCGGCTGCTGGTGCACCCGCTCAGCGACGCTCCGGCTGCGCCGAGCGCTCCCAGGCACAGGAGACCTCTGCCGAGTCCGGAGAGCGCCTGTCGTCTGTTGAGATGTCCTTGTTGTCCGACTACGGGCATCCTTCCTCAGTTCAGGTGGCGAGGGATGCTCGCCGAGGTAGCTCGAGAGTGGAATCGCTTTCCGTCGAGGTAGGCGACGAGTTCGTTGGTGACGAGGAAGCTGTCCTCGTCCCCGCGCATCGTCGACCGGGTGCGCAGTTCGACGTCCCATCCCGCATCGGCCGATGCGGTCGCGGCGGCCTGCGCGTGATTGGCACCGACCTCGAGTGCCGGACGTCGGTAGATGATCGTCCTTTCACACGTCGCCACGGGAGACCGCGGGTCGGCCTCATTTCGTGAGTAGGAGTCCCGCTCGTTGGTGTAGTAGAAGAGCCCGTCGCTGAGGTCGGTCTGCCAATCCTCGGTCACCGTCGTCACCGTGGCGCTGCGACCGACGAGGTCACACTCGAGCTCACGCGTCATCGGTGCACCGTCGGAATCGATGACCGACACCGGTGGGGTCGGCGGAGTGCCCAGCTGTGCGGTCACCTCCGCCGAGGTACGGCCATCGTCGTCGACGGAGGCGACCGTGCGGATCGGCAACGTCAGTTCCGGCGTCGAGTCGACGGTGATGAGTGTGGTCTCCGGCGAGGGCCAGAGGTTGGGCCAGAAGCTCGCAGAGATGCTCAGGCGGAGCCGATGCCCGGGAGCGAATCGATGCGCTGTGGCCAACAGCGGGAAGTCGATGGTGACCGGCGTTCCCGGGGTCAGTGACTCAGGGTTTTCATGGCTCGAATGGTGGGTGAGATTGAACAGTCCGATCGTGACGAGCCGTGAGCTGCCGTCAGGAGCGACATCGCACAGGCGTACTGCGATGACTCCGCGGTCGCGGTCGGAGGTCAGCGTTGCGCGCACATTGGGAGTCCCGACGATCTCCAGACCGTTCTCGACGTCCCAGTCACAGGTGTATGACCGGGCGTCATCGGCGGCCTGGTCTCCGGCCATTCCTGCGGCCTCGCCGAACTGGAGCCAGCTGCCTCCCTGGTAGCCCAGCAGCGCGGTGGAAGTGAGCGGGGCGCGGTCGGCGATCTGCGCCTCGGCGGCGGGCATCACGGTGTCCGCGATCTGCGGGCTCGGCCAGGTCGCCTCGGCGATCCACCGTCCCGGACGGTGCACACGGTCGGAGAGGATGGGGGTGCTGTCGGGAACATAGGCGCGCAGCTGCGGCTGTTCGTCAACACCGTTGTCGATGCCGCTCATCCACTTGTCCCACCACCGGACGGCTTCGGAGATGAAGTCGATGCCAGGACCGGGAGCGGCCTGGTGAGGATAGTTGTGGGCCCAGGGGCCCAGCAGCGCATGAACCGCTGGGGATTCGGGATCGGTGCTCCGGCGACGATTCGCGTTGTCCATGAGTCGGAAGAGAGTGGTCCGGTATTCGTCGAGCAGTCCACCGACGGCCAGCACGGGAACCTCGATGGCGTCCGGCGTTTCGCACACCGAAGCGTGTTTCCAGTAGTCGTCACGGCGCTGATGGCCGAGCCAATCTTCGATGTTGACAGGGGCTTCGTCGATGCGCCGCTTCCAGTCTTCCTGCCAGCCGTCGCCCATGATCGCAGGATCCTGTGGGCGGGCGTTGTAGGCCCACATCGTCGATGCCCAGGAGAGGATCTGGTCGCCGACGATGGTTCCGCCGTTGTAATGGACGTCGTCGGCGTAGCGGTCATCGGTGGAGCAGATGGTGATGACGGCGGCGAGTTCTGGTGGCTGCAGCGCGGCAAGCTGCAGGCCGTTGAATCCGCCCCACGATTTGCCGATGACACCGACCTTTCCGTTGCACCAGTCCTGTGCGGCGATCCATTTGAGCACCTGCAGTCCGTCGTCGAGCTCCGTCGCCGAGTACTCGTCGGTCATGACCCCAGTCGAGTCACCGCAGCCGCGCAGATCGACGCGAACGCTGGCGTAGCCGGCACGGGCGAACTCCGGGTGGATCGTGTCATCACGACCGGCGGTCATATCATTCTTGCGGTATGGAATGTACTCAAGAACAGCGGGAACAGCTTCGTCACCGAGATCTTCGGGCAACCAGATTCGAGCAGCGAGTTCGACTCCATCGCTCAGGGCGATGCGTGTATGTTTGATGATTCGAACCGGTCGAGGATCTTCGCGGTACCGGTCGGCCGGGGCGAGCGATTCGGTTTGTGTGTCGTCGGGAAGTGCGGAGTTCTCAGTATTCGATGACATAGCATTCCAGTCTAGGGACGCTCCTGCACCGCCGTTCAGTTCGTTCAAAGGCTGAGATGCTGATCACAAAACTCCCGCGGATCCGCAAGCTGAATCGGCGCACCAGCCGATCCGTCCCGCGGCTATTATTGGGACCATCACCGTGTGACCTGACAGAGGAAGTGGGACTGCCATGGCCAAGCTGACAAAGATGGTCTCAGCCATCGGGTCCCTCAAGGACCTCAATTCTGCCCGTGCCGAGTTCGATGATGCCTCGAAGACCATCCCCGCCGAGGCTGCCTTCCCACCCGCAGACATCCGTCCAACTGCGGACGATTCCCGCACCCTGATGCTTCGGGTGACGAATCCGGGAAACTTCGCCGAGGAGGCCCCGCGGGCATCGAGACAAGGTGACACGTTCGCGGTCATCCACGTTCCTGCATCAAACGATTTCGCCGCGGTACTCGTGTTCAATCCCGCGACGCAGATCGAGTCGGGACAGACGTTCGGTTCCATCGCCGACGAGGGCGGGTGGCCGGTCATCGTCGCCATGGCCGAGGAGTACCTCGGCATCCGCATCGATCACGTCGCACAGCTGGAATCAGACGCACTCGGTCGAGTCATCGACGAACTCGGCGGCCTCCAGGTCTATAGCCGTACTGCATTCAGCGCGGCCGGAACCGACTTCGTCGAAGGCACGAACAACCTCGACGGCTCGGCGGCCCAGGTCTTCACCGCGGCGGACCCGGTCGATGATTCGGGCCAGACCCGCACCCGTAACCAGCGCGCGGTGCTCCGGGCGCTCATTCAGGCGCTCAAGTCAGGCGGGTTGGTCAAGGACCCGAACAAGGGCGCCGCCGTCCTCGGTCACTTTGCCTCTGGCATTCAGCACAACGCCGAGCTGACCACGGTCGAACTCGGCAAGATCGCCAACAGCCTCCGCACCCTGCAGTCGGATGACATCGCGGTGGTCACCGTGCCCACGAACTCGCGCCGAGAGGACGACGGCGCGGTCAGCATCGACTTCGATCCCGAGGCGGTACCGGCGCTAAAGAACTCTCTGGCCAGCAACGACCTTCCGGAGTTCTCCCGCTACCTCGTCTCTCTGGGCTACTGACTTCTACCTAGCTCTTCATCCTCCTGCCTAGTTCTTCATCATCACCAGCATCAGGGCTCAGCTTGCCGCACGGCCCCTAGACCGTGGACTTCGTGAACGTTCGGTCAATGCGGGGACGAGCAACTTAGCGGCCCACAGTCTAGTCGGCCGTAGCTCGAAGCCCCCCGAGGGGTATCGGAGTTCTATCGAGTAACAGATGAAGGACATCGGCATCCCCTCGCAAAGCACCATCGGGAACGTCTTTGACCGTTAACTCGTTCGCTGACGGCCCTACGAGTGAGTCGCCGAGGATGTCGACCGCAGGCGTTGCCATATCGGCTCAGCGATTCCAGCCACACGTTCCGAACGAGATGCTGAGGGTGCCAGTGAAGCCTGTGGCAACGACGAACTTCTTCAGACGCTTGAGGTCGTCTGGGGTGACGACGGTAACCTTCTCGCCACGTCTGGGCTTCGCTCATGATGTTTTCCAATATGCTCGCCAGTCGAGACCATCGCCGCCGAACCGCAGTGCGGGGGACCAGGCCAGCGAGCTGTACATCTAGCCTATACGTCTCCGGGTCGAGACGCGGATCTGGCAGTTCCGTCACCTCGAATGTGATCCCCTGATTCTCGGACCAAATTAGCTCGCGGGGCCTTTTTGATTTTGCTGGAGTCACCGCTGACTGCCGACCTGAGCTGCTGCTCAGACATAGTCGTAGTCGGGCTCGAGAGCAGATACTGTGCGGATGGCCAAATCGCCGATGCGGCATAAGCCGTATTCCGCCTCTGCTCAGCGTCAACAGCTGCAATCTGCTTGCGCAGATACTTGCTTCAGCCAAAACCAGTGACTCCAACCCTGGTGCCGCATATTGTTTCACTCGTACCGCCATCACCACCGTCAGATGCTCGACCCTGATCTGGTCACTGCGTCGGCGCGTAGCCCTCAAACTGTTAGGATGCCGGTAACCGTTTCTGGTGCGAATGACAGACTCTCAATAGATCAGAGGGCCGAAGTGTGATTTTAAGCGACGATGCGATACCCATGCGCTGGTGGGACTACACGAGGAACTTCGGCGACCTGCTTGGTCCGTGGCTCGTTCAACGAATGTCCGGCAGAGACATCAAGTGGGTTCCCCGCCATGAGCCGCACTACATCACCGTAGGCTCCATTCTGGGCCACGTCCGGCCGTCCAGCGTCGTGTGGGGCGTCGGCTCCTTCGGCAGTGAAGGCGAGAAGAAGGTGACGACCGGAAACAGGTATTTGGCCACCAGAGGGCCCCTGACAAGGGCTCGGCTGGAGATGTACAAGCAATCGTCCCCTCGCAACTATGGAGATCCGGCCCTGCTGGTCCCGGACCATCACCCGGCCTCTACTCAGCAGGACAGCAAGGTCGGTCTGATACTTCGGTGGTCGGAACGCGTGCGCAAACGGAATTTCGACGTCGACGGCGTACGCGTCATCGACCTGGAGACGGACAGCATCGAGGACACCCTGGATGCCATCACCTCATGCGAAGTGATCATATCGACGTCACTGCACGGACTCATTCTCGCCGATGCTTACGGCATCCCCAACGCTTGGTTGATCGCAGACACCGGGTACGGCAAAGAGCACAAATTCTGGGACTACCTGCTTTCGGTCCGGAAGGAACGAGAACCGGTCGAAGCGGACATCACCGAAAAGGGAATGACCGTCAGCTCGTTCATGAATAGATTCTCCTTTGACGATCGCCCGATGAAGATCGACCTCGAGGCATTGAAAGCTTCCAATCCGTTCACCGGGAACTCGCCTCGGATCGCCGAAGCTGAGAAGGTCGCACTGACAGGAGCGGAAGAGATGGCCGCTCAAGGCCGCGTGGACCGGAAGAGCCTCCAGCCGCGCTACCTCAAGTAGCGCTTGAGCTTCCCACTCGATCTGGTCACACGGACTGCCGGAGATGCCCAGCCTCATGGCCCTTCTGGTGCCGGTGGCCTTCGGTCCCAACTCAGCCCTGCTGCCACTCGGCCCCATCACAGCCCTGCTGCGTGAACGCGATGTCGGAGCACCTGACTGACCTAGGCATGGACCGCATTCAGCGCCGAATCTCTGGTCGGAAGCTGACGAACGGCTTTGTTCTCCGAGCAGTGCGCTGATCGGAGTTGGCCTCGTCCCACTCGGCATCCTCGCCGATCCGCACGAAACATGTCATCGCCGGAATGAAGAAAGAGACGAAACGTTAGAATCGCATGGAACCCGATTCCAAACGGCCGCAACCGGACGGCAACCGTGATCACCCCAGCCGAAAGCACCAGCTATGACAAATGAGGACTCGCCCGTCACGATGTGGACGATGACTGGAACCCGCTTGGGAAGCTTTCTTGAGCACCGCGGCCAACTCGAAGCGGCCCTCTCGATCTATCGACGCACATGTTCCTCTCCGCCCACGCCTGGGGAGACGTTCGCCATCGGAAACTGCCTCTATCGGCTTGAACGATACAACGACGCCCTGCCTCTTCTCAGGACCTCCGCCCACGCAAGCGGGGCCACCGCTCAGCACATCAATCGATATCTCAATGCCGTCGACTATGTAGGGGACTACGTGGGCGAACTCGACGAAGTGGGTGACGATTCCTCGCTCCGACCGCAACTGTTAAAACGATACGCCAGGCATCTGGAGAGGTCAGGCAACACCGAAACTGCGCTGGCCATATATCTGGCCTCCGACCAGTCCGACGATATCGACGTCCTCGACAAAATCTATGAGCTGACCCCTTCCTCAGCGCCTGTCTGGCAACGCTTGGAACGGCACAACGCAACCGCTGTCCACCACCAACGGGACCCTGAGTGGCTGCGAAGGCGCGGAGAGTTGCTGTTCGAAGCTCACAAATTCTCTCAAGCAGGAGAGGTGTATGCCCAGCTGCTGGCGATAGACGATTCATCTTCATGGGACTCCTATAACGCGGGAATCAGCTTTGAGCTGGCGGGAGCACCCGCCTTTCAGAATCATTACGAACTCGCACGGAAACGCGATTCCTCGCTTGACGCCCAGACATATGGCATAGGTGTCTTCCACGAGAAGGCGCATCGTTACGAACGAGCCGGTCACGCATATCGGGCCCAAGCCGAGAAGACAATCTCTCCGTCGACCCGCACAGAGGTGCTGCGTCGAGCTGCGCTGGCATTCCAAGGCGCCTTCAATCTGAAAGAAGCGGAATCGGACGTCCTGCGGGCCATCGCACTGCGGCCTCGGAAGGCCGAGTTGCACGCTTTGCTTGCACTCAATTCCTATCTGCTCAATGAGTTCTCGGACGCAGCAGCCTCTGCTGCTCGGGCCCGGCAACTCGGTGACGCCAGCGCAGAGGTCAAGAATCTACACTTCCTCAGCTGTGTCGGTACTGGGGACTTCGAAGGTGCGGTATTGTCCTTCCTCGACACGAGTATCGAAGCCCTTCTTGCCACGTTCGACAGGGTCCCTGACGATGGAGAATCAACTCTGGAAGCGATCAACACGCCAGAGGATCTCCCGGACATCGAGGCACATCGCCAATGGTCCCAGGTTCTGCTCGACGCAGGACACACAGCTGCCTCCGCCGATGTCCTGACGAGCGGCATGGAACGCTATCAGGCGCACTTCGAACGTGCGGACGCGCTTAAGGCCGCCCGGGCGTTGCTAGCAACGGGCCGAGCCGAAAACGCGGCCCGCGTCATCCTCCAGTCGCTTCGCCACACCGATCCCGTCCCGAAGATCTATGACAATCCGAAAGTCCCAGGTCTGGGTACGATCTTTATGTATCGGGCGTGGCTGGACACCGAACCCGTTCGACCGAAGGACATCCTATTCGAGTCCAATCTCGGCCTGTCAATCGACTGCAACCCGCTGGCTATCTACCGCCATATCCGTGACAACGAACCCAATGAATACACGTTCTACTGGGCTGTCGACAAGCAGGCAGCCGTCCCGACCGATGTCTGGCAGGACCCAAACACCATAATCGTCCGGAAAAACTCATCGCGCTACGTCAAGCTGCTTGCAACTGCCGGTTACCTGGTGAACAATTCAACTTTTCCTACCTACTATGTCCGCCGGAACGACCAGCAGTATCTGATGACCTGGCATGGCACGCCATTCAAGACGCTCGGGAAAGATCAACCCGAGATTCTCGGCCATGCGAATATGTCCAGAAATCTCCTCCAGGCCTCTATCGTGCTGCATCCCAACAGTCACACGCAGCGTGTCCTCATGGAGAGCTGCGACGTCGCTGCGATCGCAACGGCACAGTCCGTGATCACGGGCTATCCCCGCAACGACGCTCTCACCTCCCGTACTGTAGGGACCAGACGGGACAGCGAGAAGCCGTTCGCCCTCTATGCTCCGACGTGGAAGCCCGACACGGAATTGGCTGACCAAGCAGCTTCTGTCACCGAGGTGGTCAAGACTTTCAAAGCTCATGGATACGATGTCGCAGTTCGAGCCCATCACTACGTGGAAACGAAGCTCGCAGAACTCGCCCCGGACGTCAGCACCGTACCGAGGGACGTTCCGACGAATGACATCTTGCCCCAAGTCGACGTGTTGGTCACTGACTATTCGAGCATCTACTTCGATTTCGCCGTTCTGCGTAGGCCGATCATCTTCTACGTACCCGATTGGTGTGGCTACACGTCTGCTCGCGGAGCCTACTTCGCGGAGGACCACCTTCCGGGACTCGTCTGCCGGACTTATGCGGAGCTGCAGCGGGCACCGGTGCGGCTGGAGACGCGCCCTGACGAGGCCAGACCATCAGAAGCGTTTATCAAGGAGTTCGCCCCGTCGGACGACGGACAGGCAAGTGCCCGCGCAGCTGACCTGCTGCTCAGAGGGGACCATTGGGACATCGCCTCCGCCTCCGGCGCGACACCGAAGAAGGTATTATTTCGACAAAGCTTCATCCCTAATGGGATGACCTCGTCTTTCGTCAATCTGGCACGTTCTCTGCCCCGCGAGAAGTATCGTCCGTTCGCACTCACCGACGCAGTGGCAGCGCACTCAGACAAGGCGCGGGGCGAGATGGTCAGGTCGCTGCCACCCGATATCGGTGTCATCGGTCGAATCGGACGGCATGCCGTCTCGCGCAAGGAGCACCTCGCGCTCCACGCCATCTCCGGCGACTCTTCAGCGATCAGTGACGAAGCAAGGCGCATCCGCAGGGAGGCGTTCGAGTTCGAGGCTTCACGAGTGACAGGAGACGCCCAATTCGACGAAGTCATCGAATACGACGGCTATTCCTCGTTCATGGCCAATGTGGTTTTGGGACATGCCAAACGCACGCGGGTCACTGGCCTCCTTCTCCATTCGGACCTCAAACGCGAAGCGGCTCTGCGGTTTCCCGAAATCTACCGAATCGTCGACCAGATTTCCGACTTCGATCGCGTCGCCGCAGTCTCACCATCGCTGGCCGCGATCAACGAGGACGGGCTGCAGTCCCTCGGTGCGGGACAGTCAGTAATCGGTCATGTCCGGAACATCATCGACACCAATTCGATGACCAAGCAGGCTGCGGAACCAATTGCTCCTGACCTGCAAGGATTCGTGGAAGATTCCGACGATCTGATCGTCTCCCTTGGCCGGCTCTCCCCGGAGAAGAATCTCGCAGACACGATTCGCGCCTTCGCGAAGGTGCAGAGGGACCGCTCCGACGCTCGCCTCCTCATCGTCGGGGACGGTCCGGAACGGGCGAAGCTGAGTGTCTTGGCGAACTCGCTGCTGCCCGAAGGGTCTTTCAGGTTCGCCGGTCACCGTAGCAACCCCTTCCCCTACCTGGCAGCCGCAGACGCACTCGTCATGTCGTCATTCCACGAGGGACAGCCGATGGTCATCCTGGAAGCACTGGCGCTGGACACCCCCACCGTAGCGATGCACATTCCGTCGCTCTCCGAGTTCGAAGACCTGTCCGGAGTCGTCGTCTCCGACTTCAACGTCGATTCGCTCGCAGCGAAGATCGGCTCGGTACTCTCAAATCCGCCTGCCGTCGATTTCGACCCAGCGGCATATGTCGAGGCAGCCCTCAGCGAATTCGACCTCACCTACGGACAGTGATGCCACTGTTTGCCAAAGGTCTTCGCCCGCGCACGAGCGCAGAACTCGTACGCAGCCGATCGGCGAATCCGACTGCTCTCGAATAAGGTGGAATCTGTGAAGGACACGCAAGAGCAGAAGCACAGGGAACGATGGGGCAAGCGATGGCTCCGGACGGTCGCGGACAAGGAAGAGCGCAAACAGCTCTTCCACGAGTTCCAACAGTCTGTCGCCGTTCACCCTGACCTCATCTTCTACGAGAGCATGTCCGGAGCGAAGATGATGGACAGTCCCTTCTCCATATTCGAGGACCTGTTCACCAGCACCCCGACCCACAGCGGCTATATTCACGTCTGGTCCGCGAGGTCTCAGGATGTCATACCACCACGGTACCGGGACCTCGATTCCGTCGTCACGGTGCGACGGCACACGCCGGCCTACTTCTACTATCTTGCGAGGGCCAAATACATCATCAGCAACTCGGCTCTGCCCGAATACTTCGTTCGTCGGTCCGAGCAGCGCTACCTCAATACATGGCACGGGATCGGCTACAAGACGCTAGGACGTACCGAGCGCAATCCCCTGGGGGCCGCTCTCGCGGTATCGAACATGTTGCAGGCAACACATGTGATCAGCCCCTGCGAGTTCATGACACGGATCCACCTGACCGGATTCTCTATGGCTCATATGTTCACCGGGAAGCTCGCCGAAACAGGTTACCCTCGGATCGATACCACGTTGAATGCCACCGAGTCCGATAGAAACAACTTGCATTCGGTCTTGGGCTGCACCGCGGGGGAGCCTGTCGTCACTTATGCTCCGACGTGGAGAGGCGATGCTTTCGACGTCGACCGTCTGCGATCCGACTTGCACAATCTGGCGGAGCTCGACTGCACAGTCGTCTTCTTGGGACATCATCTGATGCTAAAGTACGTCAGCCCCGACGTCCTCGACGAAGTCGTTGTTCCTCCTGACTTCGTCAATACCAACCAGCTGCTGTCGATCACCGATGTTCTCATCACGGATTATTCGAGCATCTTCTTTGATTTCCTGGTTACCGGCCGCCCCATCGTCCACTATGTCTACGATTACGACGAGTACGCGACTAAACGTGGACTCAACCTCACGAAGGCCGAGCTACCTGGTCTCGTGACTTCCACCTCGGACGAACTCATCACCGCGGTGTCCTCGTTCCTGTCCGCACGGCCTGATCTTACCGACGACTATCGTGACCACTTGGTTCGGTTCAACCCGCATGACACCGGCGACTGCACTCGACGAGTCGTCGAATGGTTCCTCCGCGATCGCACTACTCATGTCCGTCAGCTCGAGGGGATCGATGAACGCCCCCGAGTCATCTTCTGGGGCGGGCGTCTCGGCTCCGGCGAGGAGCTCGACACCTATTTCAAAGAGGTGAAAGCACTCGCGGGCAATGACGACATCGATGTGTCGCTGTTCGTCTCTCGATCGGTGCGCAAAAACCAAGCCGCCATTGAGTGGATCCGCAACCTGGGATCATCGATCTCCATCATCGTTCGCGACGAGTACTCATTCGGAATGACCACAGACGAACGAGCAGCGCGCGAAGTGCCGGCGGCGCAACGGTCCAGTCTGGAAGAGTCTGCTTACGACAGAATCTATCAGAGGGAATACCGACGGATGTTCGGCGATACACGCTTCGACGAGGTCCGTCTCTTCCCTGGCCTCTCACATTTCTGGAAGCGTCTATCCCAGGATGCATTCAAGTGAACGTCCGCACAGATTCTATGGAATTGACCGTATGCCTGCCGGAATCTCCACACCAAGAAGCAGCGAATTGATGGCCATGACCTGAGCATAGATCGTTTTCGGAGCCACATCGGGATGTTTCACGATACCGCTGTTCTGCGAATCGAAGATGGTCATTCTTTTCAGCAGAGGCTCGATCAGCTCGGAGGTGTAGGCGAATTGCGGCGAACGAGACGAGGTGATGAGCACTGAGCCAGGTTCGGAGACGCCCCGATCACGTGTGATTTCGGTGAACAGTTCAGAGAACACCTCTTGCTTCGGTCGCGGAAACGTGCCGCCAGCTGTGAAGTGATAATCGTTCTTGTAGTCTTCGTACCACACGTCCGACAGAATCGGGTCGACCGCGACATATCGCCACCCGCCGGCTAGCCCGTGGTAAACGGCCCCGGTTCCGCCCTTCGACGCCCCGTAGATCACGACACTATCGCGAGGAACCGCGAAACGAGCAGCCACATCGCTGATCAACCGGTGGACATTGAGACCATTCTCGGGCAGCGCAGTCGTATCCAGGTAGAACGCTCCTTTGACTCCTCCGATGTCCGCCACTCGAAGCACAGCGGTATTCGGTGCCAGGAACTTCCGAAGCGTCGCGAAGGACGGGCGAAAATAGCGCACCAGTCGCGCCCGCGAGCTGACCGGCGAGAAGACCACAACAAGCCTGTCGACCTGGCGGCTGGAAGGTTCTTCTAAAGTGTAGAAGATGCCGCTGTCCGAGACACTCACCGCTCCGCTCTTGACAGCCGGCCAATGATGTCGCAAACGATCATGTCGGATGAATCGGCTCTCTCCATCGGCATGATAGTAGAGTGAGTAGCCGAGGTTCGTCAGTCTCTGAAGCAGCAGTTTGGCCCGCTCATCCGACAGAGCGATCTTCATGAGATCTCGCTTCGGGTTCAGATTCGGATCGGTGCGAACCCTAAAATATCGAGGCAATCCCTCGTTGTCGAAGACAGCGAGGTCGATGTCGTCGGGACCGGCTTGGGCGTCAGTCCAAAGGATACGGTTCTTCACGGCTTCACGTTACCCCATTCGAATCCGTGAGCATCCACCACCTGGACCGGCCGGTCTTCGGTCCGGATCAGAGTCCCGATTTCATCACAGATGACGTAGGCATAGTGTTTCCAGCTTCCGCGTGGATGCACGAGATCCTAGTGCGCGGTCGGCGGTTCGATGACGTCGTCGGGCTTCAACACGCGTGCCCGTAGCATGCGAGCGAGCTGATTCACCGCTGGCCATGATGGAACGGCTGCCGGGGCTCTCCCCTCACTGGCTAACTCGTCGATGACGAACTGCAATAGGTCGGAGAAGTTCTCGGCGACGTTGCGGCCCTCGGCCCAACCGGGATACAGGCCGCGTTCCTTTTCGTAGCTGATTCGGTCTGGTACGAAGTGCACTGCCGTACCGCCTGTCAGCTCGAAGTCATAGACGATCGACGAATAGTCGGTGATGAGGACATCAGCGACCGCCATGAGGTCCTCAACGTGTGGATAGTCCGAAACATCTAGCGTGAACGGCAGCTCCTCATGCTTGGAGTTCGCCACGTGGTGCGCACGCACGAGAACTCGAGCCTCTGTCGCTTCCGCCAGCCGCAGAGGGTCGAGAAGAAACTCTCGCCAGCGCAGCGGGCGACCGTTCCGGTCAGCGTCTCTCCACGTCGGCACATACAGAATCACCCGTTCACCGGCACTCAGGCCGAGCAGCTTTCGAAGCTGGCCCTGTCGGTTGAGAGATTCGAGCAATCGAGCGTTTCGTGGCTGTTCGCCAACGGCGACCGCGCCTTCGTATCCCAGGCTCGCACAAAGCCTGTGCGCTGCCGTTTCCGACTGTGCCAGCAGCAGATCCCACTGAGGCACTTCGGTCCTCATGATACGGCGGTAGGTCAGAGGAACCTTGCGCCGGGACATGTCTAATAGCAGCTTCTTGTTCGGCGTCCCGTGCCACGTCTGCAGATAGAACTGGCCGGGAAGTTTTTGGACGTAGTAGGGGAAATTGTTGTTGTTGACCCACACCCGGCTCGTCGCCATCGCCCTGTGCCATGCGGCAGTTCCTTCGACGATGGGGACACCACCATCTGGCACATCGACGCGACGGTCGCGAACAGACCAATAGAGCGGTATGTCGCTTCGTGTGTCTCTGATAGCGTCAAAGATTGCCCTTGGGTTGTCGTTGGCACTCTTTCCGTTATATGACTCGAAGACGATGCCGTCGGCCAACTGCCCCCAGTCCTTATCGCGGAGTTGGAAACGCCCGTACTTGGACCGCTCGCCTGATGACCACGGGGGAGAAGCCATGACGGAGACAGCGCCGGAGTTCTTGCCTTCGACCCGGAGCGTGTTCCACTCGGTGAAGCAGTCCACAGGTCGGATTGCCAGTTTGCCTGCAGCCCTAGCCCAACTGTCGGTTTGATTCGGTGTTTCTCCGTACTTCAGGTGATAACCGCCTGCGAGCGCCGCGACCTTGCCTCCTTCGGCCCCGGTTGTCGTCAGGTCATACACAGCGGTAAAGCTGCCATCGGCATGGAACGCAGATTCTGAAGGTTCAATCGTCTGCTCGGAGGACTTGAGCACGACCTTGAGTCTTTCCGGAGGATCGATCCGACCGATGATCAGCAATCGGTCCCGGTCATTTGTTGCACCAGTGACAGTCACTCGCCTGAACCGCTGCACCAGTCTCACCTTTCCGGCAGAGTTTGCTGCAAGACGCACGCTTGAAGTGCCGGGCAAGAGGTAATCCACCGCGGAATGGTAGACATCGACGTCATGGTCATCTTTTGTCGTCGCTGTTAGTCTCCACTGCCGTTCGCCCTGAGATCGGAAACGCTCAGGGAGCTCAGGCAGAGTGGCTGTAAAGATCGAAGGGCCTTGTGCTTTCAGTTCGACGTCATTTTCCGCAGCGCGCAATGTCAAGCTATAGACATCTGCGGAACCGTCGACAGTCACCGTCACATCCCGTCCGCGGAAGTCGACGTTCTTCACCACGACTGGATCAGTCGGAATGTGTACAGGACGAATCGACAATTCGCTTCGGGCGTCAGCTATGACTGTCAGACGTCCCGAATCGAGAATCGGGCTTGGCGCAATCATTCCCACTACCGCTGTCGACACAGCAGGCGTGTGTACATGCATCGCGCCCATTTCGAAGGAACCGATCAGGTCGATACCTCTGGGCGATATGTCACTCAGACTGGAAACATCAACGCCAACCGTGAATCCGCCGGCTTCGTACGTCCGCCAAGGATCTCCGACGTCCAAGTCCACTCGATTGTCGTTACGAGACTCTGCCGAAACGTCCAGAACTGTCGCCCCATCCATGATTCCCTGCATACGGAATGTGGTCCGCCCCGGATCGACCCCAGGAATGTATGCGCACCCCTGGAACTCGATCTGCTGTTCACCGATCCAGCGTGCGTTTCTCACGATCACGACGGGTTTGAAGTCGACAGGCTGTGCTTTCAGCAACCGCTGCGGAATATCCGACTTAAGCCGCGACAGATACGTCGGTGCGACTATCCACGTACCGTCGACGAGTTCCAGGGGCACAGCTCGAGTCTCTTCCATCCTCGTCCCGAGGATTTCTTCGATATCGTCCATGTCCCCGAACGCCACAACCCACATGCAGAGACGTTCCTGCGCCGGCATGAGTTTCCAGGCGTCTTTCGGCATTGTCTTTCGAAGGGTTCTGGCCGCATCACAGAGGGTCTTTCGGAACCGTTTGTTAGCCGTATCGAGGTATTCGGCGTGCATCGCGAGGTCAGTGCCCATCCAGATCGCATACGCCTGCTCAACAACGTGGTCGGGCGCGTGGTTCAAGGTGTCTCTGAGCGCATCGATGACATCAAGCTTTGACTGCAGATCACTCAGTTCGGCTTTGCGTTTGGAACGAGTGTCTCGGCCGTCGGCCAGTCTCCACGCATACACGTCGTTCGTAAGCACGTCGATCGCCGCAGCACCGACCAGTGCCCTATACACAGGCTCTTGGTCCTCGTAGTTGGAGAACCCCCACATCTCCCCCACATGACGATTCCAGAAATCGTGCCTATAGACTTTGTTCCACAGCACAGGCTCTTCCAGCAGTTCCGGCATATCTTCCAACCGAACCGCCAACCGCTGGCGAATATGTACTCGCGCGGTCAGCTTCGGCCTGGACCAGCCGGCCGAGCCAATACGAACATACGACCCAGTGGCGATGTCAGAACCCGTCCGTTCAAGTGAGTCAACCAGAGTCGAGTAGGCTTCGGTCAACACCTCGTCATCCGCATCGGCAAAGGCGATGTACTTGCCACGAGCAACCTCGACTCCGCGATTGCGTGCACGCGCTGGCCCTTCGTTGGGTCCTGTGAGCACAGAAACGCGCGTAGAACCGTGATGCTGGTTGGCTTTCTCAACGGTGTCGTCAAAAGAGCCGTCGTCGACGACGATGACTTCCAACGACACACCGCTCTGGTTGAGGATGCTCTTCAAGCATCGGTCAATGAAGTCACTCGCGTTGAATGCAGGAACAATAACGCTCAGAGTTGGAGTGTCCGTGTCTTCCTGGTTGGGAGATCCCACGGTCGATGTTCTGGTCGAAGTGAGTTCAGATTCCCGCTTTCGCCGGAATTCTTTGAATCCTTCGACGCCGCCATGCCGCAGATGCCACAGTGCTTTACGCCACTGCTGTCCACTCACATGGCCTCACCACCGCTCTTCTTCACCTGCCGACGGATGCTTTCGACGATCGACTCATAGTCAGGATGTCGGAAGTGGAAAGGCTGCGGACCCCATTTGTGATTCCTGTCGATCCGAAGCTCACGACTCTCTCTCACCACTGACGACGTTGTCAGCGATCGCGCTTCTCTACGATACGGGATGTAGTCGGTATTCGCGGACAGCGCCCGATCGGCATACTCTTCCGCCTCAGTAGGTTTCACCGTCAGGAGGCTCTGCCATGCTTCGCCGACTC
Organism: Brevibacterium sp. S22; assembly: GCF_004745485.1. Classification (GTDB taxonomy): domain Bacteria; phylum Actinomycetota; class Actinomycetes; order Actinomycetales; family Brevibacteriaceae; genus Brevibacterium. The sequence continues at coordinate 32,217 of NZ_RHFG01000011.1, forward strand.
CCCGACCACTTGAGAGGCCGCGACCAGCCTGTCGCGCCCCGCGTTGGAGGCGTCGCCATTCGCGCCCGAGCTTAGCGAGTCTGTCATTCTGAGGGTGAGGTGCCCCGTCGACGGCGCCGGCCCATTCGATATCGAGGAAGATGGTCTTCTCCTCTAGCTTGGCCTCGTTGAGACCGTCAATGAGCTTTGCGAAGCCCGCTCTCCAAAGCGAAAAATGCTCAGCGGTGCCGAATTCGATCAGTCGAGCCCCTTCACGACGTGCCACACGAGCGGCTCCACAGGACTCGATTTCAAGTGAGTTCGTCATGGTGGAGCCATCGGGGAACTTCCAGAATCCCCGGCGTTCATCGACCAAGTCGAGTAGGACGACGTCGAGGTCGTCTGCATTCTTGACGATCCGTTCGAGGCCGGTGCCCTTGAGGTCACTGTTAACCATTCGCTTCTGGAACGCCGAGGTCAGGTCGCTGAGATCGATGCCGGCCGTCCCGTGCGGAGATTCCAGGCTCGTCACCGAGTGCCTGGCCACGTAGGTCGCTACCTCAGCCTCAGGCATAAACTCCGCCGTATCACGGCTCACGCAGGAACCGAAGATTGCGATCTTCATCGGCCCGAATCCTGATGGACTGCAGGAGCATCGTCTTCCTGTCGCAAACGCTGCCGCTCCTCATATCGTTCATCGGCGATCTTGCGTGCGCGCGAAGCCAGTCGCCGGCCGGTGAAGTCATCAGCAGCGGCAACTGAGGAAGCACGGTCATTCGGATTCGCCGCTCGCAGAACCACCCGCTTCTTACTAGGGTTGAGCCGCAGCGGCGGGGCATCAGTGATTCGTGGGGCACTCACTACCTGAGAAGCAGGTTTGGGCAGCGACGGGAACTTGGCCTTCGGGATCTCGGCGTCGAAGGATTTCGGCCAGACCTGCTCTTCGGCGGCGGCCAGCATCGGCGTCGGAGTCTCTTCGACTTCTTCGACCGCGTGCTGTCTCTTTACATGGCGTGCCGAGTCGGCCTTCTTCTTGGCCGGGCGTGCTGCATGGCGCGGGATGGGATTCTTGATGAGTTCGGGTTCGAGGATATTGATCTCCTCTTTGACCGCGTTGCTCACCACATCGGCGAGGAGTTTGTCAGCGATATCCTCTTTGCCCTTGGCGACGTTCCACGCCCACCAACGATATTTTTCGGCGACAGCCTCGGCGGGGCCGTTCATGAGGATCTCTCCTCGGTGCATCCAGACTGCACGGGTGCACAGCTCCTGAATCACTTTGGCGGCGTGGTTGACCAGAAGCACCGTACCTGCTTCGGCGAGGAGTTCGTCCATCGCTCGTTCGCTTCGCTCAGCGAACGTAGCGTCACCTGTCGACAGCGCCTCATCAATGAGCAATATCTTCGGCCGGGCAGCCAGCGCGATGGCAAATCGAAGTCTGGCGCCCATTCCTGAGGAGTAGGTGCCCATCGGCCGGTGGATAGCCGACCCCAGCGCGGAGAGTTCGACGACATAGTCAAAGGCCTCAGCCGCCTCCTCGGGAGACAAGCCCATCGCCAGACAACCGAGGCGGACGTTCTCACTTCCCGACAGCGCAGGCTGCAGGGCAGCGCTGACTCCGAGCAGAAGTGGCTGGTAACGGACAAGGATGCGGCCTCGATCCGGTTGTTCGACTCCAGCGACATTGCGCAGGAACGTCGACTTGCCGGAACCGTTGGCACCGACGATGCCGACCATCTCTCCTTCGCGGGCTACGAAGTTGACTCCACGCAGGGCTCGCACTGTGGTCTGACCTTGCCGCCCGACGACTTTGTTCGTCAGTCGCCGAATTCCCGTGGCCTGGTTACTCGGATCGTTGGTGTTGACGGTGTAACGAACCTGAACGTTCTCAGCGATGATGTTCGGATCCTGCGGCTCAGAGTCGGCCATAGTTCTCCTCCCCTCTCCAGAAGAAGAGGAATCCGACGATGAGAAGTCCGAAGGCCCAGACCGTACCGACGATCCACATCTTCGGATCTGAATCGACTCCGTAGAGCAGCGAGTTGCGCACCAGCGTCAGATAAGCGTGCATCGGGTTGTACTGCATTGCTTCCAAGAGTGCCGGATGCTTGTCCAGTCGATCCTCGATGGAGAAGAACACTCCCGAGCCGTAGAGCCAGAATCGGCTGACAATCGACATGAAGTTCGTGAGGTCGGGGATCTTGTGGCCAAGACGGGCAAGGAAACACGCGAGCCCGACGTTGAAGATCGTCTGCAGGATGACCACGGGGATCACAAGAAGGACTCGCCACGTGATCTCTTCCAGCGGTGGGGCAATCGCGAGGACGATGACCATGACCAGCAGGGTCGGCATGAAGTCAAGGAAATTGCGGACCACAGTGGAGATCGGAAGTGCGGCACGCGGGAATTGGAATCCCTTGATCATCGACGCGCCAGAACGGATCGCCCCGGTTCCGCCGGTCATGCACTTGCCTGTGTAGCCGAAGAAGAACACTCCCACGACGAGGAAGCCGAGGAAGTTGTGGATACCTCGTGAGGTCCCCAGAATGTATCCGAAGATGAACCAGAAGGCGAGCACTGAAAGCAATGGGTTGAGGAACAGCCAGCCGTAGCCGAGTATGTTCTTCCTCGTCGAGCTCGACATCTTGGCCCGGGATTCGGCGATGATGAAGTGCCGACGGTTCCACAGCGCTGCGAGGTAGCTGCGCAGACTCGTCCGTCGTCCGACGGGCACGAGTCCCTCACTCGAGACGGACGGGATCGAGCTCAGCCCGAGGGGATTCTTCGTCTCACTCATCGCACAAAACTCCCCACGAGTTGAGAATAGACCTGCCCATACCGTCGTCCGATTTCCTTCCACCTGCGCGTTGTAAGAACGTGTTCACGTCCATTGTCTCCGAATCTTGCCCTGGCCGAGCCATTGAAGGCGAGTTCGGACAGCAGTTCCGCGAGTTTCTGCGGGTTCTCTGGCGGCGACCACATGCCTGCACTGTCCGGAACCAGTTCGCGCAGTGCCGGCAGGTCGGAGATGACAACAGGTCTCGCAAGTCCCATCGCCTCGATCGGTTTGATCGGAGTGACCAGGCGGCAGACCGGTTCGTCCTTGCGCGGCACGACGATGGCGTCGAGAGCGAGCTGATAGTCGATTGCCTGTGCTTGGGAGACTCGACCGGTGAAGACCGCGTTCTCTCCCAGGCCCGCAGCGCGTTCCCGCAATTCCGGCAGAGCAACACCGTCACCGGCGATCAACAGCCGGAGGTCCGTTCCTTGGCGGCGGGCGAGGATGACGGCCTCAACGAGATCGTCGAGGCCCTCGTAACCGACGATGGACGCCGCTGTTCCGACCCAAATGCCGTCTTCGGGCAGGCCGAGACTCTTTCTCACTGCGGCCGGAGTACGGGTGACATCGGCGTCGACGACGGCCTCAGAAACCGAGTTCGGAATGAGGGTGATGGATTCTGCCGGCACTCCTCCGGCGATCAGGTGCTCGCGCATCGTCTCGCCCAGGGTGATGACAGCGTCAGCCGCCGAGGCGACTTCGATCTCCTTCGACCGCATCATGGCGAATCGTCGGCTCTCCCGACGCGCGGTCCGATCTGCGGGAGTGCTGCCTGCAGCGGCCCAAGTCTCCTCGAGAACTCCGCGGACCTCATAAACCCACGGCAGTCCGATGGCTCTGGCTGCAGCTCCGGTGGCCAGACCGTTGACATAGTGCGTAGTGGTGTGAAGGAGGTCGACTTGGCGTTCGAGAGCACTGTCGGCGATCCATGCAGCCTGGTCCTCGAGACGCGAAGTGGGTGTGGCGGCCGGGCGGAGTGGCACGTCTCGCAGGTATTCGATCCCGTCGACGGATTCGACAGTGTCTTGGCTGAGACGTCCGATCGTCACCGGGTAGGAGGGGCGAGTAACTGCTGCAACCTGATGCCCGGCGTCCTTGAGAGTGGAGAGGACGAGGTGGCTGCGGTAGGCGTAGCCCGATCGGGTATGGGGCAATGAGTTCGTCAGCACATGCAGGGACGCAGCAGCACCAGAACCTGATCGGACGGCGGGACGAGCAATGAGGTAAGAGTCGGTGTCGGGCCACCATCCAGGCGACATGGACTTTCGCTCAGCGGAGAGACGCTGCCTGCGTCTGCCGTCCGGCAGCACGCGGATCGCCTCGTCGATATTGCCTTGGGTCCACAGGATGCGCGAGCGCAGAGGCGCAGCGTTGTCGAGCGAGCGGGCGATGCGATCCGCGGCGTCGAGCATGCCGAGGTTGAGTGCGATTTCGCCGAGAAGGCGTGAGGGCGCAGGGGAGCCGGCGACCAGCGACTTCGCAGTCGTCTCTTCTCCCAGCAGCCATGCAGAAGCCGCCCGTCCCGCGACGCCCGGCAGGCAGCCGATTGCGCGCCCCACGAAACGTGAAGCTGGTCCGGGCAGGCGGCGTGCCAGCTGCATGCCGAAGAACACGCGGTCATCGTTGATATGACCGGCCGTGGTCACGACCACGTTCGTCAGCTGTCGGGCGAGGAAGCGCAGGTTCACGAGACCACCTGCTCGAGGACACGTTCGTAGGTGTACCCCATTGCGGCTGCCGAAGCGTGCCGAATCACCCAGTCGCGCGGGTTCTGACCAGCGGGCGGATTCGCTCCGAATTCCTCACCGGCTTCGACCCGTACTCGCATCCGCTCCATCGCTGCTGCCACCGAATCGGTGTCGCCTGGAATCGCAACTTCTCCTGCCGCGGTGTGCGTGATGATGTCGGCAGCTTCGCCGGCGACGACGCCGAGGACTGGAATTCGACGGGCCATCAGAGAGTAGAGCTTCGAGGGCACTGTCCATTCATAGGATTCAAGTGAGCTGAGGCTGACCAGTCCGGCGTCCGCCCACTCCCAATGAGCCGCGAGTTCGGCACCAGAGATCTGGGGATGGAATTCGACCGGCACCCCATGGGCGGCCGCTGCCGCCTTGAGCTCGGCGGTGTCAACGCCACCGCCGACAATGCGCAGCCGCACACCTTCGGTACGAGCCAAGGCGCGGATCGAGGTACTGAGATTCTGCGACCGCCCGACAGTGCCCACATACAGCAGGTTGAGCCCGCTGCGTTTGGCAGCCGTTCTGCGGTTGACGTCATCGCCGGCAGCGCCGGCCTCTTCGGCTGGAGCAATGAGTGGAATCGCACCCGTCGCAGTCAGCCCGGACGCACCTTCCAGCTCCGCGGGTGAGACTCCGCTGCGGACGACCTCGGCGGTCACTCCACGCTGTTCCAGACGACGTTTGAACCCCTCCGTGGTGACGACGACGACCGCTGCACGCCGTTGAGCACGAGTGAGCAGGTCGGGCAGAAGCCGATGTTCGAGACTCCGTGTCAGCTTCCCCGGAAGATACTTCCCAACGGCGCCCGTGACCAGGTTCATCTCCGAAATGAGGTCCGGCCACGCATCGCGCACCTCAGCGATATGAGGCACGCGCAACAGTCGCGACAAAGTGTCACCTGCCAGCAGAAACGGCAGTGCCGGTGTCGTGGACACGATGACGTCGGGGCGCATTCTGCCCCGCAGCCGGTCGATGACAGCCGACATCGCACCTGTCGCCGACACCGTCTGGTCGAGCAGCTGACGAGCCATTGACGATCCGCTGTGCAGGTACGGCACGCGGAGGATCCGCTCTCCGTCCACGCCTGTGTCCCAGGTGCCGCCGAGGCGCACGTCAACTCGCCGGCGCCCCTGTCCCACATTGGAGCCGAAGAATCCGTTCCGGTCGGAATACGGATAGTGAGGGTGTGGTGCCACCGTGATGACGTCGTGTCCGACGGCACGCAGGTGGTCGACGAGGATCCGCCATCGTCGCTGCGGTGCACCGACCTCGGGATAGTAGTAATGGCTGAGCAGAACGATTCTCATGCGGTGACCGCCTCCGTGCGGGCGCGGCGATTCAACCACATGGGCAGCAGTGCGTAGAGGGCGAGCAATCCGACCCAGAACACGTGGGCAGGGTAAGTTGTCGCCGTATTCCCACTGATGAGAGTCGGAACAGCCATCATGCAGGCGAGGACACTCAATGCGGCGTGGAAGAGCGAAACGGAGCCGTGCGACCAGCCCGCCTGCTGGATCCGCTGATAGATATGTTCACGATGAGGCAAGAGGATATTCTCTCCTCGGAACAGACGCAGGACCAAGGTGAGTCCGACGTCGAAGAAGACGAAGATCATCGGTGCGATGATGACGACGATCGGTACGCCTTGCACGAACAGCCAGACCGCGAGAGCGAAGACGGCCGCTCCGATGCCGTAGCTTCCCGTGTCCCCGAGGAACGCTTTGGCCCGACCGAGGTTGAACGGAAGGAACCCGACGGCAGCGCCGGCCAGCGCCAGAGCAAGCAGCGCAATGTCGTTCTCACCCACCCAGGAACTGACGAAGGCGAACCATCCTGCGGTCACGATGGTCCACTCGGTGACATAGCCGTTGAGTCCGTCGACGAAGTTCACGGCGTTGACAGTAGTCACTCCGATGACTGCGAAGGCGATGACGTGAGCGAGTCCCTGCGTCGAGAACATCGCGATGATCGCGCTGAACAGCAGAGCCAGGATGACCTGGCCGATCAGGCGCCCGGCGGGACGCAGCGAGTCGAGATCATCGCTCATCCCGATCGCCGAATAGCACCAGGTCAATACCAGGAAACCGATCGGCAGGAGGGTTCCGCCGAGGCCGAACATCCCGTCTTCGCTGACGCTCCAGACCATGGCGAGGACTGTGGCCACGGTGATCCCGCACCCGATGGCGACTCCTCCGCCGCGCACGGTCGAGAGAGTATGCGAAGAACGATGAGACGGAACATCGACGACCCCTGCTCGGCGCAGCAGCGGAAAGGCGATGAGGGCGCTGAGTGTCGTGACCACAGCGGCCACGACGAGGATCACCAGCGACTGCAGACCCATCAGATGCCAGCTCCGGTGTCCAACGGTTCGGGGTCGAGCAGATTCGTCAGCCGCGCTTCGAGCAGGTGGCGTTGAGTGAAGACCTGCGGGTCACGAGATTCCGCCACGAGGGCACCGAGCTTCTCCAGGTCGATCGGAGCTATAGGCACCTGAGTGATCAGCGGATGATTGGGTCGGCTGTCGACCTCATCCGGCGACAGAAGTGCCTCAGTGAGCTTCTCCCCAGGTCGCAGTCCCGTGTAGACGATATGCGCATCACTGCGTCCCGACAGCGCGATCACACGTTTGGCGAGGTCATCGATGCGGATCGGTTCGCCCATATCGAGGACCAGAGTCTCTCCGGGGCCGCCGATCGCCGCGGCCTGCAGAACGAGTTCACACGCTTCGTCGGCAGTCATGAAGTACCGAGTGACCTCGGGATCGGTGACGGTGACGGGGTCGCCCGACGCCACCTGAGCCACGAAGGTCTCGAGCACAGACCCCCGAGAACCGAGCACATTGCCGAAGCGCACCGACATATAGCGTCGGCCGGTCGCCGCCGCCACGGATGCGATCGCCCGTTCGATGGAGAACTTGGTTCGCCCCAGCACCGAGGTGGCGCCAGCGGCTTTGTCGGTGGAGATGTGGACGAAGGCATCGACGTCGTGGGCAACGGCAGCAGTGAGCAGATCGAGGCTGGCACCGACATTCGTGCGCACTGCCTGCTCCGGGAAGCGTTCGAGGAAAGTCAGGTGTTTGAGCGCTGCGGCATGGAAGATGATGTCCGGCTTCGCCTCGGCGACGAGGGCATCGATGAAGGCGGGATCCCGCAGGTCACCGAGGACGAGATCGTCGCTGGTCAGCAGCGCTGAACCTTCGAGACCGAGCTCAGTGGCGTGCAGACCGGATTCGTCCCGGTCGGTCATGATGAGCCGAGCAGGATCGAAGCGGGAGACCTGACGGCACAGCTGTGACCCGATGGAGCCGCCTGCCCCCGTGACGAGGACGACCTTGCCGGTGATCGCCGAGGCGATGTCGTCGATATTGGTCGAGATCGGTTTGCGTCCGATGAGGTCTTCGATGCTGACGTCTCGGAAGCTGCGATGCCGCAGGTCGGCGACGTCATGGGCGTCCGGCTCGGGACGCGCCAATGCGGTATCGGACAGCTTCGGCATGATCTTGATCTCGACCGGACGGGATTCGAGATTCGATGCGATCCGGGAGAGATCTTCGGGCGGCAGGTCGGCGATGGCGATGATGACGACTCCGGCACCGGTGCGGTCGACCTGAGTGGCGATGTCCGCAATCGGTCCGAGCACTCTGGTGCCGTTGTAGCGCAGGTGGCGTTTGGCCGGATCATCGTCGAGGATCCCGACGGCGACGTATTCGCTCATCGAATCCTGAGCGATCATGTCCAGAGCGAGCATGCCTTGGTTTCCGGCACCGACGACGAGCGTCCGACGCGAGGCGCCGGAGGCTGTGAGGCTGCGCTGCCGCAGATTCCGCCGCGCCCAGTTCTCAAGGCTCTTGGCGACGATCATGAGCGCACCCGCAGCGATGGGCACACTGGTGGGGATGAGCAGGCTGCTTGCGAAGGCGAATTCGACGACCCACATGATCCCGACGCCCAGGCCGACGGTGCCGACGATGGCAGCGAACTGGTCGGTCGAACCGCGACGGTAGCGTCCGCGGTAGATCGCCAGCGGTCCTCCAACGAGGAAGACGACCAGGGCAATCGCCGAACAGACGAACATGCCCAGTGCATTGACGAGATGAGTGTGGAAGTCGTATCGCACAAGCGTCATCGCCACGACGAGGAACGCGAAGACGAGACCATCGATGAGTGACAGCGCCATTGCTCTGCCGTTCCGCCTCATTGGGGTCCGTGAGGGTATGGGCCCTGAATTGCTTCCCACTGTCCTCTTTTCTTCCGAAGTTCCTGGCGGTCACGGCGAGTTCCGAAGCGAGGTTTCATCTCTCGCCGAGCCTCATTCGACTTCCCGATTGTACTATTGGCCCTAACAGGTTTCATACAGAACGAACGCCGCGAACACTAAGAATTGGTTGCATTCAACACGTCCTGCAGCCAGGTTCCATTCCGTTCGTACTGGTGCCCCACAAGGCCACTTGGCCAAGCGTTTCGGCTGTTCGCACCGCTGCTTTCCACCGTCTGCCCCCTTCGAGAGGACTCGATCCGTGCCACGAACACCACTTCGCACTTTGAGGACCGCTGTGTGGCATCTGCGCAACGGCGGGGTCAGACAAGTCGCGAAGTGGCGGCGTCGCCGCTCGGTGGTCCAAGGTGCTGCAGAAGCATCCGCCGAAGTCGCCACCGGGAGCCTCTCGGCGGAGGTCCTTGCGGAGCTGTTCCCACCCCTGCCGTTGCCGCACCGCACGCCGGTATTCGACCAGCTCTTGGTCGGAGTCGTCCTCGACGAGTTCTCGACTGAGAGCTTCGGCTATGAGTGGCCGATCAGACGACTGTCGCCGTCGAGCTGGGCGACCGAACTCGACGGGCTCGACTTCGTCTTCGTCGAATCGGCCTGGAGTGGAAACGACGGGCAGTGGAAGTTCAAGCTCACCAGTCCGTCCGGCCCCGGCTCAGAGATCACCGAGCTGCTCAGTGAGTGCCGTCGCCGAGGCATTCCGACTGTCTTCTGGAACAAGGAGGATCCACCGCACTTCGAAGATTTTCTGCCGCTGGCGCGGATGTTCGACGTCGTCTTCACCAGCGATGTCAGGCTGATCCCCGAGTATCGATCCAGGCTGGGACATGACAGAGTCGCTGCCCTGCCGTTTGCCGCACAGCCCGCGATCCACAATCCTTCACAACCTGCACGGAATGCCGCGGCCAGGGACATCGCCTTTGCCGGCATGTACTTCGCCCACAAATACCCAGAGCGCAGAGAACAGATGGACCTGCTGCTCGGAGCGGCTGACGCCGTATCGCCGAGGATGCAGTACGGCTTGGAGATCTTCTCCCGTTTCCTCGGCAATGATGAGCGTTATCAGTTCCCCGGCAGCTTGGCCGGGCGAGTGGTCGGGTCGCTGCCCTATCGGAACCTGCTCACGGCGTACAAGCACTTCAAGGTCTTCCTCAACGTCAACTCCGTCACCGACTCCCCCAGCATGTGCGCCCGCAGGATCTTCGAGATCAGCGCCGCGGGCACTCCCGTCGTCACCACTGCCAGCGCGGCGACCCGCGAGTTCTTCCCCACGTCCGAGGTCCCTCAGCCCGAGACTCAGGAGGAAGCGGAATGGACTCTGCGCGCTTATGTCCGCAGCCCTGAGCTGAGAGACCGCACCGTTCACCTTGCCCAACGACGCATCTGGGCCGAACACACGTACACGCATCGGGCCATGACGGTGATGGATACGCTCGGTCTGGACTATGCGCGCCCGTTCCCGACGTCGGTGTCAGCGGTCGTCTCCACGAATCGGCCGGACCACCTCGGCGAGGTTCTGCGGACCCATGCCGAACAGCTGCACACGGATAGGGAACTCGTGTTGGTGACCCACGGGTTCGCGGCACCTGCCGATCTGCGAGCACGCGCCGCAGAAGCAGGGATCGACCATCTGCAGATCGTCGAGGTCGACGCTGCGCAGCCGTTGGGAGTCTGCCTCAATCGCGGAGTTCAGGCGGCTTCCGGCGAAGTCATCGCGAAGATGGACGACGATGATGTGTACGGAGCGCACTATCTGGGCGACCAACTTGCAGCCCTGCGCTATTCGAATGCCGATCTCGTCGGCAAGCAGGCACACTACCTGCACATTCGGGGCCGCGACATCGTCATCTGCCGCTTCCCCGAACGCGAGCATCGGTTCACCGATCTCGTCATGGGACCGACTCTGATGACCCATCGGTCAACACTTCTGGACAACCCGTTTGCGGAGCGCACCCTCGGCGAAGACACGGAGCTCCAGCAGAGACTCGTCGGCTCCGGAGCCCGGATCTACTCGGCAGACAGGTTCAACTTCGTCCAGGTCCGCGGCGACCATGCCCACACGTGGAGCGTCGACGACAGTCACCTGCTGGCCAACGGAGACGTCCACGCATTCGGATACGCTCCGGACCACTACTGCTTCTGAGGATCCGCTCTTCAACGCTCGCTCGAAAGCCCCCATGACCCGCACCAACCGGCCCGCGGAATTCTTCGTATGCCCCAGGTGAACTGTTGGTGAAATGGGCGGTTTCGGTCTGCTCCGGTCAGTAGCGTGGCGGTCATGCTGTGAAGATTTCGCAGTGGAACGCCATGCCTTCCGGTGGCCAGAAGTTCCATTGCGGACGTTGGACAACTGGAGCCCATTTGAAGACCACCACGACCGGAACCGAGGACCTCGGAGCCGTCCGCGAGAACATCTCTCGTGTCATTGATGAGACTTCGTCCCTCAATGCCGAACTCGCCAAGGAACTCATCAGCGCCTACGACCGCGAGTCGAAGCTGCTCGGCGGAATCAACAAGCGCGAGAACGAAATTGCGCGGCTGAAGAACGAAGTCGCGAAGCGGGATGCGAAACTCGCCTCGGTCAACGAACGCCTCGAACGGCTGCTGGGCTCCAAGGCCATGCAGGTCCAGCGCGCGTACTGGCGCCTGCGCCGTCCTCAGGGCGGGACCCCCCGGCAGACGAAGGGCGGTCAGCGATGAAGGAAGCCGATATCAAGAAGCGGCAGGCCTCTCTTGACGCCCGCATCAAAGAACTGAAAGCAACCCGCACTCGCCAGAAGTCGCTCGGTGTGCACACGCAGTCGGACTACTTCATCGACGGTCTGCTCGGACGGCACCCCTACATCGATCTGGCCGAGTCGCGTGAGGAATACCTCGATCGCCACCGCTCCTTCGCCGCTCCCGTCGAAGCCAAGATCTCAGCCCTCGTCGAAAAGGCTCAGCAGCTGCCCACGACTTCGGGGCAGCATTGGGATCCTCGACGGAAGCTGCGCATCGGAATAATCGCCGACCGGTTCCTCTTCGACTCGCTCAAGGACGCGGCTCATGTGGTGCCGATCAGTCCCGTAACCTATGAGCAGGACATGGCGGACATCGACCTGCTGCTCATCACCTCAGCCTGGCGCGGCCTCGCTGACGAATGGTTCAATGTCGCCCTGTCCGGTTCCCCGGCACGTCAGATCCTCGAGTCGCAGGTCGTTCCCTTCGCCCGTGCGAACGAGATCCCGATCGCCTTCTATTCGAAGGAGGATCCACCGAACTACGAACAGTTCGCCCCCCTGGCGAAATTCGCCGACCACGTGTTCACCAGCGCCGTCGAATGCGTTCCCCGATACCGCGAGTACCTCCACAATCGAGTGCCGGTGACTGTGCTGCCTTTCGCAGTGAACTTCGTCCACCACCATCCGCTCGGAAGCATGCGCCACTCCGGCCGCGAGTTCGTCTTCGCCGGATCCTGGTTCGAGCACAAGTACCCGGAGAGGAAGTCATCCGCCCAGCGGATCTTCGACGGTCTGCTGTCGGCCGGAGCCGATCTCACGATCGTCGACCGCAACCTCGAGCTCGACACGGAGAAGTTCGCGAAGGCTGAACGCTATCTCTTCCCTGAGCGGTACCTGCCGCATCTGCACGGGCCGATCGATCACGAGACCCTGCTCGACCTGCAGCGTCTCCTTCCTGTGGGCATCAACCTCAACTCCGTCGTGAACTCCCAGTCGATGTATGCCAACCGGATCATCGAACTGCAGGCCATGGGCACGTTCATCGTCTCGAACTACAACGCGGGAGTGAACTCCCTCTATCCGCAGGTGTGTATGCCCGACTCCGCTCTCGACATGGAGCAGACGTACCGTGCACTGACACAGCGAAGCATCCGGCAGGCACAGGTGGCTGGAATCCGCGCCGCTTTCACCGCCAACACCGCATTCGACCGCATCGACACGATCGCCGAGGAGATGGGGCTGGATTCCGGTTCCCCCGATCACACGGTCTACGTCACCGGACTGGCCGAATCGGACTTCGAAGTCTTCCGCCGGACACAGTCTTATGCGGGTCCGATGGCAGCTCTTCCAAACGGCTCAGACCGTGTCGCCGGAGCCGACGGCGACGTCGTCATCGATCTGACCGGGCATTCCGATTTCGGTCCTCACCTCGTGCAGGACGCGGTGAATGCATTCCGCTTCACCGACGTCGACGAGGTCCGGATTCTGCCTATCGATACGACCGAGTCTCTCTACGAATTCGTCGATCCGGTCGACTCCGACCAGCACATCACCGCCACGTGGCGCCCGGCCGGAAGCCGCCTCAGTGACGGTGTCGGGCCTGAGCGAACAACGCTGACGATCGCCTCGGACCTCGTCCTCGAGCGGGTCGAGACGATCGACTTCGCGGCCGAGCCCGAGATCAGTGTGGTCGTTCCCGTGTACAACAACGGTCCGCACCTGAAGTTCAAGTGCTTCGAATCCCTCCGCCGGTCGTCGATCTTCGATCGCTGCGAAATCCTCCTCGTCGACGATGGGTCCACCGACATCGAAACGCCTGCGATCCTCGACGAACTTGACCGTGCCTACCCGAACGTTCGAGTCCACCGGTTCCCGGCCGGTGGTTCGGGCAGCGCCTCACGTCCACGCAACAAGGGGCTCGAACTCACCCGCACCCCGTACGTGACCTACCTTGATCCGGACAACGAGCAGACGAACGACGGTTATGCGCTGCTGCTCGAGATGGTCGAAGAGCACGGATACGACTTCGCCATCGGCAATATGATGCGGTTCAAGCACAACCGGATCATGATCAAGAACGCGGGCATCCTGCGACCGGTCGTCGGCGACGACGGCGTGCTCGAAGACAATGCGCTCTCTCGAGTGAAGTTCCAGCCGATGAGCATCCAGGCGCTCGTGGCAGACACGCAGTGGCTGAAGAGCCTCGGCATCTATCAGCCGATCGGCGCCGTGGGACAGGATTCCTACTTCTTCCAGCAGATGCTCTTCCACGCCCGCCGGATCGGGCTGACGTCGACACCGATCCACACCTACTATGCGGCGGTGACGAACTCGACGGTCAATGCCATCGGCCCGCGCTTCTACGAGAAGTACCTGCCCCTGGAAGAGGACAGGTCTGCGTGGCTGCGCGAGGTCGGTCTGCTCGAGGACTACAACGCCAAACGGCTCGAACCCTTCGTCAAAGGATGGTTCGTCCAGAAGCTCGCGTTCGCCGCCGAAGAGGATATCGATGAGTGCAAGAGCCTCATCCGTCGACTCACGCGGTTCTACGGCAAGACGTCGTGGAAGGACGCCGAGCTCGCCGAACTCCATGCCGTCACACATGTCTGATGCCGCACTCAGCGAAGAGCCCCCATTCGAGCGACTGGGCACATTGCTGCCCGGAGACCGCATCGAGCGACGCCCCGGTCTCTTCCAACGCTTCGATTTCCACGCCGGAACGGTGACGGTTCCCGCGCTCCTGTGGTCACGGGTCGAGCCGACCGGCCGTCTCGTCATCGCCTTCAACGGAGCAGTCCGGAGGACACCGGGGAAGGATCCGCAGGAGATCTTCCAACGGCGGACCTGGGTCGACGACTTCGACGCCGATGTCCTCTTCATCTCCGATCCGACGCTGCGCACGGACAATCAGATCAGCATCGGGTGGGGGCAAGGTGCTCCCGGCCGCTTTGCGCTGCCCGCGATGGCCCAGACGGCCCGTTTCGTCGCGGAGTGTCTCGAGGTTCCGTCGGCTGCTCGCCTGTATTTCGGGACCAGCGCGGGAGGCTTCCAGGCTCTCCAAGCAGCCGCCCGCGACGAGGGCAGCCGTGCCTTGGTGAACAACCCGCAGATCGACTGGACGAAGTACATCCCGGTGTACGTCACAACGATCGCCCGCCAGATCTATGAGGGTGCGACTCCAGAAGAGACGGCGGAGAACTTCCCGGACAGGACGTCGACCGCTCACGCCTTCGCCGAGTTCGGGCATATCCCCCGAACTCGCTGCCTGCTCAATGCCGCCAGCGAGAACGATGCCCTCGCGCAGCTGCCCGCGCTTGTCGACGCTCTGCCCGCTCAGTCCGGTGAACGATCCTGTTTTGATGTATCGCTGTATTCCGACGTCCGCGGCGGTCACAATCCACTGTCCAAAGCCGCCACCGCCGCGGCCGTCAACGCTATCGTCAGCGAGGCCGCGGATGAGTGAACGGATCGAAGTCGACACCCGTGAACCAGCACCTGAACCTGTGTTGGAGTCCGTTCCTGCCGTCGAATCCTTGAGTGAGAGCAGCCGAACCGACCGCGTCCCCGCTGAGAATCCGATTGTCGACGGCATCGCAGCTGCCGCTCGACTGCTGTCCGAGCATTCCGATGACCTGGAGACGGCCGCGCGGAAGATCAGCTCAGTACTCAACGGTCTGACGTCTTCGGCAACGGTCTGCCGGATTCTCTTCCACACTGCGGTGGCCGAAGGTTCATCGCTGCGATCGCGGTTCGTCGCTGACCTGTTGGCCAGCAACGGCCGTGCCCAGCTGGCACGTCTGCTGGCTGATCAGGCGATCGCAACTGGGGCGAAGCCATGGCAGAGGAGACGGCTGGAGTCCCTCATGCAGGATGCTCCGAACAGCGACTTCGGTGAGGGCGCCCGCCGATCCTTCGACCTGACCATCTCAGCTGACGGAACGACCACGCTCGAGTCAACAGGGTCGGATGCGGAGCCGGCGGCTGAGCACGAGCTGCGTTCCGTCACCCGCTCTCTCGGTGCGGATACAGACTGGCTCGCCGAACTTGTCTGCGCCCTCGATGACACCCCCGTCGGCATTCAGCACGATGTCGTCTGCATCCGCATTGCCTCGACTGAGTTCGCACGCCAAGCGCTGACACCGGTGCTTGAGACCCTCGCGATCCTGCCCGTCGTACCGATCCTCGTCGCCGAGTCTGTCGCGGCAGCACTGTCGACCTCTGACTCGGTGGGTCGGCCCCTCCTCGACCGAGCTCGAGCCGTTCTGCTCACACCGAACCGATCAGGACAGCAGACGATCATCTCGATCCGCGGCTCCGAACTGCTCGACGCCGGACCGAGCTCGGACCTCGTCCTACCGACGGATGTCGATATCCAAGCGCTGGGAGCCGCCCTCGGGCTGACGACCATCGTCGAGTCACCTGTGCTGGCCAAACACGTACGCACGGTCGTCGACTCTCTTCGGATCGAATCATCCCGACTGCTGCCCCTGTCCTCTGCGACCAGAGCGTTCGCCCGGCTGCTACGGTTCCGGGGAACGCGACGGCAGAACGCTCCGGTTCGCAATATTCTGACCGGACACCTTCTGGCCGCCGGCTTCTTTGCTGAGGCCATGGCTCTCGTCGATACCGTGCCGCCCTCCGACCGCGGGAAGGTCTACCGCGCGCGACGCATCCGTGCTCTCTTCGGAACGGGACGCTTCGACGAGGTCGCCGACACTGCCGATTCCGCGACCGCATCCGCCGCGGACCGACCTCTCATCAGCGAGTCGGCAGCCGCCTCGGCGATGCTGCGCGAGCTAGAATCCGTGTCCGAGAACACCTCGGTGCCGTTCGAGCCCGTGCCCGGGAGGATCCTCACCATCCTCCACGCGAGCGCACCGGACCAGAGCGGCGGCTACGCGGTTCGCGCACACAGCGTCCTCAAGACCATCGCCGCAGGCGGCTTCGAGGTCATCGCTCTCACCCGCCCGGGCTTTCCCGAGGCAGCGAACTCGTTGGAACCGGGGGCCACCGCCGAGGTGGTTCACGACGGGATCCGCTACCTTCGCCTGGGCAGCGATTCCGCCCGCGCCGATGGTGAGTTCGCGTACATGTGTGAGGCCATCGACCATTTCGCCGAGGTGATCCGCGGGGAACGACCGTCGGCCGTCCATCTGCGTTCGACCTATGTTTCGGCTCTGCCGGGGCTCATCGCAGCCAAACGCTTCGGCCTGCCCGTCGTCTACGAGGTCTCGGGCATGTGGGAACTCGTCTACGAGGCCGCGAACACCGCCCGGATGGAGGGCCGTCGTGCACGCACCGTGGTGCTGGAGAACGCAGTGTTGGAGCATTGCGACGAAGTCCTCACCATCACCGAGGCGATG
Organism: Brevibacterium sp. S22; assembly: GCF_004745485.1. Taxonomy (GTDB): domain Bacteria; phylum Actinomycetota; class Actinomycetes; order Actinomycetales; family Brevibacteriaceae; genus Brevibacterium. The sequence continues at coordinate 49,123 of NZ_RHFG01000011.1, forward strand.
CGCGACATCATCAGCGACAGAGTGCACACTCGACGCCCGATCGGCATCATGCCCAATGCCGTCGATACGGCCGAGTTCGCGTCTGCAGAGAAGAACCCGCAGGTGATCTCGCGATTCGATTGGAGCGCCCACGACCCGATCATCGGATACATCGGCACGTTCGTCGGCTACGAGGGTCTCGACATCCTCGTTCGCGCCATCGCTCTCGTCCGCAGCCGCGGAGTCCTGGTGCGCGCACTGCTCGTCGGAGACGGCGCAGAGTCGTCCCGGATCCGGTCGCTGGCAGCCGATCTCGGCCTCGACGAATCGACCATCGTCTTCACCGGGCGCGTCTCCCATGACGAGGTCGCCGAGCTCTATTCGGTCATCGATGTCTGCGCCTATCCGCGCCTGCTCACCCCGGCGACCCGCGCGGTCTCACCGCTCAAACCTTTCGAGGCGATGGCAGCGAAGAAGTCCGTCATCGTCTCCGACGTCCCGGCCCTGGCGGAGATCGCCGGATACGGCGAGCGCGGTCTCGTTGTGCCCAGCGGTGACGTCGAGGCTCTCGCCGAGGCGATCAGCGCAGCCATCGAGGATCCTTCCGCGACGCTGTCACGGGTGGAGGCCGCGGCCGCATGGACGGAATCGGAGCGCAGTTGGTCGGCGGTCGGTGCGGTCATGGGATCGGCGCTCGCTAGGCTGACGTCATGACACGGACGATGCTGTTCTACGGGCATGTCGCCTCGAACTGGGGCGACCTAGCCATCAATGCCGGTGCCCTCGAACTGATGCGCCGGGCCGAGGTCGACATCGAAGGCTCGACGGCTGTTCTCCTCGCTCCTTCGGACCAGTTCCGCAGGCAGGCGGGCTTCACCCTCAAGGGCATGAAGCAGCTGATCGTTCCCTCTGACGGCCGTGCACGCGGTGGCCGTGACGAGGTCGAACTGCTCATCGACTATGTCGCTCATCCGCACCGGTTCGCCGAAGATGTCGGTATGGCCGATGTCGACCTCGTCGTCCTCAACGCCGGCGAGCATCTCTTCGAGTCGGCGACCGGAGAGAACCTCATCGACCTCGTGTGGAGGATCCTCCCCGCACTGGCCGCGCAGTCGCTGAAGAAACCAGTCCTCCTGCTGCCGTCGACCGTCGGCCCGTTCCGCACATCGTTCGGGACCGCGCTCGAGGAGTTCCTCCACCAGGGCGTCGACGCAGCAGCTTACCGTGATCTCGAGTCCCGGAGACTCGAGTCGCCCGACCTCGGTCAGGAGCTTCCGGTTCTCCTGGATCCCGGCTTCTTCGTGCCGGGACTTCGGGCTCAAGAGGAAGAGAACCGCGACGAGGATGCCCTTGGCATCGTCTTGCGGCCCGAGGACATGGGGATCCGACCAGGGTCACGCCGTTCGGCATTCGTGCAGAACAAACTCCGAGACTCGCAGTTCCGCAGCTCTCAGGCGTTCCAACTCTTCACCTCGGTGGCCGAAGCCCATCTGGCCGATGGAGGAAAGGTGAAGGTCATCGTCCAGACCCGAGCCGACCGGGGAATCTCCACGGCGGTCGCCGATCATCTCACCGAGGTCGCCGGTTCGGACTGGGTCGAACTCATCGATCCGACTGGGTTCCGGTCGTTCGTCGACGAGCTCGGCCGCCTTGGTGCTTTGGTGACGTCACGCTTCCATTCGGTCATCCTCGCCTCGTCTCAGGCGGTGCCGACCGTGGGCGTGTATTCGGAGACGCACGGACACAAGATGCCCGGGCTGTTCGAGCTGCTCAAATTTCCCGACTGCGCCGTGCGTCTGGATGACCGCAGCATCTCGGCAGTGCGCGACGAAGTCGACGCGGCGCTGTCCACGGTCCGCGGCTCCATCGACGAGATCCACAATCGGATCCGGGCGAACAGAACCCTGGTCCGTCGCTGGTTCGCCGAGGCGATCGCCTCGCAGGAGACGACGATATTCGACACGTCTGCACTGAGGATCGAGGCGTTGGCGCTGCTCTATCGGGCAGGGCTCGAACGCGCGCAGAAGGAATCACTGTCCCAAGTGCTGCAGGCAGTTCACGAACTGCGTGACGCCGACAGCCGCTCAGATGACAATGCACCCGGCGCAGAGTCGCGCTGAGAACGACCCGAGGAGCTGAAGAGATGATCGAACGCACCATCCCCGAGGAGGGGCACCACCACGCCGAATCGGTGGCGGCGTTCACCGGGCCCCAGCCGGGCGCCTCGACGACGTACACGATCATGCTCGATGACGTCCCCATCGATCTGCGTTACGACGATCGCGGATTCGACACCACCGTCGTCTTCTTCCATGCCGCGATCACGAAGGCGGTGCGTCGATACCCGGTGTTCTCCGGGGCCACGTTCTCCGAAGACGTCGCTGCGAATCGTCTGTTCATCAGCGACCCTTCTCTCTACGTCGATTCCCGAATCAAGCTCGGCTGGTACGCCGGCAGCAGTCGGCAGCCGAAGCTGCAGGACGCATTGACTGAGATCATCTCCAGATTCGACAGTCCGGATCGTCGGCTCGTCTTCTTCGGTGCTTCCGGTGGAGGATTCGCCTCTCTCTATTACTCCACGCACTTTCCCGGGTCGATCGCTGTTCCGGTCAACCCGCAGACGACGATCCGCAACTATGTGCCGGTCATCGTCAACCGGTACCTCAACTATGCGTGGGACGGACTGCCCGTCGACGAGCTGCCGGTGTGCACCGATGTCATCAAGCTCTACCGTCGTCCCGTGTCCAATTCGGTTCTCTATGTGCAGAACTCCGGCGACAGCGATCATTTGGAGCACCACTATGCGCCGTTCTTCGATGCGCTGCCGGACGATCACCAGGTGGAGTCCCACCTCGTCGATGCCGGTGAAGGCCATGTTCCGCCGAAGCGTGCCCTGTTGGGCACGATCCTCAAGGACGTCGTCGGCAGCTGAGAACCCTCAGGTGATGGTGAGGCGGAACGGGAGCGTATTGGCCGCGGTGTCGCCGGAAAACTGACGCAGTTCGACCGACCATTTCGACGCTCGGAAGTTCTGACGGATCGACCAGCTGCCGTCCTCGGCGCATTCTGCCGATCCCATGTGCTTGAAGTCGTTTTTGCCCTTCAACCAGAGTTCGATGCGGCTGCCGGGTGTGCCGACTCCGATGAATTCGGTGGCGCCGGCTTTCCGCGCTTTGCCCGGCAGGGGCGAACGCAGGTAGAAGAACGGTTCGCTCTGTCCGAAGATGTCGGAGTTGATGCGGATGCACTTCTGCTTGAGCATACGCGTCCGACGGTGCAGATCGAGCAGAGCGTACTGCTGCGGCTGGGTGCGACGCCACGTCAGACCCATCGTCTCCGGGGTTGCTTCGTGTTCGACGACGCTGGCTTGGAACGCTTCGAGGTCGATGCCGAACGGTTTGAGATCCGTTTGGGTGAGCGGGCGCATGGAGTCGCCGAATTGGGCGATCCGCGAGTCGTAGTCCCCGTCGCCTTGCCGATGGTAGAGGTAGAGCCAGTCATCGGTGTCGGTCTCGACTCGGTGGGCCAGTCCCCCGCGCTGAACCGCGGTGGTCAGCCATTTCCGGTGGGAGGAGAGCATGAGGTCGCCGACGTCGGTCGCTGAACCGAAGAAGGTCGAGTTCGGGACGTGGCTGGGGTAGATCAGCTCGCCTCGGTTGCCGCGCGGTGCGTCGATGCCGACGCCTTTCGCGGTCGTGGCTACCTGCGCCCCGGCAACATCCGGTTCGAAGGCCTCGAGGTGGGCGTCGTGCAATCGGGCCGAGATCGCATCGTCGTCATCGAGCAGCTGGGCGTGGAGGGGACGCTTCGGGTGCGTCTCCGCCTTGAGTGCCGCGCGCACGGTGTCGCCGAGGCGGGAGTGATCCGGGACGAAGTGGAAGCGAACCGTGTCGGTGAGTCCGTGGGCGTCGATGACGTCGTGGACATCGCCGAGGATGTCCGGCGGCAGGTCCGAGTCGAGCAGGATGGCCCACACCAGGTCTCGGTTGCCCATCGCGGCCACGCTGGCGGCGGTGATGCTGCTGAAGAGTCCGAGTCGGGTTCGCCACCAGACGGGGTCGAAGATGCCCACACCCATGCGGGTCACCATCACGGTGCGCGTTTGAACTGCCACGATCGTCGCCGTCAGTCGGCGAAGGCGACGTCTGGGGCGAATTCCGCTATGCGGTCGCCGACGCCGAGCAGCGATTCGATGGCTGCGACCGACCGGGCGGCGGCTCGTCCGTCACCGTAGGGGTTGACGGCTTTGGCCATGGCTTCGTAGGCGAGCGCGTCGTCGAAGAGTCGGGAGACTTCGGTGACGATCACGGTGGTGTCGGTGCCGACGAGTTTGACCGAACCGGCGGTGACCGCCTCGGGGCGTTCGGTGTTCTCGCGCATGACGAGGACGGGTTTGCCGAGGCTGGGGGCTTCTTCCTGGATGCCGCCGGAGTCGGTGAGGACGACGTCCGAGGCGGCCATGACCGTGGTGAATTCGCCGTAGGACAGCGGTTCGGTGACGAGCACGTTGTCGAACTTCTCGACTCGGGGCAGAACGGCTTCGCGCACGAGCGGGTTGCGGTGGGCAGGGAGCAGGATGAGCAGTTCTGGTCGGGCAGCGGCGAGCTGGGCCAGCGCGTCTCCGATGTTCTCCATGGACGAGCCGAGGTTCTCCCGACGGTGGGTCGTCACGAGCAGTTTCGGGCGGTCGGAGGCGACATAGTCGGCGACGATCGGGTCGGCCGGGGCCACGTTCATGTCGACGGCGATGTGGAGGGCGTCGATGACGGTGTTTCCGGTGACGACGACGTCGGCCGGATTGATGCTCTCGGCCAGCAGGTTGTCACGTGACCGTGCGGTCGGGGCCAGGTGGAGTGCGGAGATCTGGCTGGTCAGCTTCCGGTTGGCTTCCTCGGGGAAGGGGCTGAGCAGGTTCCCCGAGCGCAGTCCGGCCTCGAGGTGGATGACCGGGATGCCGCGGTTGAAGGCGGCGATGGAGGCGCCCATGACTGTGGTCGTATCGCCTTGGACGAGCACTGCGTCGGGTGCCTCGTCTTCCAGCACGGAGTCGAGTTCACCGATGACACGGGAGGCGATCCCGTTGAGTGTCTGCCCCTGGGACATGATGTTGAGGTCCACGTTCGGGACGATTCCGAACAGATCGTTGACCTGGTCGAGCATCTCACGATGCTGGGCGGTGACGACGGTGCGGGAGTGCAGGGTCGCGCTCGATTCGATCGCCCGGATGAGAGGGGCCACCTTGATGGCTTCCGGCCTGGTGCCGAAAACGGTGAGGACAGTGGGGGTCACGCACGAACTCCTGGTCGGGAGAACCACGGGGGCCGCCTCGGCGAGGCAGGGTTCTCGCATCAAATACCGATGAAGATAATGGTATGAAGTTCTGCTGAACTTGGACATACCGTCTCCATTCATCTCATCATGACGAACCCACCTTCGCTGACCGAATCAGAAGACCTTCACAGCGCATTCACTCAAAGTTGATGATGAAGTCACGTCAGCGGTCATTTCGTGAGTCATTGTGGTCAGGTTGCCTCGAGAAGCTCTCGGGTAACATCAGTAGTCGTTCATCTCGAGTTTGGAGCATCGCACACATGCCGCCCACCGCCACCTCTCAACGCCCTTCCGTCGCTGTCGTCGGCCTCGGTTATATCGGTCTTCCGACCGCAGCTGTTCTGGCCAGTTCGGGCGCAGAGGTCGTCGGTGTCGACATCAACGCCGATGCCGTGGCCACGATCAACGCCGGCAAAGTTCCCTTTGTGGAGCCGGATATGGCGACAACGGTGGCCGGTGTCGTCTCTCAGGGCTACCTGCGAGCCACGACCGAGACTCCGCACGCGGACAATTACATCGTCGCCGTGCCGACGCCGTTCAAGGACGGGCACGAACCGGACCTGTCTTACATCGAGACTGCGGGTAAGCAGATTGCACCCCTGCTCGAGGGCAATGAGCTCATCATTCTCGAATCGACTTCGCCTCCCGGAGCAACGGAGTTCCTGGCCGAGACGATCATCAAGGAACGCCCGGATCTCACGCTCAAACCCGGCAGCGCACAGACCGTCTACTTCGCGCACTGCCCTGAGCGCGTGCTGCCCGGCCGGATCATGATCGAGCTGCGGACCAACGATCGCATCGTCGGCACCCTCAACGGCAATGCCGGCGAACGTGCCCGCGATCTCTATGAGCTGTTCTGCGAGGGCGAGTTCCTCATGACCGATGCTCGTACCGCGGAGATGGCGAAGCTGACCGAGAACGCCTACCGCGACGTGAATATCGCCTTCGCGAACGAACTGTCGGTGATCTCCGACGGGCTCGACATCAACGTGTGGGAGCTCATCAAGCTCGCCAACCACCACCCTCGCGTCAACATCCTGCAGCCTGGCCCCGGAGTGGGCGGCCACTGCATCGCCGTCGACCCGTGGTTCATCGTCTCCACCGCGCCCGAGCAGTCTTCACTGATCCGCACAGCGCGTGAGGTCAACGATTCGAAGCCAGGCTACGTGCTCGACAAGCTCCTCCCTCAGGCACGTCGGATCCAGGATGTGCAGATCGCGGCACTTGGTCTGGCGTTCAAGCCGAACATCGACGACCTGCGCGAGAGCCCGGCCCGGCAGATCGTTGGACAGCTCGCCGATGCGCTCCCCAACGCGAACATCATGGCGGTCGAGCCGAACATCGACAACCTGCCTTCGGAACTCGAAGAGTGCGAGAACGTCACGCTCACTGAGGTGAACGAAGCCATTCGCGCTGCCGATATCGTGCTGCTGCTCGTTGACCACAACGAATTCACCCGCATCGACCGGACCCTGCTCACGCAGAAGATCGTCCACGATACGCGGGGCGTCTGGGGCTGAGACCTGAGACCGAACCCACTTACCTATCGACTGCGCCGCTGAGAATACTCAGCGACGCAGTTGTATTCTGCGGCACGGCTCCAAAACGAGTCCTGCGGCTACTCGGTCAGATCGTCAATCAGAAGGTCATACAGCTCTGCCAATTCCGCAGAACGGCAGAGATGAGCGAGGAACGCGGCAGGACTCTCCACAGGAGGGTTTCGTCTCCGGCGGAACAGAGTGAGTACTGCCATCACCGCTTGGTCACGATGTGCATAGGCCGTGTTTGTCATGAACTCGTCTCCGGTGAGAATCTCAATTGAAGCCTCACGAACGATGTCCGAGTCGAGCAAACCAGCTCGCTGGTCGTCGGTGACTATCGCATCCGCTCCGCTCATCAGTGCTGCGTGTAAGACATGTTCGTCATCAGGGTCCCGCAGCCCGTATCCGTATTCCCGATCACGCGGTGCTAGGATCTCAGCTCCAGGGAACGCCACACTCATCCGGTGCAAGAGGGCCGCATGCCTTTCGCCACTCATAGAACGATTCTTCTTCTCGTCGATTCGGTTGAGCACATCGATCAGCTCGTTGAGGACACCGGAGCTCCAATGGGGCGTATAAGCATTTTCTGCCGCAAGTTGCAGGAGGAAGTCCCTCTGCATACCGGGGACGAGTACGCAGGTGTCCAAGACGGCTTTGTACACGCGGGCGGCCTCTCAGCTCAGATGATTCCTGCGTTCCTGTCGAATCTCGGACAGGGCTTCCGCGCTCTCTCCTTCGTCGACGTTTTGGTATTCATAGGAGCTCTCAGAGATGAAATCCGATCGCTCGATATGAAGCTGGTCCCGGTAAGCCACAACATCAGCCAACCGCAGTTTCCGTCGAACCGAACCAGGAACGTTGGCTTCGAGTTCGCCTGCATCGATGAGTTTGACGATAGTAGGACGACTGAGCCCAAGCAGATCAGCTGCCTGCTGGGTAGTGATCTCTTGATCACGCCGGAGCAGGCTGACCGATTGCCCTTTACGAAGCCCTTCTGCGGCACGCTTCAGCACGTCGAACAGCTCCTCTGTCAGCTCCACCCGGTCAGTCCCGTCAGCTCCGGACAAGTAGTAGCGGCCCGAAACCCCGTCTTCGCGTCGTTGCTTGTGTGCAATGAAATCAACGACAGCAGCCAGTTTGCCGTCCTCGGCGCTGTCTTCTGCCGACACTGCGACAGCATCCGATTCGATCATGATCACTCCTACCCCCAACTACGTAACATTATTCTAGTTACGAAAATTACGAAAAACAATGATCCCGGAGCCGGAAGCCCGTTGCACCCAGCACGCACTCCGCCGGGAGGGCGATTGCATCCATTCGGCAGGACGCTCAAGCGTAAGGTGGACTCAACGTCTCCACTGCAGAACGAGTACGCCTCGTTTCGACTGATGAAGACTGCGCCCGTTGCCGCCCGCCGAAGTGCTGAGGAGAAGAATTGACCGCTGAACCGATCTGGCTTCCTGACCCCGACCAGACCCCGCGTCCGCAGATCCTTGACTTCATCGACTTCGCGAACGAGCGCACCGGTAAGACCATGGCCAGCTACGACGATCTGTGGCGCTGGTCGGTCAACGACCTCGACGGGTTCTGGGGCGCGATCTGGGACTTCTTCGACGTCATCGCCGATGAACCGTACACCGAAGTCCTCGCCGACCGATCGATGCCCGGTGCCACCTGGTTCCCCGGCACTCGCCTCAATTACGCCGAGCACGCCCTGCGGGCCGCCCTCGATGACAATCTCGCGAACGAACCGGCGATTATTACTATCAAAGAGTCCGGCGAGAGCACCGAGATCACCTGGCGTGAACTGCGCCGTCAAGTCGGATCCGTTGCCGCCTGGCTGCGCGATCAAGGCGTCGGTCAGGGCGACCGCGTCGTCGGCTACCTGCCGAACACTCACCACTCGCTCATCGCCTTCCTCGCCACCGCCTCTATCGGAGCCGTCTGGTCCGCCTGTGCCCAGGACTACGCCGCCGAAGGTGCCGCGACGAAGCTCGGCCAGCTCGAACCGACAGTGCTCTTCGCCGCCGACGGCTACCTGTGGAACGGTCAGGCCTTCGACCGCCGCGACCAAGTCGCGGACTTGGCCAACCGGATGCCGAGCCTGCGGGCCGTGGTCGGGATGGGCAACCTCGGCGAGGAATTCATCGATGAACAAGGTCAGATCACGAACCTCGCCACCTGGGATGATGTCGCCTCCGGGGATACGGAGCCCGAGTTCGCGCGCGTCGATTTCGATACCCCGCTGTGGGTGCTGTACTCCTCTGGCACGACGGGGATTCCCAAGGGGATCGTGCACAGCCACGGAGGCGTCGTCATCGATCACCTGCGCCTGCTGGGTCTCCACCTCGACATCCGGCCGGGTGACCGGTTCTTCTGGTACACGAATACGAACTGGATGATGTGGAACCTCGTCGCCTCGGCGCTGGTGGGCGGTGCGACCACGGTGTGCTTCGACGGCAGCCCTCTCTATCCGGGGCCGGGCAGGCTGTGGGAGATCGCCGCGGATACCAAGGCCAATGTGATCGGGGTCAGTCCTGGGATCTTCCTGGCCGGGATGAAGGCTGGGATTGAGCCCGGCAAGGAGTTCGACCTCTCCGCGCTGCGGACGATCGGCGCCACGGGTGCCCCGGTGCCCGCCCACTGTTTCCCGTGGGTGCGCGATGCTGTCGGCGAGCGCGTGCAGCTGGCCTCGACGAGCGGCGGCACGGACGTCGTCAGCGGCTTCGCCGGGTCCGCTCCGAACTGTCCGATATGGGCTGGTGAACTCTCACGGCCCGTCCTCGGCGTGGCGTTGGAGTCGTGGGACGATGACGCTCAGCCGCTGGTCGACGAGGTCGGGGAGATGGTCATCACCGAGCCGATGCCGTCGATGCCGGTGAAGTTCTGGAACGATCCCGACGGTGAGCGCTACCGGGAGACGTACTTCTCGATGTTCCCCGGGGTCTGGCGCCACGGCGACTGGATCACGATCACCGACCACGGCAGCGTGGTCATCTCCGGCCGCTCGGATGCCACCCTCAACCGACAGGGCGTGCGCCTGGGCAGCGCCGATATCTACGACGTCGTCGACGGCATCCCCGAGGTGGCCGAATCCTTGGTCATCGGCGCCGAGCAGCCGGACGGCGGGTACTGGATGCCGCTGTTCGTGGTGTTGGCGTCTGGGGTTTCGTTGGATGCTGGTCTGCGGTCAAGGATTGCTGGGGAGCTGCGGTCGAAGGCGTCTCCGCGGCATGTGCCCGATGACATCATCGCGGTCCCTGCTATTCCTCATACTCGCACGGGGAAGAAGCTTGAGGTGCCGGTGAAGCGGCTCATCCAGGGGCACTCTCTGGAGAAGGTGGCGAATCCGGATGCTGTGGATTCGTTTGAGGCGCTGGCGTACTTTGCGCGGTTTGCGGAGGTCGGCGAGGGCTGAGGCGGAGCCGGAATACCAGACCCGTGTGGTCCGACTGCAGAGGGCAGATCACCTCGGCAAGCGTGACGACAATGGGTCCTGCTCATTCATAGTCGATAAGCGGAATAGCAGAAGCGTGAGGCTTCAAAGCAACATTGTAGCGACGCGCGTGCCGAGTGTTAGTCTTCCAACTGGGCAGCGATATGCAGGGGCCGAGGCTCGGGCAGTTGATTGTTGAGCCCACGCTCGATCAACAGCCGAGTGGCTTCTCTTAATTCCGGTATGACGGCGGCCATATTCTCCGAGTCTCGAGGGTCAAGCATACGTGCCCACCCACGGCTCCAATTCACTTCCGTCGAATGTAGAGAACCCTGGTGAACGGTAGTCGAGCGCCACCCGTACACGCGATTGAGTCTTTGGGCAACGGAGTCTGACACTACAAGTCGAACAGTCTCCCTGTATCTTTTCGTCGCTCCCGGTAACGAGTTGCAGCATGTGCAAACCTCAGAAGTGAAAAGGGTGTTGCCAATCGCTTCGATGGCCGCAACATAGGCTACGGCGGACACGGATGGATGACGGGCAGAGACGTACTCCGCTTCGAGAAACATGTCGAGGGCGGCAGTGAGTTCCTCCCCTTCAGCTTGGTGGTAAGCATCATCAGTCCACCTTGGCACCGGATGCGCCTCCCACTTCTCCACAGGCGATGCTTCTTGGACGAGGCAGATTCCAGGTCGAACTTTGTGTTGAGGCGGCCCCTGATCGTATTGCGGCATCGGAGCGACCGCTATTTCATAGGGAACGCCCCAGGCAACAGCAAGCAATCCACACACGCGGCGTAGCTCTCGCCCTGCTTTGCTGACCGCGCTTTCCATTGACGACGCATTTGTACGACCCACCACCCAGATCGGTCGAGAAACTTGCATCTTGTAGCCCGATGACATCGAATTTCCGGAATCGTGATGATAAACAAGATCCGTGAAATCAGTGTCCGTAGCGCGCAACGTCATTGACCCTATGTGAAGAGTTCCCTCCAGACGGCACGGATAGCTGAGCATTCTCGGGGTTTGCACCAGTAACGCCGACCATTCGAAGTCAGCCGCAACCGCAACGACAAGTTGGACTGCTCGCTGCACTGCTTTCGACAAGGATTTGAGAAGGCCCCCGTCGATCGGGTCGTCGTCGACCGCATAAAACTGACTGCGAGTATCGTCCTGCTCCACTAACAGTCCGAGCCCGCTATTGAATTCTCGACCGGAATCGATGGTGCCAAGGTCGATGAACGTCCCTCCGAAATCACTGGAGCGACTACTCGAACAGATAGAGACATTCGGGTAGGTTTTCGACAGCTCGATCTGCAATTGGGCAATCCACCCATCGGCATGTTCAGTGAAGTTCAGCCGTGACGAGAACAGCTTGTGCTTGTGGGCGAAGACGGTCATGGATTGATTCTCAGCTAGTTCCACACCCGCTCGCAATGGAGCCGAACGATCGTGTCAGAAACGATAGCTGCAACTGCGGTAGTGTCGACCCCGCTTACACCGCCGCCCGGTAGATGGCCTAAATGTCCTAGTTGTGCAATTCCCCGGTTCCGCGAACCTACCGCTAACGACCGAGCCTGCACCCAATCCCACGACGGACGAACCCGACCCCGTACGCCACTGACGCGGATGTGCAGGGTCGGGCCGCCTCGGCGAGGGTGAGGGTTTGTTTCACTCTCCGTCGATGTGTTCGGCGCTGGTCTCCTTGGTGTTCTCGACGTTGGCGATGACTTCCTCCGATTTCAGGCGGGTCTTGATGCCGACGTAGAAGACGATGATGGTGAAGATGGCACAGATCAGCTCGCCCCATCCGAACGTGAGCACGCCGATGGCGCCCTCGCCATAGTTGCTCAGCAGGCTGAGCACGGCCAGGCCGCCGAGCCACAGGATCATCCACCAGCCGGATTTGAACTGCAGCGGCGGGATCTTGCTGCGGTCGCTGAACACATAGTGCAGTCCGAGGACCACGTAGCCGAGCACCATCGCCAGGAACAGTTTCCAGTTCGTGTCCCAACCGGTCCAGAACACGATGAGGTTCGCGGCAAGGAACCCGAGGAATGGCAGGATGTCTCCGCCGGGCAGGCGGAACGGGCGCTCCTGATCGGGCAGCTGACGGCGCAGGGCCGCCACCGTGACCGGGCCGGAGCCGAAGGAGATGACGGTGCCGGAGGTGATGAACCCGACCATCTTCGCCCACGACGGGAACGGGAAGAACAGGAAGCAGGCGACGATGAACGTCACCACCAGCCCGAACCACGGAATGCCCTTCTTGTTCAGCTTCGTCATGGCACTCGGGGCATTGCCCACGCGAGCTTGCGAATACGACAGTCGCGGGGTGAGCGCGGTGAAGATCAGGCCGGTGTCAGCCGGGGAGACGACGGCGTCGATGTAGAGGATGATCGCCAGCCACATCGCACCGAGCATGATCGCGATCTCTGCCCACGGTCCTGCCGAGTTCGAGAACGACAGTCCGCCCCAACCGTCCTTGAGCAGGTCGGTGGGGATGGCGCCGATGAATGCGACCTGCAGGAGGATGTAGATGATGCCGGTGAGCACGATCGAACCGATGACAGCGAAGGGCACATTCTTCTGCGGGTTCTTCGTCTCGCCGGCGAACTCCACGCCCTGACGGAACCCGAGGTAGGAGAACACGATGCCCGCCGCCGGCAGGGAGGCGAATATCGGTGCCAGGCCGTTCGGGGCGAAGCCGCCGAACTCAGCCATGTGGAAATGTCCGGGGTTGAACGCGAGGATCGCCAGGACGACGAACACGAGGACGATGACGGCGAGCTTCCACCACACGAGCACATTGTTGAACTGAGCGAAGAACTTCACTCCGAACATGTTGATGACGCAGAAGACCGCGACCATCGCGATGCTCACGAAGATGCCGGGAACGGTGAGGACGAGGACGCCCTCCTTCGTCTCCATCAGCCATGGCATATAGCTCGAGGCGTACTGCACGGCTGCGAGCACCTCGATGCCGACGGTTCCCGCCGCCGACAGCCACGTGATCCATCCGCTGGTGTAGCTGGCGAACGAACCGAAAGCATAGTGCGGGTAGCGCACGACACCGCCGGCGACGGGGAACATGACACCGAGCTCGGAGTAGTTCAGCGCCACGAAGATGATGAGGATCGCGCCGAGAGCCCACGACAGGATCGCGGCGGGGCCGGCCATGCTCGCGGCGTCGAAGGCACCGAAGAGCCACCCGGAGCCGATGATCGACCCGACTCCGGTGAAGAGCAGCCCGGTCTTGCCGATATCGCGTTTGAGTCCTTTGTCGTGGACGACTGTCACGCTCGTATGCGAGCCCGATGACAGGGGACTGTGTGAGGGCACCTTTGCCTCCCAGGGTTGACGTCAGATTCTCGGCGGCCAGTTTTCTCCTGTCGATTCGTGATGTCAATTACATAACCGGGTTATCTCTCGAGGTCATGGACGCAGACGACCACGAACACGGTTTTTCCGTGTGCGGGGTCGAATGGTGGACCTTTTCGGGTCACTATGTGAGGTTTGCGTTCCAGAGCACCGTCTCAGGCCGTCGATCGGGCCACCGGCAGTCGGTTCTGTGAGCGTGAACCTAAACACCACATGACCATAGGGTCGGCGCGGAACTGCGTACACGCAGACCAAAAGAGCAGTGCACGACGCGAAAGTGACAAAATGCCGGCTTCGCCGAGGGGGGGGGACAGTCAATACGCGTGTACATCAGTCGCGCAGAGCCATCGGACTAGTCCAAGGTGAACGTTCAACCGCACGTTTCCCATCGAGGAGCTTCCACACAAATCGCCGGCCTGGTTTCAAACCCGACAGTATATTTTGCCCACAGCCATTACCATGTTCATTCTCCGTGTGAGCACAGTCGGCACCAAGACTTATGCAGCGATTGGAGACATCTGGGCGAACGATCTCATGTGGCTTCATAGATACCAAGCCTCATGACTTCTCGACTTCCAGGCAACAGCTGCGATCGTCTACCGTCGCTGACTTTGGAATAGCTCATCTAGAATGAGTCAAGAGGGCAGGCTCCCATTACATCGGTCGAGAGTCTGCTGGACAGATGATCTTCAACTTCCAGGATTCCAGGTAATCACATGTCGAAACCCTCGCAGCCGCATATCAGGGCTGTCGAACGATCCGTCGCGATTCTGCAAGCTCTGGAAAGAACTCAGCGACCTCTACGTCTCAAAGAGATCAGCGAAGCGGTCAAGCTGCACAGTGCAACTGTGTCGCGGGTCCTGGCTACCCTACAGGCCTCGAACTATGTCGTCGAAGAGGATCAGCGCTACCGCCTCGGTGCGGCGGTACTTCGACTCACGCACGGCTACTTGGTCAATGACCCTCTTAGCCAGTTCGCCCGGCCTGTCATGCAGAGCCTGACCAGACTGACCGGGCTGACATCGACCCTGCACCTGCTCAGCGGACTAGAGCGACTACTCTCGGTTCGAGTCGATGGCTTCGAACCGATGCAGTACCAGCAGCCGATCGGACGCTGGCTGCCTCTGTTTATCGGATCGGGTAAGACAATTGCTGCTTTCATGCCAGCACAACAACAGAAAGAAGTGGCGGCACTCGGTCACGGTCATGAGACGACCTCGCAACATGTGCTGACAGCCGCAGAGATCCTCAAGGACTTTGAGAGAATTCGACAGGATCGCCATCTGGTCTCCATCGGTGAACGCGATATCAGCATCGCGTCCATCTCTGTGCCCCTTTTCACAGACGAGACTGTCGCTGGCTCCCTGTCATTGACGGGACCCAGCGACAGCACGACGCAGGAACAGTTAGAAAAGATTCTGCCTTCCCTAATCTCAGCTGGCCACGAGATCAGCCGAATGAAAAGTTACAGCTGAGGCCTGGCAACACCCGCGCGTCGCAGAATAGTCTCCGCCCGAGTCACGAACGGCCGATCGACGAACTGCCCATCGGACAGCATCACTGCCCCGCTCCCCTGCGCTGAGATTCTCTCGGCGGCCTCGACGACTCTGTGTGCCCAGTCGACCTCCTCACTGTCGGGACGGAATGCGTCTCGCACGGTCTCCAGTTGCATGGGATGCAGGACGGTCCGGCCGAAGAAGCCCATCCCCCGCAGTCTGATCGAATCCGCTCGCAGACCGTCGAGGTCCTTGATTCGCGGATAGACGGAGCCTGTGGGTGCCTCTTTTCCTGCGGCGGCCAACGCCATGACCAGGCGGATACGGATCTGGTCGAGAACAGTTTCACCTTCAAGGTTGAGCGCCGCCCGCAGGTCGTTATCGCCTAAGGACACACTCGACGTTTCGTCTGCCTGGCAAAGTTCCTCGAGCGCAGCCAGACCAAGTGGTGACTCCAGCAGGATCTGGATCTTCTTTCCCGCGCTGACTACGGATTCGATTCGCCGAAGATCGGTCAACGATTCGACCTTGGGGACGCGAATCCCTTCAACAGCAGGCAGCTCAGCGATCGCGGTCAGATCATCGATTCCCCAGTGCGAATCCAAAGCGTTCACACGCACATAGATCCGTGAAATTGCTACGCGGCTGTCCGGTGGCTCGCTCGCGGGACGCTCGCTCACCGACGACAGAAACTCGACAAGCTCGGCTCTGGCGCTGATCTTCCGATCGACGTGGACAGCATCTTCGAGGTCGAAGATGACGGCATCGGCACCACGGTGCAGAGCTTTGTCCAACTTGCCGCCGCTCGATGCCGGAGTATAGAGCCAGGTGCAGATCTCGCTCATGAGACCACTCCTCGCGATCGCAGATCAGCAATCGTCTCCGCGTCCACGCCGAGTCCGGACAACACCTCGTCTGTGTCCTGCCCATGACCTCGCCCTGTCCATTCGACACGGCCTGGCGTGTGCGACATGCGGAACGGAACATTGAGCATCTTCATCGAGCCGAGATCCTGGTCGTCTATATCGATGACGGACCCCAGCGCCCTGTACTGTTCGTCCTCGATGATGTCCCCAGCGTTGTAGACTAAGGAGGCCGCGGCGTGCGCCTCCCGGAATGCCGCCAATGCGTCATGTGACGATTTCGTTCTCACCCAGTTGGCGACGGCATCGTCGAGTTCATCGGCGTGCTCGACCCGGCCCTTGGCCGACTTGAACCACTCCTGCTCGACATATTCACCGTGCCCGACAAGTTCGATGACCCGTTCGGCGATCGACTGTGACGAGGTCGATACCGCCAGCCACCGACCGTCGGCCGTTTCGTAGAGATTGCGTGGAGCATTGTTTTCCGATCGATTGCCCAACCGTTTGGGCACCAGGCCCAACTGGTCGAAGACGCTCACCTGTGGGCCCAGTGCCGAGAGCATGGGTTCGATGAGTGACATATCGATGTGCTGCCCCTGGCCGTCAGACAGGCGCGAATGCACCGCCGTCATCGCAGCGAAGGCCCCCATGATTCCGGCTATGGAATCGGCTAGCGCCAAGGGCGGCAGGGTGGGTGGACCATCGGGTTGGCCTGTCATCGACGCGAACCCGCTCATCGCCTCGGCGAGGGTGCCAAATCCCGGCTCACTGGATTTGGGGCCGAACTGCCCGAACCCGGTGACGCTGATGACGATCAGGCCCGGATTGATCTCCGAGAGAGCCTCGTATCCCAGCCCCCATTTGGCCATGACACCGGGGCGAAAGTTCTCCACGATGATGTCGACGTCCGTGACGAGGCTGCGAATAAGATCTGCGCCGGCAGCCTCTTTGAGATTGACTGCGACAGTCTTCTTATTGCGTCCAAGGGTCTTCCACCACAGCCCGGTTCCGTCCTTTTGAAAACCGTGCCCGCGTGCCGCATCCGGCTGCTTCGGGTTCTCGATCTTGACAACCTCGGCCCCGTAGTCGCCCAGGAGAGTCGCACACATCGGGCCTGCGAATAGGGTCGACATGTCGAGCACCTTGAGGCCGCTAAGCGCACCTCGTGATGATTCGGCTTCCTTTGGTGAGCTGGTGGGTTGTTGCTTCAAGTCTGTCACTCCTCCTCGTCAGCGGATGTTGCTGACTTGTCCGTGTAGGTATAGATGAAAGCAAGGATCCCGCTGATCGAAGCTAGCACCACTGCAGGGGCGTTAAGCGTGCTCGACGCCCAGGTCACCAGGGTCGGGCTCGTTGCGAACAGACCGATGATCTGGGCGAACACGAGAACGAACCCGGTGATGAGAAACAGGCTGAATACGAAGACGAACAGCGACCGGATGAGGCGCGAGCTCAAAGCTGTGGGCTGAGTCATGAGACTTCTCCTAACCCTGCGTCGGCACGGGGAGAACCCCGATGCCCACCAGCACCGCGATGAGCAGCACCGGCAACAGGTAGTAGATGATCAGGGGGATGAATGTCGATTCCGGTTTCGCCTTGACGATGCCTGATGCGATGAAGATCGGCGCTGAGGCGGGTGGTGAGGACCCTTCTGTCGATGCCGCAACCAAGACCACCGTGATCGCAATGACCGGGTCGATGCCTACGGCGATCATCGACAGCATCGACACTTGCCCGATGGCGGAGACCGTGGCAGTTGACGACAGCGGACCCGCAATGAGGGCCACGAGGATGACGACAAGCGCGACGAGGACCCACTTCGGCACGTCCATGTTGCTGAGGGTGTTCTCGATGTCTCGCGCCAAACCGAGTTCAGTGAGCACCGAGCTCGCAGCGATGGCGAAGAAGAGCAGAACACCGATGGGGGCCAGTCGAGGGATCGAACCGGCGATCAGCTCGTAGAGTCCCCGCCCCGTCTTGGGGATCTTCTTCCACCCGATGAGCACGGCGAAGAGAATGATGAGAATCGGGATCCACGTGATGATCGAGATATCGCCCATGGCGTCTCCGACCTCTGTCGCATTCTCAAAGAAGGCGGCCAGGGGCCCGATGGTGACGGCGATCGGAATGAGTGCGCCGAGGTATATGAGGATCGGCACGCGACCCTGCTTCCAGGCTTGGCTCTTCGAGAGCACGTCGATGCCATCACTAGCCTTGATGTTGTCTCGCCACACGAAGTAGGTGATCAGCAGAAGGCGGTAGAAGACTTGGTAGAGACCGCTGACCAGCAGTGCGAGATAGACGGAGCCGGTCGATGCCAATCCCCCGGCGAAGCCGAGCATGATGACCATGGACGTACTCGGCGGAAGGGCGGCGCCCATCGCCGAGTTGCCCGCGACGACCGTCGCTGCCCGGGACGGCTTCCACCCCTCCTTGACCATCCACGGCCCGGTGATGGCACCGGTTGAGGCGGCGTTGCCCGAGTTCGATCCGGACAGAGCACCCATGACACTGGATGCGAGGGTGTCGACATAGGCAGGTCCACCACGGATCTTGCCGAACACTGAGTTCAGCAGGTCGAGGATCTTCTGCATAATTCCAAGCTGGTCGATCAGATACGTCATGAAGACGAATCCAAGTGCCGCGTAGACGACTTCGTTCTCCGTAGTCGAGGCGATGCCATCCCACGCGACGGTAAGCGCTTGTGGGCCGGCGAACAGACATGTGGCAATGAAGCCTATGATCATGGCTTCACTCATAGAGCGCTTAAAGGCAACGTTCCACACGATCAGAACCGCGATGAACACCAGCAGCGCAATCAACGCAATGGGCATATGTCTCCTTCGTCAAGCCCTACGGTTTGCATCTGGTGCAATTGACATTCGTACTATGCGATTTCAATGCACTAGAGGTACAGTACGTGGCAACGGTCACAAGCGCAAGAGCGAGTGCCGAACAGGGATTTCCCGACAACTTTCGCATCACTGCAACGGAGGAATAATGCGCGTATCTATTCTGGGTCTCGGAGAAGCAGGCCGAGTCTTCTCATCAGCTTTCGCGACAGCCGGGTGGAATGTCTCTGCCTTTGATCCGGCGGACACACCGACCCCGGAGAATGTCGCCCGATTCGACTCTGTAGGCCCGGCAGTCGCTGATGCCGACCTCATCCTCAGCCTCACAACTGCACGCTTCGCGGCCGGCGCCGCCGCGGATGCAGGTCCGCACCTGAAGGACGACGCGGTCTTCATTGACCTCAATGCCGCGTCGCCTGAGCGTAAGCGCAAGGTCGCCGCAGCCCTGGGCAACAAGACTCAGCTAGTCGACGGCGCCGTCCTCGGCTCTGTGATGAAATTCGGCCCGAACGTCACGGTGCTCCTCGCCGGCCCACAGGCACAGTGGGGCGCATCACTGCTGTCTCAGATCGGCGCCGAGTCGATTGCGATCGGTGAGGAGATCGGCTCGGCTTCGCAGCGGAAACTGGTCCGCAGCGTATTCGTCAAGAGCCTCGCCGCGTTGATCGCAGAGTCAATGGATGCCGCACGGGCCTTTGACGGCGAGCAGTGGATGAAGAAACAGATCGCGGAATGGCTCACCGACGGTGATTCGACTATCGATCGCCTCGACCACACGACACGCCTGCACGCCGGCAGGCGCAGCCATGAACTCGAGGACAGCCTCGGCGTGCTGGCTGAGCTCGGGGTCACCTCCACCGTCACCGAGGGCGCCCTGGCCACCCACCTGCGGTATGCGCGGTCGAACACCGCGGATATTGCAACTGCTCTAGCCGAGGTTCCAACTCCCGCCTTGGGCGATGCCAATGAGCGTCGTGGACTCATGCACTCCGCAATCAAACCAACCTGGACATCCCCACGCATCGCTGGGCGCGCATTCACAATCGAGACGAGAGCGGGCGACAACAAGGCGATCCACGACGCAATTGCCGACATCCGCCCGGGCGACATCGTCGTTATCGACGGTCGCGGCGAAACAGAACGCGCCCTAATCGGGGAACTGATCGCCGAGCGTCTCCGCGATGCCGGCGCCGTTGGAGTCGTTTTGGACGCAGCAGTTAGAGATGCCAACGGGATCGCAGAACTCGGCTTTCCAGCATTTGCCCGCTCGGTGACTCCTGCTGGCCCCTACCGCCACGGGCCCGGTCGTTCGCAGATACCGATCTCCATCGGAGGTGTAGTCTGCCAGCCCGAGGACTATATTGTGGCTGATGAAGACGGAGTTATGGTAGTGCCTAAGTTGGAAGCCGAATCAATTCTGCAACGTGGCCGCGCAAAGCTTGAAGCTGAGACGAAGCAGAGCGAGGACCACCGGAAGTTGATTCAACAAGGCATTGACCACATGAGTACAAGATGAGCTACTTGGCTTTAGATCCACCACGAGGACGCCACAAGAACCGGAATAGCTGAGCGTCTCCTGCCTTCAAGTCCAGTACCTTTTACTGCCCCGCGTCGAGATTCTGAAACTAATTCAAGTTCCTCCTTCTGCAATCCCTGTTCAAGTGTCGTCGTCCGCACAAAAGGAGTGCTTGCGCTTGGTTTGGCACTTTTGTTGGAGTGGCGCATTGGCCGAATCTCAGATCCAAAGAACCGTGGCCGGGCCATCCAAAGTGATCATCCGACGATGCGCACAGCCGTCTTCTTACATCCGGCATATGAATTAGTATGCTGGAAATACGAGCCGAGAGACTTGACGGTCTGCGTCTATCGCACGTCTTCCCCTCTCGGACAGAAGATTTAAAGGGGCCTCGCCAACGACGGGGCCCTTTATCTGTGAGGAGAACTCAAGCCGCACAACCACCGACAACAGGCCAATAGAGTGGAAACTGACAAACTGATACTTGTAAACATGCAATTGCAAGTATCAGTTTGAAAGTTTGACCTGCGCGCGGCCCTCAGCTTCCGGCGTTCGATTCCACGGTCAGGTGGGCCCGTGCCTCGGCGAACATGGCCTCACGGATAGAATTGCGCATACGCAATCGGCGGGAGAACGACGCTTGGAAGCATCTGCAATCATCAAGAAGATCCGGACTTCGTCTGGAATCACTCGCAAAGAGCTCGCTCAGTTAGCTAACGTATCGCCATCGACCATCGGTCGCATCGAGCGCGGAGAGATGGACCCGACGTGGGCGACGATGCAGAAGATTCTCTCTGCATCTGGCCGCCAGACTAACGGGACTTCCGTCGTTTCCAGCGGAGACACCTCAGCGATCCGTGCTGCTGCACCTCTCTTCACCGAGCTCTTTCTATGTGCTGAGAAAGCATCTGTACGAGCGGCCACCGCGGCGGCCTCCGCGATGGAAGCCGTCGGCGATCCGTGGGCAGAACGATGGAAGCGGGCGGGATGGCTTAATGACTCGATGGGTCTGGATGACCTGATCGCAATCGCCGTGTCGGCAGGCATCGCCGGTACGATTGCCCGGCGTCCGGCAACTAGATCTTCGGTGGCCATTGAAGGCGGTTGGCGAACACTCGTCGACCGACTGAAGACGAGTGAGTTCGATTATGCCGTGACTGGATTCGTCGCGACACGGCGAGACCGATCCGAACAGACCGCCGGTGCTCCGTACGTCTATGTCAGCGATCCACGAGCAGCGGCTGAACCCATCGGCCTGATTCGAGCACGCGCAGGGCAAGGAATTCTCCTCCTCGAGGCTGAACTCGACGACCTGAATCAGGTTGAAGTCGAAGGAGGAGTCCGCTTCGTCCCGAAGGCACGAGCACTGCTCGACGCTTTCTCCGGTCCAGGCCGCGATCCGGACAAAGCCGAAGACCTGCTCCGCACAATGTGGGAACAGGTCTTCGGATAAGAACCTCGGCCCCCTCAGCTCCCGGCATTCACCTCCGCGGTCAGATGGGCGCGCGCCTCGGCGAGCATGGCCTCGCGGGTCGCGATCTTCACGCGTTCACGCCCTTCGGCCTCGCCGAGCGCCTTCTCCGCGGACTCGAGCCGGTGGTAGCCCTCCCAATCCGTGAAGTCGACGCCCTTTGATTCGAGCAGCTCGACGATCGACCGCTGGCCCGGGTACACGGGTTCGGTCAGCGCACCGGCGTCCTGATCATCAAGGATGTGCCCGATCGTCTCCAGCGCATCGCCCTTCGTATGCCCGATGAGCCCGACGGGTCCGCGCTTGATCCACCCGGTCGCGTACACGCCGGGGATGACGTCCGCCTCGGCGGCCTGGCTCTGATCATCGGCATCGACGACACGGCCCTCGTGATTGGGAATGACCCGCTTGGCCTCGTCGAAGGGCAGCTGCGGCAGCTGCGTGCCCGCATACCCGATCGCCCGGTACACGGCATCGATGTCCCAGTCGTGGAACTCTCCCGTCCCCGTGACCCCACCAGTTCCGTCGAGTTCCTGACGTTCCGTGCGCAGCCCGGTCACCCGATCCTCGCCGAGGATGGCCACCGGTGCATGGAGGAAGTGCAGGTGCAGACGGCGCTTCGCCCCGGTCTCCTCCCGCATCGCGAAGTCCGTGAGCGTCTTCGTCACCTGCTTGACCTGGTTGCTCGACTCGATGGCCTCGAGCGAGCCCTGGTCGAACTCGTAGTCCTCGGCGTAGACGATGATGTCGACATCGGCGACCTGCCCGAGTTCACGCAGCTCCAGCGGAGTGAACTTCGCCTGCGCGGGACCCCTGCGACCGAACACGTGGACATCGGTGACCTGCGAGGACTTCAGTCCCTCATAGACATGGTCGGGGATCTCCGTGGTGTGCAGGTCATCGGCCTGCTTCGCGAGCACCCGGGCCACGTCGAGGGCGACGTTTCCGTTGCCCAGAACCGCGACCTTCTCCGCCTCCAGCGGCCACGTCTGCGGAACGTCGGGATGCGAGTCGTACCAGTTGACGAAGTCGGCAGCCCCGTACGATCCGGGCAGGTCGATGCCCGGAAGGTCCAGCGGTGCGTCGACGAAGCAGCCGGTGGAGAAGATCACCGCATCGTAGCGGTCGGTGAGCTCGCCGAGATCGATATCGACTCCGTATTCGACGTTGCCGAACAGGCGGATGTCACCCCGGTCGAGGACCTTGATGAGCGCATTGATGATGCCCTTGATCCGCGGATGGTCGGGGGCGACACCGTAGCGGACGAGCCCGAAGGGTGAGGGCAGGCGTTCGAACAGGTCGATGCTTAAGCTCAGGTCGTGTTCGGCCTTGGTCAGCAGGTCAGCGGCGTAGATGCCGGCAGGTCCGGCGCCGATGATGGCCACTCTGAAAGGGGTAGCTGGCATGAGATTCCTTGATCAGTCGTCGTAGTTCTGCGAGGAGTCGCTGGTGTTCAGTCGTCGGCGTTCTGCGGCGCCAGAGCAGCGATGAAGGGATGGTCTTTGTCGATGACCCCGTGGGCGGCTGCCCCGCCCGGGGAGCCGATGTCGTCGAAGAATTCGACGTTGGCCGCGTAGTAGGCCTCCCATTCGTCGGGCACATCGTCTTCGTAGAAGATCGCCTCGACGGGGCACACTGGCTCGCAGGCCCCACAGTCGACGCATTCATCGGGATGGATATAGAGGGAGCGGGTGCCTTCGTAGATGCAGTCGACCGGGCATTCTTCGATGCAGGCTCGGTCCTTCAGGTCCACGCACGGCTGGGCGATGATGTAGGTCATGGGTTCCTCACGAGTTCGGATTCGCAAGCTGCAGCAGGCTCGGTCGCCGAGGTGAACGCACCATCGGCGTAGGGGCTCAAGGTCACGACATCACCGGCGACGATGACGGCCGGTGATCGCACGCCTCGGCGAGCGGCTCGAAAGGCGATATCGTCCAGAGTTCCGATGGTCACCCGCTGGTCCTCACCGAATCCGTCCTCGACGATCGCGACCGGGCAGTCGGGTCCGCGTCCGCCTCGGGCGAGCACCATCGCCGTGTTGATCAGCGTCCCCACGCCCATGAGCACGACGACGGTGTGATCGCGTCCCCCGCCGATCTCGGCCAACTGGTCGTGACCTGTCACAACCGTGTACGAGGTGGCCACGCCTCGGTGGGTGAGCGGGATTCCCGCGACCGCGGGAACGGAGTTCGCACTGGTCACGCCGGGTACGACACGGACATCGACTCCGGCGGCCCGGCAGGCGATGACTTCTTCTCCCCCACGTCCGAGGACGAACGGGTCCCCGCCCTTGAGACGCACGACCCTGTGACCGCGCTTCGCCTGTGCGATGAGGATGTCGTTGATCTGCGACTGCGGCACCGGATGATGGCCCGGCTGCTTGCCGACATCGATGATCTGCGCCGCCAGGGGTCCACCCCGTTCGGCTTCGAGCTGATCGATGACCGACCTGGCGCCGAGGCGGTCGGCCACGATGACATCGGCCCTCTCCAATGCGCGCAGACCGGTGACGGTGAGCAGTCCGAGATCGCCGGGTCCAGCCCCGACGAGCAGCACGCTGCCGGGCTGTTGTGGGAGGAATAGTGTCATGAGGTCGGTTCCTCTGCTGATGAGGGCTGATCGGGAGTGTGGATTCCAGCCGCGAGCGTATTTCCCGACTGCGAGTCGATGACGACGAAGGCGCCGGCCGTGCCGTGTTCGCGGAAGTCCGGGACCGGCAGCTCGGCGGACAGCTTCAACTGTGCCAGTCCGATGTCGTTGCCGGCGAGCACCTCGGCGGTCTCGAGTCCGGCGGTCTCGAGGTTGCGTTTGGCCTCGATGGTGACGATGCCCTTCACGGTCGTCGTCCCCGTCTTGATGAGCACCCGGTCACCCGTGCGCAGACCCTCGGCCGTGAAGGGAAAGACCTCGGCACGCAGCTCCCGTCGCGGCGTGGGCAGGGTGCCGGCCGCGGCGATGACGCTGCCGCGGGCGGTATCGACGTCATCGGCCAGCCGCAGCGCCACCGACAGCGGCGCACTCGCAGTCTCGAGCGGACCGCTGGCGGTATCGATTCCGGTCACGGTCGTCCTGATCCCGGCGGGGTGGATCTCGATCTCATCGCCGAGGCTGACCCGCCCGGCCGTGATCTGTCCGGCCACCGCCCGGTAGTCCCGGAATTCCTCGGGGTCGAGTCCCGGAGCCAGTCCCCCTTGCGGACGCAGCACGGTCTGCACATCGAGGCGGAAGGCTTCGAGGTCGGCGGTGTCTTCATCCGCGCTCGGCAGGGTCTCGAGCAGCTCGAGCAGCGCCGGACCCTGATACCAGGGAGTGTTGTCCGAGGTGGCGGCGATATTGTCTCCGGCCAGTGCGGAGATCGGGATGAGGTGCGGGGTCTCGAGGCCGATCTCGTTCGCGAGGGCCCGCACATCGTTCTCCACGGCCTCGACCGCAGACTGGTCGAAGTCGATGAGGTCGATCTTGTTGATGGCGATGATGACGTGGCGGATGCCGAGTCGGGAGACGACGGTGAGGTGCCGGCGGGTCTGCTCGGTCGCTCCGGTGCGGGCGTCGATGAGGACGACGACGGCATCGGCGGTCGAAGCTCCGGTGACCATGTTCCGGGTGTACTGCACGTGCCCGGGGCAGTCGGCGAGGATGAACGACCGGCGGTCGGTGGCGAAGTAGCGGTAGGCGACATCGATGGTGATGCCCTGTTCGCGTTCGGCCCGCAGTCCGTCGGTGAGCAGAGCGAAGTCGAACTCTCCGCCCAGGAACCCGCGTTCCCGACTGGTCGCAGTCACGGCGGCGAGCTGGTCGGCGAGGATCGCCTTCGCATCGTGGAGGAGTCTGCCGACGAGGGTGGATTTGCCGTCGTCGACGGATCCGGCGGTGGCAAACCGCAGCAGCGTCTTCGTCGTCGTGTCCAACGAGGCGGTCGTATCGGTGGTGGTTGTGGTCGTCATCAGAAGTACCCGTCCTTCTTGCGGTCTTCCATCGCCGCGGCCGAGATCCGGTCGTCGGCGCGAGTGGCTCCGCGCTCGGTCACGGTGGTGGCGGCCACCTCGGCGAGGATGGATTCGAGATCGGTCGCCTGCGATTCGACGGCACCGGTGCAGCTCATATCGCCGACGGTGCGGTAGCGGACCTGACGGTGGGTCAGCGTCTCCCCCTCTCGCGGGGTGGAGAATTCGCCGGTGGCCCACCACATGCCGTCGCGGTGGAAGACTTCGCGGTCGTGGGCGAAGTAGAGCTCGGGCAGGTCGATGCCTTCGCGGGCGATGTAGCTCCACACGTCGAGTTCGGTGAAGTTCGAGATCGGGAAGACGCGCACATGTTCGCCGGGCAGGTGGCGGCCGTTGAAGAGATTCCACAGTTCGGGACGCTGGCTGCTGGGGTTCCAGCCGCCGAATTCGTCCCGCAGCGACAGGATCCTCTCCTTCGCCCGGGCCTTGTCTTCATCCCGGCGGGCGCCGCCGAAGACGGCGTCGAAGCGCCCGTTGGTGATCGCGTCGAGCAGCGGCTGGGTCTGCAGGGTGTTGCGTGTTCCGTCGGGGCGTTCGCGCAGACGGCCGTCGTCGATGTAGTCCTGGACCTTCGCCACCGTGAGGTCGAGGCCGTACTTCTCTGCGGTCTCGTCGCGGAAGCGGATGATCTCCGGGAAGTTGTGGCCGGTGTCGACGTGGAGGAGTCCGAACGGGATCTTCGCCGGCCAGAACGCCTTCGCCGCGAGGTGGAGGACGGTCACGGAGTCCTTGCCCCCGGAGAACAGCAGCACGGGGCGTTCGAACTCGGCGGCGACCTCGCGGATGATGTGGATCGCTTCGGATTCGAGGACGTCGAGGGTCGACAGGGTGGTCGGTGCCGCCTCGGTGGTCGGGCTGGTGGTGTGGGTGGTGATGCTCATGTGTGGAGTCCGCATTCTGTTTTGTTCGATCCGGCCCAACGACCGGCGCGGGGGTCTTCCCCTTCTGCGACGGGGCGAGTGCAGGGCTGGCAGCCGATCGACGGGTACCCCTGCGACAGCAGCGGGTTGACCGGGACGTCGAAGGCGCGCGAGTAGTCGAGGAGGTCATCGAAGGACCATGCGGCCAGCGGGTTGACCTTGACGAGTCCGTTCTTCTCATCGAAGGTGATCAGCGGTGTGTTCGTCCGGGTCGGGGCCTCGTCGCGGCGGACGCCGGTGAACCAGAGTTCGTAGCCGTTCAGCGACTTGCTCAAGGGTGCGACCTTGCGGCGGGCGCAACACAGGCCCGGGTCGCGGGCGAAGAGGTTTTGGCCGAATTCGGCGTCCTGCTCTTCCACGGTCTGCTCCGGGAGGACGTCGACGATGTGGACGTCGACACGGTTGGCCACCTCGTTGCGGGTGTCATAGGTCTCCGGGAAGTGGTAGCCGGTGTCGAGGAAGAGGACGTCGACGCCGGGCTGGTACTGGGCGACGTAGTGCGGCAGGGCGGCGTCGGCCATCGAGCAGGCCACGGCGCAGGCTTCGGTGTCGAAGTTCCGGGAGACCCAGCGGATGACGTCGGCAGGGTTGGCCTCGGCCACTCCGTTGTCCGGGTCACCGGCGAGTTCACGGGACCCCGCCTCGGCGAGGGCTTTGAGTTCTGCGACGGGACGCGGTTCCGGGCGCAGGCTCCGTCGGGGTGTGGCGGTGTGGGTCATTTCAGCTCCTCTTCGTCGACGCGGTTGGCCCATTCGGAGAACGTCTCGGTCTCCGCCCGGCCGGCGAGGAAGCGGCGGACGAGGGTTTCGACGTATTCGGTGAGGTTGTCGGCGGTGACCTTGAGGCCGCGGACGGTGCGTCCGAGCCCGGCTTCGTCACGGTCCTTCGAGGCCAGGCCTCCGCCGACGTGGACTTGGAAGCCGGGGACCTGTTCGCCTTCGTCGGTGGTCACGATCTGACCTTTGAGTCCGATGTCGGCGGTCTGGATGCGGGCGCAGGAGTTCGGGCAGCCGTTGAGGTGGAAGCTGATCGGGTGGGGCAGCTCCTCGATGTCGGCGAGGCGTGCTTCGAGCTTCTCGACGGCATCGGCGGCGGTCTGCTTGGTCTCGACGATGGCGAGCTTGCAGAATTCGATGCCGGTGCATGCGATCGTCGAGCGGCGGAAGAGGTCTTTGCGGCTGGACAGGCCGAGGGCGTCGAGGCCGGCGACGACGTCATCGACATCGGCTTCATCGATGTCGAGCAGCAGGACCTTCTGGTGCGGGGTGGTCCGCAGCCGGGTGGACCCGAACTTCTCGGCGAGGTCGACGAGCTGGCCGAGCAGGGTGCCCGAAGCACGGCCGGCGATGAGCGTGACGCCGATGTAGTAGCGACCGTCGGCCTGTTGGTGCACGCCGACGTGGTCGCCTGCAGTGAGCGGTTTGGCGGGTGCGGGGCCGTCGGCGAGCGTGTAGCCGAGGTACTCGGTCTCAAGGATCTCGCGGAACTTCTCCGGTCCCCAGTCGGCGAGCAGGAATTTCAGGCGGGCCTTGTTGCGCAGGCGGCGGTAGCCGTAGTCGCGGAAGATCTGAGTGACGCCGAGCCAGGTGTCGACGACCTGGTCGGGGGCGACCCAGGTGCCGAGGCGTTCGGCGAAGCGGGGGACGACGGACAGGGCGCCGCCGACCCACAGGTCGTAGCCGATGCCGTGTTCGGGGTGCTCGACGGCGACGAAGGAGCAGTCGTTGATCTCGTGGACGACGTCCTGGCTGGGGTGGCCGGTGATCGCGGTCTTGTATTTGCGCGGCAGGTTCGACAGTGACTGGTCGCCGATGTAGCGGCGTGAGATCTCTTCGATCGCCGGGGTCGGGTCGATGAGCTCGTCGGCGGCGATGCCGGCTACGGGTGAGCCGAGGATGACGCGGGGGACGTCGCCGCAGGCCTCGGTGGTCTGCAGGCCGACGTCTTCGAGGCGGCGCCAGATCTCGGGCATGCTCTCGATCTCGACCCAATGGAGTTGGATGTTCTGGCGGTCGGTGAGGTCGGCGGTGCCGCGGGCGAACTCGTTGGAGATGTCTGCGATGACCCGCAGCTGTTCGGTGGTCAGCTTGCCGCCGTCGATGCGGATGCGGAGCATGAAGTATTCGTCTTCGAGTTCATGCGGTTCGAGCTTCGCGGTGCGGCCGCCGTCGATTCCGGGCTTGCGCTGCGTGTACAGCCCCCACCAGCGAAAGCGTCCGTGCAGGTCATCGGAGTCGATCGAGGAGAATCCGCGCTTGGCGTAGATGGTTTCGATGCGGTCGCGAACGTTGAGGCCGTTGTCTTCGGCCTTGTCGATCTCGTTTTTGTTCAACGGTTCATGACCGTCGATCTTCCACTGCCCATTGGACTTCTTCGGGCGGGCGGGGCGCTTTGATGTGCGTTTACCTGCCGTTTCCTTGTTCTCTTCCACCTGAGTGGACATTGCTGTCTCCAAACGCTGAGGGGAACCAGTGACGAATCACGCTACATGAATGCCGAATTGCTCAACAAATAAGTAGAGGCTTTGTGTCATGGAATGACATAAGACGACACAGACCGGCGGTGAGCGCGGCGCTGTGCGCTTAGGCGTTGAGCATCTGCGGGGCGGAGCCGTGAGGGTGGGCGGCGTCATGAGCGTGGGCGGTGTCATGAGCGTGGGCGCGGGCGTACTCGTGGGCGCCGTCTTGGGCGTGAGGGCCGTGAGCGCCGCTGTCGGTGCGCGTTCCGCCGAGGTTGCCATCGTGGCAACAGGCGCGGACACCAACCTGAGTGTGAGTGCCGTTGGGGTCGCCATCGTGGCCGCAGGCGTGGACGCCTTCGCGGACTTGGCCGCGGGCGTTGACGCCCTCGTGAACTCGGTCGCAGCCGTGGATGCCTTCGCGAACTCTGTCGCGGACAATATCGACGAGTCGGTACGGCACCGCGGCACTCCTGCCGCCGCCGGAGAGCAGGGGCGGAGCGAGAACGCCGGACGAGTCACTGCCGCCCGCGGCCACGAGTTTGCGTGCGAGATCGTCAAAGAAGCCCGGGGCCAGCAGATAATTCGCGAGCACAGGTTGGGCGCCGCGGCTCCGACTCTCTTCGACGATGTCCTTCAACGGCACCCCTCCACCGGCGAGGAATCCGACCTCAACGGGACGCTCGAGCTCTGCGGCCAGCAGCCTGCCCACCTCACGGCAGGACTCGTTCGCCCGCTCGTCGCTCGATCCTGCCGCGGCAAGGATCACGTCATCACCTTCACGCAGGGGCGGGAGGCGGTCGGCGAGAATTGCTGCCAGCCGCGGGTCGGGCCCGAGAGTGGGGGCAAGCCGAACGTCGCGGCCGGCGGCTTCGGCACGGCTGACTGCCTCGGCGAGGTCGACATGGACGTGATACCCCGGCGAGAGCAGCAGAGGCACGAGGACGACGGGACGGTCGGCAGGAAGACGGGCGATCACCTCGTCGACGTCGGGCGCCTGGACGTCCACATGGCCGAGCATCACCTCGCCTGCAAGCCCACGGATGCGCAGGTCCGTGGCGACTTCTGCCGCGAGCACCTCGATGAGGACCTGACCGGTCGGCGATGAGGTTCCGTGGGAGATCAGACCCACCGACGGCAGCCCCGTCACTGCCCACGCCCCTGGGCCGGATCCGTCGATTGCTCAACGACAGTGAGCGTCGCACTGGCGGCGATCATTGTGTTTCCATGCATCCGTACAGCGTAACCGAAGAGTTTCGATGTCGCGTACAGGCTTGTCATCAGCGAAATATTGCCATTCGGCGTCATTTTTCGACACATGGCGACTGAATTCGTACGATTTCAATGCTCGTTCTGTTCTGCTCAACAGTTTCGATAGTGTGTGCTGTCAACGCGCTTCTGTACTCCTGACACCGTTCGCATCGTCGACGTCGTCCGTACCGTCCGCGCCTCCCCCATCCTTCGCGTCATCCACGAAAGGCAAGCACATGCGTCAGCTCATCATCCTCGGAATAGTCGGCCTCATCGCGCAGCTCATCGACGGCTCCCTGGGCATGGCCTATGGGGTCACCTCAACCACGCTGCTGCTTGCGGCAGGTACGGCACCGGCGGCAGCCTCGGCGGCGGTGCACTTCTCTGAACTGGGCACGACTCTGGTCTCGGGGATCTCCCATCACCGGTTCGGCAATGTCGACTGGCGGACAGTCGGGATCCTCGCCGGGCCCGGGTTCGTCGGGGCGATCGCCGGATCGACGTTCCTCGCCAGCCTCGACGGGGAGGCCGTGACCCCATGGATCTCCGGAATTCTGCTGGCGCTCGGGGTCTATGTCATCTGGCGGTTCCTCGCTCTGGGCGGCAGGCGTCCGGAGTTCCGGTCGCGGCCGAGTGCGGGGATGCTCGTGCCGGTCGGGTTCGTCGGCGGGGCGCTCGATTCCATCGGCGGTGGCGGCTGGGGCCCGGTCGGCACGACGACGCTGCTGTCATCGGGACGACTGGAGCCGCGAAAGGTCATCGGATCGATCGATACGAGCGAGTTCGTCGTCGCCGTCGGCGGTTCGCTCGGATTCCTCATCGCGCTCGGGGCGCAGGGCATCGAGTGGCATATCGTGGGGGCGCTGCTCGTCGGCGGTGTCATCGCAGCGCCGTTCGCCGCATGGCTGGTCAAGCTGCTGCCGGCGAAGGTGCTGGCGGTCGCCGCGGGGGGCATCATCATCCTCACGAACGTCCGCACCATCCTGCTCACCTTCGGCATCGGCAGCTCGTCGGTGTGGCTGGTGCTCGGAGTCTTGGCTCTCGTCTGGTTCGCACTGCTCGCTCACGTCGTGCGGATCGAGCGAGCTGCGGCAAAGGCCCGCAAGGCCGAAGAAGCTGCGGCAGAAGCCGGATCCGAAGCCCCCGTCGGCGGCTGAGCGGCCGGGGCCGTCAGCGGCTGAGCGGCCGGCGACCAGTGAGCGCCCTTCCTTCCGCCGCCCAGCCGCCCAACCGCCTCAAGTAACGCGAAACTCGAAAAACACGCCACCAGCGACGCGAAAAACGAACTTCGCGTTACCTGACGCCGATCCCGAGCCACTGCAACGCCAACCGCCCTCGAACAATAGTCACCGAACAGCTTCCGAAATGGCAGCAGCCCCACCTCGGCGCTTCTGAAATGGCAACGGACCCGACTCTGCGAACGTGCAGCGTCGGGTCCGTTATCTGCCGGGGCGGAATGATGTGTTCGACGGGCCAACTAGGCGGGGGAAAATTGAGCTGCTCAGATAGCAACCTTCATCGGTCATCAGGGAACTTCACCGTCTCAGCTTCAGACATCGCAAGGCTTTCGAAGTATCTATGCCAACTGTCAGCTAGAAGAACTCCGGTCCGCCGTCGCGCTTATGACATCTCGGAAGCGAGCGCCTTGTTTTACTCCAGATCCTCCGTATCTCTGGCACTCGAAAGGGCAGACAACGGCAGGTACCGATGCCCCTGCACGAACGCACTCCCTCGCCCCGTTCGGCCATGGGGTATCGATCCCACCAGCCTTTGCGTCTCCTCGTCTTTGGGACCGGACAGCAGGAAAACCTGATACACCGGAGCATCCCATCCGAGCTTCTTCGAGGCGCGAATGACAGATGCAAGTTTCTGCTGCTCCGGATCGCTCGATTTAGCTAATCGATTGGCGTT
Organism: Brevibacterium sp. S22; assembly: GCF_004745485.1. Classification (GTDB taxonomy): domain Bacteria; phylum Actinomycetota; class Actinomycetes; order Actinomycetales; family Brevibacteriaceae; genus Brevibacterium. The sequence goes on from NZ_RHFG01000011.1 coordinate 81,532, forward strand.
TGCATTGTTCCAATCGACTGCGTCGAACCAGTTGAGGATCCGTGGAACGTCCTGTTTGATCTCTTTGTCAGCATAGAAGGCCAAATGATCCACGACCTTGATTGAGCGGCCAGCCTGAAAAACATAGGCGTTCTGTCGACGAACATGATAAAGATCCCAGGCATTGGTTGCAGACACGACGACGACATTGCGGGGAGCATCGATTGGTCGTTGCTCCCCGATCATGCGGACCTTCTCTATAGACCGCAGCCATTTCTCGGCATCTTTGTTGATCCAACTGGTCAACCGGAAGATCTTTTGAGCTTCAACTTCCACGTCAAGCTCGATCAGACTCCCATGATGTGCGATTCGGTTGCGAAGCTGATTGAGAGATTCCAGATATGTCGCTATGACAGATCGATCCGCTTTTGACCCGCGGAACACATACTGGAGTGAATGCCGCCAAAGCTCCTCGTAGTCGTTACCGAACATTGACTGCCAGAACCCAAAAGTGAGGCCCGAATAAATACGCCCAGCCGTAACATCTTTGCCTCGCTTCCTGAGACGCGACGCCACCTCTTCGATGCTCTTCGCCCCCTGGGTCCACGGCGTACCCGGCAGCATCGCTGGAGATTGTCCGTCGGTCTGGAGCTGAGAGATGATTGCGTTACGCAGAAGCACCTCAAAATGGTGGATGATCTCGAAGAGAGCTGCGGAAGCTTCAGCGTTCCACTCGTACAGTCTGCTTGCCAAGTCGTGATCACCACTTGCTGCGGCGCTATACTCGTTGAACCTCTCAACCGACACCCATTTTGGATCTATACGCATACTTTTCGATGTTACACTTTTTGCGTGGCCCCAGGTCGGCCTCTGTCGGTATCTTCGGATTACGCGGCAAGCCCCTGGGGCTTAGTCATGCCCGTCAATTCTCCCTCACTTCAATCACGGCTCAGTATCAAGATTGCTGTTTGAACCCTCCCTTCGTGGTTGATCGCCAAGGCAAGGATCACGTTTAGTGCTCTACGCACTGGCTGTCTCTCCGGTTCCTCAGCAAATCCGGGAGCGTCATTGTGCGGTTCGATTCGAGCTCCAGGTGGGCCGCCCGGCCGCCTCGGCGGGGTGAACCGAACGGTCAGCGCTGGCTGTAGAGCTTCCGGGCCATGATCACGCCGATAAGGGAGAGCAGGGACAGTCCGGCGTAGTAGAAGCCGGGTACGGTCAGCAGGCCAGTCGCGCCGAGCAGGGCGGTGAGGATGAGCGGAGCGAAGCCGCCGAAGATCGCGACACCGAAGCTGTAGGCGATGGTCATACCCGAGCTGCGCACCTTGACGGGGAACAGTTCCGACAGCAGGGCCGGCATCGGGCCGAAGTAGAAGACCATGAACAGGCCGACGATCGCCTCGCACAGGGTGAGGACAGGGATTGACGGGTTTGCTGCCAGGAGGATGAACATCGGCCAGGCGACGATGATGCCGACGATCGTCGTCGGGATCATCACGGTCGTCGCGCCCACTCGGTCGGCGAGACGGCCGGCGAATGGAGCACCGATAAGAGTGATGAGGCCCGCGACGACGGCACCGGGGAACGCCGCCCAAGCGTCGAGGCCGAGGTTGGTGACGGCGAACTGCGGCAGGTACGTGATGAGGTAGACCGAGATGGTCGCCATCGCGATGATGAGGAACGCGGCGAACAGGCGGCCGAAGTACTCACCGAGCAGGACGCGCAGCGGGTTGTCGGTCTTCTCGGCAGCCTGGAACTCAGGTGTGTCGTCCATCTTCGAACGGATGTACCAGCCGACAGGTCCGATGAGCAGGCCGATGGCGAAGGCCACTCGCCAACCCCACGAATGCAGTGCCTCTTCGCTCAGGGTCGAGCTGAGGAGCCATGAGATTCCGGCGGCCAGGAACATCGAGATGCCCTGGGTCGCGGTCTGGAAGGAGGCGTAGTAGGCCTTGCCGCGTTTGGCGTTCTCGGTGAGGAAGGCTGTGGCGGATCCGAATTCGCCACCGGCGGAGATGCCCTGGATGATGCGGGCGATGATAAGGCCGATAGCGCCCCAGATTCCGATCGTCGCCTCGCCGGGCAGGACGACGATGATGAACACACCGAGCGTCATCAGACCGATCGTCAGCGACAGGGCCGACTTGCGGCCGTGCTTGTCGGAGTAGCGGCCGATGAGGATGGCGCCCAGCGGACGGACGACGAAGGTGATGGCGAAGGTCGCCCAGGTCATCAGCTGCGCTGACAGGCCCTCGCCCGGGTGGAAGACCGCGGTGATCGAGGTGGCCATGAACCCGAACAGGATGATGTCATACCACTCGAGGGCATTGCCCAGTCCGGCCGCAACTACGGCTTTGCGGGCGCGGGCCTTCTCTTCGCGGGATTCGACGGGTGTCTCAGTCATCGTGTGCCTCTTCTTGTAGGTGCCCGGGTGCCGTGGTTGGCGAAGCCGGTGGTGGATCGTGGGCTTGCAGGATGCAGGCACCGTTGCTCGTCACCCGGGGCGGATGTTGCTTATTCACAGACCCGGTTGGAGTCTCTGATCTGACAAGTATGCTCCTGTTCTCGTCAGCGAGACGATTGTAGTCCCGTAGTATCCGGCCGCAAAGGCAATCTCAGCAGGTGACGAGTCACGTCAGTGCCGTTTTCATTGCCCGGGGACTCTACTCACGGTAGCCTCAAGCACACTTCACCACTGATCCGTACGCCCGCGAGTCGGCCTTCCTCCCCTACTCAGGCCGGCTCTATGACCTGTCGAAGCAGAAGGACACCGCAATGGCGAGATTCGTACTTGTTCCGGGAGCCTGGATGGGCGGCTGGGCATGGCAGGAAGTCGCCGACCATCTTGTTACCCAAGGGCATGCTGCTGCACCTATCACCTACTCCTCCATGGACCGTGGCATCGGACTCGACGATCACGTCGCTGACGTCGTTCACGCCATCGACGTTGTCGACGGAGAGGAATCGGGCGAGCGCGCACCGGTCGTGCTTGTCGGACACAGCTATGGCGGCCTAGTCGCGGGGCTCGCAGTCGATCGCGCTCGGCGTCGGCCCGATCACACCATCTACGTCGATTCTCCTGTTCCGATGGGGATATCAATGCTCGACGCGATGCCAGCAGACGTCGGTGCCGCTGTCGCAGACCAGGTTGCTGCGACTGGTTTCTGGATGCCCCCATCGTCGGAAGTCCTTGTCGATGACGGAGTAGGCGCGGCCACTGCGGAGGCCGCTGTCGGCATCTGCGTACCGCATCCGGGGAAGACACTGCAGACGCCTGCCAACACCTCGGTCCCTCCTTCGGAGAAAGCCGCCACATATATCCGATGCGTCTCCGCGTCTGGGGACTACCTGTCGTTCGCCGGTGTCGACGAGTTCAAGAACTCGTCGAAGTGGGACTTTCTCACCATCGAGTCTGGTCACTGGCCGATGCTGTCTGCACCGAGCGCGCTGGGGGCTCTGCTGGTCAGGAGAGTAGAGAACTAACAGCAACAGTCCCGAGAGTTCATTGTCGGCCACCCGCGGTCGATAATCCATCTCGCTTCTAGAAGACGCGAACGGACTGCCGAACTGAACAGATTGCAGGTTCTCCGCCGCCTCGCCGCTTTCGGTGCGCAGGGAGATCCCGAAGATTCAGGGCGCAGACCTGACCTGCGTCCATGTCACCACCGGTTGTTACGATCACGATATGTCGACCGAAGCCCGGAATGCTGCCCCTGCCACAGCGGTCGAAGTCCGCGGTGCCCGCGTGCACAACCTGCGCGACGTCGACGTCGATGTGCCGCTGAACACCCTCGTCGCCATCGCCGGCGTCTCCGGGTCGGGCAAGTCCTCACTGGCCATGGGTGTCCTCTATGCCGAAGGCTCCCGCCGCTATATCGAGGCCCTGTCGACCTACACTCGCCGTCGCATGGCCCAAGCCGCCCGCGCCGACGTCGACACCGTCCGCCACATTCCCGCCGCCCTCGCTCTGCGCCAACGCCCCGGAGTCCCCGGCGTGCGCTCGACCTTCGGCACCTCCACCGAGCTGCTCAACGTCATCCGCCTGATGTTCTCTCGGCTGGCCTCCCATCTCTGCCCGAACGGACACCGACAGGAACCGACACTGAACGTCGCCGCCGAGGAGCCGTTCGACTGCCCCGAATGCGGTGAGACCGTGCAGGCTCCCGGCGCCGAGGCGCTGGCCTTCAACTCCGGTGGCGCCTGTCCCCGCTGCGAGGGCATCGGCACGATCAGAGAAGTCGACGACGCCTCCCTCATCCGGGACCCGGATATGTCGATCGACGACGGCACCGTCATCCCCTGGCAGATGTTCGGCTTCAACGTCCAACCGCAGATCGCCCGCGAATTCGGTGTTCGCACCGACGTGCCCTGGCGCGAACTCGAAGAGTGGGAACGCGAGATCGTCTTCGCCGGTCCCGAGGAGAAGAAGCACATCACCGTCACCTCGAAGAAGGGGCTGCACGACCTCGACTTCACCTTCCGCAACGCTCGCCTGACGGTGACGGAGGAACTCAAACGCGCCGACAATGAGAAGCGCTTCGCCCGGGTCAGCCGGTTCCTCTCCGAACAGGTCTGCCCCGACTGCGCAGGCACGCGCCTCTCCCCCGCCGCCCGGGCACCGCGCATCGGTGAGCTCAACCTCGCCGAGGCGACCGCGATGACCCTCGACGAACTCGTCGACTGGGCCGACGATGTTCCTGCCCGGCTCCCGACACCGATGCAGCCCATGGCCCGATCGTTGGTAGACACCCTGCTCGGCATGACCCGCCGACTGCTCGACCTAGGCCTGGGCTACCTCGCCCTCGACCGGGCCGGATCCTCCCTGTCGACCGGTGAACGCCAACGCGTCCAACTCGCCCGTGCCGTACGCAATGAGACCACCGGAGTCCTCTACGTCCTCGACGAACCCTCGATCGGGCTCCACCCCTCGAACATCAAGGGCCTCCAGGGTGTCATCACCGACCTCCTCGACGAGGGCAACTCCGTCGTCATGGTCGACCACGACCCGCTCGTCCTCCGCGAAGCCGACCACCTCATCGAAATCGGCCCCGGGTCCGGCCGCGACGGCGGCACGGTCGTGGCCACCGGCACCGTCGCCGACCTCGACAGCCACCACGAATCCCGCATCGGCGCCTACCTCACCGGACGATCCGAGACCCTCGTGCGCACCCCGGCCGCCGCCTCGGCGACCTTCGACCACGGTCGGATCCACATGCGCACCGCACCGATCCACACAGTCCACGCCCTCGACGCGGAGATCCCGAGGCAGCGACTGACCGTCGTCACGGGAGTGTCCGGATCGGGCAAGACGACCCTCGTCCTCGACAGCCTCGTTCCCGCGCTCAAAGCCGCCGACGAGCGTTCGCGGCCCGATCATGTGCATGAGATCGACGCCGACGGGATCGACCGCGTCAACGTCGTCGACGCCACCCCGATCGGCATCAACGTCCGCTCCACCGTGGCCACCTATTCCGGTGTCCTCGACGACCTCCGGCGTGCGTATGCCCGCCTCGATTCGGCGAAGAACGCCAGGCTCAAGGCCGGGGACTTCTCATACAACACCGGTTCGCTGCGCTGCCCGAAATGCGAGGGAACCGGCGAGATCACCCTCGACGTGCAGTTCCTTCCCGACGTCGACATTCCCTGCCCCGACTGCGAGGGCCGACGGTTCAGCCCCGATGCGGATGAGTACTGTCGCGCCTCGGACGCCGATGGTCAGCCGCTGTCACTGCCGGACCTGTTGGCGATGACCGTCGCCGAGGCGCTTCCCCACCTCGTCGAGATGCGCAAGGTCCACTCGCGGTTGTGGGCACTGCAGGATGTGGGGCTCGGATACCTCACCCTCCACGAGGCGACGCCGGCACTGTCCGGAGGTGAGGCGCAGCGGCTCAAGCTCGCCACGGAGCTCGGGAAGTCTCAGCAGCACACGCTCTTCGTCTTCGACGAACCGACCGTGGGCCTGCACCCCGAGGATGTACGTGTGCTCGTGCGCGTCTTCCAGCAGCTGCTCGACCAGGGTGGAACGGTCCTCGTCATCGAACACGACCTCGACATGATCGCCAACGCTGACCACATCATCGACCTCGGCCCCGGCGGGGGTCAGGACGGCGGAAGGATCGTGGCGACCGGCACCCCAGAGCAGGTCGCCGGCAGCTCACATAGTGTGACCGGTGAGTACCTCAGGGGGCATATGGAGCCGAACTCTGCCGAGTAGAGACACAGCCGACCCATGCGCTTGAGTGCACTTCCCTGGTTATCTGAGCGGCTTCAAGCTCCGCTTGCGGCAGCGCCCACACACAGGACGAGCCCGATGAGCGAGGCAACAGCCATGCCGATCATTGCTCCGGCCATAACCCACAGACGCACTCTGCCTGGTCGAAAGGCGAAGCGGGCAATGAGGAGGATCAGGTAGAGCACCGCTGCTACGACGATCGTGGTGATCGCTGTGGGCACCGCCGTGCTGCCCGAGACGATGATCGCCGCGAGCACGCCCGCGATGACGACGAGGAAGATCCCACCGGCGACAATCCAGATGGTGCCCGAGGAACTGCGCAGCGCAGGCTGATCACTGATGCGACGTGACTCGATCGGCTCGCGTGAACTGTTGTCCATGTCGTCGAATGTACCCAGCGAACCGCGCCTCGGCTAGAGGGGGCAGAGACTCAGCCCTTAGGCTTCTTCCTCCTGCTCCTGCTCTTTCGCCTTCTCGGCCCTGGTGAACGCCTGGTATTCCCGGATCACCTCAAGGGCCGGGCCATCGGCACGCAGTTCGCCCTTCTCGATCCACAGCGCACGGTTACACGTGTCCTTGATCGAACGCATCGAGTGCGAGACGAGGAAGACGGTACCCGCGTTCTCACGGATGGAGCGGATGCGCCCCTCGGAACGGTCACGGAACTTCTTATCGCCCACGTTGAGAGCCTCGTCGACGATGAGGATCTCATGCTGAATCGAGGTCGCAATCGCGAACTTCAGCCGCTGGGACATGCCCGAGGAATACGTGCGCATCGGCAGGTCGATGAAGTCTTCGAGCCCGGTGAACTCGACGATATCGTCGAACTTCTCGTCCACCTCGGCGCGGGTGAGACCCAACGCCAGGGAACCGAGGACGATGTTGCGGGCACCGGAGAGATCCGGGATCAGAGCGGCACCGACACCGAGGAGGTTCGGCCGTGACTTCGCATAGATCGCTCCCTCCGTGGTGGGAGTCAACCCAGTGATCGAACGCATGAGCGTGGACTTGCCTGAGCCGTTGCTGCCGATGATGCCGATCGACTCATTCTTGTGCGCCACGAAGCTCACACCTTTGAGGGCATGGACTTCCTGGATGCCGCGCTGGCGTTTGAGCACTCCGCCCCCCGCGCCGAGCTTGAGCTTCTTGCCGGTGGCAAGCGTCTTGTAGCGGACGTGGACGTTGTCGCAGACGACGACGGGCTCATTATTTTGGGCGACCTCGGGAACGCTGCCCGTGTCGTGTTCGGTGTTCTCACTCATTGCGACCGTACCTTTCCTCGGCCTGCCAGAAGAAGATGAAGCCGAAGATGAAGATGCCGAAGGCCCAGATGGCCAAGTGCCAGAAGTAGTCGTAGGGAACGACTCCATCCTTCATGAGGATGCCGCGGGCGATGGCGAGCACATTGTTGATCGGCTGCCAGTCGGCGAAGGGCTGCAGGCTCGGATTGATCTTGTCGACCATGACCTTGAGGTCGAAGAAGACGCCCGAGGTGTAGAAGATCATGCGGGAGATGAACGGAGTGACCTGTGACAGGTCCCGGAAATGCACGGTGACGCGCGCGAAGATGAACGCCACACCCTGGTTGAAGACCCAGAACAGGAAGACCAACGGAATGAAGAGGAACCAGTCCCAGTCCGGTCTGCCGCCCCACATCATCGCCAACAGCGCCATGAAGATGAAGGTGGGGATGAAGTTGAGCAGGTTCTGGAACACGATGGCGATCGGCAGAACGATGCGCGGGAACGGCAGCGACTGGACGAGCGAGGCGTTGTTGATGATCGACTTCGCGCCGCCGTTCATCGAGGTGTTGAAGAACTCGAGGACGAAGACACCGATGACGACGAAGGGGGCGAAGTCGTCGGGACGTGCGGTGGCGCCCTTCATAATGACGCCGAAGACCGTGCCGTAGATCAGAGCTGAGAATGACGGTCGCAGCAGCACCCAGAGCATGCCGAGACGGTTGCGTTCGTTCTCCGACTGCAGCCGATACTTCGCCAGCGTGTACGTGAAGTCGCTGCGGCTGATCAGATGCTTGACGTACTGGGGCAGAGACGGCCGTCCACCCACTCTCTCGAGTCCGTGCTCGGCAGCAAGCCTGGCCATATCCATGAACAGTAGATTCTCTCGTCGGCAACTGGGGATAGAACAAATGAAAAGTCTACGTGATGAGACTAGCGTAGGTTCACAGTCGGCTGTGAGCCTTGAAGTCGAAGTTCGGGTCCTCTAATCGGGCTCTCGTGGGGATGTGGTTACCTCCGAGTACACGTCGGGCAGCCGCCTGCATCGGCGGCCAGTTGAGCGTTTCGACTCCGACGAGCTTCGACTCGGGGTCGGGCCCGTCGAAGTGGAAGACCTGGAACTTCGCGCCGGTGGGGTCGTGCCGGATGATCGTGTCGTCGGCGTCTGGGCTCGTCAGCCCCGCCGTGAACACCTTTTCCGGGCCTTGGAAGCTCCAGTGCCAGGGGACGTCCGACCAGACTTTAGGCTCGGCTTCTGACCCATTTCCCGGGTTGAGTTCAGACGTTCTCTCACCATCATCCCCGGTTTCCTCCGGCACCTCGGCGAGGAGTTCGGCGAGGAACTTCCCGTGGCTTTCAGCCACCGGTTCACATGCCCACGGGTGATCGAGAGCATAGGGACCGGCGGTGACGATGGCGCAGTCACCGGCAGCGAAGACACCCGGATGGGATGTTGCCAAACTCTCATCCACGTCCCAGGCAGAAGCAGGTCGGTGACCGTCGATCGGGATCAGCCGAGGACGCGCTCCGACGCTGGTGATGAAGAGGTCGTGAACATCGGCGCGAATGTCGTCCGGGCTCGCCGTGTGGGTGACGAACTCGACGCCGGCGGCCCTGTGCTTCTCGAACAGCGCCTGTCGCACGGGAGCGGAGAGCTGTTTGCGCAGGGGCTCGCCCCCGCGCAGGTAGACCGTGGCGTGGTGTCCGGCAACCACCGCCGAGGTGGCCACTTCCATTCCGAGATAACCGGAGCCCAGCACCCCGACGTTGAGGGCTTCGCTTGCGTTGTTCACGCGGTCGAGGATCCATTCGGCGTCAGCGAGGTCATAGACCGGCAGGGCGTCCGGATAGGCGGGGATCTGCGGGCGGTTGGCTTCCATCCCGGTGGCGAGGATGCAGTGGGTGAAGTCGATGGACTCTCCAGTGGCCAGGTGGATGGTGCCGACGGTCGCGTGGTGGTCGGCAAGCCGATGGGGGTGTCGCTGGGTCTCGGAGGTGTAGCGTGTCTCGGCGGCCGCCTCGGCGAAGGTGATCTCCTCTGCCCAATCCCGGACGAAGGTGATGTTCTCGGTCGATTCAAGGTGGTAGGGCAGATGGTGACGGGAGCCGTCGAAGAGGTGTTTCGACAGAGGCGGACGCTCGCAGGTCTCGCCGGCGTGCGGGTCGATGATGGCGACCGATTGGCCGCGCGCGTCCAACTCTCGGGCCGCAGTCGTGCCAGCCAGTCCCCCACCGATGATGACGATCCGCTTGCTCATGTCTCCATGCTAATCCTCGCCGAGGCGTGCTCACGCGAGGTCAGGAGGGCACAGAACGATTCTTCAAAGGAGTGCCATCACAGTAGCGTTGCAAGTTGTCGATGAACAGAGCAGTGAAGTTGTCGTGACGTTCCACCGTCTCTCCTGCCATATGCGGGCTGATAACGACGTTGCGGGCGCTGAGGAGTGGATGGCCGTCAGGCAGTGGCTCCGGTGCGGTCACATCCAGCACCGCCAAAGAATCGGGTCTCGCCGCAAGTGCGTCGGCCAGAGCAACCTGGTCAACCGTGCTGCCACGACCGACGTTGACAAAGACTGCCGCGCGTCCGAGCCTGTCCAACAACGTCCTATTGATAAAACCTTCAGTGGACGGTGTCGCAGGCAGACACGCCACGACGGCATCAAAGTCGCCGATTCTTGCGGGAAGGTCGTCGGCACTCACATATTCGTCGAAGATCGGGTCCAATCGCAGCGGGTGACGACGGAAGCCGGCAACTGCTCCGAATCCCGCCTTTTTGAGTGTTCTTGCGCACTCTGTCCCAATGCCTCCAGCTCCCAGAACCAAGGTCGTCATTGATCGGTTAGCAAGAGGCTCCCGCGGCATCCAGCGTCCCTGCTGAGTGTCAAGTACAGATACGTGTAGACCCTTCGACCACTGGAGGACGGCACCCAAGACGAATTCGGCGATCGCTGCGTCAAGAACTCCTCTTGAATTTGTAAGCATCACACCGCGGTCCTTGAGAAGCTGAAGGTCGACATGATCGAGACCTGCCATATTCAGGTGGATCCATTTCAGGTCGGGAGCAAGCCCAAGCAGAGATTCCATGTCAGTCCAGAAGCCGCCGCGTACGAGCATGACCTCGGTACGGTGGTCCAAGGTATTGATCGCAGCCGGAAGCAGACGTTGCACCTCCACGTGGGACGGAAGGTTAGCAAACAGCGGGGAGTCCGCTCCCCCTGGCCGATCGAGGATGGCGACTTTGAGCTCGGCAGCTCTTACCATCGGCCTTCGCCTCCCTCTAACAGGCGCGTATCGGCAGTTTCGGGTGGACTGTCAGATGATGACAAAGTCGACCCAGGCGGCTTGAAGAGCCAGTCCGGGCCCGAAATCCCGACATAGGAACTACAGGAAACCATGTTCCATACACGCTTGTACGTCTCCGTCTGCATCATGATCTCCGATTTCTTGATGCCGTCGATCGCTCCGAGAACATCTGTCATGAATGCGTGCATATCGGTGTGGTACCTCAGCACGAACTGTCCGACGAGGTTGTACCGTCCGGCCGTCGCAAAGAGAGTCTTGGTCTCCTTCATTGCCGCGAGTTCCGTACCGATGGCTGACAAACGAGAAGGTTCGACATTGAGCCACGCCCAAAAGGAGGTCTGAAAGCCCAACAGCTCAGGTTCGACAAGCACTCGGAAGGACACGACGTCCCGACTGATAAGGGACTCCAGGATTCGCCTTGCGGTACTCTCGGACTTCCCGATCGGCTCTGCCAAATCGCTCAGCGAGGTCCGTCCGTCTTCCAGCAGCAGTCCGAGCACAATCAATTCTTCACGGGACAGCCGTGAACCCATTCTCTCCTGTCGGACGTCTATTTCGCGGTTCACTGTGTCAGGGAGCCAATCCTGGCCCGAAGTGTAAGTGTGGGTGACGACGAACAGTTCCGCTTCAACGTCAAACTGCAGGGTGACCTCGTGGATTATGCGTTGCACTCCGACGAGTGACGGCATGACGATCTCGGCGACGCATCCCGCAGACCCTGCAACAGCAGCAACGTACCGCACATCCTGACGGGCCTGCAGCGATTTGAGGAAGTCCGGCCGCGATGAATCCCTCCCGCGGAATTGGACCATGACGGGGACAGCGAGATCCAAGCCGGCGACATCCACTCGGCCGGTCACACGCAGACGCCCGTCACTGTGGAGCGATTCGAATCGCCGTCGGACAGTGCTCGTCGAACTGTTCGCCATTGCAGCAATGCTCGACCACGCTGCGCGCCCGTTCTTGTGGAGGGCGCGGACGATCTCCTGGTCGAGATCATCCAAGACCGACAAACCTGACCCTTCAAGTGATGAACCCATTTGGTCATTTCCTTCATTTAGAACTACCTCTATGAACAAATATAGCGCACAAGCTCTTGACATGGCATAGATGCTCATAGTTGTATTTAGAGACAACGCCTCACGCCGAGTGCACCTGATGACTGATCGACCAATCAAAGACGATCCCGACCACAATCGAGGTAACCCATGGCTGTATCCGCATTCGCGACGAAGGCAGTGTCTCGGACTGCTAAGATCGTCGCTCTCGCAGCATCTCTGGCTCTTGTCATGTCCGGCTGCTCAGCGGGTGACGAGAAGAGTACGGTCGCTGAAGACTGTGAGCCCACCGCTGAAGTCGACACGCTGCACAAGGGGAAACTCACAGTTCTCGTGGCCGAACATCCTCCTTTCGTCACCACCGAGAACGGAAACCTCACCGGCATCGAGGGTGAGCTCATCAACGAGGTCGCCTCAGATCTCTGCCTCGAAGTGGATTCCTCGACTACGTCGTTCTCTGCGGTCATCGAGGGCCTCCAGTCCGGCCGAGCTGATCTGTCAGCCGGAAACTGGACCGTCAACGACGAACGCAGAGAGCTCTTCGAAGTCAGTGATGGGCTGTACGAGGGAGGAATGGGGATCGTCACGCGCGGCGAAGAACTCACCGAAGTCGACTCGCTCAAGGGGAAGTCGCTGGGGACGCCGCAGGGATACCTATGGATCGATCAGCTGCACAAGCTCTACGGCGATGACACCGTCCGAGAGTACCAGTCTGACAACGCAGTCCTCGACGATGTCAAAGCGAAGCGAATCGACGTCGGAGTGGTCAGCATCCTCGCTAATACGTGGAGGCTCACACAGGACCAGTACTCCGATCTCAAGATCAACAAAATGCAGAACTCGCCCGATCTGCCATACACCCAAGCGCCACCCCTCTCGGTCGTCCTCGTCCAAAAGGGCAATACTGCCCTCAAGGACGCCACGAACCAGTCGATTGCTGACTATAAGGATTCGGGCGATATCGACAAGAGCTTCGAGAAATATGGCCTTGATCCAGCACTCGTGACACCCAACGACGGCTCAGACTCCAACTGATCCAAGAGCAGACAGAGAGGAGTTCCGAGAATGTCTGAGTCCCGAGTGTTGCTCGACGCAGAGTCTATCGAGAAGTCGTTCAAGGACAACGAGGTCCTAAAGGGGATCACCTTGGAGGTACATGCCGGCGAAGTGATAGCTCTCATCGGGCCAAGTGGAGCTGGCAAGAGCACGTTTCTCAGATGCCTCAACTATCTCGAGCGCCCGACCGGCGGAAGCCTGAGTCTTGACGGAGAGCCGGCGTTTACAGACCCGCTCAGGCCCTCGAAAGCGGAACTGCTCCGACTTCGGCGCCGAGTGGGAATGGTCTTCCAGACCTTCAACCTGTTTCCGCACTTAAGCGTCCTAAAGAACATTGTGCTTGCCCAGAAGCTCAATGGGCTGAGGAGCACTGGAGAAGCCGAAGAGTATGCACACGATCTACTTAGGCAAGTCGGGCTAGTCGACAAGGCACATGCCAAACCCGCAGAGTGCTCGGGCGGACAACAACAACGAATAGCTATTGCCCGGGCATTGTCTCTCGATCCCGAGCTCATGCTGTTCGACGAGCCCACATCTGCGCTTGACCCTGAAGTCGGAAACGATGTCCTCAAGGTCATGCGTGATCTGGCCGATCGCGGCACCACCATGATCGTCGTCACGCACGAGATGAAGTTCGCGGAGCGCGTTGCCGATCGGGTCCTCCTGCTCGACCGCGGGAGCATCCTCGAAGAAGGTCCCCCGGAACAAGTATTCCGCAACCCTTCCCACGAGCGGACCCGTGACTTCCTCCAGGCGGTGCTCGACAGATGAGTGACTTCTCGTTCGTCTCTCTCCTGCAGACTCTGTTTGCGGGATTGGGAATCACGATCCTCATGACTGTCGTCTCCTTCGCAGCCGGAACATTGCTCGGGATCCCCCTAGCGATCATGCGAACGTCGAAACGATGGACGGTGCGGGCTCCGGCAATGGCTGTCATCGACATCTCGCGTGGGATTCCTCCTCTCGTCTGGCTGCTCATCATCTACTACGGCGTCAGCCCGGTCCTGCCGCTCGAACCACTTCCGGCCGCCCTCATCGGCCTAAGTGTTATCTCAGCCGGCTATCTGGCAGAGAACTTCAGAGCGGGCATCGATAACGTCCATACAGGTCAGAAAGAAGCAGCTGCAGCACTGGGGCTCACTCCGAGCAATCAGTTCTGGCGGATTGTGGCACCGCAAGCGCTCAATATCTCGATCCCACCCTCCGCCTCGTATGCGGTCGCCCTGCTCAAAGACACTGCCATCGCGTCGATCATCGGTGTCGCCGACATCATCTTCCTGGCGCAGAACGAGGTTTCGCGCGGCGGTTCGGCAGTCTTCGTGTTCGCTGTCGCGGCCGTGTTGTACCTCCTGGTAGGAATTCCCCTGTCGTACTTCTCACGTTTCATCGACGGCGTCGTACGCTCAAAGGTGGTCTCGGTCTGATGTTCGATCACTGGCTCGAATGGCTGCCTCAGCTACTCAGCGGACTGGGGACCTCGCTACTTCTCACGGCATGCGTCGCCGTCATCGGCTTTCCGCTCGGCCTCATTCTTGGGCTCCTCAGCACTGCACCTAACCGCGCGGTCCGAGCGTTCTTTATCGCCTTCATCGAAGTGTTCCGGGGTATACCACTTCTCGCCGTAATCTATCTTCTGTACTTCGGGCTTCCTGCCGCAAACGTGACGATGACAGCCTTCGCCACAATAATCGTCGGGCACTCTCTTAACCTCGGTGCTTACTCCAGCGAAGTGTTCCGTGCTGGCGTCCTTCATGTCGGCAGCGGACAGCGTGAGGCCGCAGCGAGTCTGGGAATCACAGGGCGGAAGGCCTTCTTCCACGTCGTACTGCCTCAAGCCATGCGCGCCATTCCGGGACCGCTCATGTCGATGCTCATCATGGTGTTCCAATCGACATCGCTCGCATTCGCAATCGGTGTTTCGGAGATGACAAGCACAGCGTTCTCGATCGGCTCGATGACGTTCGAATATTTCAATGTGCTCGTTTTGGCGGGCCTGATCTACGCCGTGCTCTGCATAGTCTCTGCACGCATCGTTGCTCGAGTAGAGGAGAAACTGAATTGAGCACGGACCCTGGCACACCCAACATGGACAGTGTCCTCTTCACCCCGTTCTCGGTCGGCGGCGTGGAAGTCAAAAACCGAATAGTCAGCACCGCGCACTCGAATCGCTACACTCTCGGAGGACTGCCCACCTCACGCTATCGCCGATACCAGGAGGAGAAAGCAAAAGGTGGTGTCGGGCTCATCACTATCGGCGGCTCCGCTGTCGTCAGCCGAGACAGCGCCCCCGCCTTCGGAAACATCACGATGTATCGCGATGATGTCATCACACCTCTCAAGGAGATCGCTAGTGCCTGCCAGCAGCACGGAAGCAAAGTCTTCATTCAGCTCACTCACCTAGGCCGCAGGACCGGCGACCATGACTCCGACTGGCTACCTACAGTGTCCTCCGCTTCGATGAGGGAACCGGCCCATCGCTCATACCCGAAAGCAGCCGAGGCCTGGGACCTCGATCGCATCGTCGATGACTTCGTATCTGCCGCTCAGAGAGCTCGCGCTGCCGGTATCGATGGGATCGAACTCGAACACTATGGACATCTGCTCGATGCCTTCGCCTCCCCCTGGCACTTGTCACGACTTGGCCCTGACTCGCAGAAATTCGCTCGCGAGTTCCCCGGGCGAGTCATCAGGGCGGTCAAGAAGGTCACTGGGCTTGATATGGCTCTCGGTATAAGAATGTCGGTCGACGAACTGCGTGTGGACGGCCTCGAGCAAGAATCCGCTATAGCACTTCTGAATCAGTACATCGCCGACGGAATCGACTTCGTCAATGTCATAGTCGGCACCATCGAGTCTCAAGGGAAAATGACCGACGTCATTCCGGGATCAGGAAAATTGTCGGCACCTTTTCTCGACATTGTCGCAAATGTGAAGAGAACAGTGGACATCCCAGTCATCCATGCTGCGAAGATCGACGATTTTGCTACAGCGGAATACGCTGTCCAAGAAGGCAAACTCGATCTAGTGGGCATGACTCGAGCCAACATCGCCGATCCATATCTAGTCACGAAGGTCCAACAAGGTAAAGCAGACCAGATTCGGCCGTGCATCGGAGCAAGGCTCTGCTTGGAAGCCGGAAGCACCGGCGGAATGGTCTGCCTGCACAATCCAGCGGTCGGTCGCGAAGATATTCTGAAACACGAAATCGACCGCAACGCCGAGAATCCCAAGAACGTCATCATCGTAGGAGCAGGTCCGGCAGGACTGGAAGCAGCACATGTCGCTGCCAAACGTGGACACCGCGTCACAGTCCTCGAGGCTGCAGCCGAACCCGGGGGACAGATGGCGATGATCGCCCGCCTCCCGCGCAAACGGGAGTTCGGCGGAGCGGTCGACTGGCGCCTCTCCCAAGCTCTACAGCACGGTGCTGAGTTCAGATTCGATGTCTATGCCGAAGAGACCGATGTCCTCGACCTCTCGCCGGACACAGTCATCATCGCCACAGGGGGCATACCCCGCTCCGCTGCTGATGTCGGCATCAAGGGCGGGCACCTCATTCGCGACACTTGGGAGGCATTCGAAGCTTCCAGCAAGCAACTCGGCCACACCATCCTGTTCGACGATGAAGGTCGCTACTCCTCACTGGATGCTCTTGAGCACCTCGCCAACAATTCTGAACGGGTAACGTACGTGACACCGGAACGCACCCTTGGAATCGACGTCGGCACGCTGAATTTCGCCGATTACCAATCGGTCTTCGACACTCATCGAATCGATGTGAAGCTTGCCCGCTACGTAATTTCGTCGGAGAGGAATCCTGACCGTACGTTTCGAATCGAGTTAGCCGGAGAATCGACAGACGTCCTAGAAACACTCGTTTGCGATGCTGTCTATTATTCGGGTGGGACCTGGCCGAACGACGAGCTCTATACCGCTCTCAGAGAGCATTCGTGCAACGACGGGCGGATCGACATCGAAGCCTTCGTCGGGGCGAAGCCGCAACCCAATACGGGGGCCTCCGGTTTCAGACTCTTCAGGGTCGGTGATGCTGTCTCCAGTAGAACCATCCATTCCGCGATACTCGACGCCCACCGCATCGCCCTGACTATCTGAACTCGAGGCCATGCTATGAAGATTGCAGTCATCGGACTCGGCGCAATAGGTGCCCAGATCTTTTGGAATCTCGCAAGAACTTCCGGGATCGACGTTACCGGTTTCGAATCCGCTTATGTGGGGCACCCCTTTGCAGGGGCAGGCGGAGAAAGCCGGCTCTACCGGAATCTCGAGGTCGGTGACCTCGAATATGTTCCCGTCATCCGCCGCGCACAGCAGCTCTGGAACGAACTAGCTACCGAGTCGGACCGAAGTCTGCGCCGACTCACCGGCGTTCTGTTCATTGGCGAACCCGACAATCCTCAAGTGATCAACGCACTGGAGTCTGCGGCGATGCTCGATGCACCCCACGAGACACTCAACACTCGAGACATCGCCGAGCGTTTTCCACAGTTGTCCCCAGGCTACGAGGAGATCGGAATCTGGGATACCGAGGCTGGGGTCATCGATCCGGCAGCGACGGTCACCGCCGCAGTATCGCGCGGCGTTGCGCATGGCGGTGACGTTCGTGAGTACACACGTATCGATCGCCTCGAATCACGCGAGGCAGGGGTGCGACTGCATACCTCTCGAGGTTTCTTAGACTTCGACCGAGCAGTCGTCGCCTGCGGCGGATGGACGACGAAGCTCATACCCGACCTTCGAGATTCCGTCGTGTCGAAAAGGCTGACCTCTGCGTGGTTCGCAGGAACTGCTGACACTGCATTGTATGGTCTCCCACCCTTCATGCGTGCTGCGCCGCACTACTGCTACGGGATTCCGACGCCGGACGGGCTGACAGTCAAGCTCGGTCTTGGATTCAACGATCATTTGTCGACGGCAGACCCGGATACGGTCGAGCGTGACCTGCGAGGAAACGCCGCACGAATCGAAATCGACCGGTTCAATCGCAAAATCGCCGACCTTCTGCCCGTTCTGCAACCAAACCCGGTGCGTCTTGACACGTATATCGAAAGCTATACGCGAACAATGCACGAACACATCCGACTGCACCCGGACGACTCAAACATTGCCGTGTTGACCGGGTTCTCCGGGCATGGTTTCAAGATCAGTCCTGCAATCGGAGAGGCCGGTGCCCAGCTCATCACCACGGGGCGCACAGATCTGGATCTGGAATTCCTCACAAGAGCTTCTCCACTCTTCGACATTGAAGATGCCTCCACCGGGATAACTACTCATAATCCACTCACTTCAAGCACACCCGTTTGAATAGACGCCGCGTTCGAACCAAACGAAATCCAGTAAGCCGCTCAATCTCTACTGAAACTAGGAGCATCTCTTGACCATTCAGACGCCGATCGCCACATTCGACTGCTATCGCACGCTGGTCGACTTCGACCTGAACCGAGCGGCGCTGCCGATCGTTCAACACAGTTTGGACGAAGTCGGAGTCGACCACAATGAATTTCTCGACAACTTGCGCGTCGCACGCTTCTACGCTGTCGCGCAGGGTCCTTATACCCGGTATCAGGATCTCATACGGAAGACGCTGGAGACGACGATGCTTCAGCACGGGGCACCGTATGACAACGCCTACGGTGACCAATTGGTGGAGGATGCGAAGAGCTTTCCCGTCTTTCCCGAGGTGCCCTCGGCGCTGCGCGCGCTCAAAGAGAAGGGAGTCGAGTTGGCTATCATCTCCAACTCGGACCGAGACTTCATTTCCCATCACGTCGCGACCATCGGTGTGGAGTTTGATTTCGTCATCACTGCCGAGGACGCGGGCTGGTACAAGCCCCGAGACGGTGCCTTCAACCATCTCTTCCGGACCATCGATCGAGATCCTGCATTTATCACCCACGTCGCTCAAGGCTGGGAATACGACATCATGCCGGCTAAGAAGTACGACGTCCGGCGAATCTGGGTAAACAGGTACAACAGGCCCGGAAGCAACTTCTATCAGCCGTATGTCGAAATTCCTGACCTTTCTGAGCTTCCGGATCATTTCTGAGAACAACGAATCTGACTCGTCGTACACGACTGCGGGCTGTTCCCGTTAAGGCGGTATCACGCAGGTTTGCTCAACTCACCGCAGAGTTTGAGCATCTCGGTCTCGTGATTGTGAGTCCCTCCGGCACCTACATGTTTGACGCCAGACTGAGCCTCATCTTGATGACGAGAACGTGGACTATGCCGTGTTCGCGGCCGAGGCCGAAGTCGGTCTTGATCCAATCGAAAAATTCGGCAGCTTTGACCGAGTCAGCGTACTTGTCGCACTGCATAGCCATATAGATGGACTCGCATGGAGTATGGCCTGTCTTGTCTTCAAACGTGTCGAGAGAGGTCCCGAACGACATCGGGGGTCCTTTCGGATGAAGATGCTGGTCGACCTTGCGCGAGACCGAAAGGTACTGAGTCGAGCCCTCCTGGAAGAGAGGATAGTCACTTCGGCATGCCCGTTCCGAAGCTACGTGGTCCTGTGCAGTATCAGATGTGGCAGGCGCCTAAGCTACTCGACGCTCTGAAACCTCGTGCCGCTCAGAGTTCTGTGGTCTGAGTGCCTCCGGCTGGTCTGTCCCCGGTGATTTTGGACTTGACCATGCGGAACAGGCCTGCGGCCTTTCCGCCGGGCAGGCCCCAGTGCTGGGCGGAGTGGGTGACGACCTTGATGAGCCCGAGATTCGGGTCCCGGCGGTCATCGAACCACGCTGTAGCGGAATCCGACCAAAGCTCATCGACCTTGGTCTCATCGTCGACGAACTCGACTCGCCCGGCCACCGACAGCCAGTTGCCTGCCTCGGCGATGCTGATATTGACCTCGGGGTTCGTCTGCAGTGCCTTCGCCTGGTCGCCGTCGAGGGCGAGGAAGAACCAGACATCGGCGTCCTCGGTGACCTCCTGCGGTGCCATCGGGTGGGCGAGGATCTTGCCGTCGGCGAGCGCGGTCGCGAGCATGACGGAATCGCCGCCGCGCAGGATCTTGACGACATCGGCCTGATCGAGCTCATCCGTCGCAGCCTCACCTGCGGGAGCTGGTCCGTCGCCGATGGTGGAGACCTGGCCGGCTTCAGTGTCGTCGGTGGCGGCGGTGCGAGCCGGGGCTGGGCTCTCGGAATACTTGGATTCGGAGCTCGAGGTCGCCTCGGCGACTTTCGAATCGTCGACCGCCGTATGCGAGCCGTCGGGATTGCGGTGCAGCGTCACGCCTTCTTCTTCGGCGGCGTTCTGGGCGCGTGCCTCGACGTTCTGCTCGGTGTATCCGACCTCGGCGTGAGAGTTCATGTTCGACGTCCCGGCCAGCGGCTCTGCCGCCTCGTCCAGTTTCGCTGCGACGTCACGGGCTTTCGCCTCGGCCGACGACTCGTCACTCTTGTCTCTGTTGTTCATGACCATTTCCCTTCGCAGACGGTTCCTGGCGCTGCAGTCGTTGGTGCGAGCCGTGACCGTTGCACGCGAGCCGTGAACGGCCGGCGCATCAAACGCCTGCACGGTCATTCTCACACGCCTCTCCGGTCGACAACAGCCCCCTTGGAGTGGGGAGACGGGCTTGGATTCGGACTCTTCGGCCGGGTGCGAGCACCTGGCTTGCGTGCCTAGACTGAGGTCATGGATGAAGAAACGACCGTCACTGTCAACGACATCCCCGAAGGGGCCGCCATCGTCGACGTCCGCGAGGACGATGAGTGGGAGGCCGGGCACATCGAGGGCGCGATCCACATGCCGCTGGGCGAGCTGCCGACGCGCCTCGACGACCTTCCCCTCGATGACGATATGTACGTCATCTGCCGCACAGGCGGACGTTCGAACCGAGCCGTGGCGTGGCTCAACCAGAATGGCTTCGACGCCTTCGACGTCGCCGGCGGCATGGGGTCGTGGAACCTCGACAACGGCAAGCCGATCGTCTCCGAGACCGGCGAGGAGCCTTGGGTGAAGTGACGGGTTCGGGCCGCTGACCGTATGCGGCTGAGGACGCCCGCTCTCGAGACAGGAGTCTCGACACGACAGCGAGCGCCAGGCTGCGGGCGTGCAGACCATCGCTCGTCTGTTTGCTTTCGCGTCAGAGTTCGGTTGTGTCGCTTCCGCCGCCCGCGCGCTGACCGGTCACCTTGGACTTGACGATCCGGGCCACGGCGGAGAGCTTTTAGCCCGTGAGGCCCCGTGCTGCGCGGAGTCGCTCGTGACCTTATAAGGCGAGGTTCGGGTCGTTGCGTCCCTGTTCAAACCACGCGACGACGGAATCGTCCCAGAGTTCGTCGACCTTGGAACCGTCGTCGACGAATTCGACGCGGTCGGCGACCGAGAGCCAATTGCCCGCCTCGGCGACGGCGCTGTTGACAAACGGATTCGTCCGCAATGCTGTCGCCTGGTCGCCGTGCAGGTCGAGGAAGCACCACAGCATCGGCACATGCCCTCAGTTCCACAACAAGAGTTGTTTCATGAGGGACGTTATCCCAGTTCTCACAGGAGCCGCAGCGCCTTGCCATCGGCTGCGGATATCGAGACGGCCCCTCCACGCACCGAGGTCAGAGTCGAATATCTCTAAGCCGTGGAAGACTGGACCAGATGCTGGCCGTGTAGTTCGGGTCGAAGATCGCGTGGTAGCCGCCGGTGTGCCAGAAGAGCACCGGCCCCTCAAGCGTGCGCCGGCGCGCCATATCGATGATTGCCGCGACTGCTTTCGCCGTGTAGACAGGGTCGACGACAATTCCCTCGAGCCTGGACATCAGATCGATGGCTTCGCTGACGCCGGCAGCGGGCTCTCCGTAACCTTCGCCGAGATAATCCTCTGTCGTCTCCAAGTCCGACGGAGCGATAGTGACTTCCGGCGCGACGAGCGCTGCGGCCTCGTTGGCCAGCCGGAGGTAGTTACCGGGGACATCATCGTAGACCTCACCGGCGACGATGACACCGAGGATGCGGGTCGTTGACTGGCTGATTGCTCGGCCGAGGGTGAGGCCGGCATGCGTGCTTCCGGCGGAGCTCGCGTGCACAATGGTGGAAAATTGCGAACCCTGTGCTCGAATCTGCTCATCGGCTTCGATGTAGGCGCGGGCAAAGCTGGTCGCACCGCGGCCGGTCGCTGAGCCTATGGGAAGCCGATAGACACTCTCGCCGGTGTCTTCCAACTCCCTGACAACATCCTCGGTACGGCGGGCAAGCTCCACCCACGAGATATCGCCGACAAGGCGGAGGTCGGCTCCGAAGAGCGCGTCGAGAAGCAGATTTCCGACGGGTTCTTTCGGCTCATCGTGGCACAGCACCAGCGTGCACTTCATCCCGATCGCGGCTGCCGCAGCCGCGGCAGCCCGGGTGGCGTTGGAATGACGGGAGCCTTCTGTGACGATATGGGTCGCACCCAGGGACTGCGCATGAGCGAGCTCCATCTCGAGCTTGCGAACCTTATTTCCCGCAAGCCCCACTGAACCCAGGTCGTCGCGCTTCGCCCACACCTCGATGTCGAGCTCTTCGCTGAGCCGGGACAGGAACTGCACGGGCGAGGTGAATCCGCGGAGGTCGATGCGCGGCAGGTCGTTCATCTGTGATCCAGTCATACCGCCAGACAGTAGACACAAGTTTCCACCTGCACAACCAATACAACTTCGAGTGTGCATCTGCTCAGTCCGACTAGACCATAGGCATGTACTGTTGATCATATGTATAGCCTTGACGCGACTGACGCTCGAATACTGCTAGCCAGGGACAGCTCCCTGGATTCTCCTCTGGTCGAATTGAGCAACCGCTTGGGACTGTCGCGGAACACCGTGCACGCTCGCTTGAAACGCCTCCGCCGCACCGGCGCCCTCGGATCACCCAGCGCCACACTCTCGCCATCGAGTCTCGAGCGACCGCTCATCGCCTTTGTCACGCTCTCGGTGTCACAGCAGCTCATCGACTCCGTCTACGAAGCAATCGCTGGAATTCCCGAAGTCATCGAGGCCCACACCACCACCGGTGAAGCCGACCTCATGCTTCGTGTGATCGCTCGGGACACAGTCGATCTTCACCGGATCACTCAGAGCATTCAGCTGGCGCCTGGGGTCCAGCGAAGCAGCACATGTGTAGCGACGACGGAAGTAATCTCCTACCGGATGTCACCGCTGCTCGACCAACTCGCAACAGGGAACTGAACGCCGGGCGGAATCCAAACGCCCCCGGGTTGCTCCGCGCGATCACTCGCCTGTGTAGCCCTCCTCGGCGGGGTCCGGGATCTCATCGGGCCGATACTTCGGCAGCCGAGAAGCCGGCACTGCCGCGACCAGGCTGATCCCGGCAAGGATGAGGAACCCGAGCTTGAGCGTGCGCAGGGGCTGCTGAGAGTTCAGCTCGACGGCATTTTCGACCTGCTCCGGCGTCGCCGTCGTCTCCGAGACCGGCGAAGAGCCCTGGGTGAAGTGACGACTTGGGGCCGCTGACCGTGTGAGGTTCGTCGACCTCTACCCACCCCGGCTCGACTGTCTGTAGCGTCGCGATGGCCAACAGGCAGTCGAGCCGATTTCGTTGCGGCTGCCGTCTCCAACACCGGAACGGGGTCAGCTCACGCGTGGCGAACTCGCTGTCGAAATCGCTTGGCCGCAGAGAACGGCCAGTTCTTCTCTCTGTCATCGGCGTGCTCATCATCGTCGTCATTGTTCAGGCAGTCGCACCCACGTTGCTCCACGATGAGGATCCGGCACCGACGATGACAATCGGTTCAGCCACACAGCTCGTTGACGAGCTCTCATCTCAAGGATGGGACTGCTTCGATTCGGACGGCGATGCTCAACTGAAACGGTGCTTTGCGAACGACATCCACGAAGCGACTGCCTCGGTGTCGGTCCTATCCAAAGATGATGCGGTGGCCATGATCAAGGCCGAGGCCTCAGGCTCGGACAGTGATGCGATCGACGGCACCCTCGCCACTGCGGTCGAGTCGATGGACAAGGCGCTTCTCCCCTCAGGCGAAGAACCGATCAAGGGGCTGATGAACGGCAAGGCTTTCGAAGCGCAGGAGCTGCCCGGTGGCGTGCTGGTCGAAACCGCCCCGAGCTCCATCAAGATTCTCAACGGCAAGGATGGCGGCGCTTCGGCAAGCACCGTCTACCAACCGAAGGCTCTCCCCCTGCCGGATCAACAGGCATTCGGTCTCGAACAGAATGGCTTCACCTGCCACAGCGAATTCGACACCCGATGCGACGCCGAGCTCGACGGCGTCGACGCCTCGATCAGCCAAGGAGTTCGGCCCATCGACCCGCACATGATCGAGGTGCGCCTCGACCATGTCGACGAGGCCACGACAGGTAGTCAGTCGAAGGCTTCGAATGCCCAGGAACAACTCGGCAAGATTCTCGCTGATGACGCAGTGGGCCTCACCGATACAGCCGGCGCGAAGTTCCTCGCCCATGACGCCGAGACCGGAAACCAAGGAGACTTCGCCGGTTATGAGATGACAGTCATCACCGGCGTCGACGATGACAGCGGTTCGATCACACTCGAGTTCACCTCCATAGTGCCCGAAGCCACGCCCGCTTTCGCTTGGTGAAAAGACATGGTTCTGACCAGCATCAGACATTGATATGGCAACTTACCCGTATCCGATTCAGGCCCTTGGCACTATCGTTGCGGAGCTCGACGATTCGTGTGAGTACTGAACTAAGTTTCTCACGTGCCCAGAGAGCTGTCGTCACGGTCTGTGCCGACAAGGCAGTGGCCAATACAGCATCGCCAGTGACGTCAGAGTCATCCTGTGCGGGAAAGAGCTTGTCCCCGCCTGGAGCTGCCGAGTGTGGGAAATTGATTAACTTAACCTACCCTTACCTAAGTAAGATGTGGTCATGGATTCAATCAAGTCTGCAATTCGGGAAATCGGTCGACAGCGACCGCTGATCACGATGAATCTCGATGTCCTCGACGTCACCGATGTGTCTTTCGGGTTTCGCCGCCTGACCTTGCATGGACATGAAATCGATGAGTATTCCGATCCTCGCGCAGCGGATGCCTTCAAGGTCATGATTCCTCCCCTCGACGCCCTCGACCGCCGATCACATGCTCCTGTGCGGGACGCCCAGGGCCTGCCGACCTGGCCCGGGCAACAGGATCCGCTGCTCCGTGCCCTGACCGTCAGGAGTCTCGATCGTGCCCGACGGCTCATGACCGTCGACGTGTCCAGCCACTCCGATGGCCTGCTCAACCTCTGGCTTTCCGCGCTGTCGCCAGGCGACACCGTGTCTATCAGCGGGATGCGCGCGGAGTGGTACCTGCCGGCGGAGATTGAGCAATTGGTGCTGATTGCCGACGACGCTGGAGCACCTGCGCTGGCATCGATCATCGAAGCGCTGCCCACCGAGACCGCCTCGACTCACACTCACATCATTGCGCCGGAGTCGACGCGTGACTATTTAGGAGCGGCCGGGACAGAAGGGTCGAACTCTGCCGTGACATTCGTGCCGAGTCTGACTGATCTCAAGGCAGAGGGGATCGTGGGCAACGGTGCCCGATCGCAGGTATGGATCGCCGCCGAGACTTCCACTGTCCGCACACTGCGCTCCGTGGCGAAGTACGACTGGAACGTGAACACTCAGGATCTGCTGGCTCGCGCATACTGGCACCGAGGCCTGAGCGGCACCGATGTTGATGCCCGCGACCTCGAGCGCTACCGGAAGGCATTGGACGAGGGTGCAGATATGCACAGCCCGCAGCTTGCAGAGGACATCAGCCTGAACGACTGACAGCCGGGAGAGAACCGAGCATACACGTCGAGTTGGTGGATCGCTTCATACCAAGGGGATCACTTCATACCGTCTGGGGCGATGTCGCCCCCTTCCGGATGGACCGGAACTCTAGCCCTCCTCGGCGGGGTCCGGGATCTCATCGGGCCGATACTTCGGCAGCCGAGAAGCCGGCACTGCCGCGACCAGGCTGATCCCGGCAAGGATGAGGAACCCGAGCTTGAGCGTGCGCAGCCGCTGTTGAGAGTTCAGCTCGACGGCATGCTCGACCTGCTCCGGTGTCGCCGTCGTGCCTGCGAGCACCTCCCGCAGTTCGTCGTTGCTCACGAAGTTCGCGTTGTCGAGGTCGACCTGCTCGACGAGCTCCGGCGGCAGTTCGGGATGATCATCGGCGGCCGACGCCAAGCCGGCCGAAAGCACCGTGACCAGCAGAGCCCCCATCACCGCGGTGCCGACAGCCGAGGCGAGATTCTGCGCGGTGCCGCGAATCGACCCGACATCACCGGCCAGATGCTTCGGCGCGGCCGTGACCAGAACATTGAACACCAGTGTCACCAGCGCACCCTGCCCGATGCCGAAGACGATGAGGCCGAGAATCGTCGGCAGAGTCTCCCAATTGTTCGTCACGACGAACGCGAGCCAGACAAGCGCGGCGGTCGTCAGCCCGAACGAGAACAGTGCGATGGAGCGCGGCGAGTATCGCTTGTAGAAGCGGATGATGAGTGTGGCGGTGACGAACACTGTCAGGTTGAACGGCAGCATCGCCAACGACGTGTCGAAAGGGGTCCTCCCCTGCACGACCTGGATGTAGGTGGGCACGGTGAAGTTCACCGCCGCCTCCATGGCCACGATGACGAACATCGCATAGACCGCCGCCCGTTCGCTCGGCCGACCGAGCACGCTGATGTCGACGAGAGGCACCTTCCCCGCCGCCTTCCGTCGCTTCGTCCACACGAAGAACAGCTGCCCGAGGACGACGCCGACGACGATGAACACCGGCGCCGGGGACAGCCCGGCGATCGAGAACGGCGCCCCATCCTCGGCGCGGATGACACCCCACCCGTTGAGGTTGTTGAACCCCATCGTCAGCAGCACGACCGCCGCACCGATGAGCGCCGAGGCGACGAGGTCGATCCGGATCGCCGCGTCGCCCTTGTCCGACTTCAGCGTGAACGTCAGCGCGAAGACGATGACAGCCAGGCCCAGCGTGATGAAGAAGATCGGCCGCCACCCGACGAACGTGCCCAAGGTGCCGCCGATGAGGAAGGCGCTCATCCCGGAGAAGGCTCGCGCCGAGCCGAGCGAGCCGACCGCCGCGGCCTGCTGGGCGCCGCGGTAGTTCTCCGCGATGAGCGCGACCAGGGCGGGCACGATGATCGCGGCGGCAGCACCGGCGAGCAGCTGACCGGCGATGACCCAGGTCACGGTGCGAGAGAAGATCATGAGCAGCGAGGAGGCCGCGAAGACGACGAGGACGATGCGGAAGATGAGCACCCACCCGATCCGCTGACCCAGCTTCGCACCGGTCATCACGAATGCCGCGACAGCGAGGCCGTAGACGACGATCGTCGACGAGGCGACCGTGGGCGGAACCCCGAAGTCCTCGACCATTCCGCCGAGCGAGATCGGCAGTGCGGCGACGTTGAAGGACATGAGGACCTGAGCGAGGAAGAGCCCGATCATCGGCGCCCAAGATCTGCGCTCCTCGGTGTCGGCAGTCGATCCGGTGGCGGTGTTCATCAGCGTCCCTTCTGTGGGCGTTCGGCGACGGCGTTCGATGCGAAGAGGTTCATGCCCAGTACCCGCGAGATGTGGAAGCACGCACGCTGACCGCGCACGCTGTTGCCCGCGGAGTCCAGCCTCGGCGAGAAGGTGCCCAAAGCTCCCTTGCCCGGGGCGATGGCGACGATGCCGCCGGAGACCCCGGATTTGGCGGGCAGTCCGATCTCGAAGAGCCATTCGCCGCTGTTCTCATACATCCCGCACGAGGCGAGCAGCGCGAGCGTGTCACGGGCCACCTCGGCGGACACGACCTGCCGACCGGTCAGCGGATTGATGCCGCCGTCTGCGAGGGTGGCTCCCATCACCGCGAGGTCGTGCGCGGTGACCAGCAGCGAACACTGCCGGGTATAGATGTCGACAGTGTCGAGCGGGTCGGTGATGATCCGACCGTAGCTCTCGAGCAGACGGGCCAGGGCCTTGTTGCGCTGGTTCGTCTTCATCTCCGATTCGTACACTCGACCGTCGAGGCGAAGCGGCCGCCCGGCGAAGCGGGAGAGCCCGGAGCGGATGTTCTCCCATTTCTCCGCCGAGGTGGCTCCGGGCATGAGCGCGGTCGTGGCGATGGCCCCGGCGTTGACCATCGAGTTCAACGGCTTGCCGTCGTTGAGCTCGATCGCCATCACCGAGTTGAAGGCGAGCCCGGTGTTGTTGACGCCGACGCGTTCGTGGACGAGTTCGGAGCTGCGGGACTGGCAGACGAGCGCGAAGACGAAGGCCTTGGAGATGGATTGGATGGAGAACTCGATGTCGACGTCTCCGGCCTCGTGCACGGTCCCAGCCGACTCGATGAGGCTGAGTCCGAACCACCGGGGATCCGCCTCGGCGAGGATCGGGATATAGTCGGCGACCTCACCGTCGTCGAGTCCGCGGTAGCGTGCGTGGATGTCTGCCAGGGCCGCGTCGATGAAGCTGTCGGAGGGCAGGCCGCCGGTGGAGGCTCGCTGTCTGACCGATTCCGCGTCGGGCCCGACCATATCTGATCCTCGTCCCAATCATGTGGGTTCGCGTGGGGCAGGTCTCAGCGCCTGCCCGCAGAGTGATTTCACTCTATCTCAGCGCTCTCACCTTGCACAGGGCCCCGAGCGTCGGTCCCGACCCCCTTGCCCGCACGCCGTGATGGGTCTACCGTCGGCACCATGGATCACTGCCGTATCTCGCGTGATCCCCGAACCACCGTCGAATGCGGTGATCGTGTTCAACTCCGAAAGGAGCGAAGTCATGAATGACCAGAAGACGAACCTGCCGGAGAACGCAGCGGAACAGCAGACCGACGACGAGCAGGAGATCGAGAGCACTGCCGTCGGAGTCGGTGCCGAGACAGACGCCGAAGGCAGCTCCCAGACTCCTGAAGAGAGGCTCGGGCGCATTGCCGCCGAGCATGACGTTCCGATCGAGCGGGACCCCGAGGCCGCCCAGACCAAAGCCGAAGGGTCCTCCCCCGACAAAGACCGAGATATCAGCGGTGGAGACACCAAGGAAGAAGACGACGACTCCGTGGAGCCGCCGGACTGAGTCTGCGCCTCGGCGGGATCTGCGCTCCGGAAGACACGGCACGTCATCGGACTCCGGGGCGCGATATCTCGCTCCGGCGCGCCCGCAGAGTCCACGATGCAAGAACACCGTGGACACAACTGTGCGCAACCGCAGTCATTTGGTTAGGTAGAAGAATGACAACACGCGCCGGCCAGTTGGCCCAAGACAAGGATCTCGTGGACATCCCTGCCCTTCTCGATTCCTACCACGACTTGGTCCCCGACCCGTCGGTGCCGTCGCAAGCAGTGAGCTTCGGGACTTCGGGCCACCGCGGTTCGAGCTTCAACCGCTCTTTCAACGAGGCGCACATCGCTGCCATCACCGCAGCTATCGTCGACCTCCGTCGAGACAAAGGCATCCGCGGGCCGATCTTCCTCGGCCGTGACACCCACGCACTGAGTGAGCCCGCATTCCTCACCGTCCTCGAGGTGCTCGCCGCCGCCGAGGTGCCCGCGCTCATCGACGAACGCGACGGCTTCACCCCGACCCCTGCCGTCTCCCATGCGATCCTCGGCTTCAACGCGGGGAAGTCCCGCGAGGATGCTCAGGCCGACGGCATCATCGTCACTCCCAGCCACAATCCGCCTGCCGACGGCGGCATCAAATACAACCCGCCGCATGGCGGACCTGCCGGCACCGAAACGACGACATGGATCGCCGAACGCGCGAACACCTACCTCGCCGAGGGGTGGGAGAAGATTCCGCGCACCGCCTTCCAGCGGGCCTTTCACCTGGAGAACACAGAGAACTTCGACTACGTCTCGAACTACGTCGACGATCTCGAGTCGGTCATCGACCTCGATGTCATCCGCACCTCCGGGCTGAAGATCGGAGCCGATCCGCTCGGCGGAGCCAGCGTCGACTTCTGGGCGGCGACCGCCGAGGACTATGACCTCAACCTCGACGTCGTCCATCCGGACGTCGACCCCACCTGGTCGTTCATGACCCTGGATTGGGACGAGAACATCCGCATGGACTGCTCCTCCCCCTACGCGATGGCCGGTCTCATCACCTCTCGCAGCGACTTCGACATCGCCACCGGCAATGACGCCGACGCCGACCGCCACGGCATCGTCACCCCCGACGCGGGCCTGATGAACCCCAACCACTATCTGGCCGCCGCCATCGACTATCTGATCGAGACCCGCACCGAGTGGCCCGCCTCGGCGGCGATCGGCAAGACACTGGTCACCTCGTCGATCATCGACCGGATCGTGACCGCTCACAACCGCACCCTGTTCGAGGTGCCCGTCGGCTTCAAATGGTTCGTACCCGGACTGCTCGATTCGACGCTGTCCTTCGGCGGCGAGGAATCGGCCGGCGCATCGTTCCTGCGCAGGAACGGCAAGGTGTGGTCGACGGACAAGGACGGCATCATCCTCGCCCTCCTCGCCGCCGAGATGACAGCGAAGACGGGCCAGACGCCCTCGCAGCGCTACGCGGGTCTGGCCGCCGAACACGGCACCAGCTCGTACGCCCGCCAGGATGCCCCGGCCACCCGCGAACAGAAGGCACGGCTGGGGACCCTTGATGCCTCTCAGGTGAGCGCGAAGACCGTCGGCGGTGAACCCGTGAAGGCGGTGCTCACCTCGGCGCCGGGCAACAATGCGCCCATCGGCGGACTCAAGGTCACCACGGACAACTCCTGGTTCGCCGTGCGGCCTTCAGGCACAGAAGACGTCTACAAGATCTACGCGGAATCCCTGCGCGACGAAGACCACCTGCGAGCCGTCCAGCACGACGCACGGACCCTCGTCGACGGGGTGCTGGAGTAGGGCGAAGGCAGTTACCGAGGGACCTGCGCCGTCTTCACTGCCGCCCGAGGTAGTCCTGGTTCTGGGGCGGCAGTGCGGCCACCTTCGGGTGGTCGGTGCCGATGTTGCCGAGCTTCGCTGCGCCTCCGGGCGAACCGAGGTCATCGAAGAACTCGACGTTGTAGCTGTAGTAGGCCTCCCACTCGTCGGGGACGTCGTCTTCGTAGAAGATCGCTTCGACGGGGCACACCGGCTCGCAGGCACCGCAGTCGATGCACTCATCGGGATGGATGTAGAGGCTGCGTTCGCCCTCATAGATGCAGTCGACAGGGCATTCGTCGACACAGGCCCTGTCCTTGACATCGACACACGGCTGCGCGATCACATAGGTCATGGGAACCTCGATTCATGGGCTTCGTCTCGCCCCTTCCGCTGTCGCCACATGTCCGTGTGCCGACCGCGGTCGGGGATGTCTCCACCATAGTCAGGCGCCGCAGTTCCGCATATGATCTGCGTCACTATCGCGGTCGTGGATGTTCGCTCCACCCGCAGAGACTTCCCCGCCGAGGCGGTCGTCTGTCATCGCCTGGGCTGTGGTCCAGCCCCTCGCCGGCAAAGCCGGTCATCGAGACGTCGGCGAGATCACGATCGCGTATCGCCACGCAGAAGAATTCGTCGTAAACCCTGTCGGTCCCGATCGCCGACAGAACCGGGAGCTCTCACGAAACGACGTCATCACCACCGGTTTCACAGGCAAGAGCCGTTGCCGTCAACCGATAGTCTGCACACCTGAGACGCCGCTGCCGCACGATTGCAATGTTGCTGTCTTCGTGCTGTTATCCGCTCTGAGTTCGCTCCCAGAGACCGTTGCCGCGACCTCAGAATCGGTCGGAATACTGATCATGCCACCGAGCAGTGGCAGCACCTGAGAAGAAGGGATCGACACCATGAAGACCACCATGCGCAACCGTGCAGCAGCCTTGGGCATCGCCACAGTCGCCGGAGCAGCCGGCCTCGGACTCGCCGGCGGACCGGCCCTGGCCGCCGACACATCCTCTGCGAGCTCATCGAGCCAGTCGGCAGACGCAGGAGTCGGCACACAGTCCGTGTACTACCCGGTCGAAGCTGGGAAGTATGCCGATGAGCTCGTGATCGCCTGGGGCCAGGACAACACTGATCGCGTGGAAGCCTTCGCTTCCGCGGACGTCGCCGACAAGCTGGCCAACCACAGCAATGAGAACGGCTCTCACTGGAGGAACACCGGCGCCGAGGGGGCCGCGGGCACGACGTACATCACCTACCGGAACTCCACGACCGGAGAGAAGATGACGCTCGGCGTCTCCAATGAAGCCATTGCGGACCAGAACGAGTGGGGTGCAGCACCACACGCTGTGCACCAGGTCAGCTTCGAGGGGTGAATCTCCTGCCCCGTCGCGGATCGTGATCGGGTTGTGGTCCAGATGCACCGAGCCCCGCTCCGGGAAACTTCCGGAGCGGGGCTCGGTGTTTGACTCAGCGGAGCTGGGCCGCCGCGTTCGCGGCTGCGGTGAGCCGCCTCGGCGAGGTCTCAGAGGTGGGCCTCCGGGGCGTTCTGCACATAGTCGGCCACGGTGTCGTTCTTGAACGCGTCGCGGACCTTCTTCAGCTCCTCCTCGTCGACGTTGACGATCGACTGACCGTCCGGGGAGGTGCCGACGCCGGCGACGGGAGCGGTGAAGAACTCGATGTCGCCGGGGCGGACGTCGCGCATGTTGAACGCGGTCGATGAGATGTACTTCGCGTCCAGCCCCGAGTCGACGTACATGTACGGCGCGAAGTTCTTGACCATGTCCTGGATCTTCTTCGGGTTCGACAGAGTGTCGGCCGAGATCATCTCGTTCGTCAGCCCGCGGATGAACGCCTGCTGATTGCGCGCACGCTGGAAGTCGCCGTCCTGGAACTGCTTGCGTTCACGCACGAAGGTCAGCGCCTGATCGCCGTCGAGGACGTTCTCGCCCTGGGTGAAGGAGTAGCCGTTCTTCTCGAACGCCTGTTCGGAGTTCACGGTCACCCCGCCGAGGCTGTCGGTCAGCGCCTTGAATCCTTCGAAGTCGATGATCGCCACGTGATCGAGTTCGGTGCCGATGAAGTCCGAGACCGTCGACACTGCCAGCGGCAGACCGCCGTAGGACAGGGCCGCATTGATCTTCGCCTTGCCGTGGCCGTCGATGTCGACATAGGTGTCACGCGGGATCGACATGATCTGCACGTTGCCACCGTCCTCGGGCAGGTGCATGACCATGATCGTGTCCGAGCGCAGTCCACGGGAATCGTTGACATCGACATCGCTCATCGACTCATCCGAGCCCAGCAGCAGGATGTTCGTGCCGTCGCCTTCCTTGCCGCCGGCGCTGTCCTTGCCGAAGACCTGCTCATCACTGAGCTGGTTCGCGTTGTTGTCGAACGACCGGCCGACGTTCCAGACGTAGAGTCCGATGCCGAGCACGCCGAGGATGACGATGATCAGCAGCACGACGAGGACCTTGCGCCACACGCGCTTCTTCTTGCGCGGGCGCTGCTGTTCCTCGTTCTGGTGGTCGAAGAGATCGTCGAAGGTGGTGTTGTCCGTCATCGGCACTCCGGGGTTTGTGCGGTCGGCGCCAGGCGCCGCGGAAAGTGGGCAATCCCGCTCATTGTATAGCGACCGGGGTGACCGATTTCTCAGCCGCGCGCTGGGCCATGCTCGCAAGGGCGGGGACGAGCGGGCGGCCGGGGCCGCCTCGGCGAGGTGTTCTGCCTTGTCAGACGTTGTGATGCCTGATTTCGACTGGGCTGACTGGGACTGATGCCGGTTCGTGACCCGCCGATGATTTCCGACGCCGAGGTGAGGGGACTCACCAGTAATAACGCGGGGTTCGTCTGGCTGTGATCCGGGGCGCTCGGTAGACTTTCCTGGTGTTCAACAACTATCGGGAAATTCTGTCTCTTCCCGGTGCTCTCAAGTTCTCTTTGGCCGGTCTCATCGCACGCATGCCCATCGCCGTGCTGGGTCTGGGCATCGTCCTCTTCATCCAGGGCGTGACCGGATCGTACGGCATGGCGGGAATCGTCTCCGCCGTGTACATGATCGTCCAGGCACTTGCCGGCCCGGGGATCGCTCGCCTCGTCGACCGCCTCGGTCAGGCGAGGGTCATGGTGCCCATCGTCATCACCCACCTCATCGCGTTGGCCCTGCTCATCGTGTCAGTGTACGAGGAATGGTGGACGGGATTCGTCTTCGTCTTCGTCGGCATCGGCGGTGCCACCGTCGGCTCCGTCGGTTCGCTGGTGCGTTCGCGCTGGTCGCATATCGTCGATACTCCGAAGAAGCTGCAGACCGCGTTCTCGTGGGAGTCGGTCGCCGATGAGCTGATGTTCGTCTCCGGGCCGGTGCTGGCTACGGTGCTCGCCACAGCCGTGTGGCCGCCTGCCGGGATCATCCTCTCGATGATCACCGTCGGCGTGGGTTCGCTGCTGCTCTACATCCAGAAGGCGACCGAACCCCCGCCGGTGGAGCGGTCCACCGAGGCGAAGGGGCACGTGTTCTCGAACCCGGGCATCTTCGCGATCATCATCGTCAACATCTTCCTCGGGGTGAACTTCGGTGCCATCGACGTCATCGCCGTCGCGTTCGCCGACGAGCTCGGAGTGAAGTCGTCGGCCGGTATTCTGCTGTCGTGCCTGGCCCTGGGCTCGCTGGTGTCCGGTGCCCTGTACGGGGCCCGGAACTGGCAGGCCGCTGTCCACCATCGCTTCGGCGTGGCCGTGTCGGCCTTGGCCGTGGGCGCCTGCCTGATGCTGCTGGCGAACTCGATGGTCACCTACGGAATCATTCTAATCGTCGTCGGTTCCGCGATCGCCCCGAGCCTCATCGGCGCGAATTCGGTCATCAAGCAGTTGGCTCCCCCGCGCAGGCTCACCGAGGCGTTCGCCTGGTTGGGCACCTCGCTGGGCTTCGGCGTCGCCTTCGGATCGGCCGTCGCCGGCAACATCATCGACGCCTTCGATGCGAAGACCGCGATGCTCCTGCCTGCTGGCTGTGCCGTGCTGGGTGCTGTGATTGCCCTGTCGCTGCTCAAGCTGCTCAACCCCAAGCGGTCGAGCCACGAAGCCCGTCTGGAGAAGGACCGCCGACGCGTGAAGGTTGTGGAGTCGTAAGAGGGCGCCGGGGCTCGCTGGCGTCGGGCAGCGGGCGTGAAGGTTGTGGAGTAGGGGCGCCGGCGCTCGCTGGGGTCGGCTGCAGCTCAGGCTCAGTCTCAGGCGCGGCATCCTTCACCGTCAGCGCGACACCCTCGCGCTAGCCGCATACCGCACCATTCCTTGCGCATCCATCACCGTCAGCGCGAAAACACCCCGTTCGGGCGGGGTGTTTTGCCGTTTGCAGTGGGGGATGCATGCGGGATCCATGTTCATTGCGCCGCTCATCCTTCCTCCGCACCGATCAATGTGTGCTCCCATAGAGCCCAAACACCCCTCCTCACGGAGAATGGCCCTCGAAGTCAGATCGGAGGTCGGCGAGCCAGAACTCCTGGAACTCGCGAGAGATCACGAAGCATCCGCTCCGCCCTATCGTCGACGTACTTGGCAATCAGATAGATGTCCGCCAAGTACTGTTCCGGAAACTTCTGAAAAACGGGCTCATGATGCGCCACTCGATTACGCAGGTCATTTACCCGAGTGGCCGCTTCTTCCAAATCGGCACGACTGCGAAGGTGCCGCGGGACTCCCGAGAACCCAGGAGCGATTTTGGGCCAGATCGTTGATGAGTAGTGGACTCCGAGCAGATACCGCCAGAAGCCGAATGAAAATTCCGCAATCACCTTGCCCGGCTTTTCGGGAACACTTCCATTCCTCGTTGCGCGGCGGATTGCGACCGTGATGTCTCTTTGAGCGCGCCGGGTGAACGGAAATTGGGGATCGATGTACCCATCGGCCGTCGTTGCTCAAAGGCGCTAGTCGGCCGTGAAAAACATTCCTGAGTAGGATCTCTGCGTGCCCTGAGATCTCGAAATATGCCGAGCTGAGTTCGGCGTTCCAAAGATAGAGCGCACTCGTCGGTTCTCTCTCTTGGGCGTATCGCGAGAGCCTATCCGCACTAACCCACTCCCGGAGGAGCGACTCTTCCGGCAGATACATTCAGCCTCCTCACTGAAGCAATGTGTTAAACTTCATCGCGAAAGCCCCGGAATGATCCCTGATCTGAAAGATTGATCAAATCACCGGGGCTACTGATTTTCTGAGACAACCCTGAAGTCGCTCCCTCGCCCGGCACTCCCGCATCTTCACCACTTCACACTCAACGTACTTAGCCACAGAACACCGCGTTGCAACGGGGTGCTTTCGCCTTGATGGTGCGGTATGTACAAACCTGTCTCTGGCCCGCCGCACGGGTCGGCCGCCACACACCGCCGCCCACTCAACGAGCATCTCCCTCCCCACCGCACATCACGCCTTGGTTATCCGCGAAACCGCGGGACCACCTCGGCGGTGTCAAAGATCATTGACATACTTATGTCAAACATGCTTTACTTTTGGATGTAAAGATAAGTTGACATCAAGGAGCCACATGGAAGTTCAGACCTCGGACCTCAAACAGGTTCGCAAGGCCGCTGGGCTCACCCAGGCCCAGCTCGCACAACTCACCGGTGTCTCGCGACAGACGATCATCGCGACCGAGCGCGGTGACTACGCACCGAGCGTCTATCTGGCGCTGCGCATCGCCCGCGCACTCGAGACCGCCGTGGAAGAGATCTTCTCGCTGAAGGAGGAATCACAATGAACAGCACGAGCGACAAGAAGAAGCCCAGCAACGAACTCGCCAACCGGATCGCCGGCTTCAACGACCCTTCGATGGGCGACGAACGCGAACGGGACGTCATCCTGCGCGCCTACACCCTGGGGGCTGTCGTCTCCACTTACGTGTTCTTCGCTCTCGGGCTCATCTTCGCCATCCTCGGCGCCGGAATCTGGAGCGCGCTCATCGTCCTCGGCTCCATGGTCACCAGCGTTGTCATTTCGGCATATTGCAATCGCGAAAACGTGGATTTTTCGATGGCCATGGCTCGCGTTTCGCCGAGGCGGCTGATCATCGGCAACATCGTGGGCGCCGTATTTGCCATCGTCTGGGTTGGCGCAATCTTCTTCCACATGAGCGAGGGGTATCCGCTCATCGATGCCGGCATGGGAGCAAGCACTACTCTCGGCGTCTCAGTCAGCGCGTACAGCATTGTGTTGGGTGCACCCTTCGGTTTCATCACGGCGCT
The DNA here is from genome assembly GCF_004745485.1 of Brevibacterium sp. S22. Lineage (GTDB taxonomy): Bacteria > Actinomycetota > Actinomycetes > Actinomycetales > Brevibacteriaceae > Brevibacterium. The sequence goes on from NZ_RHFG01000011.1 coordinate 118,509, forward strand.
CACCCTGATGACGATCTCGCGTGTTCGCAAGATCAAGCAGGCCCGCGCCGAGGCGGCCGCCGTCGCAGAGATCGAAGACGAGGACTGAGGCGGCACGCTGGGCCGCCGACGGCATCCGTCACCCACGTGTAGGGCCGTCAGCATCCATCACCGTGAGCGCGTCGACGCACCGGATCTCAGCTGCGGAGCCCCCAGCAGGCGGCATCGGCAGCATCTGTCACCGCTAGTGAGTGATCGCACCGTTGGTGATGCATCCACCACCGTTAGCGGCACACCACCCCGTTGCAGCGGGGTGGTGTGCCGCTAACGGGGTTGGGTGCTGCGCCGGGCGCGCCAGAGGTTCCGACTCTCAGACCCAGTTCTTCCTCGGAGAGGTCTCGCCCACGCCCGGGTTGAAGACGTTGCCGGGGTCGAGTTCCTTGAAGTGGGCTTCCATCTCCGGCGGCACAGGGTAGAGCCGCCCATAGTTGTGCTCGGCAGGTACGGCGGCACCGCGGGCTTCGAGCAGCTCGGTCATCTGCTTCTTCAGCGCCACCGTGTCCACACCCTTCTTCGCCACATGGTCCTGGTGGAAGACGTGGCAGAAGAAGTGCCCGTAGTAGGAGCTGATGTGCAGCTGGTCGGCGATCTCGTCCGGCAGCACTTCAAGCCAGTCCTCATCGTCACGACGCAGAGCCACGTCGAAGGTGATCATGTCCGAAGAGTCTTCGCGGTTGAGGTTGAAGTACCGAGTCGCAGCACTCGCCGCTCCGAAACGGTGCAGCATCGCGGACTGAGCCTCATCGGCACTGCACACGAAATAATCGCCGTCGTGGGCCGCCTCGGCGAAGAACTCGTCGAGGAATGCGCCCATCCGGTCCTTCTCCTCGCCGCTGACGACGAGCAGCAGGTGGTGTTCGAACCGGTCGCGGTACTCAAGCATGCGCTTCGGCAGCTGTTGCGGGAGCAGGCCGAACGCGTTCTGCGCGATCGTGTCGGCGACGGTCTCACCGAAGAACGGCAGCTTCGCGAACACCCCGTTGGCCCAGTTCTTCAGCGCGAAGAGTCTGATCTGCTCGCGACTGCCGGCATGCTTGATCGAGACGAACGTGTCCTTGCCATACTTCTCGGCGAGGTCGAATGAGGGCCGGCCCATGTACTCACCCGAGATCGGCAGCGGCATGTCCGAGGTGAGGATTGCGCGACGCAGGTCTTCGAGTTCGGCCGGACTGTTCGTGCCGACGTAGAAGGTGGTCGCACCTGTCTCCTTCGGGAAGGTGCGGGTGCGCACGGCGAAGACCATGAGCTTGCCGGCCGAACCGGATGCCTCATACAGGTAATCCGAGTTCGCGTTGAACCGGGCCGGAGAGTCGACGATCCTGCGGACCTGCTCGCCGTATTCGGTCTCCGTCGTGTCCTCGGGTGCGGGGGTTACTCCGGTCGGATCCCAGTCACCGCGTTGGAGTCTGTCGAGGATCTGGGCAGGGTCATCACCGAGCTCGACGCCGAGGTGATTGACCAGCTCGAGGCGCCCCGCCTCGGTGACCCGGGCGAAGATCGCGTGCTTCGTGAATGCCGGTCCTTTGCGGATCTGGGATCCGCCGGAATTGTTCGCGATCCCGCCGACAACCGAGGCCCCGATCGAGGAGGAGCCGATGACCGAGTGCGGTTCGCGGCCGAGCGGGGCGAGCGCCTCGTCGAGTTCGTACAGAGTGGATCCGGCCAGGCAGATCGCTTCGCGGGCGTCGTTGATGAGGTGGATCTGGTTGATCCGCAGGGTCGAGATGATGACGATCGGGCGGTCGTAGTCCTGAGCGCCGGGTCCGGAACCGCCGGTCAGACCGGTGTTGGCCGACTGCGGGATGACGATGAGGTCGTGGTCGACGCAGACCTGCAGTGCCCGCCACATATCGACGAGGCTGCCGGGCCGCAGCACAGCGAGCACGTTGCCGCCGCCGAAGCGGTTGCCCTTCGCATAGGGAGCGGTCGCGCGTGCGGAGGTGAGCACATAGCGGGGGCCCATGATGTCGATGAAGGCACCGACCGCCGGCGCTGGTCTCTGTCGTTGACTTCCGAACATTGTTGTTAACTCCTCTTGCATCGATGCCAACGTCGTTCACTCTACAAACTGCGTCTGGGATGGTGCCTGCGCCCTTCCGTTGTTTGTTCATGTGTCGCCATCGCCTGACGGGTCATTGTCGGCGCGGCCTTCGTGCTGACGTTTTTCAGCACGCATCCGATCCCACTCGGACAGACGCTGCGCGATGATGTGCTCGTAACCGTTGCTGGTGGGCCGATACACTTTCTCCGGTGTCATGCCCTCAGGGAAGTAGTTCGCACCTGAGAAGCCTCCCGGCCTGTCCGGGTCATACTCGTATCCCTCTCCGTAGCCGAGGTTCTTCATCAGCTTCGTCGGGGCGTTGAGGATATATGCAGGTGGCATCAGAGACCCTGTCTGTTTCGCGAGCTTCTTCGCTGCGTTGAATCCACGGTAGACGGCGATGGACTTCGGTGCGGTTGCGAGGTAGACGACGGCTTGAGCGATGGCGAGTTCCCCTTCTGGGGAGCCGAGACGTTCGAACACGTCCCATGCCGCCAGCGCCTGTTGGATCGCTTGTGGGTCGGCAATCGCGATGTCTTCGTTGGCGAATCTGACCAGCCGTCGGGCGACATAGAGGGGATCTTCCCCACCTTCGAGCATGCGCGCCAACCAATACAGTGACGCGTCAGGGTCAGAACCGCGCATTGACTTATGCAGTGCGGAGATGAGGTTGTAATGCCCCTCTTGGGCTTTGTCGTAGATCGGTGCGCGCTGTTGAACCAGTTCGACGAGGCCAGAGGTGTCGAGAGTACCTCTGACAGTTTGGAGTTGCTCGATGAGGTTGAGCAGGTAACGGCCATCACCATCAGCCATCGCCACAAGAGCATGTCGTGCCTGCGCATCAAGAGGCAGTTCTCTCTCAGCGGTTTCCTCTGCTCGTGTGATGAGCGTGGTCAGCGCCTCCTCGTCGAGGCGTTTGAGGACGAAGACCTGGGAGCGGGAGAGCAATGCTGAGTTGAGCTCGAAGCTGGGGTTCTCCGTGGTAGCACCGACGAGCACGACCGTGCCGTCTTCCACGTAGGGGAGGAAAGAATCCTGCTGGGCGCGGTTGAAACGATGGATCTCGTCAACGAACAGCATCGTGCCCTGGCCGATCTCGCGTCGTTTGGCAGCTGATTGGAAGACTTTGCGGAGTTCGGCGACTCCGGAGAATGTTGCTGAGACCGATTCGAAGACGAGGTTGGCGCGTTCGGCCAGCAACCGCGCGATGGTTGTCTTCCCACAACCCGGCGGTCCCCACAGCACCATCGAGACCAGCCTGGACTCAGCGACCATCCGACCGATCGGCGCATCGCCCCCCAGCAGATGATCTTGCCCGATGACATCACCGAGGGACTTCGGACGCAGACGATCAGCCAGCGGACGGCCCACGTCATCAGGCTCAAACAATGACGGCGCTTCTTGACTCACAATGTCACCTCCAACCCCATAGCTCAGGTTCAATCTTCGCAGTCTCGGCACAACGGTGGTTGTTCACCCGCAGGCAGTAGCGGTTGTGCAATTACGGACGGTCCTCGAGCGGCACCTGCTCCCAGGCAAGGTCATAGGAGTCTTGGACAAGCTCCTCAACCACTGCGGCGGTGATGCCTGACCCGGATCCGATGGAGATCCAGTGGTCTTTGTCGAGGTAGTGCCCCCGACTGATCGAATCGTGGTCGCGCCGAAGAGCATCACCGCGGTGGGACTCGACCTTGACAGTGATGATCTCCAGTTCAGGGTCATCCTCCGTCACGATCAAGAACACCTTCACCGCGACCTTCCACACCTGCAGGTGCTTCGTGAACGGATAGCCGCTGCTGGTGCCGGCCAAGCCACGGGCAACCTCCCGGGCCCTATCCTGGATGTTCTGGCCGCTGAGACTCACGGCACCTCCTTCGCGAAGGCGGCTGTGGACGGACCGCCTCTCTGAGGAACGATACCCGGGGCGACTCGGCTGAGGAAGGGACCGCCAACTGCGACCGCAGCCAGCAGACCCGTCGTCGATGACGCGCCCTACGCCTTCGAAGTCGACCGGGCCGACGCCAACGCAACAGCGCCGAGGCTGAGCAGGCAGACCAGTGCGACGGCCCCCAGCGAGACGCTATAGGACATGACAGGCAGCAGAGCCGCAAGCACGGTGGGCAGCAGGAAGCCGGAGTAGGCCAGCGAATAGTAGACACCGGTGATCCCTGCCAGATCCTTCGGCTCGGCGATGGCTTGAACGATGACTAGCCCGGCGACAACACAGATGCCGTAAGCGGCGCCGAGGACGATGGCCACGACGAAGGCGATGATCGGGTTGGCGACGAAAGCGGCGATGACGGCAAAGCCCATTCCAATAGTCATCAGCGCCAATCCCACGACCAAGCCGCGCCCTCCGGTCCACCGGTTGATGGCCGGGACAAGGTTCTGCACCAGCGCTCCAGCACCGAGGGTGGCAACGGCGAGCACGGTCGCGAACAGGGTCGTCCACTCCCCCAGCTCCTCCTGGACCAGCGCGGGCATCACAGCGTAGGCGACCCCGGCGGCCCCGAACACCCACGGGGCCGCGGGGACGATGAGGCGGACGAAGGTCCGGTGCCCGACGAGCGGGATCCGCAGTCCCTGCCACCAGTGCTGCTGCGACCGTCGATGTTTCGGCAGCGATTCGGGAGCAGCGAGGACGATGATGAGAGCGACGAGGTTGAGCACCCCGTGGACGGCGTACGGCGTCATCTCGGGGGCCGGCCCCCACTGGGCCAGGCACCCGGTGACAAGGGCGCCGAGGGCGAAGCCCAAGGTCAGGGTGAGTGCGGGACGACGTGCCCCGGCGGTGATGCCTGCGGCATTGTCGAAGGGTGGAGCCGAGAGCTCTTTGATCCAGCTCGTACCGACAGACATCGCGACGCCGACACCGATGCCGGCGAGCACCCGCCCCAGGCAGAGCAGCCAGAACAGATCGAAGCCGAGGGCGAGGAAGAGGCTGCCGAGGATTGCGGCAAGAGATCCGGCGATGAGGACCGGTTTGCGTCCGCGACGATCCGACAGCGCCGAGGCGACCAACAGTCCCGGAATGAGCCCGCCCACGTACATGCCCAGCAGCAGGTTCGCCTGCCAGATAGCGTACCCGCCGTCTTCTTCGTACATGTGCACGAGCGGGGTGAAGTGGTTGCCGCCCCACGCGAGCAGGAACATCGCGGGAGCCACCCGAAGCCATGCACGGCCGGTGGGAGCCGCCTCGGCGGAGGTGTCGGCCGTCTCCGTGGCGGTGTGGGTATGGGCGGTCATGATCCTCCTCAGCGGGACTGCGGGAAGTGGGAGCATTCGATGTGGACGCGGACGAGGCGGGCGAAGCCGGTCGGGTCGCCCGCCTCGGCGCGGTCGGTGAGCGCCTCGTGCTCTGCCAGGAGCGTGTCGAGCGTGTGCGGCGCTTCGATGGCGACCTGAAAGGTCAGGCGGGCCAGGCGAGGGCCCATGGTCGTGAGCATCTCGGTGACGATGGCGTTCTCACCGCTGCGGATGAGGCGGGCATGAAAGGCGTTGTCGGCGCTGGCGAAGCCGAGCGGGTCGCCGGTGTCCAGGGCTGTCTTCTGCTGGCCGAGCAGGGTGCGCAGGTCGGCGGCCAGGGCAGCGAGGTCGCCTCCGTCGGCCAGGGTCTGGACGGCGTCGATCTCGAACATCGAGCGCACGGCGAGCAGGTCACGCCTCTCCTTGGCAGTCACCGTGGTCACGAGCGCACCCTTCTTCGGGACGAGGCGGACGAGGCGCCAGCGCTCGAGCTGAAGCATCGCCTCCCGGGCCGGGGTGCGGCTGGCGTCGTGCGCCTCGGCGAGGTCGGCCTCGATGAGGAGTTCGCCGGGTTTGCGCCGGCCTTCGATGATCTCGCGGGCCGTCGACGCGGCCATCCGGGCAGCGATCGGTGAGGAGTCGTCGGTGCTCTGCCAGGGCAGTGTCAGCAAGTCATTCACACCCCGAGAATAACAGATGCATACATTGATAGATGCATCTGACCTCGCTTATGAAGATCGTCGAAACCTGCTACATTCATTCACGGCCGCCACCGGCCACCAGCACCGCATCGACGAAACGACACGCGAAGACCCAGGTCACAGGGTCCTTCTGACACGGCACGATCGAGCTTTCACCCGCCGAACGTCAGGAGACTTCATGACCTCGCCCGTCAATGCCCGCCCCCGATCCGCAGAAGAGTCCGCCGGCACACCCGCCTCCGCGAAGCCCCACCGCGCCGGGTGGATGATCGCGGTCGCCGCGGCCGCGGCCTTCCTCGCCACCTTCAATGAGACCTTCCTCAACGTCGCGTTCACACCGATCATGGCCGACCTCGGCGTCGATGTCGCCACCGTGCAGTGGCTGACCACGGCCTACCTCCTCGTCGCCGCGATCTTCGTGCCGATCGCCAACGTCCTCTACCACCGGATCCCGACCCGGGCGCTGTTCGTCTGCGTCACCGCGGTCATGGTCGCAGGTTCCGTCGTCGGCGCCTTGGCACCGAACTTCGCAGTCCTGCTCATCGGACGACTCCTTCAGGCCATCGGCACCGGCCTGCTCACCCCGATCGGTATGAGCATCACTCTGGCGGTCTCCCCGCGGGACAGGCTCGGGATGAACATGGGCATCATGGCCGCGATGACGACTCTGGGGCCCTCGGTGGCCATCGTCACCTCGGGAATGCTGCTCACCATCGCACCGTGGACGACGCTGATGTGGGTCTTCGGCGGCCTGTGCCTCATCGTCCTCCTCGCCGGCGCGGTCTTCCTGCGCACCGTCGCCGAGCTCGGACGCCCGAAGTTCGACACACTGTCTTTCCTCCTCGTCGCGGTCGCCCTCGTTGGCATCCTCTACGGAGTCACCGCTGCCTTCGACGGTTCGGCACTCATCGCCGGCGGAAGCTGCGTGGTCGGTCTGCTCGCCCTGTGGGTCTTCATCGCTCGGCAGCGTCGCATCGAACACCCGCTGCTCGATCTGCGTCCGTTTGCCAGCCGACCCTTCGTCCTCGGCGTGGTCATGACGATGTTGGGACTCGTGTTCGTCTTCGCCATGAACGTCGTCATCCCACTGTTCCTGCAGTCGGCGAAGGGACTGCCGCCGATGGGCGCCTCGCTGGCCCTGGCTCCGGGCATCCTGCTGACCGTGGTGCTCGGTCCGGTGGCCGGACGACTCTTCGACCGCCACGGCGGACGCTGGTCGATCCCGCTCGGGTTCCTCGTGATGGCCGTCTTCGTCACGCTCGTCGGCGTCGGCGCCGGGTATGACTCGATTCTCGTCTTCGCCGTTCTCTACATTCCGGCGGTTCTTGCCACTGCGTTCGTCATCGGGCCGGCACAGACCTTCGCCCTGTACAGCCTCGATCATGAGTCGAGCCCACACGGCGTCACCGTGGTCTCGACGAGCTTCCAGATCGCCGGCTGTGTCGGCACCTCGCTGGCCGCCGGGATCTACGGTGCGCTCAGCGGCGCGGGGATCGCGGCCGAACGTGGTGAGGCCGATTCCCTGCTGCTGGGCTTCCACGGTGCCGTCGGGCTCGTCGTGGTCACCTCGGCGATCGGCACCATCCTGGCGATCATGGCCAACCTGGTGGCGCGCAGCAGCCATGCGGAGGCTGCGAAGGAATCGTCGGCCGTGGGCGCCGGGGCGAAGTAACCAGCCCGACCAATTTGCTACCCGACGGCGGCTGTGCAACCTGGCGCCAGGTTGCAGAGCCGCCGTCACGTAGTTCTGGAGGGTGGTCAGCTCGGTGAGGCCATCTCGCCGGTGGTGAGCAGGTGGGTGAGCACATCGGTGACGGTGACGACCGCATGACCGCCGTCGGCTCTCTCGACCAGTGCCAGCTGCGTACTCTCCTCTCGCATCGCTGCGAACGCCCGTACGACGGTCATCGACCCCGGCAGGACGGTGACGGGGCGTGCCGCCTCGGCGATCGGTGCCTCATCGGCGAGTCCGAGCACGTCCCGGACATGCACCACATGACTCAGCGACCCGCCGGGTTCGGTGCGGACAAGGATGCGACGGTGACGGTCACAGTGCGAGGCCTCCCGCACTGCCCCAGCAGTCGCGTCCGGCCCGACGGCCGTCGGCTCCCGACGACCGGCTACGAGTTCGTCGAGGCTGAGTTGGGTGAGTTCGAGGGCCCCGAGCAGCGCAGCCGAGGACTCCTTCTCCAGGGTTCCGGCCTGCGCCGAGTGCTCCAACAGCTGCTGCAGGTCCTCGGGAGTATGCGCCTGATCGACCTCGTCGACGGGTTCGACCCGCACGAGGCGAAGGCAGGCGTTCGCCGCGTTGTTGAGCACGTGGAGCAGCGGACGAGTGAGGAACATGAATGCCCGCATCGGCAGCGCGAGCAGAATCGCCGACCGCTCCGGATGCGCCACCGCCCATGACTTCGGCGCCATCTCACCGACGACGAGGTGGAGGAACGTGACGATGATGAGCGCAAGGACGAATCCGGTGACATCAGCGATCCACAGCGGAAGTCCGGCCGCCTCGGCGAGCGGAGTGATCCAGTGGTGGACGGCCGGTTTCGTGATCGCACCGAGCGCAAGGGTGCACGCCGTGATGCCCAGCTGAGACCCGGCCAGCAGCACCGACAGCTCGGTCGAGCTGCGCAAGGCGGCACGCGCCGATCGGCTGTTCGCCGCTTCGTCCTCGAGCCGGTGGCGTTTGGCGGCGATGAGCGCGAATTCGACAGCGACGAAGAATGCGCTGAGTCCGATGATCGCGATCGTGAGCGCGATGATGACCCAGGGATTGCTCATCGTGCCACCTCGATTCCGATCCGCAGCGCCGAGGGCACATGCGTGGCCACCTCGAGGACGTCGATGACCAGATGTTCGGGATCCGGGGTGTCAGTGCCGGCGAGGTCGGCGGGATCGAGCGGCAGGTCGATCGTGACCCGGTCATCGACCGCAGGGAATCCCTTCGCGTGCTCGATGACGAGTCCCGACAAGGTCTTCGCCGAGGTGGCCGGCAGTTCGCGCTGCAGGACACGGGCCACCTCGTCGAGGGGGATGGTCCCCGGTGCTCGCCAGGACTCGTCGCCGTCGTCGATGAGTTCTTCGACGGTGTGGTCGTGTTCATCGGCGATGTCGCCGACGAGTTCCTCCCCGAGGTCCTCCATCGTCAGGATTCCGGCGAAGCCGCCGTATTCGTCGACGACGCAGGCCATCTGCTCCCGGTGTTCGAACAGTGCCGCCACCGCGTCCGGCAGCGCCAGGGATTCGGGGACGAAGACCGGCGGACGCAGAAGGGCGCGCACCGAGGTCGCGGTTGCCAGTCCATCGGCACCCGGCTCACCCGTGGTCGGCCCTTCGGCAGTGGATGCGTCGGTGTGCATCTGCTCGGTGGCCGGTGCCGCCCCGGCGAGGACGTCGATAAGGTCGATCGTGCCGAGCACCTGATCGTCAGCCTCGAGCACGGGGTAGCGGGAGTGGCCGGCGGCCATACGGTCGCGGACCTCGGATAGGGACATGTCGACGCCGATGACGTCGACTCGTGAGCGCGGCACGGTGGCATGGGCGACCGTCTGCTGCGGGAAGTCGAGGATGCGGTCGAGGATGAGGGAATCGTCATCGGCGATCTCGCCGCCGTCGCGGGAGTCGGCGACGATGTGCTTGAGGTCGCGCCGGGTTGCCGAGTGATCGACGTCGTGGACCGGTTCGATGCCGAGGATGCGCAGCAGGGCATTCGAGGCCTTGTCGAAGATCGTGATGAGCCAGCCGAACATGGCCAGATAGATCGACGTCGAGCGGGCTAGCCAGGTGGCCAGCGCCACGGGCCGGGCGATCGCCAGGTTCTTCGGGAACAGTTCGCCGAAGAGCATCTGGATGAGCGTCGAGACGAGCAGCGCGAGCACGGTGCCGATGAGGATGCCCGTGCCCTGTGGGATCGTGGTGCCGCCGAGGGCTTCGCCGACGGCGGTGCCGATGAGGGGCTCGGCGACGTAGCCGACGAGGAGGCCCGTGACGGTGATGCCCAGCTGCGCGCCCGAGAGCATGAACGAAGTGCGGCGGGTGATCGCCAGGGCTCGGTCGGCGGAGCGATCACCGGCCGCGGATCGGGCTGCGAGACGAGAGCGGTCGACGGCCATGTACGCGAATTCCTGAGCCACGAAGTAGCCGGTGGCCACGGTGATGAGAAGGATGACGAGGAGACCGATGAGCAGCGAGAGCAGCCAGGTCAACGGCGACCACCTGCTCGCGTGCTATTGAATTGTTCTGAGGTACGAAGTGTGATGTCCCAGCCGGGACTTCGATAGTCGTCCATGGTCCTTCCGAAAGTGATCAAGTGGGCGGCTTGTCACAATTATTCCGGCCCGGGCTGGCAGAACGCTGAACCTCACCCTCAACTTGCTACCCGACGGCGGCTCTGCAACCTTGCGCTGTGAGTATTGACAGTGGCTGGTCTGGGACTGGCTGGCAGAGTAGGTGTTGGCCTCTCCATCCCGTGATCGTGACTCCACCTTGCGCTGACCCACACAGTGGTGTCGTGACCTCGATTTGTCCGATCACATGGATGGTGCGGCCGGCACCAGCTCGGCCCACCTCGGTAACTTGATCAGAAGGCTGTCCACCCCCTGAAACCAAGGGAGT
>NZ_RHFG01000012.1 GCF_004745485.1 Brevibacterium sp. S22
CGCTGCTGAGCTCAACGCCCGGCCCCGGAAACGGTTGGGTTGGAAGACGCCGGCCGAGGCCCTGGCTAAACTATTGAACGAACACGACGATTCGACAGGTGTTGCAACGATAGCTTGAATCCGCCGCTCGGAAATCACGGTGGATCGACCAGACAATCCAGACGAAACGGTGTCCGGGGGTGAGGATCCTTCGAATTCGGCAATGCTCAGGGGAGAACATCCGGCCGACCGGCCCTCCGGCACCCTGGCTGACGTGGAAAATCGCTCTGCACGAGGCTTGCGGCCAATCGTCGTCACACGTCACTCCACCCGCCCCGCCACACGCCGAAACCTGCGGATTTGCTGGGCAGGAGCGCAATATCGTCCTAAGATGAGAGACATGGCGACCAGAACGACTTCCCCCGCTTCTGGTTCCGGGAAACGCACAGCGCGCAAAAACGCTGGTCGGTCCGGTAAAGCGGGGACCGAAGAACCCGGGACAAACGTTGTCACCGGTGCATGGAGGGGAGTGGCCCACATGGCCGGCAACCGTGCGCGAAAGACTCTCAGCGACGAACCGACCGATCAGTCACCGACGAAGCGAGACGGCACCGCCTTCTTCCTCGTCGGGCTCTCGATCATCATCGCCGCCTTCGAATGGTGGAACTTCCCCGGCGCAATCAGCGACGGCGTCCGCGGAATCGTCGAAGGCACCTTCGGCCGGGTGGCACTCGCCCTGCCGGTGATCTTCACCTGCTACGCGATCCGCCTGTTCCTGCGCGGCGACGACAACCGCGGCAACAACCGCATCCTCATCGGGATGATCTTCGGCCTGTTCGCCGCCTCGGGCCTGGCCCATATCGCCGCCGGCAACCCGACCTTCACGAACTCCCGCGACGCCATGGCCAACGGGGGAGGCGCGCTCGGCTTCGTCGTGTCCTCGCCGCTGGTCGTCGCGACCACGGTGTACGTGGCCGTGCCTCTGCTCGTCCTCCTCGGCCTGTTCTCCCTGCTCGTGGTCACCGCGACCCCGGTGCGCGCCATCCCGCAGCGCCTCACCGCTCTGTACCACCGGCTGACCGGCGGTGCCCGACCCGATTCCAGCACCGAGGCGGCCCAGTCCGACCTCGTCGCTGAGAACGGCCGCACCTCCGACCTCAAACCCGTGCTGGGGGCCAAGCGCCGCAGCCGGAAGAAGAAGACCGAGATCCCCGATCCCGACTCCGAGTCCGCCGACGACGACACCGTGACGAAGGCCTACGACAAGGCTTATATCCACGAAAACGACGTCAGCGACGAAGAGGCCGACACCACGCGCATCGAGACCGACCCCGAGCCGAAGCTCAAACCCGGCCAGCGCCGCCCGACCAAGGCCGAACGCGAGATGGCCGAGCTGAAGAAGACCATCGGGATGGACGACGACGCCGCGAACCAGGCGAAGAAGGCCGACTCCGATGCCGCCTCGGCGCCGGTGCCGACGACGAACGCACCCGCGCCTCCGCCCACAGAACAGCTGCCCGAACGCGTCGAGCAGCTCACCCTGGCCGGCGACGTCACCTACACCCTGCCCGCCTCGGACAACCTTCAGCCCGGACCTCCCGCGAAGGAGCGCTCCGAGGCCAATGACCGTGTCGTCGAAGCCCTGCGCGACGTGCTCACGCAGTTCAAGATCGACGCCGAAGTCACCGGGTTCTCCCGCGGACCCACGGTCACCCGCTACGAGGTGGAGCTGGGCCCCGGCACGAAGGTCGAGAAGGTCACAGCGCTGTCGAAGAACATCGCCTACGCGGTGGCCAGTGCCGATGTCCGCATCCTCTCGCCGATCCCCGGCAAGAAGGCCATCGGCATCGAGATCCCGAACTCCGACCGTGAGAACGTGGCGCTGGGCGATGTGCTGCGGTCGAAGGCCGCCCGCAAGACCGACCACCCGATGGTCATGGGCGTGGGCAAGGACGTCGAAGGCGGATTCGTCGTCGCCGACCTCTCCAAGATGCCCCACCTCCTCGTCGCCGGTGCCACCGGTGCCGGTAAGTCGAGCTTCGTGAACTCCATGATCACCTCGATCATGATGCGCGCGACCCCCGACGAGGTGCGCATGATCCTCGTCGACCCCAAGCGCGTCGAGCTGACGATCTACGAAGGCATCCCGCATCTGATCACCCCGATCATCACGAACCCGAAGAAGGCCGCCGAGGCGCTCGAATGGGTCGTGCGTGAAATGGACGCCCGCTACGACGACCTCGCGAACTACGGGTTCAAACACGTCAAGGAGTTCAACAAGGCCGTCCGCGAAGGCCGCATCCAGCCGCCCGCCGGATCCGAACGCGTCCTCCAGCCCTACCCGTACCTGCTGGTCGTCGTCGACGAGCTCGCCGACCTCATGATGGTCGCCCCGCGCGACGTCGAAGCCTCGATCCAGCGCATCACGCAGCTCGCCCGTGCCGCCGGCATCCACCTGATCCTTGCCACGCAGCGACCCAGCGTGGATGTCGTCACCGGCCTCATCAAAGCCAACGTGCCCTCCCGTCTGGCGTTTGCGACCTCGTCGCTGGCCGACTCGCGAGTCGTGCTCGACCAGCCGGGTGCTGAGAAGCTCATCGGCCAGGGTGATGCCCTGTTCCTGCCGATGGGTGCTGCCAAGCCGATGCGTGTCCAGGGCGCCTGGGTCAACGAGTCCGAGATCGAGAAGGTCGTCGAACACGTCAAGGGCCAGCTGACCCCGAATTACCGTGAAGACGTGGCCGTCGAAGCTCCGAAGAAGGTCATCGACGAGGACATCGGAGACGACCTCGAACTGCTGCTCCAGGCGATCGAGCAGGTCGTGACCACGCAGTTCGGATCGACCTCCATGCTCCAGCGCAAGCTGCGTGTCGGCTTCGCCAAGGCGGGCCGCCTCATGGACCTCATGGAGTCCCGCGGCATCGTCGGACCCTCCGAAGGATCGAAGGCCCGCGATGTGCTCGTGCGCCCCGATGACCTGCCCGGCACTCTGGCCATCATCAAGGGCGAGACCCCGCCCGAGGACGGCTCTTCCGGAGCCGCCGAGGTTCCGGAAGGCGGCGCGGGCCACGGCGGCCAGGGCAACGGCCGATCTGGGCACGCCTCAGCCGCCGGTGACTACGACGAGGAGTTCGACGACGGCTACGGCGAGACATCGCACGGCTCGGCTTCGTCGCGCGGCGGCGCTTCGGCCGACCGCTACGCACACGGAGTCGGCCACGCCGGCGACCTCACCGTCGGCGATACCGACCCGGAGACCGGGCTCGAGGTCGTCGACGCCAGCGGAGAGGACGCATGGCAGCTCACCGGTCGTTGATCTGATCACGACCCCACCCCTCGCCGAGGCGGCGCACATTTTCAACGGTGCGCCGCCTCGGCGATTGTGGTTGGGGTGGCCTTCGTTGGAATGATCTGCTCAGCTCACTCCGATAGGCTGGACGTGTGAACGATCGAGTCGAGGCCGGAGCCTCTCAGCAGCCCTCTGCAGAACCCAGTCCGTGGAACATTCCGAACGCGCTCACGGTGCTGCGTATCCTCATGGTGCCACTGTTCCTGGTGCTCCTGCTGATCGACGGCGGCAACGATGTGACACTGCGCTGGTGGGCACTCGTCGTGTTCCTGCTGGCCATGTTCACCGACTTCGTCGACGGATACCTGGCCAGGCGAAACAACCTGATCACGAACTTCGGCAAGATCGCCGATCCCATCGCCGACAAGTCGCTCATGGCTGCAGCCCTGATCGGATTGGCGATCATCGTCGAACTTCCGTGGTGGGTGCCGGTGATCATCCTCGTGCGCGAGTTCGGCATCACCGTGCTGCGGTTCTTCATGATCCGCATCGCCGTCATGCCCGCCTCACGTGGGGGCAAGATCAAGACCGTCCTGCAGACCGTGGCGATCGGACTGTTCCTGCTCGTCTTCCCGATCTCGGACGTGGTGCCCCCCGTCGTCTATGTCATCCTGCTCGTCTTCGCGTGGATCGTCATGACCGCGGCCATCGTCGTCACGATCGTGACCGGAGTCGACTACTGCGTACAGGCGGCGAAGCTGTACAAGGACGCGAAGAACGATGGGGACGCGCAGCGTGGCTGAGTCCGAACCGATCGCGACCGCGCGTCGCATCATCTCCACCTGTGCTCAGCTGGGGATCTCACTGGCGTCGGCGGAATCGCTGACAGGAGGGCGGTTCGTCGCCTCACTCGTCGACGTGCCGGGGGCCTCAGCCGTGGTGCGCGGGGGACTGGTCACCTATGCCACCGACCTCAAGGCGAGCCTGGCCGGCGTCGCTGCCGACCACCTCGAAGAGACCGGGCCGATCGATCCGGTCGTCGCTGCGCAGATGGCCGTCGGCACCGCCGCGCAGTGCGTCGCCGATATCGGGATCTCGTGCACAGGAGTCGCAGGACCCGATCCTCAGGACGACAAACCCGTCGGACTCGTCTACACCGCGATCGCCTTCGGCGGGAAGGCGAAGGTCTTCGAGCACGAGTTCACCGGTGACCGCGACGCTATCCGCAGCCAGACGGTGCAGGCGATGGCGGTGAACCTCGATGAATTCGTCACCGATCTCGCCTTCGGGCCAGAGCGTGAGCAGGACGCGGAATAAGTTGGCACGCCGCGGGGTTGACTGAGTGATGACCATCGGACGAAAATTCTCCAAAGTCTTCGAATGGACTGGCAAAACCATCCGCTCGGGACACCAGGTTGGTGCAGTGTCACAGCCAGGTTGTAAGGTTGTTGGAACGACAATGACGGGACGCGCTGACAAAGGGAGGGCCGCGTTATGTTACTGAGAGTCGAAATCGGCGACGCACTACGCTCCGCCCGCCGCCGTCAAGGACGCACCCTTCGCGACGTCTCGACCGGGGCCAGCGTTTCGCTGGGTTACCTCAGCGAGATCGAACGCGGACAGAAAGAAGCATCCTCGGAGTTGCTGTCTGCCATCTGTGAGGCACTCGACCTGCCGCTGTCGGCACTGCTGTCATCCGTGTCCGATCGCTTCGCTCTCGAAGAGGGCGTGCAGATCCCCGACACCATTCCGCAGGAGCTCTCGGACAAGATCCTCGGCCACCCCGAGGGATACTCTTCTCCGCGCCTGGCTACTAAGCCCTGATGCGGCACACGCTCTACTGGATCCTCATGAACGAGGAGTTCGGTGAGGCTCGTGCTGCCTCCCTGCACACCGACCTGACTCTGAGTTCACTGGGTTCACGGACGGCCGAAGAGGCATTCTCCGCCGGAGTCGAACCCCGCGACATCTGGATCGCCGTGTGCGATTCCATGGGTGTGCCCGAATCCCGCCGCCTCGGCAAAGAGAAACCGCGCTCGACCCCGTTCTGAGTCATTGGTACGTCCATTTTCAGCATCCACGCGGCATCCACGCGATCGAATGCAACACGCGACACACCCGAATATATAGAACACCTGTTCCCATGTCGGATAGACTGATGCTGATTCACGGGACCTGTGACCATGAGTGGCTGGTTATCCACGGGGGAATCTCATCCTCTGTCGTTATGTCAGTGCCATCTTCTAGCCTTGGTCTCAAAGGAAAAGCAACGAAGAGGAGACGTCATGGCACGTACACCCAAGAACCTCCAGGTTCCCACCGGCGGCGACAAGTCGAAGGCTCTCGACGCCGCGATGGGACAGATCGATCGCAACTACGGCAAGGGTGCGATCATGCGCCTCGGCGACGGTGTGCGTGAGCCCATCGCCTCCATTCCGACCGGTTCGGTCGCTCTCGACATCGCTCTGGGCATCGGCGGTCTGCCGCGCGGCCGTGTGGTCGAGATCTACGGTCCGGAATCGTCCGGTAAGACGACCGTGGCCCTCCACGCGGTGGCGAATGCCCAGAAGGGCGGCGGAATCGCTGCGTTCATCGATGCTGAGCACGCCCTCGACCCCGAGTACGCGAAGAAGCTCGGCGTCGACACCGATCAGCTTCTCGTCTCCCAGCCGGACACCGGTGAGCAGGCGCTCGAGATCGCCGATATGCTCATCCGCTCCGGAGCCCTCGACATCATCGTCATCGACTCTGTTGCTGCACTCGTGCCCAAGGCCGAAATCGAAGGCGAGATGGGTGACAGCCACGTCGGTCTCCAGGCCCGCCTGATGTCGCAGGCTCTGCGTAAGATCACCGGTGCCCTCGCGCAGTCGAAGACCACCGCGATCTTCATCAACCAGCTGCGTGAGAAGGTCGGCGTCTTCTTCGGTTCGCCGGAGACCACCTCGGGCGGTAAGGCGCTGAAGTTCTACGCCTCGGTGCGCATCGACGTCCGTCGCATCGAGACCCTCAAGGAAGGTCAGGACGCGGTCGGCAACCGGACGCGGGCGAAGATCGTGAAGAACAAGATCGCTCCGCCGTTCAAGCAGGCCGAATTCGACATCCTCTACGGGCACGGCATCTCTCGTGAGGGCAGCCTCATCGATATGGGCGTCGACAACGGCATCGTGCGCAAGTCCGGCTCCTGGTTCACCTATGACGGCGACCAGCTGGGTCAGGGGAAGGAAAATGTCCGCAACTTCCTCCGCGACAACCCGGGCCTGGCCGAAGAGATCGAGCTGAAGATCAAGCACAAGCTCGGTCTGATCCAGGTCGACGAGCCAGAGGAAGACGCCGAGGCGGCCGGAGAAGCACAGACGGATGACGTCGAAGTCTCCTGACACCCCGTCGACTGACGACGGGTTCACCGACGGCGAGTCCACCGCATCGACCAACAAGGTCGGTGCGGGGGATTCCAGTCGGACCGGCTCGTCTCAGACCGAGGCACTCTCGCAGCTGCGCAGTGCGATCTCGGAGATCGACCAACGCCATGCTGAGGGCGAGACCGGATTCTTCGCCGGTCTCTCCGGACTCGATGACGATGATATTGCTGGTCGCGCCCGTTCGGGAGCGAGCACAACCTCGCGGCGGAAGAAGAAGACGAACAGCGGGAAGCGTCCGCGACCGGAACCCGACAACGGATGGGTCGAAGGCGGTACCGGGTCGATCCCGGATTTCGTCGACGGTCCCGACTTCCTCGGCTCGGACGACGCTGGAGCGGATCTCGCGGCCGGCCCCGGACTGAGCTTCGACGAGGACGAAGATGATGCCCCCGACTTCGACGCTGACTACGCACAGGCGAAGAAGACAGCGATGAACATGCTCGCCATGCGCGATCACTCCAGCGACGAACTGCGCAAGAAACTCCTCAAACGCGATCTCATGCCCGAATCGATCGAGGTTCTCATCGAGAAGCTGCAGAATTCGCGTCTGCTCAACGATGAAGAGTTTGCTCACCGCTTCGCCCGGGCCCAGCGAGAGAACCGGAAGCTCTCCCGCTCCGTGCTCAAACGGGAACTGAGCAAAAAAGGCATCAGCCCCGAACTGGCCTCCGATGCCGTGGCCGACATCGACGGGGAGGAAGAGCTCGCCCGCGAAGTGGCCGAGAAGAAGGCCGCCTCCACCCGGCGTCTCGACTATGCGGTGCGAGAGCGCCGGATCCTCGGAATGCTCGCCCGCCGCGGCTTCCCCTCAGCGATCTGCATCAAGGTCACACGGGAAGTGCTCGCCGACGACTGAAACGGTGCCTGCAGAACGGCTAGAATGGGTGCGCCATGACTGAACTGATTGAATTCCCGTCGACATCCGAGGCCATCGCTCGCAGCTACGAGGTCAAGACCTACGGATGTCAGATGAACGTGCACGACTCCGAGCGTCTGTCCGGACTGCTCGACGACGCCGGCTACGTTCAGGCGAATAGCGACGACCAAGCCGACGTCGTCGTCTTCAACACCTGTGCCGTTCGTGAAAATGCCGACAACCGTCTCTACGGCAACCTGGGCCAGCTCGCGAAGGTCAAAGAGAACCACCCCGGCCTCCAGATCGCCGTCGGCGGATGCATGGCACAGAAGGACCGCGACACCATCGTGAAGAAGGCCCCGTGGGTCGACGTGGTCTTCGGCACCCACAACATGGGATCCCTGCCGGCGCTGCTCGAACGCGCCCGCCACAACGAGGAAGCACAAGTCGAGATCCTCGAAAGCCTCGACGTCTTCCCCTCCACTCTGCCCAGCCGCCGCGAATCCCAGCACTCCGGTTGGGTCTCGATCTCGGTCGGCTGCAACAACACCTGCACCTTCTGCATCGTGCCCAGTCTGCGCGGCAAAGAGAAGGACCGCCGTCCGGGCGACATCCTCGCCGAGGTCGAGGCACTCGTCGCCGACGGAGTCGTCGAAGTCACCCTGCTGGGCCAGAACGTCAACTCCTATGGCGCCGAATTCCGTGACAAGGGTGCATTCGCGAAACTGCTGCGCGCCGTAGGCAATGTGGAGGGAATCGAACGCGTCCGCTTCACCAGCCCGCACCCGGCCGCTTTCTCCGACGACGTCATCGACGCGATGGCTGAGACACCGACAGTCATGCCGCAGCTGCACATGCCGCTGCAGTCCGGTTCGGACACGATCCTCAAATCCATGCGCCGCTCCTACCGGACCAGGCGGTTCATGAACATCCTCGACAGTGTGCGCGAACGCATCCCGCACGCAGCCATCACCACCGACATCATCGTCGGCTTCCCCGGCGAGACCGAAGAGGACTTCCAAGGCACGATGGACATTGTCCGTCGCGCCCGATTCTCCCAGGCATTCACCTTCCAATACTCCATCCGCCCCGGCACGCCTGCCGCGACGATGGACAACCAGGTTCCGAAGGACGTGGTGCAGGAACGATTCGAACGCCTGACTGCGCTGCAGGACGAGATCGCCTGGGACGAGAACAAGGCACAGATCGGCCGTGAGGTCGAAGTGCTCGTGACCAAGCTTCCCCACAACGATTCCCCACGCTTGAGCGGCCGTGCCGAAGACAATCGACTCGTCCACGTCGGAATCCCCGAAGGCGCCGAACTGCCCCGTCCCGGCGACTTCGTCACCGCCACCGTCACCGAAGCCAAGCCCTACTTCCTCCTCGCCGATTCCGGATTCTCCGTGCGTCCGTCTCGTGCCGGTGGCGCCTACGACCGGGCACAGGCCGAGAGCTGCGGCGCACCGACCCCTGGCCAGGGTTCGGCAGGTGCAACGAACCTCGGCATGCCGACCATCCGCCCCCGCGGCTGAGATGGGTGCCTTCGCCATCATCCCGGCTGCACCCGTACTGCTCGACGACATCGACGGCAGTGAGCCCGTTCGCATGGTCGAGCTGCGGACCGCCATCCGCGAGACCCTGAGGACACAGACCGATTGGGCTCTGCCCATTGACACTCTTCCGCCCGTGGCTGGGCTCGGCGGCTGGGGGATCGACCGTGGAGTCGACACTCGAACCGGTCGCCTGCTGTGCGGATCCGAATGGGTCGAAACCGTTGAGGCTCTGACCGAGGAAGAACGCACAGTCGCCGAGGCGGCCGACGCCGCCGTCATCGTCGCCATCCTTCACGCTCGCGCCGCCGACGTCGAAATCGGCCCGATCGGCTCGAGTGAGAATCTCCTGCTGCCTATCGACCTCTCGGGAGCCGCAACAGACGACGCGCCCTTGGCGCCGATCGACGGCGCCGCGGAATTCGACATCGCAGTCATCGAGGCACTCACGTCTGGGATTGCAATCGGCAGCGAAAGACTGCTCGAACTCTGTGATCAGGCAGAGTCCTTGGCCGCCAACCTCAGAGTGCTTGCCGCTGGGATCCGCCATGTCGTGGACCAAGGTGCTCGGCTCTCGACACTGCAGCCGGTCGTCGACGAACCCGTTCACGAAGTGCATTCGCTCTGCGGCACCGGACTCTGGGCATGACTGAAGACCATTCGTCGGCTCCGACCGACACATCGCTGCAGCAGGGAGACCGATCGGCACTGCCGATCATCACTGTGATCGGCGCTACTGCCACCGGAAAATCAGATCTTGCGCTGGACCTTGCCGGCCGCCTCGGCGGGGAGATCATCAATACGGATTCGATGCAGTTCTACCGAGGGATGGACATCGGCACGGCTAAGCTGCCGGTCGACGAGCGGCGGGGGATTCCACACCACCTCATCGACATCCTCGACGTCACCGAAGAGGCAAACGTCCAGGACTTCCAAGCACGTGCGCGCGCTGCGATCGCAGACATCCGAGGTCGCGGACTGCGGCCGATCCTCGTCGGCGGATCAGGACTCTACGTGCGCGCCGCGGTCGACCATATGGAGTTTCCGGGCACCGACCCCGAGGTGCGGGCCCGGCTCGAGGCTGAGGCGGCGAGGGACCGCTGGGGTCTGCACCAGAAGCTGCGGGAGCTCGATCCGAAGGCGGCCGCGAAGATCACCGTCAATGACCTGCGGCGCATAGCCCGAGCGCTCGAAGTCATCGAACTCACGGGGCGTCCCTTCAGCGCTCAGCTGCCGGACTATCAGGAGAGAGAACCGACCATCCATATCGGTCTGAGCATGGATCGGCCCGTTCTCCATGAGCGGATCGCCACACGCGTCGAACTCATGTGGGAGTCAGGCTGGGTCGACGAAGTACGGCAACTGCTCGACGCAGGACTGGCCGAAGGCAAGACCGCGTCGCGCGCCATCGGCTACGCCCAGATCCAACGCCATCTGACCGGAGAGCTCACCGCCGCCGAAGCGAAGGAAGACACGACGATCCGCACCAGGCAGTTCGCACGCCGGCAGGACACGTGGTTCCGTCGTGATCCTCGCATCCACTGGATCGACGGCAGCGCGGCCGATGCCGAGGCGAACCTGGGTGGTGCGCTCGAGGTTCTGAGCGAGCACTGAAGACCTGACCGGCTTGCCACCGATAGGATGGAGACATGAGCACTCCGGATTCCCCGTTCGCAGCCTGGACCGATGTCACCTTCGTCAAGGGGCACGGCACTCAGAACGACTTCGTTCTGCTCTCTGATGATGACAGCACACTGGAGATGCATCCCGAAACCGTCGCCACGCTCGCCGACCGGCGGGCCGGCCTCGGCGCCGACGGCATCATCCGCATCGTCCGCTCCGCAGCCAGCGGCATCCCGGGGGCCGCCGAGCAGGCCGAAGCCGGAGCCGAATGGTTCATGGACTACTACAACAACGACGGCAGCCTGTCCGAGATGTGCGGCAACGGTGTGCGTGTCTTCGCTCACGCGCTCGTCACCAGCGGTCGCGTGCCCGCAGATGCCCGCGACATCCTCGTCGGCACCCGCGACGGCATCAAAACGGTGCGCACCACCCTCAACCCCGGGCTCGGAGTGCAGACCGGCGACGACGTCGTCGGCACCGGCACGTCCGGACCTGGATCTGCCAGCGATGCGTGGTACACGATCGACATGGGCGACTGGTCACTCGACCCAACGAGTTCGGTGCTCGTCGACACCGGCGGCATCGAGGTCGCCCGACCCGGACTGCGGGTGGCCACCGGCAACCCGCATACCGTCGTCGCCCTGGCCGAAAACGCCGAGCTCGCAGCAGCCGATCTGCGCGATGCCCCGATCCTCGACCCCGTACCGCCACAGGGGTCGAATGTCGAATACATCGTCATGGAACCGGCCCGCTCCGATGTGGCCGGGGGAGAGGGCGCCTTGCGCATGCGCGTGTTCGAACGCGGCGTCGGAGAGACCCGATCCTGTGGAACCGGTGCCTGCGCGGCGGCGATCGCAGCCCATCACTGGGCCGGCGAGAAGTCGCCTCTGCAGTGGCGAGTCGATGTGCCCGGCGGTCAGCTGCGCATCGAAATCGAACCCGATGCCGAAGGCACGAGCGGACGCGTCAGCCTCGCAGGCCCTGCAGTCCTCGTCGCCCGCGGCACGATCAGCTGAGTCAGTCGCGCTCGACCGTGATCACGCGGAAGCCCTTCGACGAGCCCGTGCGCACGACCTCGCAGCCGTCGCCGAGCATCTCAGCGATCCACTTCTGCAGGGAATCGGCGCCGAGATTCTTCGACACGACCAGGTCGGCGCGGCCGCCCGGGGCCAGGCGCGGCAGCCATGTTTCCAAGAGTTCGTGCAGTGCTTCCTTGCCGATGCGGATCGGCGGGTTCGACCGGATCGCTGCAAACTGCACATCGTCGGGAACATCTGCGGCCGTGACGGTGTTGATCGTCTTGAGGCCGAGCCTGCGCGCATTCGCCGCAGTGGCTTCCAAGGACCGGGAGTTGACGTCGAGCGCCCACACCCGCACAGCCACCTCGGCGTCCTGGGCATCGAGGGCCGTGTGCAGGGCGATCGGCCCCCAACCACAGCCGAGATCGAGGATCTCGCCGGCCGGAGGCTGCGGCAGATGCCGCAGCAGCACAGCCGTGCCGAGGTCGAGGCGAGTGGGCGAAAACGTGCCTGATACGGTTTCGACGGTGACGGCGCGACCAGCCAACTCGAGGTTGAGCTCCCGCGACTTGGCCTCGCTGCTCGGCGATTCGGTGAAATAGTGCTCTGACACCGTTTCAGTCTAGACGGCTGTGGGAGAATTGACGGACACCACCGTCGGTGCGCATCGCGATGACCGATGCCAAGCATGACGACGCCCTCACGTGAAATTCCGTGCGGGCGGCAGAGAACAAAGGAATGAATGACGTCTGAAGACAAAGAGCGTCGCAACGCGATGCTCGACCGTGTGCTCTCCCGAGGCGCCCAAGCCCTCGACGATCACGACACCACCCCCGAGGATGACCAGTTCGACCTCGCCGAGCGCGCCGCCCTCACCCGAGTGGCCGGACTCTCCACCGAGCTCGAAGACATCACCGAGGTCGAATACCGTCAGGTCCGCCTCGAACGCGTCGTCCTCGCCGGCATCTGGAACACCACCCAGGCCGAAGCCGAGAACTCGATCCGCGAGCTCGCGGCGCTGGCCGAAACCGCCGGTTCCGAAGTCCTCGACGCCCTCATTCAGCGCCGCGACAAACCCGATGCCAGCACCTACCTCGGCAAGGGCAAAGCCGCCGAACTCGCCGACGTCGTCGCCTCCGTCGGTGCCGACACCGTGATCATCGACTCCGAACTCGCCCCCAGCCAGAGGCGCGGACTCGAGGACGTCATCAAGGTCAAGGTCGTCGATCGCGTCGCGCTCATCCTCGACATCTTCGCCCAGCACGCGAAGTCCCGCGAAGGAAAGGCCCAGGTCGAACTCGCCCAACTCGAATACCTCCTTCCCCGCCTGCGCGGTTGGGGCGAGTCGCTGTCCCGCCAGGCCGGTGGCCGTGTCGCCGGCGGTGCCGGAATCGGCTCCCGCGGACCCGGTGAGACGAAGATCGAACTCGACCGACGCCGCATCCGCGCCCGGATGTCGAAGCTGCGCCGCGAGATCAACGCGATGGCACCCTCACGTGAGACGAAGCGGAAGAACCGGGCCCGCCACCACGTGCCCTCCGTCGCGATCGTCGGGTACACGAACGCGGGCAAATCCTCCCTGCTCAACCTGATCACCGACGCCGAGGTGATGGTGCAGAACGCCCTGTTCGCCACCCTCGATCCGACCGTCCGTCAGGCCAAGACCGCCGACGGCATCGTCTTCACCTACACCGACACCGTCGGTTTCGTTCGCAACCTGCCCCACCAGCTCGTCGAAGCCTTCCGCTCGACCCTGGAGGAGGCCGCTGGTTCGGATCTGCTCCTCCACGTCGTCGACGCCTCCCACCCGGATCCGCACGGACAGATCCAGGCCGTGCGCGACGTCCTGGGAGAGGTCGAGACCGGGAACATCCCCGAACTGCTCGTGTTCAACAAGGCCGATATCGCCGAGGAGGCCGTGATCACCGGCCTGCGCGCAGAGTATCCGCAGGCCCAGTTCGTCTCCGCCGTGTCGAAGGAAGGCATCGATGACCTCATCGAGGCCATCGAGGACCGCCTGCCCGTCCCCGACATCGACATGACCGTGCTCATCCCCTATGAACGCGGTGACCTCGTGTCGAAGATCTACGCCCTCGGCACGGTCGAACACGAAACCCACGGCGCAGAAGGCACCAGCCTGCAGGCGAAGGTGCCGACCGAACTCGTCGACGAACTGCGCGAATTCCAACGTCCGGACCTGGTCATCGACGAGTGAAAGCTGTCGACAACCTCCTCGAATCCGCTGTCGGAGCCATCGGCGGATCGTCGCGCGCTGGTCAGCAGGAGATGGCCCAAGCCGTCGCCTCGGCGCTGGACAAGGGAATCCACCTGCTCGTACAGGCCGGTACCGGCACCGGCAAGTCCCTGGCCTACCTCGTCCCGGCCTCCGAATACGTCACCCGTACGGGAGGAAAGGTCGTCGTGTCCACGGCGACTCTGGCCCTGCAGACGCAGATCATCCACCGCGACCTGCCGCGACTGTTCAAGGCCGCGAAGAACGACCTCGATCCGCTGCCCAGGGCGGCGCTGCTCAAGGGGCGGCGGAACTACGTGTGCAAACACAAGCTCGCCGGCGGTTACCCCGACGAAGGAGAGGGAATGCTCTTCGACCTCGGCGCCGACGCCGAGGCGGGACGCAAACCCGCCGAGCGCTCCGGCCTGGGGGAGGAGATCCAACGGATCCGCACCTGGGAGAAGACCACAGATACGGGCGACCGGGACGACCTCATGCCCGGTGTCAGCGATCGTGCCTGGTCACAGGTGTCAGTCAACGCCTTCGACTGCCTCGGTTCGAACTGTCCGCTGTTCACCGAATGCTTCGCCGAACTCGCCCGGAACAAGGCCGCCGAGGCCGATATCGTCGTGACGAACCACGCCCTGCTGGCCATCGACGCCTTCGGGGAATTGAACGTTCTGCCCGAACACGATGTCATCATCATCGACGAGGCGCACGAACTCAAGGACCGGGTGACCAGCGCCCTGTCCGGTCAGATCAACACAAGCATGCTCTCGGCGGCGACGAGTTCCGTCCGCAAACACACCACCGTCCAAGACGGAGTCGTCTCCCTGCTCGATTCCGCCGCGGCAGCCCTCGAACGCGCCCAGAAATCGGTGCCCGAAGGCCTCATCCTGCATCTGAGCGAAGCGCTCGGACTGGCCATGGCGCAGATCCGCGACTCAGCACGACAGATCATCAACGACATCGGCGGCAAGACCGAGGACGCCGATGCCGGTCGACAGATGGCCAAGGCCCGCTGTCAGGAGATCTTCGAACTCGCCGAACGCTTCTGCGACCCGGGCAAGAACGACGTCATCTGGCTCTCTCGCTCGACCTTCAGGGAGAAAGAGACGACGAACCTCGTCGTCGCGCCCCTGAGTGTCGCCGGAACCATGCGCAACGGCATCTTCGAAGAATCCACGGTCGTGGCCACCTCGGCGACCCTGTCTCTGGGCGGGAACTTCGACGCGGTCGCTGCCTCATTGGGGCTCTTCGGACCGGATGCCCCGAAATGGGACAGCCTCGACGTCGGATCACCCTTCGACTATGGGAAACAGGGCATCCTCTACGTCGCCTCCCACCTGCCCAAGCCCGGACGAAGCGGGCTGAGCGACGAAGCCCTGACCGAGCTCGAAGAACTCGTCGAAGCCTCGAACGGCGGTGCCTTGGGACTGTTCTCCTCCCGCGCGGCAGCGAATGCGGCAGCCGAACACCTGCGGAACAAGCTCGATTTTCCGATCCTGCTGCAGGGCGACGACGGACTGCCTGCGCTGGTCTCCCAGTTCACGGCCGATGATCAGACCTGCCTGTTCGGGACCATGTCCCTGTGGCAGGGAGTCGACGTGCCGGGGCGGACGAACCGCCTGGTCATCATCGACCGTCTGCCGTTCCCACGTCCCGACGACCCGCTCATGCAGGCCCGGGCACGCGATGCCGACCAGCGCGGAGTCAACGGATTCATGGCCGTGTCAGCCACACACGCCGCGCTGCGCCTGTCTCAGGGAGCCGGACGGCTCATCCGTTCGACCGATGACAGGGGAGTGGTCGCCGTGCTCGATTCCCGGCTGCGTTCGGCCCGCTACGCCGGATTCCTCGTCAACTCGATGCCGAGGATGTGGCCGACGACGAACTCCGGGCTCGTCCGCAAGAGCCTGGCACGGCTGGCCGAGACCGATGACGACTGATATGACGATCAGCTGACCGGCTGATGGCCGGAAACCGACTGACTGAACCACGAAAGCCCGCGACCGAGGAGGTCGCGGGCTTTCATGCCGTGCCGTTGGACGGAGACTCAGAGGCGACTCAGAGGCGACTCAGAGGCGGCGGATGACAGCAACGACGAGTCCCATGATCTGCGCGTAGGTGCCGTCGATGGGCTCGTAGTTCTCGTTCTGCGGCATCAGCCACTGCTGACCGGCCTTGCGCTTGAGCGTCTTCACCGTGGCCTCACCGTCGAGCAGCGCTGCGACGATCTGACCGTTGTCAGCCGTATGCTGCTTGCGTACGACCACCCAGTCGTCGTGGCAGATGGCGGCTTCGATCATCGAATCGCCGACGACCTTGAGCAGGAACATCTCACCGGAGCCGACCACCTGGGTCGGCAGGGAGAAGACGTCGTCGACCTCCTGCTCGGCCAGGATCGGACCACCGGCGGCGATGCGTCCGACGACCGGAACCTGGACGGTGTTGTTGGCGAGCTCCTCGTACTTCGCGCGCTCGGCCTCTTCCTCCTCGAAGGGATTGACCACCTCGATGGCACGCGGGCGCTTCGGATCGCGACGGACATAGCCGAGGCGTTCGAGCTGGGCGAGCTGGTGGGCGACGCTCGAGAGTGAGGCGAGTCCTGCGGCCCTGCCGATCTCGCGCATGCTCGGCGGGTAGCCGTTGGTGACGACAGCGCGTTCGATGGTTTCGAGTACGAGGCGCTGGCGAGGAGTGAGGCGGAAGTCGCCCTCACCGGTCGACCCCTCAGGGATCTGGACCACGTCGTCATCGCTGCGAGCGGCAGCGATCTCGCTGGCAACATCTTCGTTGCGAGGCCTGCCTCTGCCTCGTTTGTTCTGAACCATTGCTCGTTCCCCTTCGTTCTATTCCCTGCCGCTGAACGCCGTGATCTCCGCTTCGGAAATTCTCGTGTCAGTGCCGACTGAGATGGTTCTGACAGATCAATCAACAACGCTGGTTCCCTCTCATTGTCGCATAGATGTTCGAGTTGGACTGGACATTTGTTCGATTGGCATGTTGAATAGAACAGACGTTCTACCGATTGCTGGTGGAATCGTACGAATGAAAGAGGTAATGCGATGTCTGCACAGAACACCGGGCTGCGCCTGACCACTCGTGGACGCCAGGCTGTGCGCCTTCTCCGGACCCTGCTGGTCGCTCTCGTCATCATCGGCGGAGCGCTCCTCCTCGCCACCCAGTCGTTCTCGGCCGCCGCCGTCGCTGAACCGGAGGCGGAGAGTATCGGCATCGACGCCGAGGCCGTCGTCGTCGGCGAAGGCGAATCGCTGTGGACCGTGGCTTCGAATCTCGGCATCGACCGCGACACCCGTGACGTCGTGGCCGATATCGTCGAGATCAACCACCTGGACACCCCGACAGTCCACCCGGGCCAGACCCTCGACGTCCCCGTCCGCTGAGGGCAGGGCGGATCCGTCCGCCTCGGCGAGTCTCGCGGCCCGACCCGCCGCCCGGGCGGCAGGGGTCTCTCGGTAGAATGATCGCCGTGGGAAACATCGAATCTCTGCCAGTGCGTTCCGACCTCGTCGGCCTCAAGCCCTACGGGGCTCCGCACCTCAATGTGCCGGTTCAGCTCAACGTCAATGAGAACGCCTATCCGCTTCCGGACATCGTCGTCGACAGCATGCGCGCCGCGGTCGACGATCACTTCTCCGGACTCAACCGATATCCCGACCGCGAATTCACCGCGTTGCGCGAACACCTCGTGAGCTACCTCGACGGAGTGAACGAACGCGCGGGCGACGCCGTCGAACTCGATCCGTCCATGATCTGGGCAGCCAACGGTTCGAACGAAGTGCTCAGCCATATCGTGCAGGCTTTCGGCGGACCCGGACGCACCGTCCTCGGGTTCACTCCCTCCTATTCGATGCACCCGCTCATCACCACGGGCACCGGTGCCGAATGGCAGCACGTCGAACGCAGGGACGACTTCACTCTCGATGCGGACACGGTCGCCGCCGAGGTGTCCCGCGCGAATCCGGACATCGTCTTCCTCTGCACCCCGAACAACCCGACTGGCACGTCGATCGGCCTCGACGTCATCGAAGCCGCCTACGACAACTGTTCGGGAATCGTCATCGTCGACGAGGCGTATGCGGAGTTCTCCCGCCCCGCCAAATCCTCGGCGATGACCCTGTTGGAGGGCCGCCCCCGCCTCGTCGTCTCCCGCACCATGAGCAAGGCCTTCGCCTGCGCCGGACTGCGTTTGGGCTACGCCATCGCCGCTCCTGAACTCATCGACGTCCTCCGCCTCGTCCGTCTGCCCTACCACCTCTCCGAGATCACGCAGGTGCTGGCCTGCACGGCACTCGAACACGCGGAGCTGCTGCTGGGCAACGTCGACCGACTCATCGACTCACGCAACCGGATGGCCAGCCACCTCGCCGAGGTCGGCTTCAGCGTGCACGACAGCGATTCGAACTTCGTCCTCTTCGGCAACATCGCCTCACCGGCCGATCTGTGGCAGAGGCTGCTCAACCGCGGAGTCCTCATCCGCGATATCGGCATCACCGGCCATGCCCGCGTCAACGCCGGCACCGAGGATGAGACCGAAGCGTTTCTGACCGCCATCGACGAGATCCTCGCCGAATCACCGGAGGTCCTCGCAGACCGTCCGCAGACCCCGACCCCGTCATCCGCCGCCCCGACGAAAGGCACTCCATGAGGCAGGCCCAGAACTCACGCACCACCTCCGAGTCCACGGTGTCCGTGTCCGTCGACCTCGACGGCACCGGCACCTCGAACATCTCGACGAGCGTGCCGTTCTTCGACCATATGCTCACCGCCCTGTCGAAGCACTCGATGATCGACCTCGACATCACCGCCACCGGCGACACCCACATCGACGTCCACCACACCGTCGAAGACACCTCCATCGTGCTCGGCCAGACCCTGCGTGAAGCACTCGGCGACAAGGTCGGCATCCGCCGCTACGGATTCGCCGCCGTGCCTTTGGACGAAGCACTGGCTCAGTGCGTCGTCGATGTCTCCGGCCGTCCCTACTTCGTCCACGAAGGCGAACCCGAAGGTCAGCAGTACCACCTCATCGGCGGTCACTTCACCGGATCGATGACGTCCCACTCGCTGGAGTCCATCGCCTTCAACGGCGGACTCACCGTCCACCTCGACCTCGTCCGCGGCCGCGACCCGCACCACATCGTCGAAGCCGAGTTCAAGGCCTTCGCCCGGGCGCTGCGCGAGGCCGTCGAAACCGACCCGCGAAGCAACTCCGTTCCCAGCACCAAGGGAGTCCTGTGAGCACGACCGTCATCGTGACCCCGTTCGGGGTCGCCCAGCAGCTCGCCGCCGCCTGCGTGCTCTCGAACATCTCCGGCACCATCGTGCCGATCGGCGAATTCAGTGGAATCGTCCTCGCCGACACCGATGTCCAAGCCGGCAACGAGGCGGCCGCAGCGATCTCGAAGCTCGCCGGCAAACATGAGGTCCTCCTCCTCGTGCGCAGCGAAGAGCAGATTGATGCCGGCCACTACCGCCACGGCAGCCGCGAATCCGACGTGCCGGCCGGACTGGCGCTGAAGAACCTGCCCGACGTGCTCGAAGGGCTGCTGCTCGAAACCGTTGCCGCAGAAGACATCGACGGCAATATTCCGACCTCATCGATGACGAAGCTGCAGGCCAGCGCCGCCACCATGAGCCCGGGCCGTGCCGCCATGGCACGCACGGCACTGCTGTGGATCATCGCCGCCGTCCTGGCCGGACTCGTCGCCGCCTTCGGCATTGCGCTGGGCCTGGGTGGGAACACCGTCGCCTGGGTCGTTGCCGCACTCGGCGCCATCGTCCTCGGATTCTCCCTGTGGAGGATCTGGTCGGTGCTGAGCAGGGGCGCGAAGCGATGACGACCGTCGCCGTCCTCGACTACGGAGCAGGCAATGTCCGCTCGGCCGTGCGCGCGGTCGCCGCGGCCGGCGCCGAGGTCACGCTCACGGACGACCATGATGTCATCAACGACTCCGACGGACTGTTGGTTCCCGGCGTCGGTGCCTTCTCCGCCGTGATGGCCGGACTGGAGAAGGTCGGGGGAGTCGAACTCATCCTTGCCCGCCACGCACAGGGCCGACCGCTGCTCGGCATCTGCGTCGGTCTGCAGGTGTTCTTCTCCCGCGGTCAGGAGCACGGAGTCAAGACCGAAGGCATCGGTCTGTGGCCCGGAGCCGTCACCGCGCTCGAGGCCCCGGTCATCCCGCATATGGGCTGGTCGAAGGTCGACGCGCCCGCGGACTCGGCCATGTTCGCCGGCATCGGGGACGAACGCTTCTACTTCGTCCACTCCTATGCCGCGGTCGAGCCGCCTGCGGACACGACGGTGACGACCGCCCGCCATGGCAGCGATTTCATCGCCGCCGTCGAAGACGGCACCACCTGGGCCGCGCAGTTCCATCCCGAGAAATCCGCGGCGGCGGGCGCCGGACTGCTTCGCAACTGGCTCGCCTCGTTCGCCGTCGACAGCAGTCCGGACAGCGTTTCCGGCCGCACCGGCACCAACACCACAGACGCACTCAGCTCCTGACCGAGCACACCGACTATGGTTGCCCGCAAACCCCGTGGCACCCTGGCAGAAAGGTCACAATGACAGACAGTTCGAACAAGCTGGTCCTCCTCCCCGCCGTCGACGTCGCCGACGGCAAGGCCGTCCGTCTCGTCCAGGGCGAAGCCGGAACCGAAACCGACTACGGCTCACCCATCGACGCCGCCCAGGACTTCGAGAACCGCGGCGCCGAATGGATCCACCTCGTCGACCTCGACGCCGCCTTCGGACGCGGATCGAACTCCGACCTGCTCAATCAGGTCGTCAAGGCAGTGGGGATCAAGGTCGAACTCTCCGGCGGAATCCGTGACACCGAAAGCCTCGAACGCGCACTCGACACCGGAGCCGAGCGGGTCAACATCGGCACCGCTGCCCTGGAGAACCCCGAATGGACAGCCGAGATGATCGCCCGTTTCGGCGACCAGGTCGCCATCGGCCTCGACGTACGCGGAACCACCCTGGCCGCCCGCGGCTGGACGCGGGACGGCGGCGACCTCTACGAGGTGCTGGCCACCCTCGAAGCCGCCGGCTGCTCCCGCTACGTCGTCACCGATGTGCGCAAGGACGGCACCCTGCAGGGCCCCAACGTCGAACTCCTCAAGGACCTCGCGCAGAAGACCGAGTCTCCGATCGTCGCATCCGGCGGAGTCTCCAGTCTCGATGACCTGCGTGCCCTCCGTGAGCTCGTGCCCTACGGCGTCGACTCCGCAATCGTGGGCAAGGCCCTCTACGCCGGCAAGTTCACCCTGGAAGAAGCCCTCGACGTCGCAGGACGGTGAGCCTGTGAGCACACACTCCCACGAACCGGACGAGCCCCGGTCCACCCCGTCTGCCGACCCGGCGGACGGCGCCCACACCCCAACGGATTCAGCCGGACAGGCGTGGGCGGGCCGGGACCTCAAACCCAACCCGTTCTCCGGTGACTCCGGCCTGGCCGACCCGGCCCTGCTCGAAGCCATGAACCTGGTCGCTCAGGCACCTCTGGACCCGGCCGCGCACCAACGAGTCGTCCAGGCACTGTCCGGGGCCAGGCTCTACGCCCCGATCGTGCCGATGGTCGTCGACCAGGAGGTCGGAGCCAACGGTCTGATGGCCGACAACTCCTCGGAGATGGCGATGGTCCGCCTCCAGGCCGAGGACGGACGCGAGTGCACCCCGGGTTTCTCCGGAATCCCACCGCTGACGGCGTGGCATGCCGATGCCCGGCCCGTACCGATCGAGTCCGAACGGCTGGTCCTCGGGGCGATCGAGGCCGAATCCCAACTCGTCGTGCTCGACCCCGGGGCCGAAACCTCATTCCTGCTGCGCCGACCGGCCATGTTCGCGTTCGTGCAGTCCCAGCCGTGGACGCCGTCATGGGCCGACGCCGAGGTGGCCCAGCGTCTGCGTGCCATCGCCGAGTCCTTCCCCTGGTTGGCCAGGCTCGGTGTGAGCCCCGGCAGCAGCAGCGTCCACCTCGGTGGGCCGGAGCTCGGCATCACACTCGGTGTCGAAACCGAAGTGCCACCGGAGGAAGTCCGCCGGTTCCAAGAGACCGTGGCCGGTGACGAAGACCTCGTCGCGAAGATCGATTCTCTGGCCATCCGCCTCGTCGAAGTCTGACTGTTCCGGGCGTGTCAGATCGGCAAGGCGCCTATGCTTGTGACCCATGAGCGACATCCGTGACCTCGGCCACTCGACCGCACCCGATGGCAGCTACCTCGACGAGATGGCTCGCCAGACCCGGACTCGGGCCGCGCAGGCCGCTGAGTGGGTCTCCGACTTCACCGGCGCCCCGGAGACGAGTCGTTCCCGCATCGCGGCAGGTCTGGAGGCCGTGAAGGGTGACCTCACGGATCTGCTCCACACCATCCATGGCCTGGCCGAGACCGCCTTCGAAGAGTTCGATTCGGTGGCTGCGGTCGCCTCGGTGCTGGAAAGACATGGGGTCGACGTCGACACGGGACTCTACGGCGTCGACACCACCCTCCGGGCCACGACCGGATCCGGCCGCGGGCGCACGATTGCGATCCTCGCCGAGTACGACGCCCTGCCGGAGATCGGTCACGCGTGTGGGCACAACATCATCGCCACCGCAGGAGTCGGCGCCTTCCTCGCCCTCCAATCCCTGTTCGAGAAAGACCCCGAGGCCGTGCCGGGCACTGTCGTGCTGCTGGGAACCCCGGCCGAGGAAGGCCACTCGGGCAAGGAAGTCATGGCCCGCGGCGGTGCCTTCGACGGGCTCGACGCGGCCATCATGGTCCACGGGTACGGCTACGACTGCGCCGACCAGGTGTGGCTGGGCCGCCGCCTGCTCACGGTCACGTATTCGGGAGTCGCCGCCCACGCCTCGGCACAGCCGTTCATGGGACGCAACGCCCTCGATGCGGCGAACCTCTTCTACCAGGGACTCGGCCTGCTGCGCCAGCAGATGCCTCCGATCTCCCGCCTGCACGCCGTCATCAGCGACGGCGGAACGAGGCCGTCGATCATCACAGAATCCGCCACAGTGCAGTGCTATGTCCGTTCGAAGTTCCCGGACACGCTCAAGGAGCTCTCCGACCGGGTCGAGGCCGCGGCGAAGGGCGCCGCGCTCATGACCGGCACAGGTGTCACCGTCGATTGGGACGAACACCCGCCCTCGCTGCCTGTGCGCACGAACCAGGCGCTGACCGCCCGGTGGGCCGAACATGAACAGACCCGCGGCCGCCATCCGCTTCCCGCCGGCGTCCTCGACGAATCAATCGCCGCGTCCACGGACTTCGGCAACGTCTCCTACCGGATTCCCGGCATCCATCCGCTCATCAAGACCGCCGACGCCGAGGTGGCCCTGCATACCCGTGAATTCGCTGCAGCTGCGCAGACCCCCGCCGCGGAATCCGCGGCACTCGACGCAGCCTACGGGCTCGCGTGCACTGCCTTGGACTTCCTCGCAGACGATGCCCTCGCAGCCGAGGTGACCGATGAATTCGCCCGCGACGGGGGAACGATCGACGTCGAGCACTTCTTCGACTGAGACCACCGCCGTACCCAGCTCCTCGCCAACGAGAAGAAGGACTGCTTATGTCGACGACGACTGATGGGAAAGTCGGTTTCGGCCAGCGCGCACTCGACTGGATCGAACGCATCGGAAACAAACTGCCCGAACCATTCACTCTGTTCCTCGGGCTCTTCATCATCACCGGTCTCGTCTCCACGGCTATGGCCATGGCCGATATCACCGTGGCCATCCCCGGCGGTGACGAGACCATCGCAATCAAGGGGCTGTTCACCGGTGAGGGCCTGTCCTGGCTGACCACGACGATGGGCGACAACTACATCGGGTTCCCGCCCCTGGCCACCGTGCTGCCGATCCTGCTCGCCGTCGGTGTGGCCGAGAAGTCGGGAATGCTCGCCGCCGCCGTGCGCATCGCCTTCGGCAAGAGCCCGAAGTGGCTGCTGCCGTACGCCGTCGGATTCGTCGGGGTGGTCGGGTCGATCATGGCCGACTCGGCCTTCGTCATCATCCCGCCTCTGGCCGCACTCGTGTTCAAAGCTGCCGGTCGGCATCCGATGGCCGGTCTCATCGGCGGGTTCGCCGCCACCGGTGCCGGGTATTCGACATCGATCGTGCCCACGAGCCTCGACGCACTGTTCGCCGGGATCACCACCTCGGTGATGGAGACCCTGCCGAACACCGACTACACCGCGGTCAACCCGGTATCGAACTACTACTTCAACATCGCCTCGTCGATCGTGCTGGCCGTCATCGCCGGATTCATCATCGACCGCCTCATCGAGCCGAATATGGTGCGAAAGGGAGTGCCCCGCGAATACGCGAACGCCGCGGCGAGCGGGCTCGCCCGCGAATACCAAGCACCCGACAGCCCGTACGGGAATGCCTCGGCGAAATCAGATGCCCCGTCCGAGTCCTCGGGCGAGGGCGATTCCACCGAGATCAAGGCCGAACTCGGACCGGAGGAGAAGCGAGGACTGATCTGGTCGCTGGCGGCGGCACTGCTGCTGACCGCGGTGATCCTGTTCTCCGTGCTCATCCCGAACTCCCCATGGCGGAACGAAGACGGCGGATTCCTCCCGGAGTCCCCGCTGCTGTCATCGATCGTCTTCATCGTCTTCGCCTACTTCATGCTCATGGGCGTCGTCTACGGCTTCGTCGTCCGCACCGTGCGATCGATGAATGACCTGGTGAGGATGATGAGTCAATCGATCATCGACATGATGTCGTTCCTCATCCTCGCGTTCATCCTCGGCCAGTTCATCGCCCTGTTCAATTGGACCGGCATCGGTTCGTGGATCGCCGTCGCCGGTGCCGACGGCCTCGAAGCGATCGGTCTGACCGGATTCGCCGCGGTCATCGGATTCATGCTCCTGGCCAGCGTGCTCAACCTGTTCATCATCTCCGGATCATCGATGTGGACGCTCATGGCTGCCGTATTCGTCCCGCTCTTCTCCCTGCTCGGGTACGAACCGGCGTTCATCCAAGCCGGGTTCCGCGTCGGTGACTCGGCCACCCAGGTCATCACCCCTCTCAACCCGTACATGATCGTCCTGCTCGGCCTCGTCCGCCGGTATGAGCCGAATGCGGGGTTGGGGACGGTCATCTCCCGGATGTTCCCGTTCGTCATACCGTTCTGGCTGGCCTGGGCCATGCTGCTGGGCATCTGGTTCGTCTTCGACCTGCCGCTGGGGCCGGGCAACGGAATCTTCCTCAAGTAGAGGTCGTTCCGTCGCGGTCGGGCTCCCGGCACGAGGCTCGTGCCGTCGCGGGAATCAGAGCATCTGGCGGACGCCGTCGCGCCAATCGGTCGTCGGGACAGAGCCTGCCAGGACGCCCTGCTCGATGATGCACGGCTCGTACCAGACGGGAGCGAGCTGACCCACCTCATACATCGAGCGGTCGAACAGTCCGATCGCCCGGATGACCCAGTGGGGCAGCGCCAGCGGTCGCTTCGCCCGGGAGCCGAGTTCGGCGTGCGTGAACTCGGCGATCTCGCCGAGAGTCGGATTCGATGCGGGAGCGAGGAGGAGCCGGTGCGTCCCCGCGGTGTCGTCGGCCAGCAGTTCGGCCGCCCGGATCATCGCTGCCGCGAGGTCGGCGATGACCGTGATCCCGTGGGCGACATCGGAACGAGCGGGGACGAACGCTCGCCGTCCGTGGGCGATCGGTTCCGTGATGCACATCCGGACCACCGAGGTCTTCGGTTCCGCAGTCCTGCCGAGCAGGTCACCTGCGATGACGCTCGCCGAGGTGGCCGGATGTGCCGCACGCGCCTGAAGGAGGCGCTGCCGGATCCGACCCTTGTCATCGACGGGGGCGAAGGGGGAGTCCTCCGTGATCGGTCGATCGAGTCCGGCGAAGGCATAGACGGATTCGGGGAAGACGACGGGGATGTCGAGTTCTGCGGCGGTGTCGAGGACCGCAGCATCGAGTGCCGGAAGGACCCGTTCCCAGACTCGGCTGTCATAGGCTGCGTGGGCGCAGGCGAAGATCACGTCGGCGCCAAGGGCGGCCTCGACGAGCTGTTCGCGATCGCTTGCGTCGGCCTTGATGTGAGTGGGAACGGGCGCAGCCGTGGTCGCGGGCGTGTCGGCGGTGGACCCGGCGATTGCCGAAGCAGCGGACGGGCGCGCGGTATCGGCTGCTGAGGGTGCGGAGGCCCTCGTCAGTATCGAGGTTGTGGTCGATTTCGAAGGCGCAGTCGAGCTCGTGGCTGCGTTTCCGCCGCCAGAGCGAGTGGCGATCCGGACCGTGGTCCCGGCTTCGCTGAGTTGAGCGGCGATCTCTGCGCCGATCTGTCCGTGTCCGATGATGAGTGCAGTGGTCATGGCGTTAAGTCCTTCATGTGATGAGTTCCCGAAAGTATCTCCGAGAGCAGTGCTCTCTCAAACGAGCCTAAAGCTGTCAGCCACTGAAAACAAGAGCAGTGCTCACTTTTGTTATTGACGCTCTCGGACCGTAGGGTGTCGGCATGGATCACACGACCCCGCGGCAGCGTGCGCGGCTTGAGACGGAAGCACATATCACACAGATCGGCAATCGGATGATCGACGACGAAGGCGTCGCCGGTCTGTCGCTGCGAGCGATCGCCCGCGAGCTCGGTGTCGTCTCGAGTGCCGTCTACCGGTATGTGCAGAGCCGCGACGAACTGCTGACGATCCTCATCCGCGACGCCTTCACGCAGATCGCCGATGCCGTCGATGTCGCATTGGCGGAGGAGCGGAGCGTGGAAACGCTGGCGCTGACGATGCTGAAATGGTCTCGCGCCTACCCGAACAGGTGGGCGCTCATCTACGGCACTCCGATCGCCGGCTACGAGGCTCCACACGAGGAGACCACGGTGCCGGGAACACGGATCATGGTCACACTTGCAGCTTTGGTGGCGGAGCTGACGGCCGACGCCGAAGAGACTGGTCAGAAGAGTGCCTACTCTGCTGACGGGAACGCACTCACGCCTCTGCGCGAAGGGCTCGAAGAGCTCGGCCTCGACTACGGCGACGACATCATCATGGAGACCATCACGATCTGGGTCGCGATCATCGGGCTGATCAACGGTCTCCGGTTTGGTCAGTTCGGGCCGGGATACGACGATGTCGAGGGTGATCTGATGACCGGAGTCATCGCCCGCCTCGGCGAATGAGGAAAAGAACGCGGCCCCCGATCGATGATCGAGGGCCGCGGGGAGAGCGGTCGGCGCGGAGGGTCAGCGGACGGGGCCGGTGAACTTCTCTCCGGGGCCTTCGCCGGGGGCGTCGGGGATCTCGGAGGCCTCGCGGAAGGCCAGCTGCAGACTGCGCAGTCCGTCGCGCAGCGGGCGGGCGTGGTGGTCGCCGATCACGGTGGCGGCGCCGGTGACGAAGCCGGCCAATGCTGTGATGAGCTTGCGGGCCTCATCGAGGTCTTGGAGGTCGGCGCCGCGGCCTTCAGCGGAGTCCTCGGCCAGACCGCACTTGACGGCGGCGGCGGACATGAGATGGACGGCACTGGAGGTGATGACCTCGACGGCGGGCACCTCGGCGATGTCGCGCGTAACGTCGTCGATCGCCTCGGCGGGAACAGATTCTTCAGAACTCATGCCATAAGCTTGACATATAAATCAATGCGGCGATCACACCAGGGCCTCGATGTGCGAAGAGTCATGAAGCGTAGTACACTGGTAGCTGGTGCGAAGCGGAGTCTGTCTCCCACCTTGATCGCGAAGAGCGATCGGGTCCAGAGATCTGTCCTTCGGATTCTGTCCGAGCGGATGCAGATCGAGGTGTATTCACTGAACGTACGTCTACCGTACTGCTCGTGTGTGCAGGCTCCCTTTGCATGTGTCAACGGGAGCCTTTTTCGTTGCCACGACCACATTTGAGCAAAAAGGAGTGAACACATCAGCGAGACGCGCATCAATGACCGGATTCGGGTTCCCGAGGTCCGGTTGGTCGGACCCAATGGTGAACAGGTCGGTATCGTTGCCATTCGCAAGGCACTCGATCTCGCCGGTGAGGCAGGTCTCGATCTCGTCGAGGTAGCCCCGCAGGCGAAGCCACCCGTAGCCAAGCTCATGGACTACGGAAAATTCAAATACGAATCTGCCCAGAAGGCCAGAGAAGCCCGGAAGAACCAGGCGAACACTGCGCTCAAGGAGATCCGCTTCCGTCTCAAGATCGACGAACACGATTACGAGACGAAGAAGGGCCACGTCACCCGCTTCCTCGAAGGCGGCGACAAGGTCAAGGTCATGATCATGTTCCGCGGACGTGAGCAGTCCCGCCCCGAGATGGGCATCAAGCTGCTCAATCGCTTGGCCGAAGATGTGTCCGACCTCGGCTCCGTCGAATCGTCCCCGCGAGTCGACGGTCGCAACATGGTGATGGTCATCGCCCCGCACAAGTCAAAGTCTGACGCCAAGGCGGAGGCCCGGAAGGCATCAGCAGGTGCCAAGGGCAAATCCGCTGAGGTGAAGTCCCGTCGCGATCGGGTCGCTGCAGAGAAGAACTCAGCAAGCCCCGACGCGTGAGAAATTAAGTAGCGTCGCGTTCCAGGTCCATCCTGGTCTGTGCGTGTGAAGTAGTTGCCGGCGGTCGACGTCGGCAACGAATTGCAAAGGAGAACGGCACTATGCCGAAGCAGAAGACGAACAGCAGCGCCAAAAAGCGCATGCGCGTGACTGGCAGTGGCAAGATCATGCGTGAAGGCGTGAACAACCAGCACAAGTTCGAGGGCAAGTCCTCGGGTCGTAAGCGCCGCGTGTCCACCGATCAGGAAATCACCGGCGGCGACCGCGCCATGGCCCGCAAGCTTCTGGGCAAGCTCAAGGGCAGGTGAGACCCCTCTCGGGTCTTTCTTCCCGGACAGTCTCCGGGATCTCCCACGGGCAGCTGAAACCGGCTGCCACAGCTTGAACCAGAGTCCGGCACCGCCGGCAGATACGAACTTTTCAAAGGAGTAACACGTGGCACGTGTGAAGAGAGCGGTCAATGCTCACAAGAAGCGCCGGGTCATCCTTGACCGGGCAAGCGGCTACCGCGGACAGCGTTCGCGCCTGTACCGCAAGGCCAAAGAACAGGTCATCCACTCGCTGGTCTACAGCTACCGGGACCGTCGCAAGCGCAAGGGCGACTTCCGTCGTCTCTGGATCCAGCGCATCAACGCTGGTGCCCGCGCCAACGGCATGACCTACAACCGTTTCATCCAGGGTCTCAAGGCCGCTGGAGTCGAGGTCGACCGTCGCATGCTCGCCGAGCTCGCCGTGAACGACTCGGCCACTTTCGCGCACCTGGTCAAGGTCGCCAAGGATGCACTTCCTGCTGACGTCAACGCAGCGAAGACCGACGCCGCCTGAGCAGCGTCATACAGACATTCGGTCACCTCGGTGACTGACCGGTCACCACTGTGATCGTCAACGGCCCCGAACTGACATGGTTCGGGGCCGTTGGTCATTGCCGATGGCGGTCCTTGGACAGTCCGTCGGTCTGGGCCGCGGTTTCCACCGCATCCTCCACCTCTCAACGGATCGAGAACACGGTTTCATGAAACTCCCTGACGTCATCTCCTCGCCCCAGTCGAAGCGGATCAAGAACGCTGCGAAGCTGCTCAAGCGTCGTGACCGAAAGTCGACCGGACAGTTCCTCGTCGAGGGCCCGCAGGCCGTGCGTGAGGCGTTGGCGTTGAAAGGCTCCGTCGTCGAGCTCTTCATCACCGACGAGGCCGCCCAGGAGAATTCGGAGTTCATCGCCGCGTCCAAGCACGGACGCATTCAGTGCAGCATCGTGACCCCCGAGGTGCTCACAGAACTCGCATCGACCGTGAACTCTCAGGGCGTCGTGGCGGTGTGCAAGACGCTCGACGTAGAGCTGACTTCGGTGCTCGACAAGGAAGCGCAGCTCATCGTCGTCCTCTCTCAAGTTCGCGACCCCGGCAATGCCGGCACCATCATCCGCCTGGCCGATGCCGCCGGTGCCGATGCCGTCGTGCTCACCTCCTCCTCGGTGGACGTCTACAACGACAAGACCGTGCGCTCGACCGCCGGATCGCTCTTCCATATCCCCGTGGTCACCGGCGTCGGACTCTCCGAGGTGACCGAACTCGCCCGTGCGCGCGGCCTGCAGGTGCTCGCCGCCGATGCGAACGACGAAGCCCACGATCTTCACCACCCGTGGGACACCGGCCTGGATCTCACCGCACGGACCACCTGGGTCTTCGGCAACGAAGCGTGGGGGATGAGCGCCGAGGATCTGGAACTGTGCGATTCGTCCGTGGCCGTCCCGATCTACGGCTCGGCCGAAAGCCTCAACCTCGGCACCGCCGCCGGCGTGTGCATCTACGAGAGTGCTCGCAACCAGCGGATGTGAGGGCTATTCGGCCCCGGCGGCCTTCGCCGTCTGCTCATTGGCGACGAGTTCCCAGATGTAACCGTCGAGGTCAGCGAAATAGCCCATGTACGAGCCATCGACGTCTTGACCCGCATCGGCTGATCCACCGGCAGCGACGGCACGGTTGAGCACTTCGTCAATCTCGGCTCGAGTGGCAAATGCGCACGAGATGATGCTGGCACCCGGGACCGGATTCTTCGAACCCGGCTGACCCGAGAGTTCGAGGTACTGTCCGTACTCGTCGGCGGCGATGAAGAAGATCGACAGGTTCGGCAGCTCGAACGCGACGATGCCGTCCTCCACACCGTCTGTTTCGAGTCCAAGTCCCTCTGAGTAGAAGTTCTCTGTGGCCTGCGGGTCGGCAACGGGCAATGACAGGATCGTTGTCAGTGGCTTCATGCCTGCAGTCTAGTGCGGGAGACGACTGTCGGGCAGGGGCCGACTGTGTCACACACAGCGGATAGGGTGGGCGCATGGTCACTACAGCTCCGCGCCCACCGAAGCTCAACCTCGGCGAACTGGTGGAAGGCCTCCTCGGCGATATTGGTTCAGAGGAATTCCTCGAAGGCATGGAGTTCACGGAGCTCAACCTCGCCGAGGCGGACGCCACCCAAGCGACGTTCCTCGACTGCCGAATGACGAACGTGAACTTCGGCGATGCCGACGCACCGATCGACCTCACCGGAGCCCGGATCTCCGGTACGGAGATCACGGACTGCCGTGCCGACACCTGGAACATGACCCGTGGAAACCTGTTGCATACCGAGATCTCCGGAACACGGATCGGGGCCGGCGTGGTATTCGACAGTGTGTGGGAGAAAGTGCGTTTCACCAACTGCCGCATCTCCTACCTCAATCTGCGCGAATCGAAGCTCACTGATGTCGAGTTCCGCGACTGCAAGATCGACGAAATCGACCTCGACCGTGCCAAAGTCAGCCGGGTTGCTTTTCCGGGCAGCAGTGTCGGGGTGTTCCAATGCGAAGGCGTCACCCTCGGCAACGTCGACATCCGGGGCTTGGAACCGCACAAGATCTCCGGAGCCCACTCTCTGCGCGGAGCGACCATCGACGATACTCAGCTCATGCTCTTCGCTGAACTCTTCGCCTCCGAGCTCGGCATCACCGTGGAATGAGTCGAAGACGGCTGCAGGGGCCAAGGAATCTCGCGGAATCCTGCAGCCGCCCGACCGACTCAGACCAAAGGACTTAGGCCATAGATGGAAGCTTCGCGATTGAGCCGGTCGAGCCCTTCGTTGGTGATGTCGGCACCGTTCTCCGCTGCGTCCAGTGACCGGTCGTGCTCGACGAGTCCGGGATAGTACACCCGCCCTCCGTCTGCTGGTTCCATCGACGAGATCGTGGCCAGGACCGTGTCGACGAGTTCACCGAACGCCGTCCCTCCGATGAACTTGTCGGGATCCAGCGCGATCATCAGATGGGACGTTTTAGCCGTCCTGCTCGCATCAAGAAGGTTTCCGACATCCCCGGTCACGGTCGTTCCAGACAGGACTCCAGTGAGCAGATCGATCATGAGCGCCAGTCCGGCTCCCTTCGGCCCTCCGATCGGCGCAAGCGAACCCTTGAGCGCCTCGTGCGGGTCGGTAGTGGGACGGCCCTGTGCGTCATTCGCCCAGCCGCGAGGAAGAGTTGTCCGACCTTCCTCCAGGTGGCGGCGGATCTTGCCGCGCGCCACAAGAGTCGAAGACATGTCCAACACCGCCAAGGGCTGGTTGAGGCTGGGAACTCCGATCGCCACCGGGTTCGTGCCCAGCAACTTGTCCTTGGCATTGAACGGAGGCAATGCTGGAGACGCATTTGTCATGACGATGCCGATCAGTCTGTTCTCCGCGGCGGTCCGTGCATAGTGACCGGCGATGC
The DNA here is from genome assembly GCF_004745485.1 of Brevibacterium sp. S22. Taxonomy (GTDB): domain Bacteria; phylum Actinomycetota; class Actinomycetes; order Actinomycetales; family Brevibacteriaceae; genus Brevibacterium. The sequence goes on from NZ_RHFG01000012.1 coordinate 32,237, forward strand.
CGAAATGGTTGGAGTTCTTAACCGAAACTGCGGCGATGCCGGTTCTGCGTGCTTTGTCCATTGCCAGGTTCATAGCCAGGGTAGCGGCCACCTGGCCGAAGCCATTGGCCGCATCGACAGTGGCCACCGAGGCCGTCTCCGAAGTGACGACCACTTCCGGATCGATCTCCATGACGCCGGCCCTCACGCGTTCGAGGTATGTCGATAGCCTGGCGACTCCGTGGGAGCCGAGGCCGATGCGGTCGGCCGCGCACATCACCTTGGCCACGGTCGACGCGTTCTCCTCAGCCATACCGGCGTGGTGGAGAATCGTCGTCGCGAAGTCTTCGAGTCTCGACAGTTCTATCCTAGGCATTGTGCTCCTTTGCATGGGGCATCGGTGTATCGATGTGATGCAGACCGTTGAGCTGCATTGCGTGCGGTCGTCTCGGGTTCGTTCATGCGGGACCGGGTCGTTGTTGAACGGTCAGTCTTCGTCTTCACCGTCCTTGTCGATCGTGGTGTAGTAGCAGTATCCGAGCAGCCCAACCACGATTGCGGCGATGATGCTCGGCTGAGACAGCGACTCACGGGCGGCGTCGATCCACGCGCCCTGTGCGAAGAGGATTCCGGCGATCTGGGTGAAGACGATGAGGAAGGCGAGGAGGAGGAACACGACCATCGCCAGTGTGAACAGGGGCAGCAAAATGGATCTGAATGTGGCTTTCATGTCAACCTCCCATGGGGACAGGAACGATGCCCAGCGCGATTAAGACGCCGAGAATGAAGAATGGAACGACGTAGTAGATGACCAAGGGGATGAATGTCTTCTCCGGTCTGGCCTTCGTGATGCCGCAGGCGACGAAGATCGATCCCGAGGCCGGTGGTGACGCCCCCTCTGTCGACGCGAACACGAGAATCGCGATAACTGCCAGAAGCGGATCGATGCCGGCGCCCACCATCGAGAAGAGCGCCACCTGACCGACCGCACTCAACGTCGCGGTCGACGACAGCGGACCTGCGACGATGACGATGAGGGCACCGATGAGGGTCACCAGCAACCATAACGGCAGACTCATTGCGTCGAGCACGGAGTTGACGTCCTCATCGAGACCCAGCGACGCGAGTACCTCCGAGGCGGTGATGGCGAAGAAGAGTATCGCCCCGATGGTGAAGAAGCGAGGGACAGATCCCGCGAGGAAGTGCCACCACTGGGGAAGAGTCTTCGGCAGCTCTTTCCACGCAACGACCCCGCTGATGAAGATGATGAGGATGGGAATCCACATGATGAGCGAGATGTTCTCCAGCGAGTCGCCGATGCGCGGCGAGGACGCGAGCAGATCGGCGAGGGGCCCGACAGTGACCAGGATCGGGAGGACAGCGCCGAGGAAGATGAGCGCGGAAGTCCACCCGCGGCTCAGGGAAGTTTTCAGCGCAACGTGCTCGGCACCGGTTTCGGACCTGATTCCGTCGCGATGGACGAACCACCAGGTGAGGAACACTCGGTAGATGACCTGATACGAACCAGCCACCAGCAGTGCGAGGTAGACCTGCGAGGTCGTCACCAGCGTCCCGGCGAACCCGATCATGATGATCATCGAGGCACTGGGCGGAAGCGCCGCGCCGAGGCCGGCATTGCCGGCGATGACGGTGGCCGCGCGTTCTCTCTTCCACCCGGTGCGTACCATCCACGGCCCGGTGATCGAGCCGGAGGCCGCCGCGTTGCCTGTGTTCGACCCGCCGGCCAAGGCGCCCATGGCTCCCGACGCGGCCGTGTCGACAAAGGCAGGTCCGCCTGGGAGCCGGCCGAGCAGGGACGACAGGATTCCGATGAGTTTGTCCATCACTCCTGTCTTCTCGACGAAATACGTCATGAAGACGAACGCGACGGCGGCGTAGAGAACGTCGTTCTCAGACGCCTCGACAAGTGCGTCGGCCGCGTACTGCGGAGCGTTTCCTCCGGCGAACAACAGTGTGGCGATGAAGCCGAGCAGCATTGCTTCGGCCATGTTTCTTTTGACGACGACGTTCCACACCACGATGACTGTGATGAAGACCGCCAGAGCGATAAGGGCGAGAGGCATCTTTGTCCTCCCCTTTCTGGATTCGTTGGCGAAGTTCGTTACTGCGTCTGCTGGGACGCCTCTTGGCGCATGACCGCTTTACGGCCCTCTTCATCGGCCACGACGGCTCGACCATCGGCGAGGACCTTCTCCGCTTCGAGCGGATTGACGACGAAGACGCCGTCGGCGTCGGCGACGATGAAATCTCCGTGGTGGCACACGGCCCCTGCTGCGGATATGGTTTCGCGGAGTCGCCCGGGGCCGGTCTTGTACGGTCCCGCGGGAGAGACGCCGCGCGCCCAGACAGGAAATCCGAGCGCTTCGATCTCGTCGACATCGCGAATCGCGCCGTCGATCACCATGCCCGCGATTCCGCGAAGCTGAGCTCGCTCGGCGATGAGCTCACCGATGAGGGCACGTTCGCAGTCTCCTCCGCCGGCGACGACGAGGATGTCCCCGGGCTGAGTCAGGGGGAGCGCCTGGTGGATGGCCAGATTGTCCCCGGGGCGTGTGTGCACTGTGAACGCCCGACCTGAGATCGGCGCCGACTTCCACATCGGTTTGACGGCGGAATCGAGAAAGCCCAACCGATCGCCGGCATCGCCGAGAGCAGAGGTGGGAATCGATGCGAGCTGTTCGGCTACGGAGGCTTCTTCAGTCCGTGAAAGGGTGAGATGGACCGACTGCGCGGCTTGAGTCATGGGCCATTGGCGCGGGAAGCTGGCCAAGAGAGTCAGGCTGTCGTTGAGTTCGATCGATCGGCGCCGCGCGTGCTGTGCAGTGCCGTTGAGCAGTCGATCGAGTGCTTTCTCCCCGAGTGCGAGTTCGCCGGCGATCTGTGCTCGGACCCATTCGGTCTCTCCTGCCTCTTCACCGGCCTGAATGGCCTCTGTGATGAGAGCGCCCAGACCTTTCATGAAAACGCTGCGAAGGAGTTTGCGCTGTGAGGCGTCACCGATCTGCCCTTGGAGGGACTCGGTCTGGGCGCCGATCGTTCCCAGCACGGTGGCGGCAAGGTCGGAATATGGTCCCGACAGGAGCACGTGAGCCCGAGCCCCGAACTGAATGACGGATCCGATGACTGCACCATCGACGAATTTGGCATCGGATCCGAGCGCCGACTGCACCTCACGCTTCTTCTGTGGTGAAGCCGCGTTCATATCGATGTAGATCGCCTCGGAACGCAGATGACCGGCGGTTTCGGAAGCTACCGCAACCGAGGGTGCGGCAGTGGTCAGACCGAGGACGACCTCGGCCTCGGAGACGGCTTCGGCTGCCGAGGCGGCACGCGTGACATTTGGGGGAGTCGCGACCGGACTTGGGTCGAACCCGGTGACTGCGTGTCCCGCCTCGTCGAAGGCAGACGCATAAGCCGAACCGGCTTCACCAAGACCGAGAATGGTTACTCTCATATTATGTTCCTCTCACTGGATGATAGCTAATATCATTTGGCGCGGGTGACGGTAGTATTGAGTGGTAGTGCGCTCTTGTCAACTGTCGGCGACCGGAAATCGGTACGTCTTCGAGGCGGCGCTCGGAAATCTGCTGAGAGGACGTGAGATCGTGGAAGCCAAAGGAAACCAAGGGCGCACCCTCGACAGGGCGCTGGATGTGTTGGAGAGTGTGACGAACAGCCGGGAACCGGTCAGTCTGACCGACATCTCGAAGATGACTGGTCTGCACATCGCCACGACTCAGCGGCTAGTGGGGCAGTTGGTCGGACGGGACTATCTGCAAGGTGGCAAGCGCGGGTACACGCTGGGGCCGAAGGTTCTGCCGATGTCACATGCCTATGTGCTGCAGGATCGGTTGGCACTGATTGCGCCTGGTCTGCTGTCGATGCTGACCGCGCAGACCGGGCTCACCTCATCGGTGTTCGTCCGTGTGAAGGATACGAGGGTGTTGGTCGCACGGATTGAAGCGCCGAACCCTTTGAGCTATCAGTTCCCGGTCGGTCAGGTCCTCAGCCTCTTCTTCGGCGGCGGCAAGGTCTTGCTCGCCCATGCTGAACCGCAGGCGCGTCAGCAGCTCCTGGATGAATACTCGCCGATCCGATTGGAGAATGGACGCATCCAGGATCTGAACGCGTTGCAGGAGGATCTCGAGGCAATCCGACGGGACGGCTACCTGATTGCCGAGTCGGAGCGGAACCTCGGGGCGATGAGCATCACGGCACCCATCTGGTCGCCGGACATGGAGCTGCTCGGGTCGCTCAATTTGGTCGCCGAGCATGGTGAGATGGACAGGGAAGGGCTGTTCGACCACCGGGCAGAGCTCCTGCGAGCATGCAGGAAGATCACCGCACAGATGTGATGGCAGTGATCATCCTGCACTGACTCGAAGTCGGGTACCGGCCTGTCGTCACACCGACGTCGAATACCTCCTGGACCCGATGATGAGGAGGGCCACACTGCTGATCGCCAGCACCATCAAAGGCACCATCGACAGCGCAAAGCTTCCGGTTCGATCATTGATGAAGCCGATGAGGATGTTGTTGCCGAATGCCGCCAGCGATCCGATCGAGTTGATGATGGCGATCCCGGCGACTGCTTCCTTTCTGCTGAGCCACTCGGAGCTCAGGCTCCAGAAGGGCCCTTTGGCGGCATAGGTCCCCACCAGTACGCCGCAGATCACGATGACGAACACGACGATTGTCGACGCGTTCGGGACGAAAGCCAGAGAGATCGCGGCCACGATTGTGGGGACCAATGTCATCAGCACTCGTTCGGAGCGCCGATCCGACAGCTTGCCCCAGAGGTACATGAGGATTGCTGCCACTGCGAACGGGATCGCATTGATGAGGCCGACCTGAGAGTCCGTGAGACCGAAGCTCTTGATGATCTGCGGCTGCCATAGTGACAGCCCTTGGCTGATCGCGGCGGTTGAGGTGTACACGAGGGCGAGCAGCATGATGCGGCCGTTAGTGAAGAGTGTCCAGAAGCTGGTGTGGGATCGTGTCTCCTCGAGGGTCTGCTCCTGCTCGCTCATTGCTGTCGTCAGCCATACGCGTTCTTCGTCGGAGAGCCACTTGGCGTCCGTCGGGCCGTTCGGCAGCACTTTGAAGGCCATGACGCCGAGGATGACGGCCGGCAGACCCTCGATGATGAACAGCCATTGCCAGCCGTCGAGGCCGAACATCGACAGTCGCAGAAGGAGCCCGCCGATGATCGATCCGAGGACGTTGGACAAGGGAATGGCAATGCTGAACAGCGCCATGTTCCGCGCACGGTAGCGCGGAGGAAACCAGTAGGTGAGGTAGAGGATGATTCCGGGAAAGAATCCGGCCTCAGCTGCTCCGAGGAGGATGCGCATCGCCGTGAATGAGAAAGGTCCGATGACGAACGCCATGGCGGTCGCGATGATCCCCCAGGTGATGAGAATCCGTGCAATCCACAGTCGCGCGCCGACCTTGGCGAGCATGATGTTGCTGGGCACTTCGAGCAGGACGTAGGCGAGGAAGAACAGAGAGGACCCGAGTCCGAAGATCGTTGATGTCAGACCGATGGCGTCGTTCATCTGCAAACTGGCGATTCCGACGTTGTTGCGGTCGACGTGCGCGATGAAGTATCCGAAAGTGAGGAAGGGCATCAGTTTCAGTGAGATCTTTCGAATCGTCCTCCTTTCGAGCTCGCTGTGCTGCGATGATTCAGTGGCGGTATGTGACGACAATGTCAGCTTCCTTTCGTGGTCGGTCGGTGAATCATCAAGATTCAGGAGATTGAGTAGACGGAGGATGCGGTGCGGGCGAAGAGATTATCGATATCCTCCGCCGCCAGACCCTGGCAGAGTCTGAAATAGGAGTTCCACAGCACCGTGTACGAGGCGATTCCCTTGTCGACGGGGAAATTGCTCCCGAACATCAGCCGATCCGAGGTGAACTCGGTCAGCAGGACGTCGAAGAACGGAGCCTGGACCGTTGCCAGCTCCGCCGAAGACGGAGGTCGATCGCGGTGCTCGACCTCGAGCCCGAACGACCGCAGGCCGATGCCGGAGATTTTAATGTGGACATTCGGCAGGTCGGCAAGCCTGCGGACTCGATCCGACCACGGCGAGTTCGGTCGAGGCAAGCGTCCATTTTTACTCAGAGGCCCACCGAGGTGATCGATGACGATGCATGTTTTGTTACATTCCTCTGCGAGTGAGACCACCTCATCGAGCTGACTTTCGTAGGCCCATACGTCGAGGACGAGGTCGCGTTCACCGAGCAGTTTGACACCGTCGCGAAACGCTGGGTCGGACAAGCGGCCCGGGGGAGGAGGGAAGGGTGAGGTGACGATTGAAGGGTCCGAGTGCCACGCCGTCTGGTTGCGGATGCCTCTTAGGCGGCCGTCGGAGGCGGCGAGCATCGCGTCGAGGACGGAGTTCAGCGTGTCGCCCTGGTCGAGGTCAGCACCGGCGATGATCGCTGCTGCAACCTGACCGCGAGGTGAACGAGACGACTCCGCAGCGACTGCCGCCGCGAACTCCACCTCGCCCACGGACCTCATGCATTCTGGTCCGGTCGTCCTGTACCCCGTTCTGCTCTGCACATAGACACTCGCCCGAAGCTTCGGAACTGCGACTGCGTCCTGATCGAAGTCATCGAGCAGATAGCGATCCCCAGGCCTGTTCCAGAGGTGGTGATGCGAATCGATGATATCGACGTCGGACGTCAGCGGCTCTTCAGCACCGAGGGCCAGCCAGGCCGGTCGAATCGGTACATGGACTCGGCGCGGACCGGCCGATCGCGCACGGGGGTGGGTGGTACTCATCTCAGCATCTCCATCGACGTCGAAACTCGACAAACTATCATTAGATGACAACTTCTACCACTGAGTGGCAGATGAACGATAGAGTCCTCTGGAAGGCTTGTCAACGCCCAGGCAGCCCAGAAGAGTTCGGGCACGAACTGTGTCGAAGTTCGTCGGAAGAGAAGTGGGGTTTCGCGATGTCGCCGAGTTCTCCTCGAGACACCAGTAACATGCGGTCACTGGACAGAGCGATCACTGTGGTCGAGGCTTTGGAGGAAGCCGGTCGGCCATTGAAGCTGGTCGAGATCTCTCGTGTGACCGGACTGCACAATGCAACCGTCCAACGCATCCTCAACGCGCTCGAATCGCGAGGGCGGGTCGAGCGAGACGGAAGGGAATATCGATCCGGTGCCAGCGCGGTCTACGGTGCTCATGCGTATCTGACGACGAGCCCATTGGTCGAACGTGCAAAGCCTGTGCTCAGGGAACTGGCTCAGCGAACGTCGTTGACCGCGTCGCTCTTTGTGCGAGCGGGGTGGTCGCGTGTCGTCGTGGCCAGAGTTCCTGGGGCCAAACCGTTGGCATATGAACTTCCGATGGGGTCGCGGCTGTCCCTCCACCGGGGAGCGGGGAAGATCTTTGCCGCCGAATTCTCAACTGAGCAGTTGACTCAGTACATCGAACAGGTCGCTCCTGCAGAAATGTGCGGGGAGTCCGACGCATGGGGCGCGCAGCTGAGGGCGCAGCTCAATGAGATACGTGCACAGGGTTATCACATCGCAAGAGGCGAACGTATCGTCGGAGCAATGTCGATCTCGGCGCCTGTGCGAGATCGTTCCGCGGCAGTGCGGGCTTCGATCACTGTCGGTGCCGAGTCACGGGACGTCGCAGAGGCTGCCGAACAAGAGCTGCTGGCGGAGGTGAAACACGCTGCCGAAGCCGTTCGGCTATCGTGAGCCCTCAGCTCAGCTTCCTCTTCGCCTCCGATCTCGACATTTCCGTGGAGCGAGAGTGGGCGACGCCTAGCGGAGGTGCAGGCTCTCTGACCTTGTGAGACACCTATTGCGCAGATCACGCTTCGGTGAAAGACTCACAGCATCGCGGCATTCGCCCGCAGCGAGTCCGCGTTCTCACTTTCGACTCGACGGAGGATGCGCAAGATGGCCAAAGAGATTTTCGTTTCACTCGGTATCGACATCGACGCAGTGTCAGGTTGGCTCGGTTCCTACGGCGGGGAAGACTCTCCCTCGGACATTCAGCGGGGCATCTTCGCCGGCGAAATCGGAGTTCCCCGGCTCCTGAAGATGCTCAAACGCCGCGATCTCAAGGCAAGCTGGTTCATCCCCGGTCATTCGCTCGAGACCTTCCCTGACCAATGCAAGATGGTGCACGACGACGGACATGAGATCGGCGCCCACGGCTATAGCCACGAGAACCCTGTCGCAATGACGAACCGTCAGGAAGACATCGTCATGGAGAAGTCCGTCGAGCTCATCACGAACCTCACCGGCAGCCAGCCACGTGGCTACGTCGCCCCATGGTGGGAGCTGAGCGCATACACGCCTGAGCTGCTCAAGAAGTTCGGTTTCGAATACGACCACAGCCAGAGCCACAAGGATTTCGTACCGTACTACTCCATCGCCGGCGACGAATGGACGCCGATCGACTACTCGCAGACGCCGGAAACGTGGATGAAGCCGCTCAAACACGGCAAGGAGATCGACCTCGTCGAGATCGCCGCGAACTGGTACGTTGACGACTTGCCGCCGATGCTGTTCGTGAAGAGCAGCCCGAACAGCCACGGCTTCGTCAACCCCCGCGATATCGAGACCTTGTGGCGCGACCAGTTCGACTGGGTCTACCGCGAACTCGACTATGCGATCTTCCCGATCACGATCCACCCGGACGTGTCCGGCCGACCGCAGGTGCTGCTCATGCTCGAACGGCTACTGGACTACATCGGCGGGCACGACGGAGTGAAGATCGTGACCATGGGCGAGATCGCCGATGACTTCCGGGCACGCTATCCGTTCGAATCACCTGAACGCCCGCCGGCGTACTGAGCCTCGTTACGAGACCGTCCAGACTCACGACGAGAGCCCCAGCCGCGACGATCTCGGCTGGGGCTCTCAGCGTTTCAGCGAATGCCGCTCGCGATCGCCGATCGGTTCACCGTAAGTACTTCACCGCTTCCCCAACTCGTCGATGAGCACACGCTTGTTCTCCGAATAGTCGACGGGCACGACCACGACGTGCACACCGCCGGCCTCGAACGCATTCTCCAGCGCGTCGCTGATGCTGTCGACATCCTCGACGCGGGTGCCGGTGGCCCCATACGACTCCGCGTACTTCACAAAATCAGGGTTGCCGTAGGTCAGACCGTAGTCGGGGAATCCGTCCGCAGCCTGCTTCCACCGGATCATGCCGTAGGCGTTGTCCTCGAGAATGACGACAACAAGATCGAGACCCAAACGCACAGCGGTCTCCATCTCCTGGCTGTTCATCATGAACCCGCCGTCGCCGACCACGGCCATGACCCGACGCTCCGGGTAGGTCAGCTTCGCCCCGATGGCCGACGGCAGCCCGGCGCCCATCGCCGCCAGAGCATTGTCGAGCAGCAGGGTGTTCGCCCGGGTCGTGCGGTAGTTGCGGGCGAACCAGATCTTGTACATTCCGTTGTCCAGGGCCACGATCCCATCGGTCGGGACCACGTCGCGGACCTCCTGGACGATCCGCTGCGGGATGAACCGATCCTCATCGGCTCCCTCGTGGATCTTGATGAGGATCTCATCACGCATCGGCAGGAGCGCCTCGGCGGTGGGCACGGGACCGCCGAGTACCTCGGCGAGCTTGTCCAGGGACGGACCCAGGTCACCGATGACCTCGAACTGCGGGAAATACACCTGCTCGACGATGGCGGGACGGTACCCGATGTGCACGACGGTCGGCCCGGTCTCATCCATCGTGAACGGCGGCTTCTCCGTCGTATCGTGACCGATCGTGACGATGACATCGGCCGCATCGATCGCGTCATGGGCGTAGTCACCGGATGTCAGCGCCGCCGTGCCCATGTACAGTTCCGACGCGCCCGTCACCGACCCCTTGCCCATCTGCGTGGTGACGTAGGGGATGCGCATCTGGGCGACGAAACGCGACAGCGCCTCACTGCACGAGGCCCGGGAAGCATCCGCACCGAGCATGAGCAGCGGGTTCTTCGCCTCCCTGATGACGTTCGCGGCGTTCGCGATCGCCGTATCCCCGGCGACGGGCAGACCATTCGTATGCGGTTCGACGAGCTCGAACCCGTCGACCGGCATCCCCGCGATGTCCTCGGGCAGTTCGAGGTGCACTGGTCCCGGACGCTCGGCCTGAGCGGCGCGGAAGGCCTCGCGGACCATCGTCGGAATCATCGCCGCCGAGGTGATCTGCTTGCTCACCTTCGTCAGCGGGTCCATCGTCGCCACCGTGTTGACCATCTGGAACGCCGCCTGCTCGGCCGTGCGGATGCCCTTCTGCCCGGTGATCATGATGACCGGCATCCCGCCGAGGTGGGCGTACGCGGCCCCGGTCGCCAGGTTGAGCGCCCCCGGACCCAGGGTCGTCAGCACCACCCCGGGCTTGCCCGTCAGCCGGCCGTAGGTGGCGGCCATGAATGCGGCGGCCTGCTCGTGGCGGGTGAGGATGAGTTCGATCGAAGAGTTGCGCAGGGACTCGACGAAGTCGAGGTTCTCCTCACCGGGAATGCCGAAGATCCGCTCGACGCCTTCGTTCTCCAGGGCTCTGACCATGACATCTGATGCACGTTGTGTCGTCATGTGCCCGACCCTACGCTTTTCTCCGCTCAGTCCCTATGACCGGTCCCACACCTCCATCACGGAGGTGGACCACCCACCCAGCGGACGTGCGGAACCGCGGGGCCGCCTCGGCGAGGGGATCGCCCACCGAGGCGGCCCACCCACCCAGCGGACGCCGCCCCAGGTCCCGGCAGGGGAAGCGATAGACTTGCTGACGAAGAAGAATGACGTCCCAGCAGCTACGGGCAAGTACGGACAAAAGGACATTGATGACAGACCAACTCGACCCCTTGGACGAGTCGGCCGTGAAGCAGGCCGTCGACGCGGCACTGCAGGCATTCGCGGATTCGACGACTCTCGACGAGCTCAAGCAGGCGAAGATCGACCACACCGGTGACAAAGCCCCGCTGGCGCTCGCCAACCGGGCCATCGGCTCGCTCGACAAGGCCGACAAGGCCGCCGCCGGCAAGATCGTCGGCAAGTCCAGGGGCCAGGTCAAGCAGGCCCACGACGCCCGCCTTGCCGAGCTCGAATCAGAACGCGACACGGCGGTTCTCATCGAGGAGGCAATCGACGTCACTCTGCCCACCGATCGGCGCCGCCTCGGCGCTCGCCACCCGCTGTCGCTGATCCAGGAACAGGCGGCGGACTACTTCATCGGCCTCGGCTGGGAAGTCGCCGAAGGACCCGAGATCGAATCCGAGTGGCTGAACTTCGACGCGCTCAACTTCGGACCCGACCACCCGGCCCGGCAGATGCAGGACACCTTCTTCGTCGACCCCGCCGAGGCGGGACTGGTGCTGCGTACGCACACCTCCCCGGTGCAGTCGCGGTCCCTGCTCGAACGCGGAGTCCCGCTCTACGTCGTGTGCCCCGGCAAGACCTTCCGCACCGATGAGCTCGACGCCACGCACACCCCTGTCTTCCACCAGATCGAAGGCATCGCCATCGACAAGGGCCTGACCATGGCCAACCTCCAGGGCACCCTCGACGGCTTCGCCCGCGAGATGTTCGGACCCGAGTCGAAGACCCGCCTGCGGCCGAGCTTCTTCCCGTTCACCGAACCGAGCGCGGAGATGGACTTCTGGTTCCCCAACAAGGTCGGCGGACCCGGCTGGATCGAATGGGGCGGCTGCGGCATGGTCCACCCCAACGTGCTCCGCGCCGCCGGCATCGACCCCGAGGTCTACCAGGGGTTCGCGTTCGGCATGGGCATCGAACGCACCCTGATGCTGCGCGAGGGAATCAACGATATGCATGACATGGTCGAAGGCGATGTGCGCTTCTCGGCCCGTTTCGGAATGAAGGCTTGATATGCGCGTCCCACTGAACTGGCTGGCCGACTATGTCGATCTTCCGGCCGAGACAGATCCCCATGCCCTCGCGGCCGAATTCGCGAGCGTCGGACTCGAAGAAGAGGACTTCTTCGGCCCCGAGACCACCGGCCCCCTCGTCGTCGGCCGGGTCCTCGACCTGGTCAAGGAAGAGCACTCGAACGGCAAGACCGTCAACTGGTGCCGCGTCGACGTCGGCCCCGAACACAACGAAGCCCAGGATGATCCGAAGGACCCGCAGCCCGGTCCCGAGGTGCCCAGCCGCGGCATCATCTGCGGGGCGCACAACTTCGTGCCCGGAGACCTCATCGTCGCCTGCCTGCCCGGAGCCGTCCTGCCCGGCGACTTCGCCATCGCCGCCCGCAAAACCTACGGACACAAGTCCGACGGCATGATCTGCTCGGCCAAGGAGCTCGGCCTCGGCGAGGACCACTCCGGCATCATCGTCCTCTCCGACCTCGGTCTGACCGGTGAACCCGGCGACGACGCGATCGCCCTGCTCGGCCTCGACCAGGTCACCCTCGACGTCAACGTCACCCCCGACCGCGGTTACCAGCTGTCGATGCGCGGCATCGCCCGCGAATACGCGCAGATGAAGGGACAGTCCTTCACCGACATCGGCAGCCCCGCCGTCGCCCCGGTGAACGAACCGACGACTGATGGATTCCCCGTCGTCATCGACGACGTCAACCCCATCAACGAGGTGGCCGGCTGTGACCGTTTCACCGCACTTCAGGTGACCGGACTCAACCCGGAAGCGAAGACCCCGTTCTGGATGCAGCGTCGGCTGCAGCAGGCGGGCATGCGCCCGATCGGCCTGACCGTCGACGTGACGAACTTTGTCATGCTCGAACTCGGCCAGCCGCTGCACGCCTACGACTCCGCGCTGCTCGGCGACGAGATCGTCGTCCGCCGTGCCACCGCGGGGGAGAAGTTCACGACCCTTGATGACGTCAAGCGCAAGCTGGATCCCGAAGACCTGCTCATCACCGACCGCGGTGCTGACGGTACGGGCGGGAAGATCATCGGCCTGGCCGGTGTCATGGGCGGCGCCGACGTCGAAGTTCACTCGGGCACCACCGACGTCGTCATCGAGGCGGCCCACTTCGACCCGATCTCCATCGCCCGCACCTCGCGTCGCCACAGGCTCTCGTCCGAGGCCTCGCGTCGTTTCGAACGCGGCGTCGATCCGGAGCTCGGTCCTGTGGCGGCACGTCGCTGCGCGGACCTGCTCGTCGAACTCGGCGGCGGCACGCTCAGCCCGGCGACCACGCAGATCGGGGACGCCCCCGAACCGACCGTCATCGAACTCCCGGTCGAGCGCATCGGCAACCTCGTCGGGGTCGAATACACGACCGCCGAGGCGACCGGGCTGCTCGAGGGCATAGGCGCGACTATCGAGGTCGTCGGCAAAGATCGTCTGGCAGTGACCGTACCCAGCTGGCGCACGGACATCACCGACGACGTCGACCTCATCGAAGAAGTCGCCCGCACAGGTGGCTACGGGCGCATCCCGTCCGTGCAGCCCGCGGCGCGTGCCGGCAAGGGACTGACGACCGCGCAGAAGACACGGCGTCGGATCTCGAACCTGCTCGCCGCCGACGGCTTCACCGAGGTGCTGTCCTACCCGTTCACGAGCACGAAGCGGGACGATCAGCTCCGCCTTGAGGCCGATGATGTGCGACGTGAGCACATCCGCCTGGCCAACCCGATGTCCGAAGACATGCCGCTCATGCGCACGAACCTGCTGTCGACGCTCGTCGACCTTGTGGTGCGCAACCTCGGCCGCGGCGCCAAGGGCGTCGCGCTCTTCGAAGCGGGACTCGTGTCCACCTCGGCAGGACTGCCCGAAGGCCCCGGACCGCGGCACCTGCCGGGCTACCACCCCACCGAGGCAGAGCTCGAGAAGATCTACGCCTCCGTGCCGGCCCAGCCCTACCACTACGCGGGCATCATCGCCGGCAATGCGGAGCTGCCAGGAGTCTGGGGCAAGGGTCGCAAAGCCGAGGCGACCGACGTCATCGACACCGTGCGCCGGATCGTTGCCGTCAATGGTCTCGAGGTCACCGTCGAGTCCGACCAGATCGCCCCATGGCATCCCGGTCGGGCCGCGAAGTTCGTCCTCGCCGACGGCCAGGTGCTCGGGCATGCGGGTGAACTCCACCCGAAGGTGTGCGAGAACCTCGGCCTGCCCGCCAGGACCGTGGCCTTCGAGATCGACCTCGACGCGCTGCTGGCACAGGAGGACCTGCGAGCTTGGGACGGCGCCCTGTCGACGTACCCGGTGTCCCGTCAGGATGTCGCGCTCATCGTCGATGCGGACCTGCCGACGCAGACGCTCGCCGCGACGCTGCGTGAGGGTGCGGGCGAGGAGCTCGAGCTGCTCGAGACCTTCGACCTCTACACCGGTGACCAGCTGCCCGAGGGCAAGAAGTCGCTGGCGTTCCGCCTGACGTTCCGCGCCCCGGACCGCACGCTCAAGGCAGATGATGCCTCGGCGATGCGTGAGGCGGCGACGAAGTTGGCCGCCGAGCGTCACGGCGCTGAAGTCCGCAGCTGAGCTGAGTGCGTCACAGAGCCCGGTTGACCGCTACAGTGGTTCGACCGGGCTCTGCCGTATCCGTGCCGAGCATCGCGGCAGCGAGTACGAGAGCGATCGACCAAGCGGCGGTCAGAACCTGTACCGCACTCCACGACACCTGAAAACCCGCACCCGACCAACACCGAGGAGTCCTGAAATGTCTGAGAAGCTGCCCTACGGAACTAACATGCCGACGACCGATGGGTCCTCTGAAGCGACCGCGGCCCCGTCCGAGACGATCGCACTCATCACCGGCGGTGCCCGCGGAATCGGACGCCACCTGTCGGAGGCGTTCGCGAAGGCCGGGTATGACGTGATCGTCACGGCCACCTCGGCGGAGAAGGCGGAAGCTGCGGCTGAAGAGATCGCTGAATCGACCGGGGGAACGGTGACCGGTGTCGGTCTGCGCACTGATGACATCACTGTGGTGAACCAGCTGCGTGACTCTGTCGCTGAACTCGAGAAATCGACGGGGAAGCGTCTGCAGGTGCTCATCAATAATGCCGGTCGAATCGAGTCGACGGAGGGTCCGCTGTGGGAGGCCGACCCGGAGGCCATCAAAGGTGTCGTCGACGCGAACGTCCTCGGTGTCGCACTCATGGTGAACACGTTCGCCCCGGTGCTCATGGATGCCGCCGAGGCGACCGGTCGTCCCAGCCGGATCATCGACCTCAACTCGGGGTCGGGTGCGCAGGGCACTCCGGCGTATGCCGTGTACTCGGCCTCGAAGGCGTCGCTGTTCCGTCTCGCCGATTCGGTCGTGCACTTCGGCCATGAGAAGGGGCTGCGGATCTTCGAGATGGCGCCTGGTGTCGTCGAGACCGCGATGACGAAGTCGATGCCCGTCCACGACTTCCGTCAGGGAGATGACTGGACCTCGCCCGCGCAGGTCACCGACCTTGCGCTGGCGCTGGCTTCGGGGATTTTGGATGCGTTCACCGGGCGGTACGTCCGTGCAGGTGCGGATTCGGAGGAGTCACTACTCGCCGAGGCGGCCAACGGCCTGTCGGATTCGTCCCGGCGACTCGTGCTCGGGTGATTTGGTGTCCTTCTCGGCCGATCTGATCATCGACAGTAGATGAAACGGCTGTGGGTAGCGAAAGTTGGTTTAGACGAGGAATCCGAATCGCAGACTCGGTCGAGTGGGGTGAGCGGCTCAAAGATCACCTGAACGTTCTGTAGTTGAATCGTAACGTTTGCATAACCATCGGCGTAGTGTTAGGCAATTGGAATAATCGGCTAGTTTTGTCGGATACTCTAGTTTGAGTTTCAACTTCCGAGTGTCGAGGTGACATGAGCCAGAACCCAGCCCCTTACAACCAGCAGCCTCAGCAGAATGTTCCTGCTGGGCAGCCACAATACGCCCAGCCATCGGGCGCTCCTTTCGAACCCGCCTATCCTCAGGCCGGTGGGCCCGGTTCCTATGGCAGCACCGGCGGTCAGGACCCGCTCGCGGGACGAGGGGGACAGAAGCGCGGAAAGAACGTGATGGGAATCATCGCGTTCATCGTTGCGGTAGTCGGTTTTATTTTTGCTTGCGTTCCTGGGGCACTTATTGTCGGTTGGGTTCTTCTTCCAGCCGCATTTTTGCTTTCGATCATCTCCTTCTTCTTGAAAGGTAAGAAGGGTTTTTCCATTGCGGCCCTAATCATTTCGGTCGTGGGAACGATTGTCGGTATTCTTGTCTTCTTCTTCGTTGTCGCATCTTCGTTCGACGAGGCGTTCAGCGATGAGGTGTCCGCCGACACGCCAGTGCAGGAAGCAGATAGCGCTGCAGTCGAAGAAGGTGGAGACGCTGGGGAGGAAGGCACACGGGAAAACCCATACGCTATCGGTACCAAGATCAGTACCGATGACTGGGATATGACGATTACCGATGTGACCTTGGACGCCACGGACGAAGTTCTCGCAGAGAATGAATTCAACGAAGCGCCAGACTCCGGGAACCAGTACATGCTTATTGACGTCGAGCTGACCTATAAGGGCGATGAGCCTGGCGGTGAAATGCCAATGTCGACCGTCGAGTATGTGACGTCAGGAGGCAATACCTTTGATGGTCTCGACGACATGGTTGTTGCACCGAATGCGCTGGACGAGATGGAGAATCTGTATAACGGTGCTTCGGCATCAGGATCCGTTGCCATCCAGATCCCCACTGAAGACGCTGAGTCAGGAGTGCTCGCGGTGAGTCCTGACATGTTTGCGGACAAGGTGTTTGTTGCCGTCAAGTGACTCACTAGGTCGCAAGAAGACATGGTTCCTCCTGGCGCAGTTCTCGCTTCGTCAGACTGCCTTGGATGTATCGGTACCGCAGATTCTGCGGTACCGATACTTTTGACGTTCTGTTGAACCACGCTGGATCCCTATCGGTCGTTCAGCGCTTGTATGAGTCTGGTTGACCACGCACCTTTCGAATTGACCGGCGGCCGCTCGTTCTCGGAGAATGATGAAGCAATCGATGCATGGTTGTTGAGTAGCATCAGGGTCACTTCGTAGTCGGCTGAATCTGTCCATGCCGCGGTTCGCACCAATCGATCGAACTGCAGTCTTTGCCAGAGCGATTGGTATGGCGATCACCTACTGGCGAGGAGGCAGCTGTGGTTCGCACATTGCTCATCGACAACGCCGATTCATTCACACTCAATGTTTTCCACCTCCTCGCCGAGGTGAATGGTTGCGTCCCGACACTCGTGGCTAATGATTGGGCGGAGTTCTCGGCCGACGTGCTGACTGAGTTCGACAACATCGTCATCTCTCCGGGGCCCGGAACACCGGAGAAACCGGCAGACTTCGGAATCTGCACCGAGGTGATCGCACAGTCGCCGATTCCCATCCTCGGAGTGTGCCTCGGACACCAGGGGATTGCACACGTGCATGGTGGAGCGGTGGCGTATGCTCCCGAACCCCGACACGGTCGAGTGTCTCCGATCAGACATTCCGGCACCGGACTCTTCGCTGGCCTTCCGTCACCGTTCTCGGCGGTGCGGTACCACTCACTCGCGGTCACCGAACTGCCCGAGTCACTTGAAGCTACTGCTTGGTCCGAAGATGGTGTCATCATGGCACTGCAACATCGGACCAGACCGCAGTGGGGAGTTCAGTTCCACCCGGAGTCGATTGCTTCCGAGGGAGCCCGAGCACTACTGCAGAACTTTGCGCAACTGACGATAGAGTCCCGCGGTCGAGGAGCGAGTACTCCAGGAAGTGCCGAAAAGAACCCGGCCGGCGAGAGCATTTCGATTGGTGTAGGTACCATTTCAGGTGCCGACGTTCCCGCGGGGACGCGCTCAGCTTTCGGGTCTCCCAAGATCACTGATCATTTCCGCGAACGACCACGCCGCTACATTCTCGATACCGACGAACTGCCGCAGACGGTCTCCGATGCACGCCTCTTCACCGAACTCTTTGGCAACGAGCCAGAGTCCGTGTGGCTCGACGGGAATCTCCCCGGTAACGCCTCTTCGAGGTTCTCGATCATGGGCGCTCCGACGGGTCCGCTGACCGAGGTCGCGACTGCCTCGGTGCCGGAGGGAACTGTCAAAGTCCGAACGAACAATGACGGATCAGAGACTTCCATTGAGACCTCCGGTTTCTTCGACTGGCTCGACGGTGAACTCGCCGACAGGGAAGTTGAACTCTCTGCCATAGGAGAGGAGAGCTCGGACCTGCCGTTCGAGTTCCGCCTCGGGTGGGCCGGCTATCTCGGCTACGAGCTCAAAGCCGAGGTCGGCGCGCCGAACCCGCACGAGTCCGACCTGCCTGACGCTGTGATGATGTTCCTCGACCGTGGTCTCGTCATCGATCACGACACTGACCGCATCCATCTCCTTGCGCTGCGTGAGCCTGATGATCCTGCGGGCAGTGCCGCCTCGCAGCAGTGGTTCGACGATATCCGTGCACGGATCGCTGCTATCCCCGCTCACGACGTCGGTGAACTCGTTCGACCGAGGGCAGCCTCGGCGCGGGTTGAGGACACAACCCACGCAGACCACACACGCCCACGACTGTCGGCCCGGCACAGCCAGCAGGACTACCTCAGGCTCATCGACCGGGTGCAGCAAGAGATCACCGACGGCGAGACCTACGAGGTGTGTCTGACGAACATGCTCGAGGCCACGGTCGATCCACATGAGGACGCACTGGCGATGTACCTGCGTCTGCGAGTGGACAATCCGACGCCATTCGGAGCGTTCATCCGGACCCGGGACTCAACGATCCTCAGCACGTCGCCGGAGCGATTCCTGCGCATTGACGCCCGTGGGCGAGTGGAGTCGAAGCCGATCAAGGGCACGCGTCCCCGCGGGGACACACTCGAGGAAGACGCGGCGATCAAGGCCGAGTTGGCTGCCTCGGTGAAGGATCGGTCGGAGAATCTCATGATCGTCGATCTGGTTCGGCACGACCTCGGGCGCACGGCGGAACTCGGATCGGTTCAGGTGGACACGCTCTTTGGCATCGAGTCATATGCGACGGTGCATCAGATGGTGTCAACGGTGAGCTCACAAGTGGATGAACAGAGCAGTCCGGTGGAGTGTGTGCGGGCGGCATTCCCGCCGGGGTCGATGACCGGGGCACCGAAGTTGCGGACGATGGCGATCATCGACGAGCTCGAGGCCGGCGCGCGTGGGGTATACAGCGGTGCGGTCGGATACTTATCGCTGAACGGTGCCGTTGACCTCAGCGTTGTCATCCGCACCCTCGTGGTCCGTGACGAGACCTGGAGGTATGGGGTCGGTGGGGCGGTTGTCGCGTTGTCGGACTCGGATGAGGAGTATGCGGAGACCGTGCTGAAGGCGGAGCCGCTGCTGCGGTTGTTTGGTGGAGCGGAGTTCCCTGGTGTGAGCGACCGGAATGACGGGAGCGGAGTCAACTGTGATTATGGAGACGGTATCCATACGGTGATCCGCGCCGAGGTGGCTGGTGCTGCCAACGACAACATAGCCGAGGGTGCAAGTGGAGTAGACCGATGACTGTTTGGGTATGGGACTCGCAGGAGTCCCGATTCGAGGAGGCACCGGAGGACGTCGGAACGTGGACATTGCTAGCGGCGGATTCGTGGTTGGTCGAAGAAGGGCAAGTGAGGGCGTTCGAACGTCATCGAGCACGATTCGCCGATGCTGCGGTGCAGGTGGGTGTCGGCGCCTTGGTAACTGCCGAATTCTGGGCGTCGGTCGTCGAGAAGATCCCGGAGGCAGGGGAGTGGTTCCCGCGAGTGGACGTTCTTGAGACGGCACCGGGCGGCACTCGAGTACTGGCGCTCCGTTTACGGCCAGCACCGCCCCGGACTCATGAACTGGGAGTCCTCATCCCTCCCTATTTCGATCCGCGTAGCACGCCTGGGCGTAAGGGACCGGATATCGCAATGCTCGAGAACCTGCGGACGCAGGCTCGGGAAGAGTATGACTGCGACGAAGTGCTCCTGCTCAGCAAAGATGGCTACGTCATCGAGGGTGCGACGACGAGCCTGCTCTGGTGGGACGGAGACACGTTATGTGCACCGGACCCAGCCCTGGGTGCCTTGCCGGGGGTGACCTCGGCATTGATCCTCAATGAAGCTCGCGTAAGATCGATCCCGGTCGAGTATCACCAGGTGAGGCCCGAAGTGCTAATCCGGCACGAAGCATGGCTGGTTAACGCGTTGCATGGAATCAGACGGGTGTACCAGCTCGTAGACACAAGAACTGACTCAAGCCCCGTTCATGTTCAGTCCGCAACAGCCGTGGTATTCGGGCGTTGGCGGGAGTGGATGAATTCCCGCCAACGCCGCTTCCTCCGGCAGTAGTTCATCCAACTTGCGGATAATCGCGAGTGCGTTTCTCTATGACTGAGTGCATTGCTCAGTTGGCTGGTAACTCAAGTCATTTTCATTATCGTCGCCGCGAGACGATGCGCCGTGATCCAGTGTTGATCCATACCCCATGTCCCATCTGGTCGTGCCGAGCTCCGGGCTCTAATACCCCAGCTTTGCATTCGACAAGATTGGAATGCTCTGCCGCGCTCGTTTCGAGTGGTCAGGATCGATGTCGACGAAGGACAACGACTCTTCACCGCCAAGTTCAAGCAATACATGACCAAATGGGTCTACGACAGTGCTATGGCCAACACCAGTTGGAGCCTCGTGTGCTGCCGCCACGCCAGACATCCCAGGGTCTGCTTGGTCGACAGCGACAATAGTCGTATTACTATCCAACGCTCGGGCGCGAGTAAGTACCTGCCACTGTTCGACCTTCCCCTCTCCGGCTCCCCATGATGTCGGAACTACAACGACCTGCGCTCCGGACCTAGAGAGCTCGGCGAACAGCTTGGGAAATCTGATGTCGTAGCAGATGGCCAAGCCGAAAGTTACACTGCCGATGTTGATCGTAAGGACGGAACTGCCGGGTTCCACAGCTTCAGATTCTCGATAGCCGAAGGCATCATAGGTGTGAATCTTGGCATATGCCGCGCGAGTGCCGTCGGGAAGATACACCGCGGCGAGATTGCGGACTCGATGGCCAGCTTTCTCGAATTCTCCGATGACGATGCTGATTTCAGCCTCTTGCGCGAGAACTGACACGGTCTTCGTCCAGTATTCTCCGAAATCAGCACAAGCTTGGGTGAGAGGCGTTCCGAAGGCAGTCATCGTTGCCTCGGGAAACACGATCATCGAGGCGTCACTGTCCGCGGCCTCGAGGACGTATCGTTTGACCTTGTCTAGGTTGGCATCAACCCGGCCATCAGTATTTATCTGCGCTAGTGCGATCTTCATGTTCACATCCCTTATAAATACACTTGGTATACATTTGATGCATGCCTCCTCAGAAGTCGATGAACAGCCAGCAAAAGGCCTACGAGTACTTGCGGTCAGAGGTACTCGTTGATCCCGCGATCCAAGGGACCTTTCTGAACGAGCAGAACCTTGCTTCCGAGATCGGGGTGTCGCGCACCCCTGTTCGAGAGGCCCTGCGAGTTCTCGCGACTGAGGGGTTGGTGGAGATGGTCCCGAACCGAGGAACCTTCGTTTCGAAAGTCAGCCGTCAGCAAGCTCGCGACGTGATGGAACTCAGAAAAATTCTTGAGTGCCACGCCGCGCGTGTCAGCATTGAACGCGAGCGAACTCCGGTTGACATAATGCTTGAAATCCTCAACAAACAACGTAGCTTCATCAACAGTTCGTCGGACTCTTCCTCAATCGATTTCATCGCGCTCGACAGGGACTTCCACTTTGAGCTCCTCAAAGCCACCGGCAACTCGGAGATCATTCGTACCTATGATCGACTGCAGACGCGGCAGCGCATCATCGGTGCTGAGGCTCTCAGTACTTCGACTCGGCGAGAAGCAGTGTGCTTAGAGCACCAAGCCATCGTCGACTGCTTGGAGTCAGGCGATGTCGATCGAGCCGAGACTGCAGTGAGCGAGCATATCGATGTGACCGAAGCACACCTGCTGATGGTGCTCTCGGAATAGCCGAGGGGTCCGTACTTGCAACTCACACAGAGTCGAGACCAGCTCAGTTCGCATGTGTTTCATTGTCTGAGCCTGTCGACTGCTGCAAATACTGTAGGTCTTCTGCGGGCACCGAGTTTCTTCCGAGAGCGAGTCCAACCAGAGTCAGAACGCAGGCGATCGTCACGTATGTCGCAACTGGTACGAAGTTCTGGTCTCGGCCAGCGAGGACAGTGAACATCAGTGGAGCGAGCGCCCCTCCGAGCACACCTGCAAATGTGTATGCCAGAGAGGCTCCCGTGTAGCGCAACCTGGGGTGGAACTGCTCAATGACAAATGCTGCTTGTGGGCCGTACATCAATGAGTGACAGGTGCCTGCGACAACCATTGACAGTGCCAGGACCCAGAACGGTGCAGAATGAATCGTTGGGAACAGCAGGAAGGCCCAGATCGCTGCGATGACTGCGCCAGTCGCATAGACCAGTCGTCGGTTGAACAGATCTGAGAGCCAGCCCGCCAAAGGAATAGTGATGATCTGCGACGCCGACCCGAAGAGCACTGCGCTGAGAACAGTGCTGTTTGACAGCCCCTCGCGCTGCACGCTGTAGCTCAGTATGAACACGGTGTAGAGGGCATAGAAGACGTCGGGGCCGATCCTGGACAGGACGGCAGCTGTCAGTTGTCGGCGCTGTGTTGTGAAGACCTCGGTGATTGGCCGTTCCGCGCGGTCTCCCTTGTCTTGAAGTGACTGGAATATGGGAGTGTCCTCGAGCTTCAGACGAATCCAGAGACCGAAACCGACAAGGGCAAGCGAAAGAAGGAAAGTGATGCGCCAGCCCCAGCTGTAAAACGCGTCCTCGCTGAGTGCCATGGTGAGACCGACGAGCACTCCGTTGGCCATCAGATTGCCGGCTGGCGGTCCGATTTGAGCTGCTGATGCCCAGAATCCGCGCTTATTGGGATCGCCGAATTCGCTCGAGAGAAGTACAGCTCCACCCCATTCGCCACCGACGCCAACACCTTGTGCGAACCGCAGGATGACGAGCAAGACGGCGGCAGTAATGCCGATGCTGTGATAGGTCGGCAGAAGTCCGATGAGGAATGTGGAAATGCCGATCAGCAAGAGCGTCGCTACGAGAACCTTCTTGCGACCGATGATGTCGCCCAGCCTGCCGAAGACGATTCCGCCTAGTGGCCGGGAAATGTATCCGACCGCATAAGTGGAGAACGCTGCGATGGTTGCAGCGTAAGGGTCACTTGCTGGAAAGAACAGCTGACCCAAGATGAGTGCAGATGACACCGAATAGACGGCGAAGTCGTACCATTCCAAAGTCGTACCGGACAGAGACGCTGCGAAGGCTTTGTAGAGATCCTTCTTGGCTGGCACGTAGGTTCCTGTCGGCGATGGTGTCGCCTCAGGTCCATTCTGTGGAGTGCTCACGATTACCTCCTTGTAGCGCTTAGGATGACTCTAAGCAGATCGTGTATACAATGAGTATACACATGAGATCAATCTGCAACGACGAAGAACGGATCAAACTATGAACAGTGCTCAAGCATTGCCTGTGCTGCGCTTCCAGCTACCCGATGGGACAACTGCGGAAGCTACCGTAAAGCGGCTGCTGAATGCTGGATACGCCGGCAAAGACCAGCACGAGGTACAGGCCCATATCGATGAGTTGGCAAAGCTAGGAGTTCCGGTGCCCGGAACGACCCCTACTCTGTATCCGGTGTCTCCTTATCTCGCGCAGCAGGCTGACCGGATCGATGTGCAGCATTCAGAGACTTCTGGTGAGGCGGAATGGGCGATTATCGTTGACAACGATGGTCAAGTCCTCATCACCTGCGCATGCGACCATACGGACCGGAAGCTTGAAGCTCACGGAGTTGCATGGTCTAAGAATGCCTCTCCCGATGTTTTGGGTGACCGTGCGTGGCTCTACAGCGACATCGCAGAACGATTCGACGAAGTGATCCTGTCTTCTTGGGTCGGCGAAGAGCGAATGGTGATTCAAGAAGGGTCGGCGGCTTCATTGCTTGACCCGGAATATTGGTTGAACATCCTTGATGAACGAGGTGAACTCGAACCTGGCACTGTTCTGCTGTCGGGAACGATTCCGATGAACGCTGAAGTCGATCAATTCTCAAGCCGTTGGGGCGTGTCGCTCGAAGACCCGGAATTTGGAAGGATCAGTTTGGAATACGACATTGTGAAAATGCCTGCTCCTGTCGAATAGACGCTAGGAACAGCGTGTGTTTAGTGGGTGCGGGTGAGAATGTGCGCAGTGCCCAGTTAGCCAGATTGATGGCACCAACATAGACGCCGCACATTGTTGCGGGCTCTGTCATTGATCATCGAGCGGGCCGACAATGCCTAATGCAAACTGACCGTTCCACTGGTTCGGAGCCGACCACGAAGTTTCGGTGCATATCCGGAAGTCGGGTGTGATCACTCTCATCGCATTGAGGTTGTTGTCTGGCCGCTAGCGTAGCGTAATCACCTACGAGCGAACCAGCTACATGGGTGCTGAAGTATCAGGTCGAAGGACAACTGGCCGATGGTGGCGGCGATGACTCTCCGCCACCATCAGTTCTTCTAAACGGAGTTGGGTCAGCGGTGGAGCAGAAGTCGACTGGTCAAAAGGCTGATGGAGTTCACCACCAACCGAAGAGCGCCCAAACGATGAGTGGACCAACGACGACTGATATCAGACCATAGGCGAGCAGCTGTTTAAAGAGCCGTGGTCTCACTTCTTCTTGCGCCGATCCGAGAATGAGGCCACCGGTGATTCCTAAAGGATTGATATCGACGACAACAGAGGACAACGCGATAGCGAGAATTGCGCCGATCGGTGAGATTCCGGCTTCGACGACGCTCGGGATGAGCGGCATCGCAGTCACGAAGACGGCGATCGAACTTGCAGCGAACGAGGTGACTCCCGCGATGTAGCACAGGAGAAGCAACGTGATCATCGGCGAACCTTCGACGGTAAGCAACTGACTGATCCGCTCGAAGGCACCGAGGTCTTGCATCACGCCTATATATGTCAGCAATCCTCCAATCAGGAGGATAACTTCCCAGGGTATTTTCGCTACGGCTTCCGATGGCTCCATCCGCAATACTAGTAGTTGCAGGCAGGACACGGTGGCTCCCAGCAAACCGATGTTCGCATCGAAGCCCACAGCGAAAACGAGTACGAGAGCGATTCCACCGAGGGTGACGACGAGATCTCTCGTGCGAGGGGTCGTTCTTACAGCGGTGGCCACTCCGTACCCGGTGGACTCAGGTGAAACGACCGGCTGGTCGATTCGGCCCTTGGGGAGCAGTCCGCGTGCGCGTGAGAACGCCAACGCTCCCAAGCATACGAGTACACCCGCAAGGATCGACCCTGCCAGGAGAGTGATCGGCATATTGGACGGGACTGTCAGATGCGATGCTACAGATTGCTGTTTAGCAGCGATGCCGAATACGGCCAGCGGAGACAACAGTCCGCTGAGGATTCCCATGATTCCGAGGACAGCCATCATTAGTGGTGGCAGCGCGTAGCGGGCGGACAGACCTAAGGCGATTGGAGCTACGATGGCGGTGGCTGCTGCAGGCAACGTGCCGAAGGCAGTGAGGAGAGCGCCGGCGAAGAACGGCACTAGCGCCACTAACCTCGAGATTTCATGATTAGGATCGACCGGATGGTGGACTGACAGAAGAAAAGTGCTCCTGACCAGGGATAATGGTGTTTGCGAAGACATCAATATTCTCTGGAAAAGGAGCACTCTCAGAGTGAAGCCTACCCGCACCTACCCTCGCTTGCACATCGATGCCGCGCCCAGCAACGCCCTCGGGCAAGCCGGAGGCATGCTGCTCACCGAAACCGTGCACACCAGCGGGCTCGGCCATCACCTGAAGCAGGCTCTGGCGGCATGGAAGAGGCCCTTCTCCATTCACGACCCAGCCAAGATCCTCACCGATATCGCGATCACCCTCGCTCTCGGCGGCGACGCTCTTTCCGATAGCTCCGTCCTCCGCGACGAACCCGACCTCTACGGTCCAGTGGCATCGAACCCGACGATCACCCGCCTCATCCGCACCCTCGCCGACGACGCCGACCAAACCTTGGCCGCCATCAACACCGCTCGGGCAGCCGCCCGCGCCCACGTGTGGGAACTCGCCGGAGCTCACGCACCCAACCACGACACAGATGCTCGAACTCCGCTGATCGTCGATATCGATGCCACCCTCGTCACCTCCCACAGTGAAAAAGAGCACGCGTCACCGACCTACAAGAAGGGGTTCGGGTTCCACCCCCTGCTGGCGTTCATCGACCACGGAAGGCCAGGCTGCGGCGAACCTGCCGCCGGACTGCTGCGTCCCGGCAATGCCGGATCGAACACCGCCACCGACCACATCGGACTGGTCAAAGACGTTCTCGCTGGCCTGCCCGGCGGGAAGACTCGTCCGGGTAAGAATGTGCTCATCCGCACCGACACCGCTGGCGGCACCCATGACTTCCTGAACTTCCTCACCCGGAGGCGCCTGTCCTATTCGGTCGGGTTCATGCTGCCGACGACGATGCCTATTCTCTACCGCAAACTCACGAAGCTGAAAGCGTGGGAACCCGCCTACGACACCAGCGGCGACCCCCGCGACGGGGCCGACGTCGCCGAACTCACCGGAGTCCTCGACCCGGGCGACTGGCCGGCAGGGATGCGAGTCATCGTCCGTCGTGAACGCCCACATCCAGGCGCTCAACTGCGTTTTGATGATGTCGACGGATACCGTCTGACGGCATTCGCGACGAACACAGTCGGCGGACAGCTGGCTGACCTGGAAGTTCGCCACCGGTCGCGGGCCAGGTGCGAGGATCGGATCCGGATCGCCAAAGACACCGGGTTGGCCAACTTCCCACTCAAGGGGTTCGACCAAAACCGAATCTGGTTGGCCATCATCGCTCTTGCCGGGGATCTCCAGGCCTGGAGTGGGCTATTGGCCTTCGCCGATGATGAGATTCGACGGTGGGAGCCGAAGCGACTGCGCATGCACATCTACACGATCCCGGCCACGATCGCCAGAACGGCTCGCCGGGTGGTGGTGCACATGAAGAACACTGCCCGCTTTGCTCAAGACATCGTCGCCGGCCTCAACCGACTGCGCGCTCTACCAGGACCCGAACCCGGATGACGAGAACGTGTCCGTGTTCGTTCGAGTCGAGGAAACCAATTGGGGTCGGAGTCCCCGCCGAACCGTGGCGACACACGGTGGTCGCGTCATACCCGAGTGACAAAATCAGAAACGAATGCGCTCCGCAGCGCGAGAATCACGGGCACGAGCCACACCGTGAAAAATCGAGGCTAACGTCGCATTGCTGCGAACCAGACGCAGAATGCCGTCAAGCATCCAATCGAGTGTTCCATTGAGGTGGGCAACTCCAAAGAGTGCAGTCACCCCGACGATCATGATGAAGAAGTCACCTGGAAAAGCCTCGATGACCTTCTCCACGTCGATGCCGGCCAATACACTGACACCGAACGCCGCGGCGAATGCGCCCAACCCCAAATTGAACCCTTTGAGGGCGGTACCAGCAAACAGCAGAATGAGGACAAGAATTGAGATGTCTGCGAGAGTCATCGTCAGGCTCCCCTCAGATTACGTTTCGTGAACGGAGATCGGCGATATCGTCAGTGTCGAGACCGCCAAGCTCTTCGAAAACCGCATCGGTGTTCTCTCCCAGCATTGGGGGAGGCCCGCCGAGAGTGCTCGAAAATCCAGAGAACCGACCTGCCGGTGCCTGCACCAAGCGCGTACCGCCAACTCCATCGTCGACTTCGACGATCGAACCACGCGCTCTGATATGTGGATCGTTGCACACTTGCTCAGCAGAATTGATCGGACCTGCGGCTACCCGCGCCTTCGAAAGCTTCTCCAGGAGCTCCTCGCTGTCGTGAGCCCGAACGAAGTCTGCTACTCGGGCTTCGACTTCGTCACGATGTTCGAGCCGGCTCGACAGCGAGCCGTAGTCTTTCAGCTCCGGTTCTTCCATAACATCCACTAGTCGTTCCCACATGCGTTCTGTGGAGGCCGGAAGTGCTATCCACTCGGAATCCCGTGTCTGATACATACTATTGGGACTGATGTGCGGATTCTTGTTCCCCTGCCTCTCTACGCTGGCACCGGTCACCCCATAGTCGGTGACGAAGTCTTCCATCATTCTTAGAAGTGGTTCATATAATGGAATGTCTGCGAGTTGAGGTTCGCCGGTGAGATCCCGTTGACGCAACGCGAGGAGTGCGGCGAACGCCGCATATATCCCAGTCACTCCATCCGCTACTGGGTAGCCTGCAAACATCGGTGGTCCATCTGAGTCTCCCGTGCGGTAGGTGAGTCCAGCATATCCCTCCGCTACGCGTGCGAATCCGGGCCTATGGGCGTAGGGGCCGGAGCGGCCGAATGCGCTGATATGAACCATGACGAGGTCGCTCTTGTGCTTCACCAGATCTTCAAAGTCGATGCGAAATCTCTTGAGCGTGGCAGGACGAAAGTTCGTCACGACAACATCAGCTTTTTCTGCCAACCGTCCGACCAGGTTAGGCGCTTCGTCGTGACGAAGATCGAGCGTGACGCTCTTCTTGTTGCGGCCATGCATCGCCCAGGCTGCCGACAGATCGCGGATCAGGGGCGGGTAATGCCGCGCAGGATCTCCGTAGCCAGGCTGCTCGATCTTGATGACATCTGCACCGAAGTCTCCCAGCAGTGACGCTGTGAGCGGGCCTGCAATGATTGTCGATAGGTCGAGAACACGCACGCTCGACAGTGGCTGATCTGGCATAAGTGTTTTCCTTCCACACCGTTGTGAGGTCATTTCAGCGAACATTCGCCACATCACAGTTTCGACTCTGTGGACCCAGCCGGGAAGAAGTGCACACTTCGAGGGGGAGATAGGTAAAACCTTTATAGTTGGTCTATGAGAGTCCAACGTACGCGCTATTTTCTTGCTGCAGTCGACACCGGGTCGTTTCGTGCGGCGGCATCCCAGTGCGAAATCAGCCAGCCGGCTCTGCGCGAGCAAGTCACTCTTCTCGAAGAAGAACTCAACGTTGTCCTCCTTGTCCGGAGTCGGTTCGGTGTGCATCCGACGGCAGCTGCGGAAAGCCTCATCCCCTATTTCACCCGACTGATCGCCGCCGAAGAAGCAGTCCATCGGATGGCTGCAGAACTGAGCGATGTCTATCGAGGGCGTGTCACAATTGGTTCGATCGCCACCTTGGCTGAGGCACTGCTAGCTCCAGTCACATCGCGGCTCCTGTCCCAGCACCCGAAATTGCGATTCGAGATCTCGGAAACGAGTTCAACTGAGATTGAGACTGCTGTCCTTGCAGGAGATTTTGACATCGGGGTGATCACGTCGCCACGGACTCGCGCGATCGGTGGGGTCACTCGCACTCGAATTGCGAGCGCGAGTCTGGGAATCCTCGTTCCCGATCACCACGTTCTCGCCGAGCGTCGGACGGTCGAATGGCAGGATCTGGAAATGTGGCCAATCGTCACGATGCGGCCGGGGACCGTAGTCGGGCAAGAGGTTGCCGATCGACTCCCCAGCGCTGAAGTAGTCGTCAGAGCTGCATCCGGACGAACTGTGAAAGTCATGGTGCAGAAAGGTGCCGGAGTAGGTGTATTGGCGGCAGTTGATCTTCCTGGCCTCGACACGTCACTGCGATGGATTCCGCTTTTGGATACCCCTCCGCTTGAGATCTGCCTCGTGCATCGAAGCGACAGTCAGCCGTCTGCTTCCGCCCTCATCGTCCGGCGATTCCTTGAAGAGCAGAGTCTCGCCCTCTTTGCTTCCTGACCGTTCGAGCTCACACGGTTGTCAGCGCTTCCGCCATCATCCACTCGACGATCGCGGCCACATGCGCATCGACCGAGTCGACGGCGGGCAGGGGAGCGGTCTCCGGTGGGACCAGGAGGCCGATCTCCGTGCACGACAAAGCGACCGCGTCCGCGCCGCGCGCCTTGAGATCGTTCATGATCTCGACGTACCGCTCACGCGAAGCATCGGTGAAGAAGCCCTGGGTGAGCTCGTCGAAGATGATCTGATCGACCTCGACGCATGTCTCCTCGTCCGGAACTAGCGTATGGATACCCTGCGCCTCTAGGCGGTCGGTGTAGAAGCCGTCGAGCATCGTCCACTTCGTGCCGAGTACCGCCAGAGTCGAATACCCATGACGCTTCGCCATCGTCGCGATCGCATCGACGATGTGAATGAGTGGGGCTTCGACCGTAGTCTCAATCGCTGGTGCACACTTATGCATGAGGTTCGTCGCGATCGCCACCGCCTCCGCGCCTCCGTCAATCAGACGCTGCGCCGTCGCCGACAGTGCCGTGTCAGCCCCTGCCCAATCCTCCGCGAGCTGCAACTCCCTAATGTCGGCAAAGTCCGTGGAATCGAGGAGGATGCGCGCCGAATGATGGCCGCCGAGCTGCCTCGCCACCGCATCGTTGATCTTCGTGTAGTACTCGATGCTCGAATGCCAGCTCATGCCACCCAGCAGACCGATCCTGCGCATACTCTCACTCCTCATTCCGCCGACTTCCTCGACGTCCAAACCTGTCCTTGACCTCCAGTCTGACCCGATCCGACAATGCTCGGTAGACCCAGTTCTCTCTGCATTGGCATAAGCTGGGCTTATGTCCAATGTGTTCGAGCACGCCCTCGACCTCGGCGAGCCTAAACGCTTGCTTATCTTCGGTGCCATCGCCGAATCCGGTAGCATTGGCGCCGCCGCCCGCGAACTCGGCTGGTCCCAGCCGGCTCTCTCCCAACACATGAACGCGTTGGAAAAGGACCTCGGCGTCATCCTCTTCGACCGCACCCCACGCGGAATCCGACTGACCACTGCCGGCCAACTCGCTCGCATCCGTGCCAGCGAGATAGCCGCCTCGGTGACGGGACTGCGCGGCGACCTCGCGAAAGCCTTCGGCCTCGGCGGACGCAATGTCCGGCTCGCCGGATTCCCCAGCTTCGTCATCGGACCTTTGGCCGCAGCTCTCGGCAGGCTCGAAGCCAACGCCGGCACAGGAACCGAAACCCCACAACACCACTCCTACGAAGTCGCCGAGGCAGAACCACCCGAAGCCATCACGATGCTCGAGAGCGGCAACATCGACATCGCGTTCCTCTTCCACCACGAAGACGAAGCACCACCTGAACTTTCCGGCCACACCACCGTCGACCTCGGCGCCGACCACCTCGACCTCCTCGTCCCCGAACGCTGGAACCGAGCCGGACAGATCCAACACCTGAACGACGTCGCCGACCTGCCGTGGATCATGGGCTGCGTGCGCTGCCGCTCAACCGCCGAACGCCTCTGTCGCAATGCCGGCTTCGAACCGCGCACCCGCCACATCACCGACAACCCCGGCGCCATCCAATCACTCGTCTCCAACGGGCTCGGCGTCGCCCTATTGCCTCGCAGCGCCCGGCGCTACAACCGCGTGGCCGGCATCGACCCGATCGCCGTGGACGAAGCCGGTGCCCGCCGAGTCACCGCCATGATCCCCGACGGCCTGGCCGACGCCTCCGAGGTCGGCGACCTCCTCGACGCGCTGCGAGCGGTGGAAGTCACAGCCAACTCCACCGGGCGACGGCTACAGTGACTCGTGATGCTCACGTTCACGAAGGTCCTCGAAAAGTGCCTGACGGTCACCACCGCCGCGGCGATCATCATCATGATGCTCCACATCGTCCTTCACGCCCTGACCCGGTCACTCTTCGACGCACCGATCTACGGCACCAACGAGATCGTCGAATACTGGTATCTGCCCATCGTCGCTCTGCTCGGGATCCCGGCGGCTCAGCTGCAGAAAGAACACATCACCGTGACCATGGCCATCGAACGGGCCAAACCCGCGACCGCCTCGGCGTTCAAAATCTTCGCCTGCATCCTCGGAGCACTCGTCTCCGTCGGTTTCGCCTGGTTCGGCTTCACCCGCGCTCTGACCTACATGGACATCGGGCAGACCGCCGATGTCTCCTCGGTCATCACCTGGCCCGTGTATTTCCTCGTTCCTGTCGTGTTCCTGCTCCTGGCCGTGCTCTACGTGCTCGATGCGATCGTCATCATCCGCACCGGAGAACCCGACCTCGACCTCTCCACCGGCGAACCCGCCGAGACCGACCTGGAGAACCGAAGCTTCTAATGAGCGAGCCGAAGCCACCCGCGAAAACGTCCACTGACACGCTCGGTGCGAGCCTGCCCGTCGACGTCGCCCCGAACACGAACACCCTCTTCCCGACCGGCACCCGCCGCCAACGTCCCGGCGTCGTAGCCCTGACCATCGGCTTCGGCCTCGTCGTGGTCTGTCTTGTCGGCCTCTTCACGAGCCCGAACGCAGCCGTCGGTGGTGCCTGGTGCATCGCCATGATGCTCGTGCTCATCTTCCTCTCCGTGCCGGTGGCCATCGCCCTGTCCGTGCCCTCGATCGTCGGCGTCTACGCGATCAGCGGAGTACCCGCTTCGATGAACGTGCTGGCCACAGCCCCGTTCAACGCGGTTTCGGACTGGACGATGAGCGTGCTGCCGATGTTCATCTTCATGGGCATGCTGCTCACCCAATCCGGCCTGTCCGGCAAGATCTACCGCGTCGCCGACCACTGGTTCTCCTGGCTGCCCGGCGGCATCGGCATCGGCACTACCTTCGCCGGCGCGGGTCTGTCCGCGGTCACCGGATCGACCATCGGGATGACCTATGCGTTGGGTCGGGCAGGCATCCCCGAAATGCTCAAGGCCGGCTACGACCGCCGCATGGCCGTGGGCACGATCATGGTCGCCGGCATGACCGGCAACCTCATCCCACCCTCGATCCTCATGGTCATCTACGCCGGCATCGCCTCCGTGCCCGTCGGCCCCGCCCTCATGGCCGGAGCCCTGCCCGGCATCCTGCTCGCCGTATGTTTCGCAGCCTTCATCTTCGCTCTCGGTGTCATCGCCCCACGCCTCGTCGGCCGCACCCGCAACGCAGCTACTACAAGCAACACCACCGACCCAACCCCCGCCCGCCCCCGCACCACCTGGCGCGACCGCTTCACCTCACTGGCCGGGGTCTGGGGATTCGCGATCATCCTCATCGTCCTCTTCGGCGGCATGTTCTCCGGCATCTTCACCCCCACCGAGGCGGGAGCCGCCGCTGCACTCTGCTCGGTCCTGCTGTGCCTGTGGGAAAAACGGCACGAGACACCGTGGCGCAAGGTCGCGGAATCGGCCATGGATACGGTGGCGGCCACCTCGGCGATCTTCTTCATCATGATCGGCGCGACCATGCTCACCAGTCTGCTCGCCATCACGGGACTCGCCCCCATCCTCACCGGATTCATCACGAGCCTGGGCCTGTCCACGCTGGGATTCCTGCTCGTCCTCATCGTCCTCTACATCGTCATGGGCATGTTCTTCGACACCCTGTCGATGATGCTGCTGACCATCCCGATCCTCCTGCCCACGCTCGAGACGATGGGCGTGAGCGCGCTGTGGTTCGGGGTTTTCGTCGTCCTCCTCGGCGAGTTCGCCATGGTCACCCCGCCGGTCGGCATCATCCCCTACATCGTCCACAGCATCGTGAAGAACCCCGACGTCAACCTCGGCCACACCGTGACCTTGCGCGACATCTTCATCTCCCTGCTGTGGTTCCTGCCCGTCGTCGTGATCTTCCTCGTCCTCATGGTCACCGTGCCCGGCATGACCGAATGGCTGCCTGACCTCATCGAACGCACCAGCGGAGGCATGTCCGGCTGATACTCGCCGAGGTGGCCCTTTAGTTCACGTCAACGCCGCGATCCGTGGCTGCCGCCCTGGATTTGCGGGTGCGCGGTGTGAGGGGAGTCATGGTTAGGGTGACCTCATTCGGACATATGATTGGAGGGAATTCTCAGGCATTGTTCAAAGGAGTCCCATGAGTCGCATTCGTTCGGCGGCAGGCCGCCCCGTCAAAGCCGTCGCCATGGTCGCGTCGCTGGCATTGCTGGCCGGATGCGCCGGCTCCGTCGGTGGCAGCGGATCGGACTCCGGTGATGATGCGGGGGAGGGCTTCGCTTTCGATGCCTCGCAGGATGAGATCGATGAGGCTCTGGCTGACCTCGACCCGGTGACGCTGAAGTTCCAGCCGTCATCGATGTCGGAGAAGTCGATCCTCGCGCCGAACGGATTCGACGTGAAGAAGGCCATCGAGGAGCGCTCGGGCGGGAAGATCACCGTCGACATCGTGTGGGGTCAGGCGATCGCCAGCTACGCCGACGTCGATGACGCCCTGGCCGATGGCCGAGTCGACCTCGCCTTCACCCTGCCGTCCTACACTCCGGCCGAATACCCGGCCTTCGACGCGATCGGCACGGCCATGTCGACGCTGCCGTCCTCGCCGGTGGCCAGCGACCTGGCGGCGAACGCGGCCGGTGTCCAGGCGGCGTGGGAGACGCCCGAGGTGCTCGCCGAATTCGAGGACAAGAACCTCGTCCCACTGATCCCGATGCTCGCTGCTGGCGATTACGCGACGATGTGCTCGAAGCCGATGACTTCGGCTAAGGACTGGAAGGGCAAGCAGATCCGTGTCGGCTCGGCCGCTGCCGGCAAGCAGGTGACGGACCTGGGTGCGACTCCGGTGTCGCTGTCGTTCCCGGAGACCTATGAGGCGCTGCAGCGCGGAACTGTCGACTGCGACCTCGGTCAGCTGGCTCCGAACGTCGAGGCCGGCACTTTCGAGGTGGCCCCGAACATCGGTGTCGCTGCCGATGCGGGCATCGCGCGTTCGGCCGGTGCGATCACAGCGGGCAAGAAGTATTCGGAACTGCCGGTGGCTTACCAGCAGGTCATCTTCGACTCGATGTCGACGACGTTCTCCACGATGATGGAGGTCGTCATCGGGGCGAAGGCGCAGGCGGTTGAGCAGGCGAAGGACAACGACGGCAAGGTCGAGCCGTTTGACGATGACGTGCAGGAGCAGATTGCCACGTACGCGAAGACGCTGTCGGACAAGACCGCGAAGAAGGCTGAAGTGCCCGACGCTCCGGAGACGCTGAACGACGCGGCGAAGGAATGGCAGAAGGCTGTCACCGATCTCGGCTACGACGACAAGGGCGACTTCGCTGAACTCGACGAGTGGTACCCGGAGGACGCGAACTACGACAAGCTCGGCGACGAACTGTTCGAGAAGGTCATGAGCGAACACCGCCCGGAGTGATCGCTGAAGTTTAGAGTTCGACGGCCCGGTTGATTAGGTTGAGCCGGGCTGTTTTTGAACTCGACCCATCGTTCGCGGAGAGAGTGGCCGATATGAGGTGTGGGAATGCTGGCGGTCGGCCACTGATCCAAGTGGAATTATTCAGACGTCTCTTTGCAGCAAAAACTTCGCGAAATGAAGCAGTTGTTTCAGTTCTTATGGAACCGATGAATGCTGTCGGCGGCTGCTGTAGGGAAGTGGCTTCCGGTAGCGCGCGTGTACTGAAACGGTAGCGGCAATGTACGCCGGGTAGCAGCAACCAAACCTGATGAATCATGCATCAACCGGAGTTGTTCTGCGCTGCCATGCCCAGCTCCTGTATCCGCGACAACGGGAACGGACCGCCCATTGCACTCGTGACCCTCTCTTCGGGTCTCTCGCGCGCGGTGTGGGCGACGTCCAGGGAAGTAGAAAGAATGTCTAGATCGTCCGGTCCACCAGCAATTCCACCGAGGGGCTCCCGTGGAAAGTGCCTTCGCGATGCAGTTGAGCCTGAGCGCGAGCTGCCCCAAAGACTGCGGTACTTGTAGGTGGTGCGCAGCTGATGTTGGTTGGCAGACACTCGACCGCATACGGCAAGTGAGGTCGGCTATGGGGGCAGGGTCAGAACGCCGATTAAACGCTTTCACATAGCCGCACAACCGCTACCGCTTCATTGCACGCGCGCTACCGATTACCCGTTCTATACAGCTGCCAGCAGGAAAAACTCGAACTTTCCTCAGTTGTTGACGAACGCGGAATCTACCGCCCATCAGATGACTAGTTCGGCATTGTTATGAGCTCGAGTCATCTTGTATGTCTTAAGACTGGACCTCAAAGCAGTTCTAAAATTTGATCCGATCTGTTACTGACTGGTCATAGATGAAACCATCCTAATTTTGGGCCATAGAAAGCTATTAGCAGCATCGCTAAAGCTTCCAAGACGGCGACAATTATGGGAATTATCCATCCCGCAAAGTGCAATCCTCCCGACTGGTCGGAGGAGTACTTCCGATGCCAAGTGGCGCTTGCGGACAGAAATATTGCTACGAACGGAATGGGGCTGAATAGGATTGCCGATCCTGACAGAATTTTCCAGGTCTCGCTGTCCGAGTGATGGTGTTTCTTCTCCCGCTCATATCGTTCTATGAGAAGTCGAACTTGGTGACGTGCGAAGTCCAACATTGCTGCGGGGTAGTCTTTATTGATTCGCAGCGTGCAGAGAAGCGTCACTGTGGCAAATGACGGAACGGCAACCAGCATTCCGTAGGCAATGGGCGGTATGTAGTCCTCTGGTCCGGGGGACGACCTCACAAAGGGCAACGCGAGGGTTATAGCCTGCAGGGAGACGAGTGTAATTGCAAGCACTGGCAAGAGGGCCTGGAAGATTGCTTCCATGATCCGGCCCCGAAGGATTGTCGGTATTGCCTGGGCGCCGACAAAAATTAGACCTGTTGTGCATAGGCTCGACAACACTGCAAATGCAAATGTAAGCAATGGTTGCTCAATAAGCATCCACGCAACCCCAGTGCTAATTGCGACAAGTATTGAACCGAGAATAATACTGTTCCAGATGAGGGCTGCACGTGGCCTATTCCGTGCTGTTCCGTAAATCTTCTCCTCGGTGGCTCTCAGAGAATCGATTCTCGCTTGTCTAAGTTTCTGTGCGAGTTGTTCCTTGCGGGCTTCTTCTGAAACTATCGTTACTGCATCAGAAGCAAAGATCAGTGCAAGTACCGCCACAAGTGGAATCCCAATGGCTGAGGCAAGATTCAGGATCCCTGAGGATGTCGACGATATTATGCTGTCAATTAGCACGTAGGGGACTAGGAATGCCGAGCCGACTGCGATTAAAGTGGCGACGGGCCCCCAGAATTGGCGCTGGGAGACGGCATCGTCCTTTGTGAATCTCTCGGGGTCACGAGGAAGTCGTAGGAAGACTTGTACCGCAACGGCGGCAGTGATCAGAAGAGTTACA
The DNA here is from genome assembly GCF_004745485.1 of Brevibacterium sp. S22. Classification (GTDB taxonomy): domain Bacteria; phylum Actinomycetota; class Actinomycetes; order Actinomycetales; family Brevibacteriaceae; genus Brevibacterium. The sequence goes on from NZ_RHFG01000012.1 coordinate 69,358, forward strand.
GCAACTCCTGCGGCTTCAAGATTTGCTGAAGGGTACTGGATTGTTGGCGTCGATGTGCTCGTATTTGTTTTGTTTGAAATCAGCGCAAGAAACCACTGGATGACATATAGCCCTCCAGCGGCCACACTTACGAATCGGAATGTTGAATACATCGATCTCGAGTACTGATCAATCTCATTATCTGGTACCTGAGACTCCTCCCCACCTGGGTTGGGAGGTTGTTTTGCGTTACGGCCTCTTCGCAAGATGTACCGGTGTCCTCTCGTCATCTAGTCAGCATATACAACGGAACTTGTGTTTTTGCTTGTCCGAGCGTTGAATGTCCTCGGTTCTGAGATGTTCTTTGAAGAGGATGCTTCGGTTTCGACACGTGTGTGGCCGCCTACATAGGTCGGGCGAAGTGTCTGGCCTAAGTTTGAACATCTGAGCCGAAGTGTGGGTGACAAACGGACTCTCGGTGGGGAAGACCTCCAGCATCGCTACGTCCGGCGAAGTTGGATGCGTACGTGGCATTAGAGATGTTCACGTCCACCGGTCAGCATGCTCCAATGCAAATTTCCGTTGGGTTGTTCTGGGATCTATTAGGCTGGTCACTGTGTCCAGCTTCGGTCCGCCTCCCGCGGACGGCGGCGCAGACCACAGACGACAGAAGGGCTGACGGGTGACGATCCTCTACACCATCGGACTGGGCGTCCTCAGCGCGCTCATCGTCGGATTCCTCGTCCGGCGGATGATGCTCACCGGCACCGGTGCCGCCCGCAACACCATCGTCTCCCTCATCATGGGCCTGTCGATCTGGCCGATCACCCTCCAGGCGTACAAACTGCTCGGAATCTCCGAATCCGATCAATACCCAAACCTGTCGATGAGCTTCCCGGCGATCATGGTCTTCCTGCTCCTCTTCGCCTGGTTCATCGTCATCCAAATGTTCGTCCTCCTCGCGATCGAACTCATCATGCCCTCGGGCACGCTCAGCTCACTCATCCGCAACGCGCCGAAGATCCCTACCTGGTACCGTCGCCTCAACCGACTCGCACAGATCCAGAAGATCCTCATCAAGTTCGGACTCGCCCGCTACCTCAAACCCCGGATCCCGACCCTGCGGGTGTCCTTGCGTGAGATCGCCGCGACCACCCGCGATGCCCTGGCCGCCTCGGGGGTCACGTTCATCAAGCTCGGCCAGTTCATCGCCACCCGCGGCGACATGATCCCGCACGAGTTCGTCGAAGAGTTCTCCACCCTCCAAGCCGGGGTGAAGCCCGTCCCGTTCTCCGAGGTCAAGGACCAGCTCGAGTCCGAATGGGGCAAGTCCGTCACCGAGGTGTTCGCCGAGTTCGACGAAATCCCCTTCGCGGGTGCCTCCGTTGCCCAGGTCCACCGTGCCGTGACCTGGGAAGGCCAAGCCGTGGCAGTGAAGGTGCAGCGACCGAAGATCCGCAAGCAGGTCCGCGCCGACTGCGATATCGTCCTCACTCTCGCCGACCGACTCGAGCGCACTACGGAATGGGCGAAGAAGATCGGCATCGGCAAGCTCGCCCGCAGCTTCGTCGACTCCCTCCAAGGTGAACTCGACTACCGCGGCGAGCTCGCCCACATCGAGGCCCTCCGGCTTGCCGATGAGACCGGTCGGTCGACGACGAAAACCGACTCCACCGTCCATATTCCGCACGTGTACAAGCACCTGTCCGGCGAGTTCGTCCTCGTCATGGACCTCGTCGAAGGTGTTCCCTTATCCCACGCCGCCGAGGTGGTCGACCACCTCTCGGACATCGCTCGCCGAGAGATCGCCCAAGACCTCTTCCTCATGGTCGTGCGACAGGTGCTCGGCAAGGGCATCTTCCACGCCGATCTGCACCCCGGCAACATCGTCATCTCGAATGCCGGCAGGGCGGGCCTTGTCGACTTCGGTGCCGTCGGGCGCATCGACAAACGTGACCGTCGCGCCATCGCTCTATTGCTTATGGCCTTCGACTCGCAGAACTCTCAGGCCGCGACGGCCGCGATCCTCGAACTCCTCGGCACACCGAGCGACGTGAATCTGCGTGAACTCCAGCGTGAGATCGGGCAGATCATGCTCAAGTACGGGGACGGTCTGCCGGGTTCCACCTCGGCGGCATTGTTCGGGGAGCTCATCGATTTCGTCGTCGACTTCGGGTTCCCGATGCCGGCCTCGGTGGCGACAGCATTCCGGGCGATCAGTACCCTCGAAGGTTCGATCACACGTCTTGTCCCCGAACTCAATCTGCTCTCACTGGTCACCCAGAACGGGAAGATGCTGCTGCGCGAGGTCGGGGGACTGGGCATCGACCGACAAGAGCTCGCACTGTATGCGGCGGCGACCGCCCCGCAGATCGCCGAGCTGCCTGGACAGCTCTCACGTATCGCCGGACACCTCCAGGACGGCACCCTCGACGTCGGCACCAGCGGTTTGAACATCTCGACGATCAAGAACCTGCTCGTCTCCACCGTCGAGCAATTCATTCAGGTGATCGTCTCGACGGCGCTCATCCTTGGCGGGGTGCTCCTCATGGCCGCCGACTTCGGTCCGGCACTGGCACCTGAACTCAAACTCTTCACCTACTTCGGTGCGTGGGTGTTGCTGGCAGGCAGCGTCATCGCCGCGCTGGTCCTCGCTCCCGCACTCAGGCAGCGAATGATGTGGGAAGGTTTGGGATAGTCCGACTCACAGTATGCTCGTGTAAGTTCAGTACCCAGCGTCTGGGCGTTTGCGAGACCACCAAACGCAATAAGTCCGGAGATCAGAACAAGCGAGTCAAGGCATCCGTTGGGTTGCGCGCGTTATCCCTGTTCGAGTTCTGGCTCCATGAGGTTGTACGAAGCCTGCATGACCGACCACGTGTTGGAGTTGGCTTCCTTAGAGCCCGTGACGACCACCGCCCGCTGACTATCCATGCGCAGGACCGTTACTTTCCAACTCGTGGATCGGCCAGTGGAATCTGAGTATTCGAGAAGCTCACCTTCAAATTGGGACGGCGCGGGCACTCGTGCGATCGCGGATGACCGGACGGCAGCTGGCAGCGCACCGAGAGCGCGGGAGGCATCAGGGAATTTCTCCGACACAGTACGTTCGGTACCGGAAGTGCTCTCCCCGTCGTTTCCGCTTGAGGTAACACGATTGGAATCGGCCGTTACGGATCCGGTTCTTTTCGCAGCTTTCCCGCTGACTTCCTTAAATGTACGTCGTAGCTCAATCAGCCACGGCCCTGCCGGTGAATATGTGCCGGTGGGATTCTTCCTCAACTCACGTTCTGCAACTGTAATGATGATGCGGTCGGGGGTTGCTCGCCACCCGATACGACGTTGCACTACTCTGCCAGATGAATTTCGTGGCTTGTCGAGTTGATTCACGCACGAAGCAATCTCGTCTCGCTCAATTCGCCGTACAGATGCTTCGTCCTGAGGTGCAAGGCTGGTGATGCTCGAGGCATCCGCGCGAACGACTTCGCCGCCGACATTTGCCTGGCCATTGCCCTTCTGTAGGGCCATTTGAGTTGACGCCTTCGCGCCCGGCCGAAAGGCCTTAGGCATGTCGGCAGAGTGTTCGAGAACCCGACCTTCGAAGGTCAACTCTGAAATTTCGGTCGCCTGTCCAGCATCAACGGTGTGGTTGCCTTTGCGAGCGATTCCACCAGTACCAGGTGCTCGACGTTCCAGATGATTAGACATCGTTTCCTCTTCAACAGAAGGTCGTCAACGGATTCAGGCTAGCAGTTCCCGGTTGCACAACGGCGGTTGTCGTGTGAAATCAAATTGCGGACCTCCGCTTCAAGTTCTGTTGCGATAGGGTGATACGGAAATCGAATCTGTTACGAGCGAGCAACTGTCGGCAGGTCGGCTCGCTCAGATCCGCAACCTCCTGAGTGAGGGTCGGGAGAAGAAGGTCACATGCCAGAACCTACGCATTACGAGATCCTCGGAGTGGCAGAGAACGCTCCCGACCACATCATCAAATCAGCATATCGCGCTCATGCGAAACACAGTCACCCTGATACTGGCAGGACCACGGATGCAGACTTCGGCAGCATCAACGAAGCATACGAGATTCTCAGTGACCCCGTGAAACGCGCCGCTTACGACAAGCAGCTAACCGGGGACTCGGGGAGCACCGCTGATAGACAGGAGGGCGCAGCCGATATCGGCTCTGATGACTTCGAAGATTCGTGGGGCAACGAGGATGCCTGGTCTCCGGAATACGAGTACGAACCGACTGACTTCGCTACTGAGGATCCACGCAAACTTGCCGGGTTTGACGCCTGGAAGACCATGCCGATTACGCCAGATCAAGTCGACTGGCTGCCGGATGCGCGACGCTCTCAGATGAACTACGTTCCTCTCGACCGGCCTTTGCAACCCATTCAGCAACCTCCGGAGGGTGCCGGAAACGATGGCTCGACGGGCAAACCTGGAATGAAATGGCTTGTGTGGAGCATCATCTGGTTTGTTGTCGCTATTGCCTACTCAATAATCACCGGAAGAGTCAACGCTGGACTCTTCGGGATGGGGGCATTCGTTGGTGCTGGCATCTTTGGTCTGCCCTATGTGTTCGGCGGGCGAAACGGATTCGTAAAGTGGCTGACTGTCGGATACTACGTTTTCGCAGTTATCGGACTGCTCATTGGTACTCTGCTGGCGACGGCGGCGCCGGATCTATCTTCAGACGGCGACACGACATCGTCAATTCCTCGAATCATTGCACTAGTAATTGCATCGGTCGCGATCAGCGTTTCTTTCGGTTTTGCAGCTCACGAGGGGAACAAGGCCTTGACCGCTCGATCGCTTCGTAACGTACAAGCACAATCGGCTCCAGCTACCGCCGCCCCGATCTACTCCGGGCCTTTGATTCCTCCAGCTCAGGCCGAACATACCAAGCAGTGGGGTACGCCTGGGAGAGGTCTCAATGACGCAAATGCGACTCCATTCACGGAACGGAATGCGGAGCTAGGATTCGGCGGGGAAGTGCTCACCAGTCAGCTCATGGACCCGATGATGGAAATTCCAGGAGTGCGACTCGTGCACGGAATCAATCTTCCGGGCTATGGCGAAGCAGATATCGATCATGTGATTCTCTGCGGTGATCTTCTCGTTGCAGTTGACTCCAAACATTGGCCCGGTGGGAACTATTACTGGCTGAGCGAACAGATCATGTGCTCCACTCCGCGTGGCAATGAACGACGAGGCAATCCCATGTCTTGGGGGCTTCCCACCTTGCAGCAGAACTTTCCCAACAAGCGTCTGATACCCGTCGTAGTGATACATTCCCATGATGGTGGTGCGGTCGCCACGAACAATCGCGACCGCGGCACCAATCCGGTTCTGATGACACCGTTGCAGTTCGTCCAGGAAGTGGGCCGGCTCTGTGTGGACCAGCATGCGAAGTCCGTCGATCCGGTGGCGTTGACGAAGCTAGTGAACATGATGGCCAAATGAGCATACGAGGGCTCTGAACCGACCTAGGTCCCGGTCAAGAAGGCTCGTTGCTTGCCCTCACCCTCGCGTCTTCGAGCCGCTTCTGCCGACGTTTCAGATTTGACCTACTGACCGAATAGGCGACGAACGCCAACAAGGCGATTCGCACAGTGGGCCACACCCAGTCGGGGACATCGAATGGCAGCTGGAAGCTCGGCACCCATCCGAACAGAAAGTCGATGACCCGACCGATGAACCGGCCGATCGCCGTCAACAATCGACCGACCGGCTCCAGCAGGTGACCAAGCCAGGCGAATATCGGTTCGAGTATCGGCGTCAGGTGCTTTGAGAACCATTTCTTGATCGGTTCGGTGATGAAGGCGAACAGTGCCCCGAGGCCAAGCAGAGGAACGATGAGCCGCGTCGCGGTCGTCAGCCCAGCGATCAGCGCAAAGGTGTTCGGTTTCGCGGAACGTTTGAGATCGCGCGCCTTTGAGCGACTCCCAGGCTCCGGGAGAAGCGGTGCGACACTGAGCCCTGAGTGGACTTCCACCTCGCCTGCACCGCCGAGGGCCGCCGTGCTGACATGGATGACTTCATCGTCGTTCAGCTCTCCTTCGTCATTCGGTCGCTTCACTGTGATGCGAACCGCGAGCCATCCGCCCACACGCACTTCGACGTTCGATTGCGCAGCTTCAGGGATGGCTTCGTCAATGGGACCTTCCGCTAGTGGGAGCTCTGTGTCTGTCTGATCGGAATAGGGCGGGTCTGGCTCAAGTTGCAGTTGCTCATTTCCATCGATGCTGAGCGCCACGACCTTCGTCCGCCAGGGGGAGTGGCGGACTGTGATCGTGTAGTCGTGTTGGCGTGTGTACCCTGTGTACGTGGTGGTGGAACTGAAGCGTAAGTGGGGATCGTTCATCGGCCCGAGTCTACAAGCCGTATTGCTGAAAAGGGGATATGGGGTCCACTCGACCGAAGCGCAGTGATCACTCGATAAGATAGTGACCATGACGAGCACGGAGCAGGGGACGAACACGGCACGAACGACACGCATCAGTGATACCGCACTGATCTTCGAAGGCGGTGGGATGCGTGCCTCGCTCACCAGTGCCATGGCCGTCACCCTGCTCAAGGCCGGTCTCGACTTCGACTGGGTCGCCGGCATCAGCGCCGGTGCCTCGAATGCTGTGAACTACCTGTCCCGTGATGCGTGGCGGGCCCGCCAGTCGTTTGTCGATTTCGCCGCAGACGAGCAGTTCGGCGGATGGCGCTACTTCGCCCGTGGACAGGGCATGTTCAACGCGGAGTACATCTACCAGCGGGCCGGTGCTCCTGATCAAGCGCTGCCGTTCGACTGGGAGACATTCAGCTCGAACCCCGGCGATATGCGTATCACCGCCTTCGATGCAGAGTCCGGCGAGGAGGTCGTGTGGTCGTGCAAAGACACCCCGCACATTGATGACCTCATGGTCCGAGTCCGTGCCTCGTCGACGATGCCCGGTCTCATGCCACCGGTGCACTTGGACGGACACGTCTACGTCGATGGCGCCATGGGGGAGGACGGCGGAATCGCTCTCAGCCAGGCCCAGCGCGAGGGTTTTGAGAAGTTCGTCATCGTCCTCACTCAGGAACGCGGGTATCGGAAGATGCCGCAGCGCTTTTCAGCTGTTTATCGCGGGATCTTTCGCAGGTACCCGGCTTTGGCGGAGGCGCTGTTGACGCGGTGGAAGCGGTACAACGAGACCCGTGAACGCATCTTTGCCCTCGAAGCCGAAGGCAAGGCCCATGTTTTCGTTCCCGAACGTATGCCCGTCGACAACGGCACCCGCGATCTCTCACGGCTCGCGGCTGCCCATCGGATGGGGCTGTCGCAGGCCCGCAGGGAACTGCCGGCGATCCGGGAATTCGTGAGTGTGTCAGGTAACGCAGTGTCATCGAGTCGATGACGACGTGGGTTCCTCGAAATCGTCGACAACAATTGCGATCTGACAACATTTCAGTCCTGCACTACTTTTCATGTAGTTGCGTCAGGGCTTCCTGCTAGATTTTCTGAGTATGAGCGACCACCCGAATTTCCGTGAATCACAGCCCCCGCCCGAGCAGGTTCTGACGAAGAAATCGAAATCCAAACCTGTCCTGCTCGGCGTTGCCGCGGTCGCGGTCGTGGTGCTCATCGCCGGAGCTTCGTTCGCCTTCTTCTCCGGGTACAACCCCTTCGGTGCCCCGGAGCCCAACTACGCGCAGACTCCCAGTCAGTCCGATGTCATGGACTTCAGCGGATTGAGTCAGGACATGCAACTCAACGGCGCGCCGCTGACCGCCTCAGCCGAACCGAGCGAGACCTCTTCTCAGATCCTGCGGTTCATCGGATCGACCACATCGATTCTCACCCGAGTTGGTGACGACGATACGCCTTCGTGGACGGTGTCCATCCCGCATCAGGACATCGACACCGGCGAGACCGAGCCGCTGGACGAGGCGATCGACCCTGACGCCTCCGAAGACACCTCCCACGAAGAGGAGGACAAACTGGCGGGCACTCCCGCCGCATGCCGAGTCACCGGCGGCGCTGTCCAATGCGGAAACCGAGAGGTCACACTCAGCGACGGGTCGATGACGAAGGCAGAGAGCAAGGCCGATGTCGACCCCGACCCCGCATCGTCGAGGGTTCCTCTCGACGTCGATGACGAAGGGGTAGTGACCGGGCCGACCGATCAGACCTATGATGGTCTGAAACTCGATCCTGAGGCTCATGTCTCGATGATCGTAGATCCGCAGGCGGGGGAGGCCGGACCGTGGGTGGTCTCCGATGGTCAGACCCTTGCCGGCGTCGATTCCGACAGCGTCCTGTGGACGCAGGGCCTCGATTCCTCCGCCGCCGAGGTGACCGGACTCGGTGATAAACGCGTCGCTCCGTCGTGGGTGGTCGTCGATGGTGTTCTCATCATCGGAACCTCGGACGGGGTCACAGGCCTCGACGTCTCGACCGGTGACCAATTGTGGGCAGTGTCCGCACCGACCGACGGGTTCGCGGTCACCGGCAGTCAGCTGCGCATCCAGCATGAAGGGGCAGTGAGCTCGTTCGACTTCACGGACTCTGCGGACGACGAATCAGTGGCGGCCGACAAAGGATTCGATGAGAGCATCTCAGCGCTGCCGTCACCGAAGCTTCCATCGGAGGACGACATCCGGAACGCGAACCTGGAGGTCCCTCCTGCCTGTGCAGACTTAACTATGGCCGAGGGAGCGAAGCAGGATTTCACGGACGGCAAGGCCGCAGAAGGAGAGTACGGGTCATCGATCGCCATCAATGACGTGACAACGTCGTTGGCCGCACCGAAGCCGATGGTCGCGATCGACTTCGTCTGCTATACGGGTGGGAACTGGGTGACGGATTCGGTCGGTGTCTATGACCAGAATCTTGACCTCGTCACCTCGATCGAGCCGTGGAGCGAGGACTCGGATTTCCAGCAGCTCGCCGATTTCAACCGGAGCATCGTCTCTTCGATCGATATGACCGGTCCCTATATGACAGCGAGGGTGAGCAATATCGCCGTGTTCGGGGACGAGGACTTCAACGCTGCAGAGCGCACGGCGGATGCGGAGCTTCGCTTCGTGTGGGCGAAGGGAGGGTACGAAGCTCAGGATGTGCTGTTCACCGCCGACGGAGCGACTGTTCGAGTCCCAAAGGTCGATGAGGTTCAGAAGTTCGTCGATGCGGCAGCCAAAGGCGACGATGACGCCGCCGGTGAGATGGCCACTGATGCGGTGATGAGAGACCTGGACACAGTCATCGGAGACGCGTCCGCGAACCCACCGATGACCTATCGCGAACTAGCTCTCCAGGACGGGACAGAAGTTGACACCTGCGAACTCATCGGAGTCGTGGACGAGGAATACGGTGACTACACAATGAGCAACGGCGTTGAACTGATGGAAGGAATCGGCGGTTTCGGCGCCGATTCCATCAAAGCCGGCGACGTCATCTGCGGACTGAAGGGGCCAGGCGAGACGATCGACCCAGACGAAGAAGGCAGCTGGTACGCGGCGCACCTGCTGCTGAAAGGCAATAAGGCGGGAGCGGTCAAAGTTTACTCGGTATCTTCGTACACCGGGTGACGACAAACTGACCCCCGATGCTAGATATCTCTGCTTAATCGTGCCGGTATGCAAGCATCACCAAGATCTCCTTTAAAGAATCCGCCGCATTGAGAAGACACTGCGAAGGGCAGCCGGCCCGGGGGCACGAACGATTTGATGCCTGCAACAAATGAGATTGCAGCGGCGCCAGTGAAGAGGACAACTCGATTCAGCGCGTCGGCGCAGCGTTTGAAGAGTCAGTTCGGATTGAATGCCCGTTCGTCGTTCGGATGTGTTCTCAGAGTTCCCGGCGCTAGGCCGAGAGCCCATTCGGCGACATCGGATACGAAGAATTCGTAGGCGTCGTGACCGAAGGGCAGCGGATTGTTGGCATAGACTCCGTAGCCATCTATGGCCATGTAGATACGCACACAGGCTGCTGTGGCATCGACTCCCTTGAACTCGCCGGTTCGAATTCCCTGTTCTATCAGATCGATCATTCGTGATCTTCCTGACTCCTCCAGCTCTTCGAGGGCCATTGCCATGGCAGCACTGGTCCGGCTGAAGTTTCGGGCTGATGACCACAGCCGGTACTGAGCTTGCGCTTTTGCTTCTCCCAGGCCCTCGATGATTGCTGCCAGCCGTGCGGCGGGTGATCCGGGAATTGTCTGCGTATCGAACTGTCCGTCTTTAGCCGCAATCGTAAATGCTTCGATAACCAGGCTATCGACGGCGGGGAAGTAATGGCTGACGAGCCCGGGCCGCACATCCAGTCGGGAGGCCACAGAGCGCACAGTAATTCGCTCCAATCCTTCATTAAGAGCGATCGAAGCTGCGGACGCAAGGATTTCGGCACGGCGTTCCGACGCGGGCTTGCGAACTCTGACGCGGTCTGAGCTTGACATCATGTTAGCCATGATATTGGATTAGTGACCAATAGGATATTGGTCAAGCGGCCAATAAAGGTTCGACGCAGGCAAAGATGCTTGTGACATCGAAAGGAACCTCCATGACCAACCGCGCTCCCTCCAGATTCGTTGATTCGGCGAAGACCCCGGAAGTCAGGGGCATCGAAATCGTTACCGAAGGCGAAAGACATGGCAGAGCATGAGATCTCTTCGCAGTTTGGGCCGCGCCGAACATCAGCGTTCTCAATTTCACTGTTGGTGCGAGTCTGACCATCATGGGGCTGGAGGTCTGGCAGTCTATTCTCATCAGCATCGCCGCAAGCCTGCTGTGGATTCTTCCGGGAATCGTGGCGATCAGCGGTCCTTCCGCTGGAACGTCAGGCTCGGTCATCCAGCGCGCAATATACGGAATCCGCGGGAACAAGGTCGTCATCGCGTTCTATGGATGGTTTATCTCGGGAGTCTTTCTCGCGCTGAATTGGGTCGCCTCATCGTTCATGGGCGCCGAGTTGCTCTCACGCTGGGGATGGTTGCCGAAACCGGCCGCCCTTGTCATGGTCACGATCGTGGTGGCTGGCATCACCCTTCTCGTGGCCATCTTTGGTCACGGACTGATTCTGCGGGCGTACGGCTTCATCACCATCGGCCTTTTCGTCATCTTCCTCGTCGTCTCTGGTTTCATCATCAGCGACATCGACTGGAGCTTCGTGCAGCCTGAGCCGCTGCATGGAGTCGCACTATGGTCGGCAGTGTCGATCGGCTTCGCCATTCAGGCGTCAAGCCCCCTCTCTTTCTCCAACAGTGCGGACATGGCACGATATCTGCCGAAAGACACCAAGCCGTGGGGAATCATCGCAGCAACCGCCTTGGGCGGTGCCCTTCCCGGAGCACCCTTCTACATCATCGGCGTCTTCATTGCCACGATCGTTCCTCCGGCCAGCCTGGACGCCGGTATCGAATTCGCTCTACTTGACATGATCCCGGTCTGGCTGGCTCCGGTCTTCGTCATCGGGGTGATCACCACAACGATCGCGTTGAACGGGATGACTACATATACGGCGTCGATGGCATTCCAGTCCATCGGCATTCCGATCCGGCGCATTCCATCTGCCATCGTCATCGGGGTTCTCGGTGCTGCCTTCACGCTCTATTTGGTCAATGCCACCAGTCTGCTCTCTGCCGTCAATCTCATGTTGCAAGTGCTGATCCTCATCTCTGCACCAACCATGGCGGTCTACGTTTCCGATATCTTGCTGCGCCGGAACCGTTATGACGGCCCGGGCCTGTTCATCGAGAATTCCTCGGGTCCGTTCTGGTTTCACGGCGGATGGTCATTGGCCGGTATGAGCGCGGCGATTGCCGGCGCGGTCACCGGCTCGCTGTTCATGGCCACAGAGATCTTCACTGGTCCGATTGCGGCGGCGACAGGATCTGTCGATCTCTCCGTGCCCGTATCGCTGATCATCAGCGCCGGGCTGTACATCGCTTTCGCTGGCAGAGGCGTGCAGCGACAGCTTGCCGCACGTTCGCAGTCAGAAAATTGCACCATGACAACCAACACCACTCAAGGAGTCACTTCATGAGCAAGAAGCTCTATGTTAACGCCTCATTCTTCACCGCAGACACCCGTGCGTGGGCGGATGCCCTGCTGATCCGCGATGACCGCATTCTTTATGTCGGCGACGAAGCAACAGCGCGCAGACTCGGCAACGATGCGCAGACCGTCGATTTGGGCGGGCGACTCGTCCTGCCCGGCTTCGTCGACGGACACGCCCACGTGATCGGGACAGGAGAAGCACTGGGGCAAGCCGACCTCAGCGGCGCTGCTGATCCCGACGAGATTCGGGCACGACTTTCCCAGTGGCACAGGGAACGCACCGACGCGCCTCGCATCCTGGCGATGGGGTGGCCGCATGGCGCGATTCCGGGTGGGCAACCCCACCGTGCCATGCTAGACGAGCAGTTTCCGGATATCCCTGTCTACGCGGTCGCGTACGACTATCACTCGATCTGGCTCAACACTGCCGCTCTGAACGAGGTCGGCATCACTGCGCAGACAGCCGACCCGTTGGGTGGGAGATTCCATCGGGACGCTGACGGGCAAGCGACCGGTTTTGTCGACGAGACTGCCTTCCACGGCATTGTCGGTCCGTTCCTCGACGAACTCGTCGATGCCTCCACTAGTGCGATCAATCTCGACCGTGTGCAGGCAGCTTACAGGAAGACAGGTGTGACGACTTCCTGCGATATGGGCTTCAACGAAACCGACCTCGAAACCTTCTTGGCGGCAGAACGAGCTGGGAGCCTTACGAGTCGGCTGAAAGCCTATTGGAGAATCAACAACACAGGCGATCGCGAACAGAACCTCGCTCAGGTCGCTCGAGCCGTTGAACTGGCTGAGAACGTCTCTTCTCCACTCCTGGACGTTGTCGGGGTCAAGGTGATCATTGATGGGACCGTCGACGGTTGCACAGCTGTTCTCGGAGTACCCTACGCCGACGGAAGCAACGCGGATCCCATCTGGCCGCTGGACGACCTCGCGCCTGTCGTGGCCGCTGCAGATGCTGCCGGGTTGAAAGTCGCCATGCACGCCATCGGCGATGAAGCGGTGCGAATCGCGATCTCCGCCGTTGAGCACGGAATCAGGGTCAATGGTGTCCGCTCTCGCAGGCATCGCATCGAACATCTCGAGGTCGTCGATCGAGCTGATGTCGAAAGGCTGGCTTCCCTGGGTATCACGCCGAGTATGCAGCCGGTCCACGTCGACCCGCTCAACGCTCCCTTCTGGCGTTCCCAATTGGGAGATGTCCGCGCCGATCAAGGATTCCCATGGCCTTGGATGACTGAAGCCGGTGCCCGACTCGCTTTCGGCACCGATTCGCCGACTGCGCCCCACCCTCCACTGCCCAACATGTACATGGCGGCTACTCGCAAATCCCCGTCCGCTCCTGCAGTAGTGCCGAACGTCTCCGAGTTCGCGGTTCCGCTGGCTGAGGCGGTTGTGCATGGGTCCTCCGACTCTGCATGGACGTGTGGCGCTGAAGACGAGATAGGGCGGTTGCGCGCCGGGTTGTACGCAGACTTCATCGTCCTTGACACCAACATCTTCGAGCGTCCGGTGGATGACTTGCTCACCACGTCTGTGCTGATGACAGTCCTGGGCGGACAGGTGGTACATCAAGCCGATCAATGACCGGCCCGGGCAGTTCGGGAGTGAGGGGCGGGACTCAGCATGAGGTATCAAGTCCTCACCACCAATCCCGAGTCACGCTCAGCACCCATCAAGCAGCGAGAACTGCCACGAATTCGCTCGTGGACAGGGCATGTTCAACGCGGAGTACATCTACCAGCGGGCCGGTGCTCCTGATCAAGCGCTGCCGTTCGACTGGGAGACATTCAACTCGAACCCCGGCGATATGCGTATCACCGCCTTCGATGCAGAATCAGGCGAGGAGGTCGTGTGGTCGTGCAAAGACACCCCGCACATTGATGACCTCATGATTCGAGTCCGTGCCTCGTCGACGATGCCCGGTCTCATGCCACCGGTGCATTTGGACGGTCACGTCTACGTCGACGGGGCCGTGGGTGAGGACGGCGGAATCGCTCTCAGCCAGGCCCAGCGTGAAGGCTTCGAGAAGTTCGTCATCGTCCTCACTCAGGAACGCGGGTACAAGTAGGTGCCACAATGCTTCCCTGCCGTCTTTCGTGGAATTTTCCGTCGCTATCCGGCGCTGGGGGAGGCGCTGTTGACGCGGTGGAAGCGGTACAACGAGACCCGTGAACGCATCTTTGCCCTCGAAGCCGAAAGCAAGGCCCATGTTTTCGTTCCCGAACGTATGCCCGTCGACAACGGCACCCGCGATCTCTCACGGCTCGCGGCTGCCCATCGGATGGGGCTGTCGCAGGCCCGCAGGGAACTGCCGGCGATGCTCGAGTTCCTTGAGGTGGATGCGGGGTAATCAGGCCGAGGACTCAGCCGCACCAGCGTTTGCACCTCGTTCGTTTGACCTTGATGGGCTACGGGTAGGCGACCTATTACCTGAACCAGACCATCCCATTGCGGATTGCCGCCTCGTCATCCTCGTTGCGCAACTCGAAACGGACTCCGTTGTCGGCCATGGCCGTCTTCAGCACGGTCGTCGAAGGACAGCACACCATCGCCGACAGGCTGCCGCTGAAACCGGCGATCCGGTCAGGCTCCCCATTGCCCTCGGCATTGACGATTGCTGAAAGTACTCGCGCAAAGGTGCCGGTCCCGTGCATGATCATCCCGGGAAGTCCGGCTGACTCGGCAACTTTTCGATCGGTGTGAATGGCCCCGTAGTCGCGCGCGCACTCGGAGAACACATAAGGCGCGAGCTTGTCGAAGACGATGTCCTCGTCCCGGGAGAAATCTCCCGCCGGTGCTTCGACGGGCTGCGGCAGATCCGGCACCACCTCGGGGCCGTTGACTCCAACCCCGCGGAAAACCGTCTGAGTGAAAGACGTTGCGACAACTGTCCCTTGCGAAGAGGTCTCGGTCCGATAGGTCAAGCGTGCCCCGGAGCGTCGCTGCTCGACACCGACGAGTGTTGCCGAGCATTCGAGTAGATCGCCAGACCTGATCGGCGCCCCGAGATCCGTCCGATTCCAGCTGTGCACTCCTCGTGAACGTTCCTCCTCGGACATATCGAGATGGGCCGTCAACGCGCCGATCGCATCCCATTCGAGGTGAGAGACGTACGCCGGGTGAACGGCTGGAGATCCATGACGATTTTCGAAATAGAGATCGTTGAGGTCGCCGACCGAGGCAGCGTAATTGCTCAGCCAACGGTCCTTGACCAGATCGGTGACGGCTTCGCCCTGTCGTCCTGCAGAATCAGAATGAAATACCATTCGTATGCTCACTTCCTATGCACCCAGGCCCCAATCGGAATCCAAGTGATCACTTGATATCGACTATTATCACGAGGAGCAACGGCGCCACAACCGCGAAGGAGAAGTCGAAATGACCATCGGACGCCCGACTGATGAAGCGGCACAGATCGACTATCTCACCGAAGGGGCACCCACCTATCTGGTCAAGGTTCCCACTCAGAAACGAGCCCGAGACACCTTCAATCGAATCGTCGCCGCGGCAGTCGACCTGCTGCTCGAGTCCGGTTTAGCGTGTCTCAACACCAATGCGGTGTCAGAGCGCGCAGGTGTGAACGTGGCCTCGGTCTACTCGTACTTTCGCAACAAGGAGTCGATCCTCTTCTTCCTCGCGGAATTCTACGAGAACTCTCGCGTGGCTCTGGTCGCAGCAGGTGCCGATCGCATGCTGTCCGCACCCGAATGGGCAAGCGCCTTGGCTGAGATCATCGACTCCTTAGTCGTGTTCCGCATCGAGCACCCAGGCTGCGTTGTGGTCCGCAGGGCGATCGAATCACTCCCTGATTCCCCTGATTTCGACGGCGCATCGACGCAGCAGGCGGCCGAGATTCTCACTCGTGCCTTCTCGCAGTTGAGTAGGTCGGTCTCGCCGGGGCAGCTGCAGAAGATCGCTCACTTCTACACGGATACGGTGACCGCCACCGTCGACCGCGCCTTCTCCGCGGAGCCGCACGATTCCGAGGCCATCGAATTCCTCAAAGAGATGTCGACCGCCTGGCTGGCTATCTTTCTGACGAGCGGGACAGGGCCTGACCTGATCCACGCCCAGAGGTGACGTCATATGAAGAAATTCGTTGACGGATCTGCCCCTCGACTCTAAGCTCCCAGATAAGCAAACTAAGTAATCACTTATATATCGGCGAATCAATCGTCGGTGATTGCTGTCGCACGCGAAGGAGCTGGAATATGCCGTCAAGTCTGTCGAGCGAACTGTCGTCATGGCCCGGAACATCGACGGTCACCGACCCCTTCGCTATCGACGCGGAGCACCTGGCCGAATTCGGCCATTCGACCTACTTGGATCCCGCCTACGTCGACCTGACCATCAGCAAGAACAATGTTCTCGGCCCCGACCTGATCGATGGATTCATGCTCCTGTCGATGCTCATGCACGTCGAATTCTCACAGCAGTCACTGAAACGAGAAGGCGTGTATGGCTTCAACTACGGACTCGACCGAGTTCGGTTCACCTACCCAGTGATGGTCGGGGAGCAGATCCGCTACCACCGCACCATCACCGAGGTGGACGAAAGAACACCTACCCGTTTCGTCATTTCTTCGCAGAACACGGTCGAGATATGCGAGTCAGGCGAAATCGCGATGTACGCCGAATGGAAGACGATGCTCATCGACGGGCATGCAGAAGACGAGTGATGACGACCCACCCACCAGCAAAGGACGGACGAGCATGACAGATCACGACCATCAGTGGTGGCTCTCGGGAGATACCAGCCGCTTTCGCCCCATCTTCGCCGACGTCGAAGAATGGTCGAAGACGAATCCCAATGACACCGCGGTGATCTTCGGCGACCGGACCTGGACATACGCCGAGCTGGCAGCAGACGTCGACGCTTTCGCCCGCGCGCTTCTCGCCGCAGGAATAGCCCCCGGCGACCGTGTTGCAACCATGAGCACTCCCCGCCCGGAGTTCCTCATCAGCTATCTTGCTGCGACATCGATCGGAGCCATCTGGCAGGGCCTCAACCCGAAGTACACCGAGCGCGAACTCGAGCACGTCGTGGGCGACGCCGGTCCGTCGATTCTGTTCGTGCTCGGTCCCGATCTCGAGGACGGATTGCTTGACAGGCTCGAATCCACAGTGGTCAGAGTCGGACTGAACTCTTCCGTCGTCATCTTCGGAGACGACCCCAACAGCCAGACCCATGACGGATCGCGTTCACTCATTGCATCATTTCTGGCGACCGGGAACGACCTGCCGAAAGAACGTCTCGACCAAGCACGCGCAGCAGTGTCGCCGGACGACGCGTCGATACTCGTGTACACCTCCGGGACCACCGGAGCGCCCAAAGGGGCGATGGTCCGCCACTCAGGACTGTCGCGACTGGCTCATATCCAGTCACGCAGGTGGGGGATTGAACGCCCACGCATCATCATCAACCAGCCGATCAACCACATCGGTTGCGTCGGGGACCTGTGCAGCGTCAGCCTGCACGCGCGCGGCACGCTCATCTTCACCGATCGATTCGACCCGGCGGAGACATTGGAACTGATCGGGACACACGAAGTGAGCACGCTGTTCCAGATCCCCACCCAGCTGCAGATGCTGGCCTCACACGAAGACTTCGCCACAGCCGATCTGTCGTCCCTGCGCGCAGTCGGATGGGGTGGAGGAGCGTTGAGCGAGAAACTGATTGACGAATTCCGCAGCCGTGGAATCGACGTGCAGAACACCTACGGTCTGACCGAAGTGACCTCCTCAGTGACCTACAGTCGGCAGGGAGCCTCGAACGAAGAGCTCAACACCACCGTCGGACAGCCAGACCCCCAGCTGCAGCTGCGGTTCCTCCGCGAAGACGGGGCCTGGGACTCGGAGAACGGCCCCGGCGAGGTGTGTGTCAAACACCCGACTCTGATGCTCAGCTACCTCAATTTGGAGGAGAAGACCGCCGAGGCGTTCACCCCGGACGGATGGCTGCGCACTGGCGACATCGGCGAGCTCGACTCGAACGGCAACCTCCGCCTCGTCGGTCGCACCCACGAGATGTTCAAGTCCGGTGGGTACAACATCTACCCGCGAGAGGTCGAGGCAGTGCTCGAAGCCCTGCCGGGAGTGCTCGCCGCTGCTGTCGTGGCACGACCAGATGAGAAGTTCGGCGAGGTCGGAGTCGCCTTCGTTCAGGGTGCACCTAGTCTCGATGCCAAAGTCCTCCGAAACGAGGCACGGAAGGAACTGGCGAACTTCAAGGTTCCGAAGGAGATCCACCTCGGAGATCTGCCACACCTGCCGAACCACAAGTTCGACAAGCAGCTCCTGAAAAGTCGTGCAGCGCAGCACCCGCTGAGAGACACCCCACGGACGGAGAAATAGTCATGGCCGAACTCAAGAAGACTCTCGGTGCAGGGACACTCATCGCAGTCGGAGCCGCAGGAGTCATCGGATCGAGCTTCCTCTACCTTTCCAGCGAATTCTTCACGGAATTCGGTGCCGGCGGTGTCATTCTGGGAATGATCGGCGCGACCTTCCTCGCGGCATGCGTCGCCCTGGCCATCAGCGAGCTGACGTCGGCGTTCCCACGCGCCGGGGGTGAGTTCGTCTACGCATTTGCGGCGTTCAACCGTCCTGTCGGCTTCCTCGTCGGGTGGACCGCGATCGCCATCTACGTAGGCATCGTCGCCTTCTACGTCACTGCCGCCGGCTTCCTCCTGGCTCAGGTCATTCCGAGTATGGAAACCATTCCTCTGTACACGATCGGCGGGGAAACCGTCTTCCTTCCCGTGCTTGCGCTCGGCGTGCTGCTGATGCTCATCATGCTGGGGCTGAACTGGTTCGGCGCTCAGCTTGCCTTCTCTGCTCAGCTGATTCTCTTCCTCGTCATGGTCGCACTGGGAGCAGTTATTGTGTTCGTCGGCTTCTCTCATGGAACCGCAGACAACTTCTTCCCGGCGTTCAAACCGGAGGATCAGAACATCCTCGGCGCACTGATCTCGTCGACGAAGTTCATTTTGCCGGCCCTGGGGTTCCTCACAGGGTTCAGCATCGTGGCAGTGATGGCCGAGGAAGCGAAGATCACCCCGAAGAAGGTCGGATCGATCGTCATCCTTGCTGTTGTCGTTGCCGGTGCCTTCTACGCGATCATCTTCGCTGCCACAGCATGGGTGATCCCGTGGACGAAGACGGCTGGACTGAGCGCGGGAACGATCGATGCTTTCCGAGAAGCAGGCTTCGGCCCCGTGGCGATGGTCGCCTTCGTGATCGGTGTCCTCGGGATCGTCACCACATTCTTGGCCGTGTTCTCCGCGGTGTCGCGTCTGCTCTTCTCGCTTTCGCGTGCTGGAATGCTCCCGCGATTCCTCAGTACAGTGGACTCAAAATACGGCGTGCCGCGCAATGCGCTTCTCTTCACCGCAGCGACAGGTCTGGCCATGGGCTGGATCGGTCCCGGGGGACTGACCTGGTTCCTCAACACCGGCGGAGTGAACCTTGCTTTCATGTGGATCTTCACAGTGGCAGCGTTCTATCGTCTGCGTCGCACTCATCCTCATCTCGACAGGCCGTACCGCGTTCGCCAGATGTGGATGCCGGCTCTCGGCGGCGCTGCCGGTGTGCTCCTCGTCGTTGTGAGCCTGATTCCGGGCACCCCGCTCTCGCTTGGGAGCATCGCCGAATACATCATCGTACTGGCGTGGCCCGTGCTCGGGTTCATTCTGTACGGTCTGACGAAGAAGCCCGCCGATCCAGAAGACAGCCTTCGGGAACTGTTGGGTGAGTACTACGGGGAGTTCCGGCCCGAAGCGAAGGTCACTCTTGCAGGAGCGGGGGATGACCGCCCCGAGGAGCTGAAGCACAATGATGAGCAAGCCTGACCCCGTGCTGCTGTGGCAGCGCCGCCAGATCGACAATCAGATCTTCCGAAGGTAGAAGCTCAGGTCCCGAGGACCTCTTCATCTGCCCCAATCCCCATGCAAAGCACTGACTGACGAAAGGCTGATCATGACCACATTCGACAACGGACTCGCTGCGATCGAACTGACAGGCAAGGAGCGTGAAGCGCTCAAGGAACTGTCTGAGTTCCCCTTCTACGAGGCGGTTCTCGGTCGCCGCTCACGACGGTTCCCCGTCGGCGGAGAGATACCGGACGGAGTCCTGGCATTCAAGAGTCGTAAGGACTCCCGCCCACTGACCGACCTGCAGCGTGCTCTTGTACTCGCTACAGTCACCGGACAGACCGGATGGCACTTCGGAATCACGCGCCACCCCGGGTACCAACCTCAGTTCCCCAACTACAGCGGATCGGCGATCGGTCGCACATTCCCCTCGGCTGCGGGCTTCCACACGACTCAGTTCTTCTTCACCGACGATTCGGGCACGTATTACCTCCCGACGAGGGACGGCGTGCTTGATGAACAGCTCGACATCAACACCTTCGACTCGGACGATGCCGTGGAGAACGCCCTCAATGCTGTTCTGGCACGTGCAGTGCGCATCAGCGACGAACGGCTCTACCTGCCGCGGGAACAGCCCTATTTCGAGGGGCACAATACGTGGATCGGCAATTGGCCAGGTTCGCTCCTCGTCATTCCTGTGGCTGATCTGGCCCAACAGACGCTGCTCAATATCGCCTTCTTCTCGCAGAACGGTTATGTCATCTACGACGACATCAACGATCGTCCGATCCCCGGCCTCGAGAAGTATCGGCATCGTCTAGACCATTTCGACGATCCCCAGCCGTTGAGCTTCGTCGAGCAGTACTCGCTGGCAGAAGCCAGCGCCGAACTCATGACCTCAAGCTATGTCGGCCACCTCGCTTTGGGTGCGATCGGTCTGGGCGGATGGAGCTTCGACGGCATCGACCGCAACTCTGTTCTCGGTGCCTCCGGCAATCCCGAAGTGCCAGGTCTGGGCTTCCGTTATGACACTGACGACCGGTGGTCCATCCCCAACCCGACGGGTCGCGACGGAGTCTTCGAGTCGTACACACGGCAGCACTTCGGATCGATGCGGAAAGTGGTCGAAGCGCTGGTCGAACGGAAGTTCGGCCCGGGCGGACCGTTCAATCCGAGCACGCCAGGACCGTGGAAGGACTCCAAGAAAGTCCGAAGTGCAGCGGCACCTTTCGACGATGAGTTCATCGAACTCCTCACAGCGCAGGCCGAATACGTCGATGAGACATTCGGAAAGTTCCCCGGCACTGTGCCCTCTGTGTGGATTATGAACTATCTTCAGGCTCAGCATCTCGATACAGACTTCTATGACGAGAAGTTCAACCCCGGCGCATACCTGGGCACTCATGCGCGCGAACAGGAACGGTGGAACAGCTGACGGAAGCGAGATCTGCTCTTCTGCTGAGCGGCGGCGTACACACCCAGACGGATGTGCGCCGCCGCTTGGGAGCTCTCACTCGCTAGGAAGGATCCGGCCGAAAGCGATCATCCTATCCCTGCCGGAACCCCAACTTCACCGAGATCTCCCGCGCTGCTGACTTCATCACAGGGACCAACGCCTGCATCCGGTCCTTCGGCATGAAGGGACGCGTCGCTGACAGCGAAATGCCGGCCACGATGTCTCCGCTGCCATCACGAATAGGAGCAGCCACACACCGGATCCCCGGCTCGTTCTCTTCGAGATCGAGCGAGGCTCCATCGTGCGTATAGCCCTTCATTCTCTCGATGAATGCGTTCACCGCGGCGGAGTCGGCACCGGGGTTCTCTGCAACGAACATACGCTCCCACCGGTCATCTTGCCCCAGCAGCAGCGCCTTGCCGACACCGGTGCGCGTCATCGGCATCCTATGGCCGATCCGGGACCGCATCTCGGCCCCACGGGTTCCTGGGATCTTATGGAGATAGAGCACCGACTCACCATCCTCGACCGAGAGATGGATCGTGTCCTGAGTCCGTTCAGCCAAAGCCTCCAAGTTCTCCCTGGCAACAACTGGCAGCGGATCCTGATTGAGCGCGGTAAAACCATACTCAATCAGCGTCGGCCCCAGCCGAAACTCTCCCGGCGAACCATGCCGCAGATACCCCATCTGAACCAACAGCTGAATCATCCTGTGCGCGCTCGACCGACCGATGCCCGTGGAATCGACGATCGACTTCAGTGTCGTCGAGCCATGAGCGACGGCGCTGACGATCTGCAACCCTCTGGCCAGGGTCTGAGTGCCCTGCGGAATGGCATCACTGACAACAGTTCCAGAATCCTCGATCATCACCCCATTATGTCATCTATCCCACATATAGGGACACCGGTGGCGTATGATGGAACACGTGCCCATAGTGGCTCTTATGGCAAAACTGGCACCACCCGAGGCCCCACAGATGATCGGCCTCGACTGGGGAACAAGCTCACTGCGAGCCTTCCTCATCGACAGCGACGGACAGGTCCTCGCCGAACGCAACGGTTCCGACGGCATCATGGCCGTCAGTTCGGACACCACAGACCTCCGGGGTGACTTCTCCCGAATCGCTGAAACCGCGGTCGGCGATTGGCTCACCACCCACGGGCCCCTGCCGATGCTCGCCTGCGGAATGATCGGCTCAACACAAGGCGTCGCCGAGGCGGGCTACCTCGAACTGCCCACCGACCTCAGCGACATGGGCGAGCAACTGACGACGGTCGAACTGACGACCGGTGACCTGCACATCGTCCCCGGCCTGAAGAAGACACCGACCGAAGCGACCGCACCCGATGTCATCCGCGGGGAAGAGACCCAACTGCTCGGCCTCCTCGGCGCGGACGAGAACGAACCCAACACGGTGATCCTCCCCGGCACGCACACCAAATGGGTGAGCTGCCACGGGCAACGCGTCACCGACTTCACCACCTCGATGAGCGGAGAGCTCTTCGGCCTGCTGAGCACCTCATCGATCCTCAGCCGCCTCGCCGAACCCACCAAGGGCTTTCACCCCGAGGCCTTCGACTGGGGACTGAGCGTCGGAGCAGACGACCCCGCCGCCGTGACGTCCTCAATCTTCTCCGCCCGAACTTGGGCTCTCGACGGACGTCTGCGTGCCGAAGAAGTCAACGACTACCTCTCGGGAATGCTCGTCGGCGCCGAGGTAGCCCACCAGCTCACCGTGGTCGCCGAGTCGAGTGCCCCTGTGATCGTCTGCGGAACCACAGACCTGACAAAACGCTACACCCGCGCACTGCACCGAGCCGGCCGAGAGACGATCAACGCGAATCCGCGTGCGGCCGCCACCGGTCTCTTCCGCATCGCCGAACAATCCGGTCTCGTACCGACCAAGGAGCACACTCATGCCTGACACCGTCCCCTCCAACCTCATCGCCATCCTCCGCGGGGTCCGCCCCGATGAAGTCCTCGACATCGCCGAAGGCATCGTCGCTGCTGGATTCTCCGCCATCGAAGTTCCGTTGAACTCGCCCGACCCGCTGACCTCGATCGCCGCGTTGATCGAGAAGTTCGGCGACAAAGTGGATATTGGCGCTGGCACAGTGCTCACTGCGGACCAGGTTCGTGACTGTGCACAGGCCGGTGCCCGCATCATCGTCGCTCCCAACACCGATTCCGAAGTCATCTCCACTGCGGTCGAGCTGGGACTCACTCCGTATCCGGGAGCCGCGACCCCGACCGAGGCGTTTGCAGCCGTCAAGGCAGGTGCCACCAAGGTCAAACTCTTCCCCTCCTCGGCGGTGGGGATCAACGGGATGAAGGCCTGGAGTGAGGTGTTGCCTGCCGGCACCGAACTCTTCCCTGTCGGGGGAGTAGGGGCCGACAACGCCGCCGAATGGCGCAACGCCGGAGCCGCAGGCCTGGGCCTGGGGTCCTCGCTCTATCGCCGAGGCGACCGCCCCGACGACGTACGCGTGCGTGCCGAGGCGATCGCCTCGGCGTGGGCGCACACCAACTGAACACCGCTCCATCAACGACAACACCCGAACGAAAGGCCAGACCAATGAAGATCACGTCGATGACGACGTACACAGTGCCGCCTCGGTGGCTGTTCCTCAAGATCGAAACCGATGATGGGATCGTGGGATGGGGCGAACCCATCATCGAAGGCAAGGCCGCGACCGTCGCCGCCGCCGTTGATGAGCTCTCCGACGTGCTCATCGGCAAGGATCCTGCGAACATCGAGGACCTGTGGACGATCATGTACCGCGGTGGCTTCTACCGCGGTGGCCCCATCCTCATGAGTGCGATCTCCGGAATCGATCAGGCACTGTGGGACATCAAGGGCAAGGCGCTCGGCCAGCCGGTGCATCAGCTGCTCGGCGGGAAGGTCCGGGATCGAATCCGCACGTACTCGTGGATCGGCGGAGACCGCCCAGGCGACACCGCGGCCGCCGCACTCGAGACGAAGAACCGCGGCTTCACCGCCGTGAAGATGAACGCGACCGAGGAACTGCAGTTCATCGACTCCTACACCAAGGTCGACCAGGTCATCGAAAACGTCCAGGCGATCCGGGAAGCCACCGGTGAGGACTTCGGCATCGGCGTCGACTTCCACGGCCGCGTGCACAAGCCGATGGCCAAGGTCCTCATCAAGGAACTCGAACCCTACCGTCTGCTCTTCATCGAAGAACCGGTGCTCTCCGAACACTTCGGCTCACTGCGCGACGTCATGGCGAACACCCCGACGCCGATCGCGCTGGGGGAGAGACTCTTCTCTCGGTGGGACTTCCGTGAGGTGATCGCCTCCGGCGCCGTCGACATCATCCAACCGGATGTCTCTCACGCCGGCGGCATCACCGAGACGCGGAAGATCGCGATGATGGCCGAAGCCTACGATGTGGCGCTCGCGCTTCATTGCCCCTTGGGGCCGATCGCGCTCGCATCCTGCTTGCAGGTCGACGCCGGCAGCTACAACGCCTTCATCCAGGAACAGAGCCTGGGCATCCACTACAACACGAGCAACGACCTGCTCGACTACGTCACCGACCCGTCGGTGTTCAATTACGACGACGGCATGATCGACATTCCGTCTGGCCCCGGACTCGGCATCAATGTCAACGAAGAGTACGTCATCGAACGCTCCGCCGAAGGCCACCGGTGGCGCAACCCGATCTGGCGCCACACCGACGGCTCCTTCGCGGAGTGGTGAGGAGAGACCAATGACGAAACTCGACACCGCGGTCACCACCCGCCCCACAAGGATCCGCTATATCATCGCGGTTCTGCTCTTCATCACCGTCGTCATTAACTACATGGACCGGGCCAACCTGTCCATCGCGATGCCGGCTCTGTCTCAGGAGTTCGACCTCACCACAGGACAGCAGGGACTGCTGCTCTCTGCTTTCGGCTGGACCTATGCGGCAATGCAGCTGCCCGGCGGGTGGCTCGTCGACCGCGTGCGACCACGCGTGCTCTACGCCTCGTGCCTGGTGCTGTGGTCCCTGGCCACACTGTTCATGGGAATGTCCGGCGGATTCGTCGCCCTCATCATCCTCAGGCTCATGGTCGGTGGGTTCGAAGCGCCGGCCTATCCCATCAACAACAAGGTCGCTACCGCGTGGTTCCCGGAGCGCGAACGCGGACGCGTCATCGCCTTCTACACCTCGGGCCAGTTCATCGGTCTCGCGCTGCTCACTCCGGTGCTGTCGTGGCTGCAGACGGTGCTCACCTGGCATTGGGTATTCATCCTCACCGGTGTCGTCGGCATCATCTGGGCCGCGATCTGGTGGTTCGTCTACCGCGAGCCGCGTGACAAGTCGGGAGTCAACCAGGCTGAGATCGACCTCATTGCTTCTGGTGGGGGATTGGTCGATGTCGAGTCCGGTGCATCGAAGGAGACGAAGCCGAAGCTCAAGTGGTCGGACGTGAAAGTCGTGCTCTCGCGCCGGAAGCTCTGGGGAATCTACCTCGGCCAGTTCTGTCTGACCTCGACACTGTGGTTCTTCCTCACCTGGTTCCCGACCTACCTCGTTGACTACCGCGGAATGGACTACATCGAGTCGGGATTCATGGCCTCGCTGCCGTTCATCGCAGCACTCGTCGGTGTGCTTATCTCCGGGTGGGTCTCCGATCTCATGGTGAAGAAGGGGCTGTCGCTGGGTACGGCCCGGAAGCTGCCGATCATCATCGGCCTGGCAATGACAGTGTTCATGCTCGGCGCCAACTACACGGACTCGTCGGCTCTGGTCATTGTGTTCATGTCGATCGCGTTCTTCGGCAACGGTTTCGCCTCGATCACCTGGTCGCTGGTATCTGCGTTGGCACCGGAGCGACTGTTGGGTCTGACCGGAGGCATGTTCAACTTCATCGGCAATCTGTCATCGATCGCCACTCCGATCGTCATCGGCTTCCTCGTCACCGACGTCGACTTCGCCCCGGCGTTCGTCTACATGGCCGCAGTCACCATCGTAGGTGTGCTGTCGTACGTGTTCCTCGTTGGGAAGGTTGAACGCGTGGAAGAGTGACGCGAAAAGTTTTGCTTGGCTGGAACGAAGGAGTGCCTCTTCATGATCGGAAACTGTATCCGACCACGGCGAGCCACTCCTTCGCGCTGTTACACGCTTCTGATGTCGAGACGACGGGTAGCATCGTCCATCTGCTTCTATAGAAGTTCCAGATCCGTCGACAAGCTTTTATACAGACGACTCTTCCAACATACTGTGATCGAGCGTCCGGCTTGCCAATCACCTATCACGCTGACCTTGGCGTCATTTCTCTGGCCCACTCGATTCGGACACCGCGGACGGGATGATCTCTCATGTAGCGAATGACCTCCGCGCTCGCATCGGAGTGATGTTTTGAGTTCCTCTATTCCAAGCTTCCAATCCCCTGATGACATAAGGTTGCGACATGAGCGATACGCCGAGTCGAAAGCCAGACGTCCCGCGCGAGATACTGGATGAATACGCAAAAGTTGATCCAGCGTTAGCACGTCGCATCAAAGTACTCACCACGCAAATGAGGAACGAGCAGGTGAGACGCGAACGCCGGATGGCAAAGCTGGAGAGGGCAGCTGAAAGTGTAGCTACATTCGTGGCACCTGTGCTCGTCATGGCCGGAACGCTCTTCGCGATGACTATTCTGCTGTTCCCCGAAGTTGGCACCTTTATAGGAATTTCCGTTTCAGCAGACGAGTCACCTTCAGAGGCAAGCGCAATTGTTTCTGTCCTGGGAGTGGTGACTAGTTTAACTGTTGCAATACATGCAACCATTATTTCGCGTCGAATGCGGAATTCTCATTATTTGAAGTTTCTCCCTCCGCAAATTCAACGATTTGGAATGGAACTCGATCGTCAGCGTTCAGAGCTCAGATATTATCTAAATTCTCGGGTAGCAACCCGGCGGGTGGGGAAACAATCTAGTGACTAGCGATAATCTGAACACGCCAAAAAGAAATGTTCCGAACAATCCCATTAAATCTAGTCCTTACGTAAATGATCCTGGTTTGCGGAAAGCTCTGGAGAACTTTGACCGTGCGGCGGGATCTAAAGGTGTTGCCGATCTGTCTGAAGACGCAGTCGAGAGGTTATTGGATCTGCATGCCAGCTACATAGATGATCTTCTTGTGGGTGCGGCGCAGTCATCTCGAAGGCAAAAATCTGACATCGTTTCTAAAATCGATGTTGAGTTCGCCGATAAGGCCCTTCGCCTTCCCCGGGGATCCTGGGTTGCCGAACTGTGCACGGGTACGGGGGGAGTATTCGCAGGAGGCGGATTGTCGTCTCTGTTGAGTCTGTGGTCCACCAACTACGAAGGCCTATCTGGTTATATTATTGCTATGTCCTCATTGGTTGTCGGTTGTAGCATGCTGGCATTCTCGTTCCGTCGTTAAATGCTGCTGTGTATTGTCCCGTCGCAATTGCCCGATAGCTTAATTGACGGCAATTAATATTGACCAGGCAGGCAAGAAAATATTGTGACTACTTCGTTCCTGTTGTCGACAGGAACTAGCGCGGAGCAACGCCGCTCGAATAATAGTCTTTCCGCGTCTCAAAACTGTATTGTCTCACATCTATTAGGTTGCGGAGTCGGCGTAACGGGTCGTGATGATTGACTCTTTAGAAGGTTGATTGGAGACGTTCTCGCAATGAGAGGTCGCTTACGTACACGTATGTTCCCCTAATTCCTCGCGTGAGAAGCACGCTGTAAATGTTCTTCACGTACTCGAGCAAGTCTTCGTCGGAGTATTGGATCCCTAACTTCGGATTGTTCTCCTTGC
Organism: Brevibacterium sp. S22; assembly: GCF_004745485.1. GTDB lineage: Bacteria > Actinomycetota > Actinomycetes > Actinomycetales > Brevibacteriaceae > Brevibacterium. Next base: position 97,506 of record NZ_RHFG01000012.1, read on the forward strand.
CCTTCTTGTCGTGATAGTTCGAGCGATCGAAGGTGAGCTTGCCCGCTACGGGGTCGTAACGGAGGTCGTTACCGATAATGACGCCAACATAGTTGAGGTCGTAGCCCTGAACGGTGTGGATCGAACCGACTTCTTCGACTGATTTTGGTGAGTTGATCCAATCTGTCGTGGTCGTGTTCCATCGCATCTGTTGACCGTCGAGCTCGATATCGTAGGCGCTCTTGTCGTTTTTGCTTTTCCATGGCCACGCATAGCCAGCTACCAATCGAGATAGCCCGTGCTCTTCCTCGCGTTTCTGAAGTTCCCGCCTCATCTCGCCGAGGTCAGTGAACATGTGCAGGTCGTAATCTCCGAAGTTTTCGCGTGATGCTGGTGGATGGTCGCTGAGCACCCGGCGAATGTATCCGACGTAATCTTTGTCAGCCGAGATCCGCATCTGAGTTCGAAGAGGATAGAGGCGGCCAGCGGCGTACGCTTGTGCTGAGAGTTCCTTAGTTTTGGCTGTAGGAAGATCTGCGGGACGAACCGTCTGCCCGACATCGAGCATGAGGATTGAATGTCGACTCTGCTGTCTGATCCAGTCCAACTGTGTCTTATACGGGTCGTCCCAGCCGAACAGTCTTTCGTTGATCTCAGTAAACTTCTTGTTGAGCGGTCCCGCTGCCTGATTTGCTCGCTGATTGAGTCGATGAGCTTCATCGACAACGAGAAGATCGAACGGTTCCGAGCTCTGACCGACCTGAAAAGGTGTCAGCACCATGTCTTTGTGCAGTCCAGGCGTTAACTTGAACACCTTCGCAATCGAATCACGCAATGATTGCTGAGGAACGACGATTGCGAACTTCAGTGTCTTCAGCAGCTCGGCATGTCCGGGAGTGAAGTAATCGCTGAAAATGGAGTCAATGTCCAGAGGCTCTTCCGGGTCATGACTGCGAATGTCTTCGAGAAGTTTGAGCAGGTAGATCGCGACCACTGTCTTGCCGGTGCCCGGGTTGCCCTCGACCACAACAGTGTTGTCGACTCCACTATCGAGATCGTCGAAGAATCCCTCAAGAACGTCATCAACAGCGACCGCCTGGTCGTGGTTGAGCGCCTTGAAAGGCGAGAGCTTGAAGAGGTCGCTGTTGATGATCTGAGGGATCGTGCGTTGGAAGAGCTCTTCTTTGGTCCGCAGCTCTTCGAAGATCCGGTGGAACGTCTTGTTGTAGTTGTCTCTGTCGTAGTAATCGGCGTCAGTGATGCCGGCGTTGAGATTGAGGACCTGTCTGCTAGCATCTCCATGGAACATGCGGATGAGAAATGATTCCAGGTCAAGGCATGCGGATTTATTGAAAGTGTCATCGAGAACGACTCTCACTGACTTGAGGCTTTGTTTTGAGTCAGACTCGAGGTGCTGCCGCATTCGTCCCTCGACATTGAGGGATTCGCCGACGTAGACCTCGTCTTCATTGTTCATGACATAGACGACGGGCCAGTTCCGATGACGCGGATCGACGGATCCCCACGCCCGGACCCCGTCTGCTTCGAATGGGAACTGTTCGACCTTAAAGCTGGTCATACTTCACGCTCGTCCCTTTAGCCTTTTCAACTGGGTACTTCTTGTCAGTTTTGGCGAGTTTCTCGAGCACGATTGTGTCGGGGTCGAGATCCAGCTTGTCCGCGAGCAACATGCAGTAGGTCAAGACATCGGCCAATTCGTCTTTCGCGGAGTCGAGGTCAGCACCACCCCATTGAAAACATTCGAGCAGCTCTGCGGCTTCAATGGAGACGCTCTTCGCGAGATTCTCGGGTGTGTGGAACTGTTGCCAGTCCCGCTCGGCCATGAAGCTTCGCAATGCATCGCGAACAGAGTTCTCATACATAACTTCAAGGTATCAGCGACTCACGACAGATGGTCTAAGCATTCGAAAGTTGGCGCGTCACTGGCGCCGATCAAATCCAGTACGACCGATCGAGTCGCGCCTTGACGCGCGAAATGGGGCTCAAGATCTCATCACATATTGAGAGTCTTGAGCCCCAGGCGCTACCAGTGAATCACACCGTCAGCACAACCTTGCCGGTCGTCTCCCGCCCTTCAAGCGCCCGATGCGCATCTGCGGCATCGGCCAGCGCGAACGTCGCGCCGACGCGGAAGTTCAGCCAGCCGTGTTCGATGCCGTTGAAGAGCATTGCCGAACGCTTCGCCAGCTCCTCCGAGCTGCGGACGAACCATGCCAGTGACGGGCGGGACAGGAAGATTCCGCCCGACGAGTTCAGACGCTGAATGTCGAACGGCGGTACCTGACCCGAGGCCCCACCGAAGAGCACCATCGAACCCAGCGGCTTGATTGACGCCAACGACGCATCGAACGTGTCCTTGCCGACGCCGTCATACGCGACATCGACACCCTCACCGTCGGTGAGCTCCTTGACCTTCACCGTGATGTCCACGCCCTCGCCATAGAGGAACACGTCATCCGCGCCGGCCTTACGCGACAACTCCGCCTTCTCCTCAGTGCTCACCGTCGAGATGACATTGCCGCCCAAGTGCTTGATGATCTGAGTCAGCAGCAGCCCGACACCACCGGCACCGGCGTGGACGAGTGCCGTCTGGCCCGGCTTGATCTCATGCGAGCTCGTCGCCAGGTACTGTGCCGTCAGACCCTGCAGCGGCATCGCCGCAGCCACCTCGGCGCTCACGCCCTCCGGCACCCGCAGCAGACTATTCGTGTTCACGACGACCTGCGTCGCATACGATCCGGGAGCCTCATGCCAGGCGACACGGTCACCGACCTGCCAGGACTCGACACCCTCGCCCACCTTGGCGATGCGACCCGTGCCCTCGGACCCGACGATATGCGGGTACTCCATCGGATACACGCCCGAACGACGATACGTATCGATGAAGTTCACGCCCGCCGCCTCGACATCGACGAGCACCTCACCGGCACCCGGCTTCGGGGTCGGAACCTCACCGAACTGGAGCACCTCGGGTCCACCAGCCTGCATCGCACGCACTGCCTGGGTCATCACGCCTCCTGCATATAAATTAATTGCCTGGTATGGTTATACATATGAACGATCTTACGGTTGCCGTCTCCGGTGCCACCGGATACGCCGGGGGAGAGGTCCTCCGGCTGCTGAGCACTCACCCTCACTTGAACGTCACGACGGTGTGCGGACATTCCACTGCTGGCGAGAAGCTCGGCCGACATCAACCCCATCTTGCCCGATATTCCGACTTCGTGGTCCAAGAGTCCACCGCCGAGGTGCTCGCCGGCCACGATGTCGTCGTCCTCGCGCTCCCGCACGGACAGTCCGGACAGATCGCCGCCGAGCTCGAATCCACGAGTCCGGACACCCTCATCGTCGACCTCGCCGCCGACCACCGCCTCATCAGCGCCGCCGCCTGGGAGAAGTTCTACGGCTCCGACCACCAGGGCACCTGGACCTACGGACTGCCCGAACTCCTCACCTCAGGCGGCACTAAGCAGCGTGAGGCCCTGAAGTCCACGAAGCGCATCGCCGTGCCCGGCTGCAACGTCACCGCCGTGACGCTCGGCCTCGCACCGCTCATCCAGGCGGACCTCGCCGCACCTGCTGGACTCAACGCCGTGCTTGCCAATGGTGTCTCCGGAGCCGGGAAGGCACTCAAGCCGCATCTCACCGCAGCCGAGATCCTCGGCAACGCCTCCCCATACGGAACGGGCGGCACCCACCGGCACGTGCCCGAGGTCGAACAGAACCTCAACGGAGTCCTCGGCGCCGACGCGGCCGAGGGCCCCACCCGGATCTCCTTCACCCCGACCCTCGTGCCCATGGCCCGTGGCATCCTCGCGACCATCACCGCCGATGTCGGTGAAGGCATACCTCGGACGGCCGATGGACTCCTCGATGCCGCCGCGCTCAAGGACCAGTTGGCCGCGGCCTTCGCTCAGGCTTACGGCGACGAACCGTTCGTCCGCGTGCTGCCCGAAGGCCAGTGGCCGCAGACCGCAGCGACGACCGGGTCGAACGTGGCCCAAGTCCAGTTCACCGTCGACGAACGCGCCGAGAAGATCCTCGTCGTCGTGGCCTTGGACAACCTCGTCCGCGGCACCGCCGGACAGGCACTCCAATCCATCCACCTGGCACTCGGCCTCGACGAGGCCACCGCACTTCCCCTCGAAGGAGTCGCCCCATGAGCGTGACCGCACCCCTCGGCTTCAGCGCCGCAGGACTGACCGCCGGACTCAAACCCTCCGGCACCAAAGACCTCTCCCTCGTGGTCAACACCGGGCCGTCGGACGCCGTCGCCGCCGTCTATACGTCGAATCGGTGCAAGGCCAACCCCGTCCTCTGGTCCCAGAAGGTCTCGGCAGACGGGCACGCCCGCGCCGTCGTCCTCAACTCCGGGGGAGCCAACTGCTACACCGGCGACTTCGGGTTTGAGACGACCACCCTCACCGCCCAGACCGCCGCCCAGCTGCTCACCGAGACCGGCACCGACACCAGCCCCGAGGACATCCTCGTCTGCTCGACCGGACTCATCGGCGTCGGCGGCCAGGACTTCCGCGACGCGATCGTCGACAACCTCGCCCCACTCGTCGCCGCCGCCGACACCAGCGTCGAAGCCGGCCAGGCCGCGGCAGAGGCGATCATGACCACCGACACCGTCGCCAAGACCGCCACCCGCGAAGGTGCCTCCGGGTTCACGATCGGCGGCATGGCCAAGGGAGCAGGCATGCTCGCACCCGGTTTGGCGACCATGCTCGTCGTCATCACCACCGACGCTGCCGTCGACCAAACTGTGCTCGATGCGGCACTGCGGTCAGCGACGAACCAGTCCTTCGACCGCCTCGACACCGACGGATGCATGTCGACGAACGACACCGTCATCCTCATGTCCTCGGCCGCCCACGACGCCACCGTCGACACCGGTGAGTTCACGACCCTGGTCAGAGAGGTCTGCCTCGACCTCATGCACCAACTGCACGTCGACGCCGAAGGCGCCCACCACGACATCGCCATCACCACCCAAGGCGCGGCCAGCGAAGACGACGCCGTCACTGTGTCTCGCTCCGTGTCCCGGTCGGCCCTGTTCAAGGCCGCGATCTTCGGGGAGGACCCGAACTGGGGCCGCGTCGTCGCACAGGTGGGAACCACCTCGGCGGAGTTCGATCCCACTCAGATCGACGTGATCATCAACGGCATCGAAGTCTGCCGCGCCTCGGGACCGTTCGAAGACCCCGAGAAGGTCGAGTTCCGACGACAGGTCGACGTCGTCATCGACCTCCACGCAGGCGATCACACCGCCACGGTCTGGACCTCGGACCTCACCCACGATTACGTCGAAGAGAACAGCGCCTACTCCACATGAGCAGCAACCCGCACGATATGTCCACGAAATCCACCGCCGCCCGGCTCGCGGCCGCCCAGGTCAAGGCCGAAGCGCTCACCGAAGCGCTGCCCTGGATCAAGACCTTCGCCGGCGCCACCATCGTCATCAAATACGGCGGCAACGCGATGATCTCCCCGGAGCTCCAGCAGTCCTTCGCCGACGACATCGCCTTCCTCCGCTTCGCCGGCATCCGCCCCGTCGTCGTCCACGGCGGCGGCCCCCAGATCTCCGCAATGCTGAAACGTCTCGACATCGAATCCGAGTTCAAGGCCGGGCAGCGCGTGACCACCGAGGAAGCCGCCGAGGTCATCCGCATGGTCCTGTCCGGCCAGGTCAACCGCGACATCGTCTCCCGCATCAACCAGAACGGTGACGCCGCGATCGGCCTGTCCGGTGAGGACGCCGACCTCATGCTCGCGCACAAGACCACCGCCGAGGTGGACGGGCAGACCGTTGATCTCGGCCGGGTGGGCGAGATCGCCCAGGTGAATACGACCGTCCTTACCGAACTCCTCGACGCCGGACGGGTGCCCGTCATCTGCTCGATCGCCTCGGAGATCGGGGGAGAAGCGGGAAAGCCGCTGAACATCAACGCTGACCTGGCCGCCTCGGCGGTGGCGAAGGCACTGAAGGCGGACAAACTCATCATGCTCACCGATGTGCCCGGCCTCTACGCGAACTGGCCGGACACGTCCTCGCTCATCTCCCGCATCGGCCCGGCCAAGCTGCGCGAACTCCTGCCCTCACTGGATGCGGGCATGATCCCGAAGATGACCGCCGCCCTCGAAGCGATCGAGGACGGCGTGCAGCAGGCCCACATCATCGACGGCCGGATGGCGCATTCGCTGTTGCTCGAGGTCTTCACCTCGGAGGGCATCGGCACCATGGTCGAGGACACCATCGTCGAACCCGCACCGCTGGGCGACGGACACACCACGGAGGTCAATCATGACTGACACGACAGAGACACAGGGACAGGACGTTGCCGGATCGGCTACTGGTCAGGCTGCGGGCGATCGGGTGCAGGCCGATCAGGTGTATGCGGATCAGGCGCAGACGTGGCGTGATGACTTCTCCCGCGTGCTGTCCCCGGTGTTCGGGGCCCCGCAGCTCGACCTCGTCCGCGGTGAGGGCTCCTATGTGTGGGATGCCGCGGGCAAGCAGTACCTCGACCTGCTCGCCGGCATCGCCGTCAACGCGCTCGGCCACTGCCACCCCACCTGGGTCCAGGCCATCACCGAGCAGGCCTCGACGCTTGGGCACATCTCGAACTTCTTCACCTCCCCGGCGCAGATCGGCCTGGCCGAGAAGCTCCACGACGTCCTCGACCTGCCCGCCGGGTCCGCCGTGTTCTTCTCGAACTCCGGCACCGAAGCCAACGAGGCGGCCTTCAAGATGGCCCGCCGCGCCGGGGGAGGGGGACGCCCCTTCATCATCGCCATCGAGGGTGCCTTCCACGGCCGCACCATGGGAGCCCTGGCGCTGACGGCGAAGGAAGCCTACCGGGAACCCTTCGCCCCCGGTGTGCCCGGAGTCGTCCACGTCCCCTACGGTGACCTCGACGCCCTCGAGGCCGCGATCAACGAGAACACGGCCGCCGTGTTCATCGAACCCGTCCAGGGCGAGGTCGGAGTGCGCACGCACCCGGCCGGCTACCTCACTGCCGTCCGCGAACTGACGACGAAGGTCGGGGCACTCATGATCCTCGACGAGGTGCAGTCGGGCATCGGCCGCACCGGCTCCTGGTTCGCCCACCAGGATCCCGAGATCGGCGAGGGAGTCGTCCCCGACATCATCACCTCGGCGAAGGGACTCGGCGGCGGCATGCCCATCGGCGCGACCATCACCGTCGGCGATGCGAACACGAAGCTGCTCGAAGCCGGTCAGCACGGCACGACCTTCGGTGGCAACCCGATCGCGTGTGCCGCCGGACTTGCTGTGCTCGAGACCATCGAGTCGGACAACCTGCTGACCCATGTCGCCGAGGTCAGCGACTGGCTCAAGGCCCAGCTGGCGGACGTCGACGGCGTCGGTGAGATCACCGGCAAGGGACTGCTGCTCGGCCTCGAACTCACTGCCGGTGCTGACGGGCAGGTGCCGGACTCGAAGGCCGTGGCCGCCCGGGCGCTCGAGGCCGGGTTCATTATCAACCCCGTCGCTCCCGGCCGTCTGCGCCTGGCCCCGCCGCTGACCATCACCACGGAGGAGCTCACTCCGTTCGTCGAGGCTCTGCCCGGGCTCATCGCGGGCTGAACTCACTCTTCACCGAAGGACACGTTATGACACGCCACTTCCTCAAGGACACGGATCTCACTCCGGCCGAGCAGGCGCAGGTCCTCGACCTCGCCGTCGAACTCAAGGCCGCCCCGTACTCGCGGACTCCGCTGGCCGGCCCGCAGACCGCCGCGGTCATCTTCGACAAGACCTCGACGCGGACCCGCGTGTCCTTTGCCGCCGGGATCGCCGCGCTCGGGGGACAGCCGCTCATCATCAACCCCGGTGAGGCGCAGCTCGGGCACAAGGAATCCATCGCCGACACCGCCCGCGTGATGTCGCGAATGGTCTCGGCGATCATCTGGCGCACCTACGCCCAGTCCGGGCTCGAGGAAATGGCCGAGTACGCCACCGTGCCTGTCATCAACTCCCTGTCCGATGACTTCCACCCCTGCCAGATCCTCGCCGACCTGCTCACCATCCGCGAACACCGCGGCGACGTGGCCGGACAGACCATGACGTATTACGGGGACGGGGCGAACAACATGGCGAACTCGTACGCCCTCGGCGGAGTCACCGCCGGAATGCACGTGCGTATCGCAGCTCCGGCCGACTACCAGCCCGCCGAAGCGATCGTCGCCGAAGCCAACGCCCTGGCCCAGACGACCGGGGGATCGCTGACCGTCACCGACGATCCAGTAGCCGCCGCCCACGGTGCCGACGTGCTCGTCACCGACACCTGGGTGTCCATGGGCCAGGACTCTGCTGGCCGTGACGACGAGGCCTCCCCGTTCACGAAGTACCAGGTCAGCCAGGAACTCATGGAACTCGGCAACGACCCGATCTTCCTCCACTGCCTGCCCGCCTACCGCGGCAAAGAGGTCACGGCCGAGGTCATCGACGGCCCCGCCTCGGTGGTCTTCGACGAGGCCGAGAACCGCCTCCACGCGCAGAAGGCGCTGCTGACCTTCCTCCTGGAGAACCGATGAGCGAAAACGTGAGCGGCGGGACCGGCGGGGCGAGTGGCGGATCGAATTCGGCACCGCTGACGAAGACGGCCCGCCAGCAGAAGATCATCGACCTCATCACCCGCCAGTCCGTAAGGTCCCAGATCGAACTCGCCGAGGCGCTCGCCACCGACGGCATCACCGTCACCCAGGCGACGCTGTCGCGCGACCTCGCCGAGGTGGGGGCCGTGAAGATCCGATCAACCGCCGGATCCGTGTACGCCGTTCCCGGTGAGGGCGGGGACCGATCCCTGCAGCAGTCGACGGGAGAGTCCCTCGATGCGAAGCTGCCGCGGATCCTCGAAGAACTCCTCGTCTCCGCGGTCGCGCAGGACAATATGGTCGTGCTGCGCACCCCGCCGGGGGCGGCACAGTATCTGGCCTCGGCGATCGACCGGTCCTCAATGACCGGGATCTTCGGCACGCTGGCCGGCGACGACACGGTGCTCGTCATCGCCGACTCCTCGGTCGGGGGAGAGACCGTGGCCGAGACATTCCTCGAGTACGCGGCCGGCGGGCTGGCCGAGGGCTGAGCGCCACGGCAAACCTGGAACAATGACTAACGAATTTCATGACAATGATCGGACCGGCGCGGGAGCGTGTCGGTTGAGAAAGGACGAGCTGTGAGCGAACGACTGAGCCTGTGGGGCGGACGATTCTCCGACGGTCCGGCCGATGCCCTGGCCGCGCTGAGCAAGTCCACGGACTTCGACTGGCGCCTGGCGAAGTACGATATCGCCGGCTCCAAGGCCCACGCGAAGGTTCTCCACCACGCGGGCCTGCTCAGCGAGGATGAACTTGCCGGCATGACCGATGCGCTCGATGAGCTGCTGCGCCGCGTCGAGACCGGCGAATACGTGGCTGCGGAATCCGACGAGGACGTGCACTCCTCGCTCGAGCGCGGACTCATCGAGATCGCCGGACCCGAACTCGGCGGCAAACTGCGGGCCGGACGTTCACGCAATGACCAGATCGCGACGATGGGGCGGATGTACCTGCGCGATCATGCCCGTGAGGTCGCCGGCCTTGTCCTTGATGCCGTCGAGGTGCTCATTGCTCAGGCGGAAGCTCATCCCGAGGCACCGATGCCGGGACGCACCCACCTCCAGCACGCCCAGCCGGTGTTGCTGGCTCACCATCTGCTTGCTCATGCGTGGCCGCTGCTGCGCGACGTCGACCGGTTCGTCGACTTCGACTCACGGGCCGGGGTCTCCGCTTATGGTTCGGGTGCTCTGGCCGGGTCGTCGCTCGGGCTCGATCCGCAGGCCGTGGCCGCGGACCTCGGGTTCAACGATTCGGTGGAGAACTCGATCGACGGGACGGCCTCGCGCGACGTCTTTGCCGAGTACCAGTTCATCACGGCGATGATCGGCATCAACCTCTCGCGTCTGTCCGAGGAGGTCATCGCGTGGGCAACGAAGGAGTTCTCGTTCGTCACCCTCCACGACTCGTACTCGACCGGGTCGTCGATCATGCCGCAGAAGAAGAACCCGGACATCGCCGAGCTCACGCGTGGCAAGTCCGGTCGCCTGATCGGCGATCTGACCGGTCTGCTGTCGACGCTCAAGGCGCTGCCGCTGGCGTACAACCGGGACCTGCAGGAGGACAAGGAACCGGTTTTCGATGCCACGGACACGCTCGAACTGCTACTGCCGGCGTTCACCGGGATGATCGCGACGCTGACGTTCAACACCGAACGCATGGCCTACCTGGCACCGCGAGGGTTCGCGCTGGCCACAGACATCGCCGAGTGGCTCGTGCGTGAGGGCGTGCCGTTCCGTGTCGCCCATGAGCTCTCGGGCGCCTGCGTGCAGCTGGCCGAATCGCGTGACGTCGAACTGTGGGACCTGACCGACGAGGACTTTGCGGGGATCTCCGAGCATCTGACCCCGGCTGTGCGCGAGGTGCTCACGACGCTCGGGTCGATCGATTCCCGCAATGCGAAGGGCGGGACCGCCCGGTCGGCCGTCGACGCGCAGATCGCCAACGCCAAGGCCGAGGTCGCTCGCCTGCGCGAATTCGCTGGGTCTGCCCGGAGCGTGTGAGGACCGGTCGCATTGGAGCTTCCCCATTGAGGGAAGACTCATTGTGATAATGTGCGGACCGGTGTCCCGTGGGCAGCTGAGTTTGTCCTCAGCTTCTCCCGTGGCACCGGTTCTGCATATCGACGGTTTCTCGGGGAGGTCCCGACATGCGAAAGTTCCTGCTCACCAGCGGCTTTGCCCTGATCGTCGGCGGTGCGGCGATGTACGCGATGGGACTTTACGACAACACCAAACCGACCGGAGGCGGCGCCAACATCGGAGCCGGCATGCTGGCGGTGCTCGGTGAGGCCCTCGGAATCATCGGCGTCTGCGCTGTTGTCGCCTCAGGCATTACGACGTTGGTCGTCTGGTTGAGGAAGCGCGCTTCTGCGCACCGGTGAGTCGGGATACGGCCTCAGCTGAGAGGCGAGATTACGGTAACGCCGAGGTCCTCGAGCAGCTCGTCTAAGACGATGCGTCCGGCGCCTTCGCCGATCGATCCGACCGCTGTCAGCGACTGAGTGAGAGCCAGAGCATCGCGGCCTTTGGCCAATCGGTCGGCGAACAGGACGAGGGTTTCGGCATCGGGGCGGTGGCTGATCTCAGTCTGGCGAGAGTGCCAGACGATTCCCGCAAGATTCTGCGCAGACGCATGGATGGCCTTGGCAATGGTGCGCGTGCACGGGTAGTGCTCTTGCGCTGAGGACGCGATTGCGGGACGTGGGATATTCAGCTTCGTCAACGTCGAATTGCGCAAGTCGGCCACATCTAGGGTCTCGGTCGTCTCCAATCCGACGTGAAGCTGCCCATAGAATCGGGCCTCGGAGACCTCGCGCACGACCCAATCGCCGACGTCGCGCAGCACCGTCTCCAGTAGGGCGGCGTGGGGAGTCTTCGCCAAGCAGACAGTCGGAACTCGGATATCAGTTCCTGCCTCGTTGAAGGGCGAGAACCTTGCGTCACCGTACCCGGGGTTGGCCTCGGTATGACCGAACCGTGAGCTGTAGACCCGATGCCATGTGCTGCCTTCGCTGATTGTGCACGTCGGCAATTGCCCTGAGCGCGCGAGTTCAGTCAGGGCATCGGTGGCGACGGGGCAGTGGTCTGGTGCTGGGCACTCGAGGTCTTCGGGTGCGAAGACAAGTCTCATGCGCCGACAGGAAAGGTGAGGTCGGCAACCTGACGCTCGACGGCACGAATGACTCGTTTCCGGTCCGTGACGATCGCGTCGGCGGGGATCTCCCCGCTGAGCAGTCCGGTAGGACTGGTCAACCACGACCACAAGGACCACGGTTCCATACCTGCAGCCAACAGCGGTTTGACGAGCTGCTCGCTGACGAGCTCGTCGAGCTGCCCGTCCGCGGAGAGCTGGATGGAGGGGATGAGCGTCTTCCCCTTGACCTCGACGGTGAACAGCAGATTGTCTCTCCGAAGCCGATTGACCCACGACCGTGCACCGCTTTCTCTGGTTCCACGGAGCTCTGCAAGAGTCTTGTAGGTGGCTGCGCCTTCGACTTCGATGAGTCGGACACGTGCGTCGGCGGTGCGAACTGCCTGCTTCTGTGTGGCCTCAGAAATCAGAGGGAGGTCGTTGACATAGGCCCGGTCCACTGTGGCGCGGAGCTCGGCTCGCGCTTGGATCCGGAGCTGGACGTGTTTGGCATGAGCTTTGATCACGTCCTGAGCCTCAGCCTGAGTCAGCCCATATAGATCGAGCTTGGCCGTCTGCTCCGATTCGTGCGCTTGAGCGGTCATTGTTGCCTCCTCGAATACATTCAGTCTAACAGTTGCAACATGCCACAATCTAGTGTTGCGTGGAATTTGGATCCGGAGAAGCGGGCTCTACGAGACACCAAACCGACCTGAGGAAACGAACTTCGTGCAGCTTGTCGTGAGCGGCGCCGTTCTGGCGGTGCATGACGGTCCGCGGTCGGTGATGAAGAGCGGACGCATCTGGCTCTTCGGCACGACGAGTCCGATCGTCAGCTCGCAGGGCGGCGAAGATCAGCTCCGGAAGGAACCGGATCTCCCGCTCGGTGATCAATGACCTTGAAGTATGGAAGCTGCGATCAGCACATAAATCGCGAAGACAGCGTGTACTTGCGAGGTTGCCGACAGCGTTCTGCGGAAAGGCAATCAGCGTGATCTCCATCGTACGGATCGACTCACCGTTCTCTTGAACCGGACTGTGGACGTGTCTGGGATGTGGGCGCCTCTCGGTTCGATGCAACGGTGCGCTCGACACAATGACCCGGACTCAGGCGCCTGATATATTTCGATTCGTGAATGCGCTTGAGGTCTAGCTGCATTCATCGTGATGATCGGGACGGAGAGAACTGCACGGACCGAATGGCGTAACTGATGCCCCGTGGACTAGTGAGTATCTCCTCAGCTGCTCTTGATTTGTTCCTGTACTTTCCACCGATGGGGATCGGTATCGGCAGCGATCCGCCGAAGGACGTCCAAAGCTGCAACCAGCTTCTTCGACAATCTGGCACCGGACATCGTCACTCCAACGATCGTGTTCGCGAATTCCGGATTCGTGACCGGCAAGTACCGTACCGGCATGCCCTGAAAGGTCAAAGTGTCAGGGTGAGGAACTGCGTTGGCGAGGGAGAATCCGAGACCCCAGCCCACCATCGACCGGATTGTCTCTGCGTTGGGGATCAGCCAACGCACGGATGGCTCATGGCCGACTCCGCGGATCTGACTGACCAGCAGATCTGCTGTCGGCGGAGAATCAAGCAATATCAGCGGATCGTCGATGAGTTCGGCAATATCGACCCCATCTTTGTCCGCTACAGGATGATCGGCCGAGACTACGGCGTGGAGTTGCACTTCGGCGAGGTCGTGCCTGGTGACCCCCTCGATCTGAATCTGTTTGCGGTACATGACTGCGACATCGACCTCTCCGTTGAGAACCATCTGCTGGATGGTCATGGGGTGGGCCTCGATGAAACTGAGGTCGATCTTCGGGTGATGCTTGGCTATCTCAGATGCGGTGGCGGGCAGCATGCGAGGTGCCGCCGTCGGTATGCAGCCGATCCGCAGTGGCCCCTGCAGGAGAGACGACTCGTCATTGAGTGATTCGACAGCTTCCGAGACGGTGGACAGGATCTCCCTGGCACGCATTCCGAACTCTCGGCCGGCACTCGTCGGGCGGGCTCGCCGAGCCGGACCACGTGCGATGAGCGTGACCTTCAACCTCTTCTCCAGCTGCGCCAGGGCTGCAGAGACCGTTGCCTGTGACACGCGACAATCCTTCGCTGCGTCGCTCACCGATCCGCGATCGAGGACAGCGAGAAAGTACTCGAGCTGGCGAAGCGTGATGTCAGTCATAGTCAGAGTCTATATTCAAGCCAGTAAAATTTTGCTTTTCTTTTTAATCCCGAGAAGAAAGACTGAGAGGGTCAAAGACGCAGCAACTCGAAAGTGGCAGTTCATGAACGATTCGAAGATGAAGGTAGTCACCCTGGGTACCGCCGGGGGCCCGCGCTGGTGGAAGGGAGATCGCAAGGACAGGGCGGGGATCTCGACGGCGATCGTCGTCAAGGATCGCTTCTACCTTGTCGATGCGGGTCATGGCGTCGGCCGCAGAGTCCGGCAGGCGGGCCTCGAACTCGAGAACCTCGGCGGAGTCTTCATCACCCATCTGCACTCTGATCACACCATCGACGTGCCATCGCTCATCGTCTTCGGCATGCACGAACTGCAGGAGCGGGTCGACGATCCCGTCGCGCTCGTCGGCCCCGGGCCCCGCGGTGCGCTTCCCCCGATCTCCTCCCGGGCCGAGGTGATGCCGCAGCCCGTCGCCCCGGACAACCCCACCCCCGGGATCGCTGGCATGTTCAGCAACATCGTGGCCGCCTATGCGACGGACCTCAACGATCGCGTGCTCGACTCGCTCCGTCCATCTCCCGAGCTGCTCTTCGACCCTCGTGAGATCGCCGTCCCCGACTCCGCCGGATACCATCCGAACGACGCGCCGACGCCGGACATGGAACCCTTCGTCGTTTTCGAAGACGACCTCGTCACCGTGACAGCCATTCTCGTCGAGCATCCTCCGATCGCCCCGGCCTTCGCCTTCCGCTTCGACAGCGCCTACGGTTCGGTGACGATCTCCGGCGACACCTGCGAAACCCCGAACCTCGTCCGACTGGCCCAGGAAACTGACCTCCTCCTCCACGAAGCCATCGATTTCGAGTGGGTCGACTCGATGTACGCGCACCGCACCGACGACGAAGGACGGGCCTCCCGCGACCACCACTACAAATCCCATACCTCGGTCGAAGGGGCCATCCGCATGGCCGCGGCGGCCGGGGCACGCACGCTCGCGCTACACCACCTCGTCCCCGGCTCCGCAGACGACGCAGTCTGGGCACAGGGAGCCGACTTCTTCGACGGGGCTTTCCTGGTCCCCGAAGACCTCGACACCATCGACATCTCGACACCCGCCTACTCGATGACCAGGAGCTGAGAAGACCATGCAGGACAACAAGGGCGTTGCTGACGGGGACGGTCTCCAGACCTCCCTGAGAACACCGGAGATGCGACGAATCCTCACATCGAGCTTCGTCGGATCGGCTATCGAATTCTACGATTTCATCCTCTATGCGACAGCTTCGTCGATCGTCTTCGCGAACCTCTTCTTCGCAAGCCTCGGACCCGGACTGTCGTTGTTCGCCTCCTTCAGCACCCTGGCCGCAGGCTATCTGGCCCGACCGCTGGGCGGAATCGTCTTCGGACATTTCGGTGACCGAGTCGGCCGGAAGAAGGCGCTCATCGTCTCCATGGTGATGATGGGAAGCGTGACGGTGATCATCGGACTCATGCCTGCGACCGCCTCGATCGGCATCATCGCACCGATCTCCCTCTTCACTCTGCGCATTATCCAGGGCATCGCAGTTGGCGGCGAGTGGGGCGGTGCGGCGCTGATGGCGCTCGAGCATGCGCCGAAGTCCCGGCGCGGACTGGCCGCGGCCTTTGCGAACGCAGGAGGGCCGGCAGGAGCCATTCTCGCGACCCTTGTCCTTTCGCTCACGGCGGCGCTGACCGGGGATGGCTTCGCGACGTGGGGATGGCGTCTGCCGTTCCTCCTGTCGGCGGTGCTCATCGTCATCGGTCTCGTGATCCGCCTCAAGGTCAGCGAGACGCCCGCATTCAGGCAGCTCGAAGTCGAGAGCGAAGAGAGAAAGGTGCCGCTTCTGACAGTGTTCAAGAGCTATAAGCGACAGGTTCTCATCGCCCGCTTCGCGACGATGACGATCTATGTCACGCAGGGCCTGACCACCGTGTGGGGAGTCTCTGTGGCCGTCGCGGCCGGAGAGGATAAGTCCGAGGTCCTCAATTGGAAAGCAGTCGGCGCGCTGACGACGCTCATCGTGACGTTCATCATCGCTCGACTCAGTGATCGCATCGGTCGCAAGCGGACCCTCATCGCCGCGCACGTCGTGGCGGCAGTCCTTGCCCTTCCGCTCGTCCTGCTCATCATCAGCGGCGATATCAACCAGTACGCCCTTGCGATCATCGTCGGCAACGGCATCGTCCAGGGCCTGTGTTTCGGTCCGATCGCCGCCTATGTCTCTGAACTGTTTCCGGCGGCCGTGCGCTACACGGGAGCCTCAGTCGGATACCAGCTCGCAGCCGCCCTTGGTGCCGGTTTGTCCCCGATGATCGCCTCGGTGCTCATCATGGTCCCAGGGGCCGGCCCTTACCTCATCGGCGGCGTGTGGGCTCTCGTCGCACTCGCTGGAATCGCTGCTGTCGCACTGGGACGCCCATTCGATGAGACCAGCTCGACTGCGGAGACCAGCTCGGATCAGGTGCCCGACCACGGGCATGAGGTGGAGGAAAGCGCTGCGCCGCAGACTCTCGGTGCTGAGCGCTGAGGAAGAGCATCATCCTCCCTCCTTTCAGGCGCGGCACCGACCACGGACGTCCACCCCGTAGAATTGACCGCGTCGGCCCTGAGCCGACACACCACACAGATTCGAAAGGACCGAAGTGACCGACATCTTCAGCGAACTCAAGGCCCGCGGGCTCGTCGCAGTTTCCACCGACGAGGCCGCCCTGCAGAAAGCCCTGGCCGAGGAGTCGCTGACCTATTATGTCGGTTTCGATCCCACCGCCCCGAGCCTGCACATGGGCAATCTCGTCCAGCTGCTCACCGCCGCCCGCCTCCAGCGGGCCGGGCACAATCCGCTTGCGCTCGTCGGTGGTGCCACCGGACTCATCGGCGATCCGCGCATGTCGGGGGAGCGGACGCTCAACCCGCGTGAGGTCGTCGAAGAATGGGTGAACAAGATCCGCGCCCAGGTCGAGAAGTTCCTCGACTTCGATGGACCCCATGCCGCACAGATCGTCAACAACCTCGACTGGACCTCGGGGCTGTCGGCCATCGACTTCCTCCGCGACATCGGCAAGCACTTTCCGGTCAACCGGATGCTCGCGAAGGAATCCGTCTCCGCGCGCCTCAACAGCGAAGCCGGCATCTCCTTCACCGAGTTCTCGTACCAGATCCTCCAGGGCAACGACTACCTCGAGCTCAACCGCCGCTACGGCTGCACCCTGCAGACCGGCGGCTCCGACCAGTGGGGCAACCTCACCTCGGGCGTCGACCTCATCCGTCGTGTCGAGCAGAAGTCCGTCCACGCCCTGGCCACCCCGCTGATCACGAAGGCCGACGGCACGAAGTTCGGCAAGACCGAATCCGGCACCGTGTGGCTGGATTCGTCTCTGACCAGCCCGTACGCGTTCAGCCAGTTCTGGCTCAACGCCGATGACCGCGACGTGGTGAAGTACCTCAAGGTCTTCTCGCTGCGCCCGCTCGACGAGATCGAGACCATCGAAGCCGAGTTCACCGCGGCCCCGCACACCCGTGTGGCGCAGAAGGCCCTCGCCGAGGATGTCACCACCCTCGTCCACGGGCGCCAAGCTTACGAACAGGCCATCGCCGCAGCCTCCGCACTCTTCGGCGGCGGAGAGCTCGCCGGCCTCGACGGCGCGACCCTGGGCGCCGCCACTGCCGAGCTGCCCCGCGGCGACGTGGCAGCGTCTCAGCTGTCCGAAGGTCTGCCCGTGGCCGACGCTTTCGTCGCCGCCGGCATCGTCAAGTCCAAAGGCGAGGCCCGCCGCGCTATCAAGGACGGCGGAGCGTACGTCAACAACGTCAAGGTCTCCGACCAGGAACAGACCCTGACTTCCACCGAGGTGCTCCCGACCGAAGCCGGAGGAGTGATCCTCCTGCGCCGGGGCAAGAAGACGCTCGGGGCCGTTGACATCGTCAACTGAGCACCATCGTCATCAACGACACCGTGCCGTCCCTGGCTGGGAGGCACGGTGTTGTTGTATTCGGGACTGTCTTCCACGGTCACAACCACCGATCTTGTGAAGTCCGAATACAAGTAATGAGCTTGTCGGCGCGGCAGTCGCCCTCGCACAGCAACCAGTCTCGCGCTGCAACCAGCGCCGCATTGCGGCCAACCCTCCGACACTCTTGAGGGAAAGCACCATGGCGTGGCCGACGTTCATCCGACAGACTGGAACCGAATCCGCAACCCGCGAGCTCACCCACAACGAGCATCGCGTGACGACAACGAACGAGGAGCCCATGCGCACCCTGCTCAACATCATCTGGTTCATCTTCTCCGGCCTCTGGCTGGCACTCGGATATTGGGCCGCCGGCATCATCGCCTGCATCTTCATCGTCACCATCCCCTGGGGTATCGCGTCCTTCCGCATCGGCAACTACGCCCTTTGGCCCTTCGGCCGCGAAGTCATCGAAACCCGCCCGGCAGGGGTAGCGACCACACTGGGCAACATCATCTGGCTCGTCGTCGCCGGCGTCTGGCTGGCCATCGGCCACGTCGTCACCTCGATCCCACTGTTCGTCTCCATCATCGGAATCCCGCTCGGCTGGGCGAACATCAAACTCATCCCCGTATCGCTCATGCCCCTGGGCAAGCAGATCGTCGACAGCGACCGACTCATGCCCGGCTACCGCGGAGCCTGAACGACCCCCTCGCCGAGGCAGCCGCCCGGTCCCAGCAGAACCGCGCCCCGTGGTGGCCCCGCGATCCCTGAGAAATCAAGGATCGCGGGGCCTCGTGCATGGTCGGTGACGGGTGTCACAGCGCGATTTCCGGTTTCGAGTTGCACGGTCTCGATGGAGTGGTCTAGAGTTATATCTCGTTGCCCCGACGGAAACAACGTCTTCGAGACAGAGTTTCTGCCGGGTCTGACCAGGACAAACAGGGTTTGTTCCGATGGGTCAGGATTCCGGGTGGGTGACACATAATGAAGCTGATACCCCCAGTGAACACGCCTGTTTGTGTGGTGTGGTGATGGGTGTGTGTTTGTGGTTTGAGAATCCAATAGCGTGTTTGTTTGAACAAGTTGTGATGCCAGAACATTTGATTATTTCTGGTGAGACAATCACACGATCAGGCATCCGGTTCATCCTGTGTGGGTGGTTCTTCGCCGAACCATTCATCGTGGTGGGTGTTGTGGGTGTGTGGTCGTTTTTTTTGGTCAACCTTCTCACCCCTGTGAGGGGTTGGCTGTCTTGCTGGGATTCATACTGCAACATAATTTTTTTATGGAGAGTTTGATCCTGG
>NZ_RHFG01000013.1 GCF_004745485.1 Brevibacterium sp. S22
TAACCCTGTCCTGATCAGGTCCCAGAATTGGGCCTCGACCGTGCTTGGCAGGGAACGGGGTCCGGGACGGACCATGGCAACATCCTCCTCACTGGAGGTGTTGCGACGACTCCTTGAACCCAAGCGCCGAGAACGCGTTGGATCGACCAGACAATCGCGGGTTCCTGAGACTGACCTCGACATAGAGGCCACCGCAGCCGCAGCAGCGGCGTCAGCTGTGCGACTCGGCCGGCCGGTAGACACGAGACGTCGCCGCTCGGAGCCGTTGAGGTTTCTCGACGTGCGTTCCTGCGATCGCGTCAGCCGCGCGACGAATCCGCGAAGTCGGTGAGTGCCTGCCCATCGAGGCGATAGGTCTCCCATTCGTCCTGCGGCTCGGCTCCCAGCGATTCGTAGAATCCGATCGAGGGTGTGTTCCACTTGAGCACGCACCACTCGAGCCGAGTCAGTCCACGCTCCTGGCAGATCTGGGCCAGCCGACCGAGCAGCGCCTTCCCAGCACCCGAGCCACGATGTTCGGGAGCCACGAAGAGATCCTCGAGCCAGATGCCGTTCTTGCCCGTCCAGGTAGAGAACGAATGGAACCAGATCGCGATGCCGATGACCTCGCCGGCCGACTCGGCCACGACCCCGAACGTGTTCGCACGGCCATCGTCGGGGAACATCACTGCCGCGAAATCCGCCTCGGTGGCCTCGACAGCATCCGGCTCCTTCTCATAGACGGCCAGTGCATGGACGAGTCGCAGGATGTCAGGCAGGTCCGCAGACCCTGCTTCACGAACGGTGACGGTCATGGTGTCTGCTCCCAATGTCGTTCGGTCAATGTCATTCGGGTTCCGAAATTCGTACTGAGTCCCCGACCTTCGCCGCACTCAGCATCCGCCACCGGCTTCAGAGCCGGTGCCTGTCCGCATGGGCGGCCACCTCGGCGAGCTCCTCGGCGGTGGGGGACAGGGGTGAATGCGGATCCGCGTCGGAGTAGAAGGCGGCGAATGCCTCGGCGACGGAATCGATCGTCACCTCGGGATGGATCTCACTGATCGATCCGCCCGTCGACGGGTCCCATTCGATTCCGAGTGCGGCTTCGACATCGGTGAGCACTGCGCGGATCGGATCGGGGTCCTCGACGACGACGGACGAGGAGAAGAGCCAGGCGCCGGAGACCACCCTCTGAGCGGTGCCGATCGCCTTGATCCGTCCAGCCACGTTGACGCTGTGCTCGCCGGGACAGTATTCGCCGGGAATCTCACCGAGGCGGGCATCGATGCCCAGCCCCAGCAGCACCTCGACATAGTCCTGCCCGAAACCGGTGAACCGGGCATTGGTGTTCGTGATGAATGAATCACTCGGTTCGATGTGATCGATGACCAGCGAACCCGGATGATACGCCGCCGCACGCCCGCCGAGGCTGCGCAGGGCAGGCGTGAAACCGTGGTCCCGTGCCGCTTCGATCGCGGTGGCGAAACCGGGCAGGAAACGATCCCGGGCACCGAACGCCAAGGTCGGGGCCGGTCGGTACATCCGCAGGGTAGCCCCGCGACGTCCCGCCTTGACCGAATCGAGGAGGACGCGGGCGAAGGCGAGTTCCTCCACGGGTCCCAGGCCTTCTGCAGCCACCGTGGTCATCGCCAGTCTGTCTGTGTGCACGAGTTCAAGAGTAGAGGATCGGCAGGCTTCAGCCGTGTTCGGGATGTCGCAGATCGCACTCCGTTCCAAGAGATATGTCAGTCGGGGCAGATAGTGTAGGGCTGTGAGCATGTTGACGACTACAGGACACCGACTGCCCGGAGCCCCCGGCCGATTGGTCACCGAGACCGCCGCCTGGGGTGCCCTGATCGCGCTTGTCGCGATCGGCTACGTCGTGGCAGGAACCAGCGGACTCGTCGCGACGGTGGGCGGACGCGCCTTCACCGCGATGGGGGAGTCCATCAGCGCCGGAGGGTTCGACAATCAGATGGGCAGTCTGTCGCTGCTCATCGTCTTCGCCCTCTCCTGTGCCGGTCTCTTCATCCCCGCAAAGGTCTTCGCCTCCCGACCGCCGGCGGTGCGCAAGACCGCTCTGAGCATCTCCGCGGTCATCGAAGCCGCACTCCTCGTCGTCCTCAGCCTTGCGCCCAGCGCCTGGCTGACCTGGGTCGCAGCATTGTTCCTCGGTGCCGTGGTGGGCCTGCTCATGAGTATCAACCCGTTCAGACACGAGAAGCCGTGGCGCCGTGTCGGCATTCCCGCAGCGGTCCTCGTCTTCGTCTCCTGTGCCTTCCAGATCCTCGGCGGATCCACTGCCGGCACTCAATCGCTCGGGTGGGTGGCTCTGCTGGTGGGCATCGGCATGGCCGCCGGCTCCGTCATCATCTTCCTCACGCCCGAACGCGCGCTGCACGCGGAGTCCGCGACGACCGGACAGTTCCCCGAACTCAAAGCCCGGGTGGCACGTCCCGCCGAAGCGATCGCGAATCCGTGGGTGTGCATCGGCCTCTTCGTCGTCCTCGGCGCCACCTTCATGCTCGCTCAGCCGACAGCGATCGGCCACGGCTACGGTCAGGCCGGTTTCGCGCTCATCATCGCCTGCTGCCTCGTCGGATGGGCCATCGGATTCGAGATGGGACCGACGTTCGCCCCCGGAATGTCCCGTCCGCGTGTGTCGACGTTCGCTCTGCTCGTCTCGGGAGTGCTGTTGCTGGCCACCGGCGGAATCAACGAACTCTCCGGCAAGGTCGTGCTCTCGGCCGCGATCG
Organism: Brevibacterium sp. S22; assembly: GCF_004745485.1. Lineage (GTDB taxonomy): Bacteria > Actinomycetota > Actinomycetes > Actinomycetales > Brevibacteriaceae > Brevibacterium. The sequence goes on from NZ_RHFG01000013.1 coordinate 2,736, forward strand.
CGTTCCTCGTCGGCATCGGCGTGCGTGCTCAGCCCTATGACTTCTCCCGCCGTTACGGGGCGGTCGCCGGTGCCGGCCTGGCACTGGTGATCAACGCACTCGACCTCGGCGGCACGGTCGAAGTCGGATCGAGCCCCGACTGGGTGCTGGCGCCCAGCGACGTGGCATTCCTCATCTTCGGCATCGCCGCCCTCATCGCCGGAACCATCGGACTCTTCACCTTCGACCCGCACAAACTGCAGGGACTGTCCGTCGACATCGTCCACGGATTCCGGCCACCCACCCAGCCCGAGACCGCAGCCGGCGGACTCGGAAATTCGGCCGAACGCCTCGGCGCAGGGTTCTTCATCGCCATCGAAGGCGGCGACGGATCCGGCAAGTCCACGCAGATCAAACGCATCTCCGCTGCCCTGGCCGATGACGGCTATCACGTGGAATCCACTCGCGAACCCGGCGGCACCGAACTGGGGACGAAGATCCGTTCCGTCCTCTTCGACTCGGACCCGCCGAGCCCACGCACCGAAGCCCTGCTCTTCGCCGCCGACCGCGCCCATCATGTGGCGTCCTTAGTCGATCCCAGCCTCGACGCCGGAAATATCGTCATCACCGATCGGTACATCGATTCGACGATCGCCTACCAGTCGGCCGGTCGCAGCTTCGACGAGAAGACGATCCTCGCGCTGAGCCGGTGGGCCACCCAGGGACTCGTGCCGAACCTGACGATCGTCCTCGACATCGAACCCGAGGTTGCCGCGGAGCGGATGGGCAGACGCGGTGAAAGCAACTACCTCGACGAGGAGAATCAGCAGTTCCACCAGCGGGTTCGTCAGACTTACCTGTCCCGTGCACACAAAGAACTCGACAGGTACCTCGTCTTCGATGCGTCGATCGATGCCGATGAGCTGACCGAACAGATCCTCGCCGCCATCCGTGCCCGCCTTCCGCAGACCATGGTCAAACGCGACACCGGCACCGAGGAGGCCCCCGCCTCCACTTCGAACGCTGAGGCCGACAGCGGCCCAGAACGCGGTTCCGTACCCATCGCTGCCGTAGCCGCCGGAGCAGTGCCCGAAGAGAGCACTGCCGGAGCAGCCGCCGACAGCGATGAAGACCTCTCCGATGACAGCCGTGCAGCTGAGGCTGACCACCGCGATGCAGACAACGACGCCGACGGCAGCGACGCGACCGCCGAAGCGGCCGCTGACGACACACAAGACGATGATGCGAGCAGCGATGAGGGGGTGCATGAGCGTGGACCCCACTTCGTCCCCGCTTCCGGAGATCGTTTCGTCCCCTCTGCCATCTCCGACGCCGAGGCTGAGATCTCGGGTGCCGTTCCCACTGAACGCGTCGACCTCGGAGCCGATCTGCGGGAGGACCCGGCCGCCTCCTCGAATGGGCAGGAACCTGCAGACCGAGTCGAAACACACTCGGCGGCAGCGGACGATTCTGAGGCGGAGACCGATGACTCGGGATCGGCTGGGGTCGACGAGGACGCGGCGACAACGGTGCTTCCAGCCCGAGGAGCCACCTCGGAAGCGCTCATCGACGACAGCGACGATGCCGAAGGCGTGCCGACAGACCGAATCGCCGCGGACGAAGACGCGGAGACCCGAATCGTCAATCGCGACGATGCCGAAGAAGCCGAAACCCGAGTGGTCCACCGTGCAGAACCGAGCAGCGGGGCTTCGGACGATCTCGACGCCGAATCGACCGCTGATGCTGAGACGGGCGACTCAGCCGACGAATTGGCCGAGGACCCGGCGGACGCTGGTGACGCAGAGACCACGGTCCTGCCGGTCCGCAGCGCACGGGAGATGAGCCGTGAACGGCTGCAGGCCCAGGCGGAGATCGAACGACAGGCTCGAGAGCGGCTGCGCAGGCAGCGCGAACGCAACAGTCGGCGGTTCAGCAGCCCGGAGGATTCCTGAAGTGAGCGTCTTTGACGAACTCGTCGGCCAGGATGACGTCATCACCCAGTTGGGCTATGCCTTGGACGATCCGGCGGCGATGACCCACGCGTGGCTGTTCACCGGTCCGCCCGGCTCAGGCCGGTCGAATGCGGCTCGCGCCTTCGCCGCCGCCCTCATCTCCGGGGGCACGGAATCCAACGAAGTGACCGCCCGGGTGCTGTCGGGCCATCACGAGTCTCTGACGATCATGTCGACCCAGAAGTCGGTCATCTCGATCGAAGAGGTCCGTGAGCTCGTGTCCAAGGCGCAGGCGTCGCCGGTGAACTCGAAATGGCGGGTCGTCATCATCGAAGACGCCGATCGGATGATGGAACGCACCGCGAACGTGTTGCTCAAGGCCATCGAAGAGCCGCCTCCGGGTACCGTGTGGCTGCTGTGCGCGCCGAGTCCGATCGACGTGCTCACCACCATCCGGTCGCGGTGCCGGCCGGTGCGCCTGCGCATTCCCTCCAGGGATGCCGTGGCGCAGCTTCTGATGCAGCGCGACAACGTCTCCGAGGACCGTGCGCATTGGGCCGCGGCCGTGGCCCAGAACCACATCGGGCGCGCGAAATACCTGGCGCTCAACGAGTCGGCCGATGCCGAACGCAAACAGATCCTCGCTATTCCGGGCAAACTCACCTCGGTGGGGGCGACGATCCGCTTGGCCGGTCGTATCGTCGACGCCGCCGCAGAGACTGCGAAAGCACGAGTCGAAGAGCGCAACGCCGTCGAACGCGCTCAGCTTCTGACCACTCTGGGCGTCGAAGGGGAGAAGACGATCCCGCCCTCGGCCCGAGCACAGATCAGGAAGCTCGAGGAGGAGCAGAAGCGTCGCTCGGTGCGGGCCCGCAATGATGAGCTCGACCGGATCTTCCTCGAACTCATGAGTCTCTATCGCGACATCCTCATTTACCAGCTGGGGATCCGTGACGGGTGGATCAATGCCGGCGAGGTCGACCTCATCGCCGAGCAGGCGAACCGGGACGGCCCTGACACGACCCTGCTGCGCATCGACGCCATCACCGAAGCCAGACACCGCTTGCAGACGAATATGTCCCCGGTGCTCATCGTCGAGGCGGCCTTCGTGCTGCTGTCGAATCCGTGGCTGCAGGAAGACCGCACCGACGCGATCTGACGGCCGAAGCTCGCGCTGCCTGGGGACTCGCTACTGCCTCAGGCCTCGCCGAGGAGCTCTGCGACGAGTGCCGCGGTGAGTTCGATGCGGCGAGGAATCCAGATCTGCAGGGCATGTTCGGTTCGGGCGTGGGAACCTCCGCCGACGGTGCCGAGACCGTCAAGGGTCGGTGTTCCGACCCCGGCGGTGAAGTTGCCGTCGGACCCTCCGCCGACGGCGACCGACCGCAGCGGGGGATGCCCGAGTCGACCGGCCAGCCGTTGGGCCCGGGCGTAGAGGCCCATCGCCATGTCCTCCTCGAGAGGGGCACGGTTGATTCCGCCCTTGAGCTCGATCTTCGCGCCGGCGACTGTGGGCCGCAGAGCGCGCAGAGCGGCATCGATGCGCACCTGTTCATCCGCCGAGGCGGCTCTGGAGTCGATGCCGACAACGGCTTTGGCAGGCACAGTATTCGTGGTCGATCCGCTGGTCATCACGGTCGGGACGACCGAAGTCCCGACCGCAGGCCTGTGCAGTGCGGCGATCTCGATGACTTGGTTGGCCACCTCGATGGTGGCATTGATGCCCTTCTCCGGCTCGACTCCGGCATGCGATGCCAGACCGGTGACGTCGAGTTGGTAGATCGCAACACCCTTGCGAGCGATCTTGACGGCACCGTCGGCGGCACCGCTTTCGAACACGAGAGCGGCTGTCGCCCCGCGTGCTTCGTCCTCGATGATCTGCCGGGAGCCCGGAGAACCGAGTTCTTCATCGGCGGTGATGAGGAGGCTGACACCGTCAAGCCTGCCGAGTTCGGCCCGGACCTTCGCCAGCGCGTAGACGGCTATGAGCAGTCCGCCCTTCATATCGTCTGCGCCGGGCCCGCGGACCACTCCGTCCTTGACCGAGTAGGGGAAATCGGCGAGAGTGCCGGTCGGCCAGACGGTGTCGTGGTGGCCGATCAGCACGACCTTGCGCTGGCCGCTGCCGAAGCGCCACAGCACATGTGGGTGGCCATTGGTCTCGATGATCTGAGGTGCGGCGCCGAGCATTCCGGTGCCGATGCGGGAGACGAGACGGGCACTGCGGGCCAGCGATGAAGGGTCGTTGGAGAATGACTCGCATTCGATGAGCGCCTGGAAATCGCTCATGAAGTCGTCGGAGTCGAACTCTGCCACGGATGCCACCGTCACCTTCTGCGCTATCTGATCGTCTGTCCTGTCCAGGTTAGCGTCTTCTCTTTCACCCGGCGCTCTCGGCATAGTCTGACGGCACCGAGGTGGCCCGTCCTTCCGCCGCAGAGCTCCCACCGCAGGTGGAGCAGATTCGCGGTCCCAGACGTCCCCGCGGGGACGCCGATTCGGTTCGTCGCTCGTTTTGACCACCGGTGTCCTGGTTGGCTAAAGTTAGGTCGGTTGCCGCCTTAGCTCAGTCGGCAGAGCGATTCACTCGTAATGAATAGGTCGCGGGTTCGATTCCCGCAGGCGGCTCGGCAACAGCCCCTCCCACCAAGAACAACACTGGCGGGGAGGGGCTTTTCGATTTCCGGACTTCGGCGAACAACAATGCGGTTACGATGCGCTTTGGGTTGAATGCGGTTACGATGCGCTTTGGGTTGTTCTCAGTGCCCTCGGAGGTATCGGCAAAGACTCATCTGGTGTCGATGGCGATGCGAAGGTATCGGTCGAGCAACCTCGGTCCCAGCTCGCTCGCCACAGCAGCCTCCGATCTCGCCAGCCGGAGGGAGAGGCCATCCATCAGTGATTGAAGGAGTAATGCGTCCTGCTCGACGTCTGCGTCCACGGAGCTTTCCGTTTCCTCGTTCTCAGGGATCGGGATTCCCCGACGTGCGCGGACGATTCTCGAGTAGAGACTGTGAAGCTTGGAATCGGTCTGCTGCTTGAGCTCCGTCAGCCTCGGGTCCGTTTCGGCATGGGCGACGAATGCCAACCAGACCATGTATTCGCGGCGACGTTCGGCGTCCAAAGGCAGTAGGTCAAGCAGGATCTCCTTCGTCCACCCGTGAACATCGCCCCACCGCGGACGGCGTGACAGACGGTTTTCGACGGTCGCTGAAGTCTGCGCCATGGCATAGCGGATCATCTCGGCGCGGGTCGGGAAATGGTGCTGGACTCCTCCCGCGGTGACGCCGGCTTCTGCGGCGACCGAGCGGACGCTCACCCCCGCGATCCCATCCCGCGCCACAACGCGCTGGAGTGCTTCCGCCAATCTGTTCTTGCCGCCTCTTGAATCGCTCACAACCCCAGGTTACAGTCGTATGGTCGAACAATACAACTGTAAGGGAGCAGTGATGATTATGACTTCGGCGGCAGTCGGACACAAAGACCATTCCGCGATTGGCGATGCAATCGGCCAGACAATGCTGTGGCTGGCAGTCGCTGTCTCCGTCGTGGTGCACAACACCGAGGAATGGCTGCTCGATATGTCGGGCTGGATTGCCGCGCATCCGTGGTTTCCTGGGAGCTCATTGCACGGTGACAGGAGCGAATTCGGCCTTGTGCTCGCTCTGGTAGCTGGTGCCGTCGTTGCCCTTGCGCTCTTCGCGATCATCGTCCGTCCAACCTGGAGTGCCGAGGTTCTGGTGTGTGTGGCGTATGCACTCATCGCCAACGCGGTGAGCCACTCGGTCTTCAGTCTGCTGTCGTGGTCGGTGATGCCGGGCCTGATCAGCGGCCTCGCTCTCCTCGTGCCGCTTAGTCTGATGATCGTGCGTCTGGTCCCACCCGTGCAATGGAGGATCTCGACCGTGATTCTGACCGTTCTGGTCGCAAGCGGAATCACAGCCGGAGCTTTCATGCTCGTTGCTGCGTCCGCAGGCATCAGGGCGTGAAGGTGCGCTCATGGTGAGAAAGCGATCTGGGGCCGCATATGACAGACCGTCAGCTGTCGGGTCGCACCGGGGGTCTCCGGGGATGTCCGTCTCAGTGGCGTCCGGGATCGCCATTGTGGCGCTGCTCGTATGGCAGTTCTCCGGTGTCGCTGACGGTGGCTCTCAAGTCCAAGTCCTCAACTCGGATCTGGCCGTAGTCTGGCAGACCGTCATCGTCGCCTCCGTCGGAGTGAGCACGCTGTGCTCCTTGGTGATGTGGCGATTGAGGAGATGGACAAAGCCTCTCGCGCTGGTCAACGTCGCAGCCAACGTGGCCGCCGCGACGGCGATCGTTGTCCTGGCTGCAAAGGGTGTGTTCTTCGCGGAAACGCCGTCCGCACTGACTGATACGGGAGACGATGCCGTGGAACTTACTGGGATCTTCCTTCTCCTCGTCGTGATCGTGGCGATTTGGGACGGTCTCGACGGACTTCAGCGTGTGGCTCGGGTTGACCATGTTGAGCGAAGCGTCCGGTAGATGGGCGGGGTACTCCGCGCTCCGACGAAAGTCCGCGGTGCAGTGGTGAGAATCGATTCCGCGCGTGGAACGACGCACCCAGCGAAAGAGACTGGTATGACTACGAACGACGACCCACCATGGACAGGGCTGGTTCCCGTTGACGACACGGCCCTGTTCGTCACCGATTCGGGCGGGCGCGGCACGCCGATCGTCTACCTCAATGGAGCCTACGCGGATCGGAGGCATTGCAGTCGGCTGATCTCAGCCCCTCCATGTCGAACCCCGCACTCGTCAGGAACCTGCCCTTGGGGATTATGTTGTCCTCGCTGCCGGATCCTATGCTGATGATCATCATCGTCGTCGGGCTTGGCTTCTGCCCGGTCTCGACGACATCAGGCAGGACCGCCTTGATCGTCTCCTCGTCGGTGATAACACTGGTTGAGGGTCCCTTGTCGAACTCGAACGCGCCGGAGGAATGTGTCGGCAGATCCAGGTCGATCGCTGCACCTTCGTGGTCGGGTTGGGACACCCCTTCGATCGCTATCGTGCGAGCACTGCGGAGGCGTGCTGAGACCAGTCTATTGCCTGTCCCCGTGCCCGAAGGTGCAGCGAACGGGCTACTTCTTCTTCGGCTTGAACGATGTCGAGCACTTCCAGGTCGTCTTGCCCTTCTTCGCGGTGACGGTCACGGAAACCTTCTTGCCCGGTGTTGCCCCGGAAATGTAGTACTTCAGAGAGGCCTTGCCCTTCTTCGATGCGGTAGCCTTCTTCTTCGTCTTCGTCGTCTTGTAGTGGGCGATCGTCGTCACCTTGGCCTTCGAACCGACCTTCGAGACTTTGACAGAGGTATTCGAGTACTGGCGCGGCTTCTTGATCGACATCGTGGCCGAGCACTTCTTCGTCGCTGCTTCCGCCGGGGCCGCGTCGACGGCGATGGGGCCGGCGAGGAGGCCGACGGCCAGAGTGAGTGCCAAGAGCTTCGAGCCCGACTTCGTGCGGGCAGGGGTGGTCAAGGACATGATTCTCCAAGGGATTCCGAGCTGATGTGTCGATTTATCATAATCACTTCTGTCGTCAAAAGAAACATGAACTCGTCGACAACCGAAGAAGTCGTGAGATCCAGTCTGAGAAGCCGCGAAACCCAATCGAAGAAGTTATGGGGCCCGATCGCAGGACGGGCTCACTCCCGCCTGCACCGAGGCTCGAACGCGTGTGTTGCCCGTCACCCGAAACCGGGGCACAATGGGACGTGCGAATGTTACTGAACGATCGATCAGATCTCGTGGTCGATCTTCCATCCAGACTGTGAGGAACACATGAGCGAAGCGTTCATCTATGACGCAGTGCGCACCCCACGCGGCAAGAACCGCGGTGGTGCGCTGCACAGCGTCAAACCCATCGACCTCGTGACCGGGCTCATCGACGCTGTTCGTGAGCGCAACCCTGATCTCGACGACAAGGCCATCGACGACATCGTCCTCGGCGTTGTGTCCCCAGTCGGCGAACAGGGCTCGGACATCGCCCGCGTCGCCGCCATCGTCGCGGGACTCGACGAGTCCGTCGCCGGTGTTCAGGTCAACCGCTTCTGCGCCTCCGGACTCGAAGCCGTCAACCTCGCCGCCCAGAAGGTCGGCTCCGGATTCGAGAACCTCGTCCTCGCCGGCGGCGTCGAATCGATGTCGCGTGTGCCGCTGGGATCCGACGGCGGAGCGTGGGCACAGGACCCGACGACGAACTACGACACCTACTTCGTCCCGCAGGGCATCGGTGCCGACCTCATCGCCACCACAGAAGGCATCACCCGCGCAGACGTGGACGCCTTCGCCGCCGAATCGCAGAAGCGTGCCGCCGCGGCATGGGAGAACAACCTCTTCGAGAACTCGATCATCCCGGTCAAGGACATCAACGGCATCACCGTGCTCGACCGTGACGAGCACATCCGCCCCGGCTCGTCCGTGGAATCCCTGTCGCAGCTGCCCCCGGCCTTCGCCAAGCTCGCAGCACAGACCGGCTTCGACGAGGTGGCTCTGCAGAAGTACCACTGGGTCGAAGCCATCGACCACGTCCACACCGCCGCGAACTCGTCCGGAATCGTCGACGGCGCCTCGCTCGTCATCCTCGGCGACGAGGCAGTCGGCCAGACGATGGGGATGAAGCCCCGCGCCCGCATCGTCTCGACCGCAGTCACCGGCTCCGAACCCACCATCATGCTCACCGGACCGACCCCGGCGACGAAGAAGGCCCTCGACAAGGCGGGCATGACCGTCGACGACATCGATCTGTTCGAACTCAACGAGGCATTCGCCGCCGTCGTGCTCAAGTGGATGAAGGATCTCGACATCCCCCACGAGAAGGTCAACGTCAACGGCGGAGCCATCGCCATGGGCCACCCGCTGGGAGCCACCGGCGCCATGATTCTGGGCACTGTCCTCGACGAACTCGAACGCCGCGACCTCAAACGTGGACTCGTCACCCTGTGCATCGGCGCAGGCATGGGCATCGCGACGATCATCGAAAGGGTCTGACATGACGAACACTGAAACCACCGCTGCCGACTACCAGCGCACCACCGATGCCGATGGCATCGTCACCGTCGTCATCGACGAGCCGGGTGCCAAGGTCAACACCATGAACGACTACTTCGCAGCCGCCCTCGAGGCGACCGTGGAGTGGCTCGAGGCCAACGTCGACGACATCACCGGCGTCGTCCTCACCTCCCCGAAGAAGACCTTCTTCGCCGGCGGAAACCTCAACAAGCTGCGCGAGGCCGACCCGGCCCATGCCGCAGAGGAATTCGAGACCGTCGAACATCTCAAGAAGGTGCTGCGCCGCCTCGAGACCTTCGGCAAGCCGGTCGTCGCCGCCCTCGGCGGTGCGGCACTGGGCGGCGGACTCGAACTCGCCCTTGCCTCTCACCATCGGATCGCCGCCGATGACAACCCGAGCGCCCGCTTCGGCTTCCCTGAAGTCTCCCTCGGGCTGCTGCCCGGCGGCGGAGGCGTCGCCCGCTCGGTGCGCATGCTCGGCATCCAGACCGCACTGCAGAACGCTATCCTGCCGTCGACGAAGTTCAAAGCCGCCGACGCACAGGCACTCGGCCTCATCGACGAACTCGCCCCCGCGGCCGAACTCGAATCCAAGGCGAAGGCTTGGATCAAGGAGAACCCGGAAGCCGTGCAGCCCTGGGACGTCAAGGGCTTCAAGATCCCCGGAGGCTCCCCGTCCTCGCCGAAGATCGGTGCGTTGCTTCCCGCACTGCCGTCCCTGCTGCGCAAGCAGGGCAAGGGTGCGCCGATGCCGGCTCCGCGAGCCGTGGTCGCCGCAGCGGTCGAAGGCGCCCAGGTCGACATCGACACCGCGCTGACGATCGAATCCCGCTACTTCGTCAACGTCACCCACACCTCGGTGGCGAAGAATATGATCAAGGCGTTCTTCTTCGACCTGGGACACATCAACTCCGGCGGCTCACGACCCGACGGTGTCTCACCGCGACAGGTCAAGAGGCTCGGTGTGATCGGCGCCGGAATGATGGGCGCTGCGATCGCCTACAGCGCAGCGAAATCAGGCATCGAGGTTGTGCTCAAGGACGTCGAACTCGCCAGCGCTGAGAAGGGCAAGGCCTACGCCGCCAAACGTGAGGAATCGGCTCTGGCGAAGGGCAAGACCACCGAGGCGAAGTCCCAGGCCGTCCTCGACCGGATCACCCCGAGCGCCTCCGCCGAGGACTTCGCCGGAGTCGACTTCGTCATCGAAGCGGTCTTCGAATCCGTCGACCTCAAGCAGAAGGTGTTTCAGGAGATCCAGGACGTCGTCGAGCCCGACGCAGTTCTGGGTTCGAACACCTCCACCCTGCCGATCACGGAACTGGCCACGGGAGTCAACCGGAACAAGGACTTCATCGGCGTCCACTTCTTCTCACCGGCCGACAAGATGCCGCTGGTCGAGATCATCTGCGGCGAGAACACCTCCGACGAGGTCCTCGCCCGCACCTTCGACCTCGTGCAGCAGATCAAGAAGACCCCGATCGTCGTCAACGACTCACGCGGATTCTTCACCTCCCGGGTCATCGGCACCTTCATCGCCGAGGCGGTCGCTGCCGTCGGCGAAGGCGTGGAGCCGGCCAGTGTGGAACAGGCGGCACTGCAGGCCGGATACCCCACCGGTGCTCTGCAGCTGCTCGACGAACTCACGCTGACGCTGTCGCAGAAGATCAATCAGGAGACCCGCGACGCGGTCGAGGCCGCGGGCGGCACCTGGGTCGCCCACTCCTCCGAGGCCGTCTTCGACTGGATGGTCGAGCAGGGTCGGACCGGACGCAAGGACGGTGCCGGCTTCTACGACTACGACGAGAACGGAAAGCGCACCACGCTGTGGCAGGGCGTGCGCGAAAAGTACGAGTCCGGGTCGAACGATCAGCCCTTCGCCGATCTGCAGGAGCGGATGCTCTTCGCCGAGGCGATCGAGACGATCAAATGCCTCGACGAGGGAGTGCTCACCTCGGTGCCGGATGCGAACATCGGTTCGATCTTCGGCATCGGATTCCCCGCCTGGACCGGTGGCGTTCTCCAGTACGTCAACCAGTACGAGGGCGGACTGTCCGGCTTCGTCGACCGGGCGAATGATCTGGCTGCGAAGTACGGCGAGCACTTCACCCCGCCGGCTTCGCTGGTCGAGCGCGCGAAGACCGGTCAGACCTACGAGTAGGATCTGCCTGCTGGAATAGCCCCATGGCCTTCCGGTGTTGTCCAGTCACGCTGACATCGAGTTCAGCCGCACTGACATCAACCGGAAGGCCATTGCTATGCGTGCCGCAGTCTACGACGCCTACACCGAGAACTTCGACGACATCACCGTCCGGGACCTCCCAGCTCCCAAAGTCCCACCCGCCTCGGTGCTCATCGAGGTCAGAGCCGCAGGGGTCAACCCAGTCGACTGGAAGCTCGTCGGCGGACACCTCGACGCCTTCATGCCCACCCAGTTCCCGGTCACGCCCGGTTGGGACGTCGCCGGGGTCGTCGTCGGCCTCGGCTTCGACACCCCCGAATTCTCCATCGGCGACGAGGTCATCGCCTACGCCCGCAAGGACGTGCTCTCGACCGGCACGTTCGCCGAAAAGGTCGCCGTTCCGGTCCGCGCCGTTGCGCGCAAGCCGAAGAGCCTGAACTGGGAGCAGGCCGGCGGGCTGCCGCTGGCCGGCGGAACCGCCCTGCGCACTCTCGAGGCTCTCGGTGAGATCGAGGGAAAGACCATCCTCGTCCACGGAGCCGCCGGGGGAGTGGGCAGCTTCGCCGTACAGATCGCCGCCGCCTACGGCGCCCGCGTCATCGGCACCGCTTCAGAACGCAACCACGGCTACCTGCGCGAACACGGCGCCGATCCCGTGACCTACGGCGACGGGGTGGTCGAGCGTATCCTCGAGGCAGCCGGCGGCAAGGTCGACGGCGTCGTCGACTTCGTCGGCGAGCAGCTCGAGACGACCCTGGCTGTCCTCGCCGAGGGTGGGGCACACGCCTCGGTCGCCGATCCCAGCGTGGCCGAGCACGGCGGACGCTACATCTGGGTCCGTCCCGACGGGTCGGAGACCGCCCGCCTCGGCCAGCTCGCCGACGAAGGTAAGCTGACCGTCGAGGTGGCCGGCACCTACGGCCTCGACGAGGTGCCGCAGGCCTTCCGCGACAACTCCGAAGGCCACACTCGCGGAAAGCTCGTCATCGTCCCCTGATTAACCGAGCCCCAGCGCCGCCGCGGCAGCGGCACGCAATTCGACCCCGACCACCTCGGCGCTGGAGCGGCGAGCCTGGTGCGGGGTCGAATTCATCATTCCGAATGCGGCGTGCACGCGGACCGTGGATGTCTCCAGAGTCCACGATGGGTGGGCGGCTTCGACGACCTCTGCCCACCGGCTGACATAGGCACGCTGCAGGCGGCGCACGGTCCGGCGCGATTCGTCCGGCAGCGCCTCGAGGTCGCGGTCCTGGATGCGGATGAGCTCGGGCTCGCCCATCGCGAAGTCGACGTGGAAGTCGATGAGGCTGCGCAGGGTCCGGGCCGCCTCGGTGGGGGAGATCCCCGAGGCGGTGTCGCAGGCTGCGGCGACGATCTCCTCACCTCCGGACTGCAGATAGGCGGAGATGCCGACGAGCAGCTCTTCGAGCACAGCCTCCTTCGACGAGAAGTGCCGATAGACCGCAGGTGCTGAGATCCCCGCACCCTGACCCAGGTCGTCGAGGCGCACTCCGTGGAAGCCGTGTCGGGCATAGAGCGTCTTCGCGACCTCGAGCAGCTGCTCGCGTCTGGCCGCCTTCGCCGCCGCCCGCGCCGTGGGTCTGGCCGTGTCTTCGGTCGACATCTCTGACTTCCCTCCCTCGTTCTGCGCACATGTCCGGTGATCCGTGGACCGTGTTGATCGTGCGTTGTCAGTTTTGCCTGTGAGCAGTATCATAGCAGTCAGTTAAGAATCATTAACTGAAATGAGGATGGAATGAGAGCAGTGGGAACTGCGGTCAGTCCGGCGACGGGGCAGGTCAACTCCGAGGCCCACGCCGAGCTCATCGCCGAACTCCGGGAGCGCATTGCGGACACGGCCCGCGGCGGTTCCGAGAAGGCCAGGCAGCGTCACATCGATCGCGGAAAGCTTCTGCCTCGTGATCGTGTCGAGCATCTCCTCGATCCCGGCACACCCTTCCTCGAACTCTCCCCGCTGGCCGCCAACGGCATGTACGACGACGCGAGTCCCGGAGCTGGCATCATCACCGGCATCGGCCGGGTCGCCGGCCGCGAATGCGTCATCGTCGCCAACGACGCCACGGTCAAGGGCGGCACCTACTACCCGGTGACGGTGAAGAAGCATCTGCGTGCGCAGGAAGTCGCGAAGGAGAACAATCTCCCGTGCATCTACCTCGTCGACTCGGGGGGAGCGAACCTGCCGAACCAGGACGACGTGTTCCCCGACCGTGAACACTTCGGCCGGATCTTCTACAACCAGGCGACACTGTCTGCCGCAGGCATCCCGCAGCTGGCTGCCGTTATGGGTTCGTGTACCGCTGGTGGCGCCTACGTCCCGGCCATGGCCGACGAATCGATCATCGTCTCCGAACAGGGCACGATCTTCCTCGGCGGCCCACCCCTGGTCAAGGCAGCCACGGGTGAGGAAGTCACCGCCGAAGAACTCGGCGGCGGCGCACTGCACTCACGGGTCTCCGGCGTCACCGACCACCTGGCCGCCAATGACTCCCACGCCCTGGAGATTATGCGCGACGTCGTCTCGACCCTCGGGTCCAAAGGCGGAGCCAATTGGGATGTCATCGACTCCCGCGAGCCTGCCCACGCTCCCGCCGAGCTGACGTCTGTGGTGCCCGTGGATTCGCGGACGCCCTACGACGTCCGCGAGGTCATCGCCCGCCTCGTCGACGGGTCCGAATTCCATGAGTTCAAGGCAGAATACGGCACCAGCCTCGTCACCGGCTTCGCCCACCTCGACGGACACCCGGTGGGGATCGTGGCCAACAACGGAATCCTCTTCGGCGAGTCCGCCGTCAAGGGCGCCCACTTCATCGAACTCTGCGACCAGCGCAGCACTCCGCTCATCTTCCTCCAGAACATCTCCGGTTTCATGGTCGGCCGCGACTACGAGGCCGGCGGCATCGCCAAGCACGGAGCGAAGATGGTCAACGCTGTCGCCACCGCCCGCGTGCCGAAGTTCACCGTCGTCATCGGCGGTTCCTTCGGTGCCGGAAACTATTCGATGTGCGGGCGCGCCTACTCGCCGAGGTTCCTGTGGATGTGGCCCAACGCCCGCATCTCCGTGATGGGCGGCGAACAGGCAGCCAGCGTCCTCTCCACCGTCAAACGCGACCAGATCGAAGCCCGCGGTGAGACCTGGTCCGCCGAGGATGAGGACACATTCAGGCAGCCCGTCCGCGACCAGTACGAGGCTCAGGGAAACCCCTACTACTCGACGGCCAGGCTCTGGGACGACGGAATCATCGAACCCGGCGACACCCGTCAGGTGCTGTCTCTGGCCCTCGAACTTGCCCGTTTCGGACCGATGGAACGCCCGCTGGGAGCCAGCGGCTACGGCGTCTTCAGGATGTGAGCCCCACTATGTTCAACACAGTACTCATCGCCAACCGCGGCGAGATCGCCCTGCGCGTCATCCGCACCTGCCGCCGTCTGGGCATCCGCACCGTGGCCGTCTATTCCGACGCCGATGCCCAGGCCGCTCACGTCAAGGCCGCCGACGCTGCCGTTCACCTCGGCCCGGCTGCGGCTTCCGAATCGTACCTGCGCATCGACAAGGTCATCGCCGCCGCCGAGGTGACCGGTGCCGAGGCTATCCACCCCGGCTACGGGTTCCTGTCCGAGAACGCCGACTTCTCTGCCGCGTGTCAGGCTGCGGGTATCGTCTTCCTCGGTCCTGGTGCCGACGCGATCCGGACCATGGGTGACAAGATCACCGCCAAGCAGGCCGTGTCCTCCCGTGGAGTCCCGCTCGTGCCCGGCACGAAGGATGCCGCGATGAGCGACGAAGCCCTCATCGCCGCCTCGGCCGACATCGGATTCCCCGTCCTCATCAAACCCTCCGCGGGAGGCGGCGGCAAGGGCATGCATGCCGTCTTCGAAGCTGAGAGTCTGCCCGCGGCCCTCGAGACCGCTCGCCGTGAGGCAGCGAGCTCCTTCGGCGATGACACCCTGTTCCTCGAACGCCTCGTCGCGACCCCGCGCCATATCGAGGTCCAGATCATGGCCGATTCCCACGGCAATGTCATCCACCTCGGCGAGCGGGAATGCTCTCTTCAGCGTCGCCACCAGAAGGTCATCGAGGAGGCTCCGTCGGCTCTGCTCGACGAGGCGACTCGGGCCCGGATCGGGCAAGCGGCCTGTGAGACCGCGAAGTCTGTGGGGTACCGCGGAGCCGGCACCGTCGAGTTCATCGTCGGCGCCGATCGTCCCGACGAATTCTTCTTCATGGAGATGAACACCCGCCTCCAGGTCGAACACCCCGTGACCGAAGAGGTCACAGGCATCGACCTCGTCGAACTCCAGCTGCGCATCGGCGCCGGGGAAGAGCTGCCGCTTACTCAGGACGACATCACATTGACCGGGCACTCGATCGAGGCCAGAATCTACGCCGAGGATCCCTCGCGCGGATTCCTGCCCACAGGTGGGCGGGCACTCGACGTCGTCTTCCCGGCAGGAGAGGGAGTCCGCGTCGACGCCGGCCTCGACGCCGGACAGCAGATCGCCTCGGACTACGACCCGATGATCGCCAAACTCATCGTCCATGCGCCAGACCGGGCCGCCGCGATCGCCCGCCTCGATGCTGCGCTCGCCGCCTCGGCAGTGCCGGGGATCGTGACGAACATCGACTTCCTGCGGACCCTGCTCGCCCTGCCAGAGGTCGTCGCGGGAAACCTTGATACGTCTCTCATCGACAACCTCGGCGAGGATCAGCTGGCCCACACGGCGAGTTTGGTCGACTGGCAGATCGCAGCCGCCGCGGTGCTCGTCACAGCTGGCCGTGCAGGTACCGAACTCACCGGCGCGATCACGAAGTCGGATCTGTCGGGCGCCGCCGGAAGCCCAGCAGCAGGAAGACCGCCGACAGCCTCGGCGTGGGGGAGGCCCACTGCCTGGCGAACCTCGCGTCCGAACTTCCGTCCCAGCGTGGAGCTGAACTTCGGGGGAGATGTCGCCGAGGTCGAAACGATCGTCGACGACGTCACGATCGATGACAGCGGCCTGTGGCGGGTTCTCGTTGCCGATACTCAGTACACCGCCCGAATGTTCTCCGACGCCGGTGCTCGCACCATCTGGGTCAGCAGTGACCGCGGAGTCTACGCGTTCACCCGTCCCCAAGCCGACACCTCACTGACCCCCGGTCTCGAAGGCGCCGATGTGCTGGCCCCGATGCCCGGCTCCGTCGTCGACATCAAGGTCGCCACCGGTGACCATGTCGACCAGGGAGACCCAGTCGTCGTGGTCGAGGCGATGAAGATGGAGCACGTGCTCACCGCGCCGGCGTCCGGAATCGTCACCGTCACCGCGGTCCAAGGCACCCAGGTCGGACTCGACGAGGTGCTCGCCACCGTCGTCGACGAAGCCGCCGTCGAGGCCGCCACCGAATGACCACCAGTCACCTCAACCACAACCACGCCGCAAGCGGGGAGGAAACAATGGAAACCTTTGTTCCGGGCATGCTGCCCGAAGAATACGAAGACCTGCGCCAGGGCGTCGCGAAGTTCGCCGACGAAGAGGTCGCGCCCGTCTCGGCCGAACTCGACGCCAAGCACGAGTTCCCCTACGACCTCGTCGGGAAGATGGGACAGATGGGCCTGTTCGGCCTGCCCTTCGACGAAGAGTACGGCGGAATGGGCGGCGACTACTTCGCACTGTGCCTGGCCATCGAGGAGCTCGGCCGGGTGAACCAGTCGCTGGCCATCACCCTCGAAGCCGGCGTCTCGCTCGGTGCGATGCCGATCTTTCGATTCGGCGCCGAAGAGCAGAAGAGAGAATGGCTGCCCCAGCTCACCGACGCCTCCGGACTCGCCGCATTCGGTCTGACCGAACCCGAAGCCGGATCCGATGCCGGAGGCACACGAACCAAGGCCACGCTGGAGGGCGGGACCTGGACGATCAACGGCAGCAAGTGCTTCATCACGAACTCCGGCACCGACATCACCCGGCTGGTCACCGCGACCGCCGTGACCGGGACCCGGACCTCGAAGTCGGGCCGCGAAGTGCCAGAGATCTCGACGATCATGATCCCCACCGGGACACCGGGCTTCACCGCTGAACCGGCCTATGACAAGGTCGGCTGGAACTCCTCGGACACTCACCCGCTGACATTCGACAACGTGCAGGTGCCCGAAGAGAACCTGCTCGGTGAGCGCGGCCGCGGCTACGCGAACTTCCTGCGCATCCTCGATGAGGGACGCATCGCCGTCGGCGCGCTGTCCGTCGGCGCGGCACAGGGCTGCGTCGACGAATCCGTGAAGTATGCGAAGGAACGCCAGGCCTTCGGCAAACCGATCGCCGACTTCCAGGGCATCTCCTTCAAGATCGCCCGCATGGAAGCTCGTGTCGTCGCCGCGCGTTCGGCGTACTACCTCGCCGCCTCGCGGATGCTGGCCGGACTGCCGTTCAAGAAGGAAGCCGCCATCGCCAAGATGATCGCCGGTGAGGCCGCCATGGACAATGCGCGTGACGCCACTCAGATCCACGGCGGCTACGGCTTCATGAACGAATACCTCGTCGCCCGCCACTACCGAGACTCAAAGATCCTCGAAGTCGGCGAAGGCACCACGGAGGTCCAGCTCATGCTCATCGCCCGCGAACTCGGACTCTGATCCGAACTCGCACATCCTTAATCGCCCGCCGAGGCGGCCCCGCATTCCCGTACGGACGTGCAGGGCCGCCTCGGCGGGCGATATTCTGGTCCGACAACACCGTGAGGTGAGAAGGCTACCGAAGGGGAAGTGGGAGCAGATGGATCTCAGCATGGTGGCATCGGTGGCGACGACGACGTGGATCGTCATCGAATACATCGTGAAGATCATCGCGGTCGGGGTGGTGCCGGAGAACCGTCGGCCGTCTTCGTCATCGGCATGGCTGCTGCTCATCCTGTTCGTGCCGATCATCGGAATTCCCGCATTCCTGCTGCTCGGCAGTCCGTATATCAATCAGCGCCGGGCTCGCATCCAGGCCGAAGCCAATGAGCTCATGCACGAAGGCGCAGATGATCTGCCCGACGTGCCGCCGTCGCTGGTCGCCGCACCCGAATTCGTCTCCGTCGCCCAGCTGGGGCGCGCACTGACCGCACTGCCGATGGTCACCGGCGACAGCCACGGGGTGTTCTCGGACTACGATGCGTCGATTGCGAGGATGGCCGAACTCGTCGACGGGGCCGAGCAGTACGTCCACGTCGAGATCTACATCATGGCGTGGGATTCGACGACTGATGTCTTCTTCCGGGCGCTGGAACGGGCATCGGCGCGAGGGGTCGAAGTCCGTGTCCTCTTCGACCACATCGGGTCGAGGAAGTATCCGGGATTCCACAAGCTGGGCAAGCGACTGAACGCAGCCGCCATCGAATGGCACCTCATGCTCCCTTTCATTCCGTGGCGGGGCAAAACCCGGCGCATCGACCTGCGCAACCACCGCAAACTGCTCGTCATCGACGGCAAACGGGCGATGATGGGTTCGCAGAACATGATCGATTCGAGTTACCTCAACAGGAAGAACTCGCAGATCGGTCGGAGCTGGCACGACATCATGGTCGAACTCTCCGGGCCCATCGTCGCCGGCATCGAGGCGGCGTTCTCCACTGACTGGTACTCCGAATCAGGCCAGGCGCTGGGCATCCGACCCTACGAACGCGACGGCAATGAGCCCGAGGTCGGCGGGGCGACGAGCGCGATGCAGCTGGTTCCCTCGGGACCCGGATTCACGACCTCGCCGAACCTCAAGGTCTTCACCTCGATGATGTATCTGGCGCAGGAGCGCCTGGCCATCGTCAGCCCCTACTTCGTGCCCGACGAATCCCTGTTGGCCGCAGTGGAGACCGCAGCCCGGCGCGGAGTCGAGGTGGAACTCTACGTCAGCGAACAGGCCGACCAGTACATGGTCGACCGAGCGCAGTCGTCCTATTACCGGTCCCTGCTCGAGGCGGGGGTGCGGATCTTCCTGTACCCGAAACCCGCCGTGCTGCACACGAAGTGCTTCATCGTCGACGACATCTATGCCGTCATGGGCTCATCGAACATGGACATGCGCTCCTTCGGCCTCAACTACGAGATCAGCCTGCTGACCACCGGCGGCGACTTGGTCGGAGACATCATCGAGGTCGTCGCGGACTATCAGGATCTCAGCCGAGAACTCACCTTGGAGGAGTGGGAGAAGCGGCCGTGGCGCCGCCGCTATATGGAGTCAGTCATGCGCCTGACTTCCGCGCTGCAGTAGCTGCGAATCCGGCGCGCCGGAACTCAGGTCACTATCGGACAGTCTTCGCGCTCAGAAGTATCCGTCAGCGACCTGAGTCTTTGAGCGCTCGGGACTTCGCGACGCTCAGGCGGAGCCGGTGGTGTCGGGGCCGAGCTCTCCGCGGCTCTCCAGCGGCACATCAAGCAGCTCGTGGACTCCGTCGACGATCTCGTTGGGGCGGAACGGGAAGCGGCGGACATCCTCGGTGGTCGAGATTCCGGAGAGCACGAGGACTGTGTGCATGCCCGCTTCCATCCCGGCGATGATGTCGGTGTCCATGCGGTCGCCGATCATCGCGGTGCTCATCGAGTGCGCGCCGATCCGGTTCAGGGCCGAGCGGAACATCATCGGATTCGGCTTGCCCACGACATACGGCTCGCGGTTCGTGGCCTTCGTGATGAGTGCGGCGATGGCGCCGGTCGCCGGCAGGACTCCCTCGGGGCTGGGGCCGGTGGCATCCGGGTTCGTGACGATGAAGCGGGAGCCGGCGTCGATGAGGCGGATCGCCTTCGTGATCGCCTCGAACGAATAGGAGTGGGTCTCACCGACGACGACGAATTCCGGATCGTGTTCGGTCATGACGAACCCGGCCTCGTGGATCGCGGTGGTCAGCCCCGCCTCGCCGACGACGAAGGCCGTGCCGTGTTCGACCTGATTGGAGAGGAAGTCCGCGGTGGCCATCGCCGACGTCCAGATGTTCGACTCGGGGACATCGAGTCCGTTCGAGCGCAGCCGGGCGGAGAGGTCACGAGCGGTGTAGATGGAGTTGTTCGTCAGCACCAGGTAGGGGATGTCTGCCTGGCGCCATTGGGCGAGCAGCTCTGCGGCTCCCGGCAGGGGGTTGTTCTCCTTGACCAGGACACCGTCCATATCGGTCAGCCAGCAGTCGATCGAATCGCGATCCATGTCTCTCCTCGAGTCAGCGGGTGGGCCGAAGCGGCACACTCCCAGCCTAGTCGGCCCGGCCGCCGATGCGGACCCGGGAACCGAACCCACCGTGTCCGCGGGGGATGGAGACGGCGAATTCATCGGGATCGACCCTTGACACCGACACCAGGAACTGTATTGTAGATACTACTTAATTAAGGAAGTGCTTCAATGAATCTGGATCTGGTCTTCGCTGCTCTTGCCGATCCGACACGGCGGGCGATCATCGATCGTCTCCGCGCCGGTGACCTGAGTTCCGGAGACCTGGCCGAGCCGCTGCCGATCAGTCGGCCCGCCGTCTCACAGCACCTCAAGGTTCTCGAAGCCGCCGGACTCATCACCCGGTCGAAGAGCGCGCAGAGGCGCATCGTCTCACTCAATGCCGACAGACTCTCGGGCGCCACCGAGTGGCTGCTGGCAGCACACGAGGAATGGCAGCAGCGCTTCGATGCCCTCGACGATGTCCTCGCCGAGGATGCGCCACAGCACATAAGACAATCGGAACAGTGATCGACTCAAGGAGGAGAACCATCATGAACACCACCGACACCAGTAGCGACACCGAGGCCACCGACCAGCCGAGCTTCACCATCGTCAGGGACTTCGCCGCACCCCGTGCCCAGGTCTGGGACGCCTGGACGAACCCGGACACCATGGCCCGCTGGTTCCATCCCGAGACCCTGATCACCCCGCGGGAATCGGTCACCGTCGACCTCCACGTCGGCGGCACCTACACATACACGATGCGCATCCCCGACACCGGGCAGGAGTTCCCGACAGCCGGACGGTACCGCCGCATCGAGGAACCGCACCGACTCGACTTCACGTGGGGCAGTCCCGATGCCATCGACGACGCCCCGCTCGTCAGCGTCATCCTCGACGAGGTCGACCCCGTCACCACGCGGATGACCTTCACCGTCGTCGGCCTCCCCGACGACTCCGGATCCGACGCCAGCGCCTACGACGGCTGGGACTCCGCATTCAACGTCTTCGACGCCGAGATCATCGGCTGACCGTATCGCTGCACCCCTGACCTGACACCGGGCCGCCTCAGCACTCGCCGAGGTGGTCCGGTTCAGCTCTCGCCGAGGTGGTCCACGTCTGCCAGCCGGCGCAGAGTGCGATTGCCGAACACAGCATCCTCGGTCAGCTCCGTGATGCAGCCCGAGCGCGCCGCGAACGCCGCCCAGCCCATCGCCTCGAGCGGCAGCTCGAGCCACCGACCGATGACGAAAGTGTGTGCGAACCCGTGGGTGACGACGACCTGATGACCTGCCGGGCGCGCGAGGATCTCATCCATCGCCGCATAGACCCGTGCGCCGAGCTCCCGCCTCGTCTCCGCGCCCTCGATGCCTTCGTCATGATCGAGGCGGGCCTGATGATCGAGCATGCGCTCGCCGCCCGACACATCGTCGGGCTTCGGTGACACATCGACGGGCTTCGGCGGAAAGACGAACCGCTCATCGAGCCAGGCCTGCTCCCGGCCTTCGGCGACTCCGTACGATTTCTCGCGTAACCCGGCTGCCACCTCGGCGCGGGTGCCGAGAGCCTCGGCGACCACCTCGGCGGTTTCCCGGGTCCGGGCGAGATCGGAGGTGAACACCTCCGCCGAGGCATCGGTCGGGATCCGCCTGCGCAGCTCGGCGGCGATGGACCGGGCCTGAGACCGTCCGCGCTCGGTCAGGGGCGAGTCGAACCACCCGCCCACGCGGCCCTCGACATGGTGGCGGGACTCGGGGTGGGTGACGACGTAGAGCGTGCGGGTGCCTGCCATGATGATTCCGAGACTACCCGACACGAAGACTGCCCCGGCTACCTCGGTGTCCGTGCCAGACGATAAGCTCGCAGTACGACGAGTGAGGAGCGACACATGGGTGAGAAGGTCATCGAACAACGAGGTCTGTGGCTTGACGAGATGGAAGTCGGCGCGACGTACAGGCACGCGCCCGGGCGGACCATCACCGAGGCGGACAACACGTGGTTCACGGCCGTGACCATGAACACCCAGGCCCTCCACCTCGACGCGGCCTTCGCTGAGACCGAACCCTTCGGCCAACGACTGGTGAACTCGATGTTCACCCTGGCCACGCTCATCGGGCTCTCGGTCACCCAGCTGACCCAGGGCACGATCGTCGGCAACCTCGGCTTCTCCGAGGTCAGCTTCCCCGCACCCCTGTTCCACGGTGACACCCTCTACGCGGAGACGACGATCCTCGAGAAACGGAATTCGAAGTCGCGCCCCGGACAGGGCATCGTCACCCTCGAACACCGCGGCTTCAACCAGGACGGCACCCTCGTGGCCAAGGCCGTGCGACAGACCATGATGTTCGACTCGAGCCACGCGAAGGACACGGAGAACACCGCCGCAGACGACCAGACCGAATCAGGAGAGTGAGCACCCCCATGGCCCTGGAATTCAAACCCGCCTGGCTCTTCTGCCCCGGCGACCGTCCCGACCGGTACACGAAAGCCGCCGAACGCTCCGACATCGTCATCCTCGACCTCGAGGACGCTGTCAACGAGGCGGACAAGGACACCGCCCGCGAGGCGATCATCGACTTTCCGCTCGACCCCACCCGCACGGTCGTGCGCGTCAATGCCAGGGACTCCGAGCACCTCGGCGAGGATCTCAAGATGCTCGCACAGACCGAATACACGGCTGTGATGCTGCCGAAGTCACAGCGCGGCACCGACCTGACGGTCCTCGCCGGCTACCAGGTCATCGCCCTCATCGAGACCGGACTGGGTGCCCTCAACGTCGCCGAGATCGCCGCCGCACCCAATTCCTTTGCCCTCATGTGGGGTTCCGAGGACCTCATCGCCGACCTCGGAGGAGGCTCCTCACGCAACGCCGACGGGGACTACCGCGATGTCGCCAAGCATGTGCGCAACCAGACCCTGCTCGCCGCCCGCGCCCACGGCAAGTTCGCCCTCGACTCGATCTGGGCCGACATCCCGAACCTCGAGGGACTCGCGCTCGAAGCCGAAGACGCCGTGCAGTCCGGATTCTCCGGCAAGGTCTCCATCCACCCCAACCACGTACCCGTCGTCCGCGACGCCTTCCGCCCCAACGACGAACAGCTGACCTGGGCGACGTCCGTGCTCGAACTCGCGAAGACCGAGAAGGGCGCCTTCGCCTTTGAGGGCAAGATGATCGACGCCCCGCTGCTCAAACACGCCGAACTCATCGTCGCCCGCGCGCACTGATCCACGGAGGGACTTCGGAGATGCACGAGGCCGACGCGACCATCGCCGCCCAGATCCGTGCCGTCCTCACCGCCGCCGAGGCGGGGGATGGGACCGCTCCCATCGTCGAGGCCGGTGACCCGGTGCTGCGCTGCGAGACCCGACCCTTCGACGGGCAGGTCGACGATGCCGAGCTGCAGCAGCTCGCCGAGGTGATGCGTGCGACCATGCTCGCCGCCCCCGGCGTCGGCCTGGCCGCCCCACAGGTGGGCATCGGTGTGTCGATGTTCGTCGCCGAGGACCCCGGTGCCCGGGATCCCGAGGTCGCCGAGGTGCGGCAGAGGGAGCCGATGCCGCTGCGGGTGGTCCTCAACGCCGAATACTCACGCGCATCATCTGATGATGTCGCCTTCTATGAAGGCTGCCTCTCGATCCCCGGCTACCAGGCCGTCGTCGCCCGGCCGCGGGAGATCGAACTGCACGGCGTTGACCTCGACGGTGGCTCAATCGCCGAGGTGATCACCGGCTGGTCCGCCCGCATCGTCGCCCATGAGACCGACCACCTGGCCGGAATCCTGTTCCTCGACAAGGCCGAGATGCGGTCGCTGGCGACGAACGAATCGGTGGCGAAGTTCTGGCACCAGCCCTCCACGCAGAAGGCCGCGGCCGAGCTCGGCTTCTCCCTGCCCAGCGGCATGGTGATGTGAGGATCGCCGAGTCGGCCCGGCTGCGGCACCGATGACAACGCTCGACTCTCACTGACAGCACAGGTGAGCATGTTGGGATGAGGGCATGCGACTTCCTGACATCCCCCAGCGCCATCACCGAATCGTCCGCACCGCTGCCACCCTGGCCGCGACGTCCCTCGCTCTGGTCCGCAGGCGAGATGTCTCTGCCGACGATCAGCGGTACCTTCGGCTGGGCACAGCACTTGCGACCGGTGGTCTGACCTGGCTCACCGGAACCACCGCGTTTCTCGGCAAGGTCGGCGGATCGAGCGGCATCGACGACTTCGTCGACTACTTCACCGGCCGGGGCACGGGACCCGTGCGCTACTCCACTGAGGCCGCCGCGGACCTCAGCGCGGGGCAGCTCGAGTCCGACTTCGACCCTGAGGCATGGTGGGAGGAGAATGCCGACCTGAAGTCACCGTCCTTCCTCAACGCAGCTGCTGCAGTTGCCGCTGGCGCGGCCGGCTGGGCGCTGTGGCCGGTGAGCGAGAACCTCGTCGAAGCCGTCGACCATCGACTCCCGACAGGCGTGGGCCGTGGTCTCACTGCCCTGATCAGCGGTGGACTCGTGGCACTGACAGCCGCAGCGATCGAGACCGTCGGATCCTGGGCCGACGCGGGTGAGGAGACGCATTGGGCCCCGGTCGAGATCGAGCTTCCGGCACATATCCGCGAATCGGTCGACCTGCTGCTGTCCCAGCCGCACCCGAATTCTCCGGAAACCGCGGAGGCGGTCCGCGAGCAGTTCGTCTCCGCACAGTTCTTCGTGTGGGTGGCCTACCCAGACTCCCTCCATTCGGGGGATGAACCGGTCCTCCTCGACTCCCAGCAGCTGGCGCAGGCGCTCGAAGGAGACGACATCGTCTCGATCGACGTGCGCCCTCGCGACGTGAGCTCTTCGATCGTGCCGGCGATGCACACCTACCCGGTCACCGGAATCGTCGGCACCTCCGACCGGTCCGAGGACGGCGTGGAGCTCAGCCTCGAAATCGTCGACGGGCGCCTCAATCGCATCGACCTGGGCGAACAGACCGTCGACACCGACGCAGATATGCTCACGGCCGCGGCCCTGCGTGACTCCGTGCCGGGCACTCTCCACCCCGAGAAGACTGGAGACGAGGACGGAGCCGGCTACTGGTCGAGTCTGGAGATCACGGACGGCGCCTTCGACGAACAGGTGCACACGCTGGAGACCTGGCCACGACCGGAGGAGCTGAGCATCCGCGTCGATGGGCAATGAGCCCATCGCCGAGAAGACTGTCGGTGTCTGCGGGGCCACCTCGTTGCGGGAATAACCTGAATCAGTCATCGTTATACGAGTTATGAGCGATCTTCGTACCCTCACCCTCGGTGCCGGCTGCTTCTGGTGCCTCGACGCCGTCTACCAGCGGACCACCGGCGTGAAAGAAGTGGTCTCCGGATACACGGGCGGGCACACCGACGATCCCGGCTACCGCGAGGTCTGCTCCGGCACGACCGGCCATGCCGAAGCCCTGCAGGTGACCTTCGATGCCGACATCGTCCCCGAAGACATCATCCTCGGTCTCTTCTTCACCGGACACGATCCCACGAGCCTCAACCGGCAGGGCTACGACGTCGGCACCCAATACAGGTCTGCCATGTTCTACCGTGACGAGGACGAGAAGCAGCAGTTCGCCCAGGCCATCGAATCCGCGCAGACGCTCTTCGACTCACCGATCGTGACCACGCTTGAACCCCTCGGCACCTTCTATACCGCCGAGGCTGTCCACCAGGACTTCTACACCGCGAACCCCGACAACGGCTACTGCCGTGTCATCATCGACCCGAAGCTGCGCCGCGCCCGCGCCGAATTCGCCGAATGGGTGAGCTGATGGGCGGACACAAGGACAAGAAACACAAGTCCAAGAAGACCAAGCGCTCCGGCAGAGACTTGAACGGCGATGCCTGCGAAGTGACCAAAGACCGTGTGCGTGCCCATTTCCTCGACGGCAACACCGGCCCGTGGGCGAAGAACCTTGCCGCGCAGGACGCACAGACTGCCCACTCGACCCAGAGTGCAGATGACGCTGACGCCGCCGAGGCTGCCGCCGTCTCGGCGAAGAGCAGCACCGCAAGCGTCACGCCCACCCGCCGCGGACCCGACTACTCAGTGCCGTCATCGATCGATATCGTCGCCGATCCCGTTCTGCACGCGCTGAGCACCCGACGGTCGATCTCGAAGGTCGACCCGGAGACCCCGAACGACTCCGACCTGCTCGAGATCATCCGTTCGATCTCCGCGGTCGCCGACCACAAAGCCCTGCGTCCCTGGCGCTTCCTCATCATCCGCGGAGACGACCGGCACCGCCTCGGCGCAGCCCTCGACGAAGCCGCCGGGGTGGTGCGCAAACCCGGCGAGACCAACACCAAGCCGCTGCGGGCCGAACTCCTCCTCGCCCTCGTCGCCTCCCCGGTCAAGCACGACAAAGTTCCCGAATGGGAGCAGCATGCCACCGCCTCCGGTGCCGGACACCTTCTCGAGCTCGCCCTGTGGCAGGCCGGTTGGGGAGTGATGTGGCGGTCAGGAACCCTGACGAACAGCGAACCGGTCCGTCGCCTCCACCGTCTTGACGATCACGAACTGCTCATGGGCTGGTTCTACATCGGCGCCGTCCCCGAACGGTACCGACAGCGCCTGGCCACGAGCACTCGTCCCCTGCCGAAACCCGAGCAGTTCCTCGATATCCTGTGAGCGCGCGTGAGAACGACGGCATCCACGACGAGGCGGCCGTGACCCCATCCGGCGATGATGCCCGGCAGGCCGAGTCCCGCCGTCTGCCCAAGGAGATCTACGTCCTCGTGGCAGCGGCCTTCATCGTGGCCTTGGGGTACGGAATCATCGCGCCCGTCCTGCCGCAGTTCGCGGCGAGCTTCGACTTCGGGGTCACCGCCGCAACCATCGTCGTCTCCTCCTTCGCGTTCTTCCGGTTCGTGTTCTCCCCGTCCTCGGGCCGCCTCGTCGATGCCTTCGGCGAACGCCGCATCTACATCACCGGACTCCTCATCGTCGCCGCCTCCACCGCGGCCGTCGCATTCGCTCAGGACTACTGGCAGCTCCTGATCTTCCGCGGACTCGGCGGCATCGGCTCGACCATGTTCAGCGTCTCCGCGATGGCGCTCATCGTTCGGCTCGCCCCGATCGACGCCCGGGCGAAGGCGTCGTCGACCTATGCGACTGCGTTCCTCGTCGGCAATATCGCCGGCCCCGTCCTCGGTGGTGCGATGGCCGGGTGGGGGATGCGCATCCCGTTCATCATCTACGCCGTCGGCCTGCTCATCGCCGCCATCGTCGTGCGCGTCTTCCTCGCCTCCACCGCCGCCTTCGGATCCTCGACGAAGTCCGGACGCGCCCGACTGGAAGCGGAGAAGGACGAGAAGCAGCAGGAAGTCATGTCCTTCCGGGAAGCCTGGAAGGATTCGGCCTACCGCTCGGCACTCATATCCGCATTCGTCCAAGGCTGGTCGGCGATGGGCATCCGCGTGGCCATCTACCCCCTCTTCGCCATCCAGGCTCTCAAAGCCGATACCGCCGTGGCTGGCCTTGCCCTGACCATGTTCGCCATCGGCAATGCCTCGGCAGTCACGGTTGTCGGACGCTTCGCCGACACCGTCGGGCGCAGACCCTTCATCCAATGGGGTCTGTTCGTCCTCGGCGTGACCACCGCGGCTCTGGCCTTCATCGACTCGATCTGGCTGTTCTTCGCCTTCTCCGTCATCGCCGGTGTCGGTTCCGGGCTGGCCAACCCTGCTCAGCAGGCCACCGTCGCCGACGTCATCGGGCGTGAACGCAAAGGCGGCCGGGTGCTCGCCCGCTACCAGATGGCTCTCGACGGCGGAGCCATCCTCGGCCCGATCATCGCCGGAGCCGTCGTCGATCGCTTCGACTACTCGTGGGCGTTCCTGCTCACCGGAGTTCTCGGCGTCATCGCCGCGGGACTGTGGTTCTTCGGCCGCGAGACCCGTCCCCGTCAGCCCGTTCCAGCTCGGTGAAACCGCCGCCGCTCGATGCATGGGCCGAGCTGCTGCAGGTTCACCGAGCTGAAGAAGAGGACCCGCTGAGCCCCGCTCCGATTCGGAGAAGTCAGGTTTTCCTCATGTGCGGTTCAGGGGACACTCACTAGGATGGCCCTGTCGGCGTTCTGCGTCGTCTCCCTGCCTACGACAAAGAAGGTCCCCTCCGTGAGTTTTCTGACTCGGCTGAGCTTGAAGAACCGGGCGCTCATCGCGCTCATCTCCGTCGTCGCCGTCATCTTCGGTGTCATCGGAGCCGGTGCCCTCAAGCAAGAGCTCTTCCCCTCCCTCGACAACCCGCAGGCCACGGTCACCGCCTCCTATGAGGGAGCTACCCCGGAGGCCGTAGAATCCGAAGTCACCGACCCCCTCGAAGGGGCGCTGACTGCACTTCCCGAGGTCGAGGACATGACCTCGACATCCTCGGCGGGAAGTGCGCAGATCACCGTGAGCACGAAGTACGGCGACGACTCCGATGACGTCGTCCGTGCCCTGCAGCGCGCAGTCTCTCAGGTGCAGCCGAGTCTGCCCGACGGGGTCGAACCGAATGTCATGATGATGGGCACCGACGATATTCCGGTGCTCGCTCTGTCCGTGACCTCGGACGCCGATGAGGACCGGCTGGCGGCGAATCTCGAAGACATCGTCGAGCCGGAGCTGAAGAAGGTCGACGGAGTCTCGCAGGTGCAGATCGCCGGAGCGAAGACCAAACAGGTCGAGATCAGCATCCGACGCGACGATCTCGAAGACGAAGGAGCCGACCTCGACGAGGTGGCCGGCATCCTCCAGTCCAACGGAGTCCCCACCTCGGCGGGTGAGCTCAAGGCCTCCGACGGCACGGCCCCGGTCGAGGTCGGCACCCGCATCCGCTCGATCGATGCGATCGAGGATCTGGTCATCTCCGGCAAGGATGACCCGATCACGGTCGCCGACGTCGCCGACGTCAAACTCGTCGACGAACCCATCGAGTCGATCTCGCGGACGAACGGGCAGCCCTCACTGTCCGTATCGGTGATGAAGGAATCCGACGCGAACACCGTTGACGTCTCGCACGCGGTGGCCGACAAACTGCCCGAACTCGAGAAGATGATGGGCGACAATACGGAGTTCGTCTCCGCATTCGATCAGGCGCCGTTCATCGAGCAGTCCATCCACGACCTGCTCAACGAGGGCGGTCTGGGTCTGATCTTCGCGGTCCTCGTCATCCTCGTCTTCCTGCTCTCGGTGCGGGCGACGATCATCACCGCCATCTCCATTCCGCTGTCGCTGCTCATCGCCATGATCGGGCTGTGGATGGGTGGGGAGACCCTGAACATGCTCACCCTCGGTGCGCTGACGATCTCGGTCGGCCGCGTCGTCGACGACTCCATCGTCGTCATCGAGGCGATCCGCAGACGTCATGCCTCCGGCGGGGACAAGTTCTCGAACATCCTCGCCGCCGTCTCCGAGGTGGCCGGAGCCATCACCGCATCGACCCTGACCACGGTGGCTGTGTTCCTGCCGCTGGCGTTCGTGACCGGGCAGACGGGAGAGATGTTCCGTCCCTTCGCCCTGACCGCAACGATCGCTCTGCTGTCCTCGCTGTTCGTGGCGCTGACGATCGTCCCGGTCCTCGCGTACTGGTTCCTGCGTCAGCGTGAGGCGAAGGTCAGACTCACCCGTGAGGAGAAGGCCGAGATCCGCCGCAGCCGCAAGTCGATGCTCTCGCAATGGCGGGCAGAGAAGAAGGCGGCGAAGAAGGCCGACAAGAAGCGCGACCTCGTCGCTGCCGGTGCCGAGGCTGAAGACACCGGTCCTCGCGACAGCACCGACTCCGCACTTCGATCCGGAGCCTCCGCCTCCACTCGTTCCGAGCCGACCGGAGTCGCTGCGGGCGGTCCGCAGTATGGAGAGTCCGAAGACGGCACGGAGGCAGTCGACGAGCTCGCCGGAATGCATTCGCCGGTGACACGCCTGCAGAAGACCTATATGCCGGTCATCGGGTTCTCGACGAAGCACCCGATCGTCATGATCCTCATCGCCGTACTCGTGCTCGGCGGCACCGGAGCGATGATTCCACAGCTGAAGACCGAGCTCTTCGGCGACACCGGTCAGGACTCCCTGCAGGTCTCGCAGACCTTCGACCCGGGAACCGATCTCGATGAGGCGTCGAAGCAGGCGGAGAAGGTCGAGGACATCCTCGGCGACGAATCCGATGTCGATAACTACCAGCTGTCGCTCGGCGGCACGACGTTCGGCTTCACCGACGACTCCTCGCTGACCGGCACCTACACCGTCAACACGAAGTCCGGAGTCTCGGCGCAGTCGATCTCGGCGAATCTGCAGAAGCAGTTCGACGACCTCGAGGGTGCCGGCGACGTCGAAGTGGCAAGTCAGAGCTCGACGCCGGGCGCACAGACGATCGACGTCACGCTCACGGCCACCGACGCCCAGGAACTCGACGACGCCACGCAGAAGGTCAGCGACAAGCTCGAGGGCGTGTCCTCGGCTCAGTCGGTGACGAGCGACATCGAAGCGGTCCAGCCCGTGATCGAGGTCAAGGTCGATCACGAGAAGGCCGCAGAGGAGAACCTCACCGAGGCGGCCATCGGCCAATATGTGCAGCGCGCCATGCACGGTCAGCAGATCGGCGAGGTCGTCATCGACGATGTCTCCCATTCGGTGCTGCTCTTCGACCGCAACGCAGACACCGTGGAGAAGCTGCGCGAACTCAAGATTCCGGGCAAGCCGGAGGAGACGGCTCCTGCCGGCGGCGCTGCGGGCGGTGCCGGTGCGGCTGGTGGTGCCGGGGGCTCAGGTGACGCCGGTGCGGCTGGCGGCGCTGGAGGAGCTGGCGGCGCCGGTGGTGCCGGAGACGCTGGGGGTGCTGGCGGCGCCGGAGCCGATGCAGCCGGCGGCACCGCCGGAGGCGATCCGAACGCGGGTGCTCCCGTGACATCGGAGCCGCGCTTCATCGAGCTCGATGACGTCGCCGAGGTCAAGGAGGTCAAAACCGCCCCGACGATCCGCCACACGGATTCGCAGCGCTCGACGACCGTGTCCGTGACCCCGGAGGGCGATGACCTCGGTGCGGTGTCGACCGATGTGCAGTCCGCCCTCGACGAGGTGGACCTTCCCGATACAGTGTCCGTCGACACCGGCGGTGCCACGCAGGAGCAGAACGAAGCGTTCTCGCAGCTGGGGCTTGCGATGCTCGCGGCGATCCTCATCGTCTTCGTCATCATGGTCGCCACGTTCAAATCGCTGCTGCAGCCGCTGATCCTGCTGGTCTCGATTCCGTTCGCGGCCACCGGTTCGGTTGCGCTCTCGCTGATCACCGACACCCCGCTGGGGCTGACGTCGATGATCGGTCTGCTCATGCTCATCGGCATCGTGGTCACGAACGCGATCGTGCTCATCGACCTCATCAACCACTTCCGAGTCCGTGGGGTCGATCTGCGCACCTCCATCGTCCACGGCGCCAGGCTGCGTTACCGTCCGATCCTCATGACCGCGGCGGCGACGATCTTCGCTCTGCTGCCGATGGCCCTGGGGCTCACCGGCGGCGGAGTGTTCATCTCGAAGCCGCTGGCGATCGTCGTCATCGGCGGTCTGGTCAGCTCGACGCTGCTCACCCTGATTCTCGTGCCCGTGCTCTACCTGCTCCTCGAGGGTGTGAAGGAGCGCCGGGCGGAGAAGAAATACGTGAAGAACATGGCCCGCGGAGAGGTCCTCGACACTGCCGAAGCCCGAGCGAACGAGCGAGAGACCGCAGCGGTGCCCGACGCACCGAAAGCTGCTGACGCCGAGTCCCGTGCCCCGGCACGGACAGAGGGAGAGACACCCACCGAGGTGGCCGAACCGACCGTGGACTCGACGTCCGCGGATGCGGGCAGGACCGCCTCGGCGCCGGACGGTTCGACAGAAGCCGACCACGTCGATGACGGACGGGTCGACGATGGTCGGGACGCTGCGCCGGGAACGGACTTCACTCTGCGCAGCCAGCACCCGCGCCGCGACGACGGGGACGGTGAACCCAAACACTGAGCCGTCCCGGCTACAGTTGAGGGCATGACGGCCGAGCTCGAACCACAGGAGAGAAAGCGCCTGTGGTTCGAGCTCGGCATCGTTGCGGCCCTGTCCTTGGGACAGTCCGCCGTCTACGCGATCGTGCGCCTGGCCGATATCGCCACCCGCGGACCGATCAGCGACGCTCAGGCGAAACTCAACACCGCGATCTCGCCCCGGCCGGGCTTCGACCTCATCTACCAGCTCCTGGACATCGCCTTCACCCTTGTGCCCGTCGTCCTCGCCCTCTACCTGCTCACCCGCGATCGGGAGCACCGGAACCTGAGCACGCGGCTGGGCGTCGACGGGCACAGGCTGCGCGACCTCGGCCACGGCGGTCTCGTCTTCCTCGTGATCGGCATCGGCACCCTCGGCGTGTACGCCAGCGGCCGGGCGTTGGGGATCACGGCCGAGATCCAGCCGTCCAACCTCGGCGATCACTGGTGGACGATTCCTGTGCTGCTGCTCTCTGCAGCGAAGAACGGCGTCCTCGAAGAGGTCCTCATCTTCGGGTTCGGAGCGCTGCGACTGCGGCAGCTGGGATACGGGCCATGGGCGATCATCATCTCTCTGGCGGTCTTCCGCGCCAGCTACCACCTCTATCAGGGCATCGGCCCGTTCCTCGGCAACGTCGCCATGGGCATCATCTTCGGCTGGTACTTCCTGCGCAGGGGCAGACTCATGCCGCTGGTGTGGGCGCACTTCATCATCGACGCCGTCGGGTTCCTCGCCCCGGGCGTACTCAGCCTCGTCGACATCGGCTGAGGCTGGGAGCCGAAGCAGGGCCGGAGTCCGAGACATGCACTCGTTCATGCGGGTTCATCCTCAGTTCACCGATGGGTAGTCGTAGGGCTTCCTGCTGGTGGAAGTCTCGACCGGGTGAGCCTCTCCGGTGTGCGCCATGAGTGGTGTGGACTGCTGAGGGGAGAGACGTCCCGATGCGAGGAGATTATCGATGCGAACCTTTCTGCCGATGGCCGACCATGTGCGTGGCAAGCGCAGCCCCGTCACCTGTGCACTGAAGTGTGACAACGCCTGCCTCAAGCCCACCTGCAACACATCGGCGAATGGGTACTTCCGCGATATCGTCAACGCCAAGCTCAGCCGCCGTGCGGTTCTCGGCGCCTCGGCCGCCGGTGCCTTGGCGATTGCAGTGACCACCGCGCCCAGCCCGACCGCTCGCTCTGCTGCCGCCGCCACCGCAGGCAGCCTGGCCTTCACCGCGATCGATCCGGTCCACCACGAGATCGACGAGTTCATCGTCCCCGACGGCTATTCCTGGCACCCGATCGTCCGCTGGGGCGACCCGCTGTTCCCCGACTCGCCGAAGTTCGATCCGGAGAACCAGAGCCCCGAGGCGCAGCGCCGCCAGTTCGGCTACAACAACGACTTCCTGTCCATCCAGGTCGATGACGGTGATTCGAACCGGGCGCTGCTGTTCTCCAACCAGGAGTACACGAACGACGCCATCATGTACCCCGAGGATATGGACGGAGCCGACCAGCGGGCGATCAGCCGCGAGGCGCACGGACTGACCGTGGCCGAGCTCGTCCGCAAGGACGAGAAGTCGACGTGGACGGTCGATGTCAACGGGCAGAAGAACCGGCGATTCCTCATCGACACCGAATACGAGTTCTCCGGCCCCGCCGCCGGCTCAGACCTGCTGCGGACGAAGGACTACCCGAACGGCGACAAGGTGCAGGGCACATTGGGCAACTGCGCCGGTGGACTCACTCCTTGGGGCACCCTCCTCTCCGGAGAGGAGAACTTCAACTCGTACTTCACCACCCCTGGAACCTCGGCGGCGGACAAACGCTACGGCCTGAGCAGCGAAGACTCGGCGAACGGCTGGGAAGCCGATGTCGACCGTTTCGACACGAACAACCCCGGATACGCGAACGAAGCGAACCGGTTCGGCTGGATCGTCGAGGTCGACCCCTGGGACCCTGACTCCACCCCGCACAAGCACACGAACATGGGCCGCTTCAAACACGAAGGGGCGAACATCACGATCTCCGAATCGGGCCACGCCGTGGCCTATATGGGTGACGATGAGAAGTTCGACTACCTCTATAAGTTCGTGTCGAAGGGGACCTATGTCGAGGGCGACCGCGCACACAACAAGACCCTGCTGACTGAAGGTGACCTCTACGTCGCGAAGTTCACCGGAAACTCACCGAAGTCCGAGATCGACGGCAGCGGCGACGTGCCCGCCGACGGAGAATTCGACGGCAGCGGACAGTGGCTGCCGCTGCTCAGGAACGGCAAGTCCCAGGTCTCGGGATTCTCCGTCGAAGAGGTCCTCGTCCACACGCGTCTGGCCGCCGATAAGGTCGGACCGACGAAGATGGACCGGTGCGAAGACGTCGAACCGAACCCGGTCAACGGCCGCATCTACGTAGCGTGCACCAACAACTCCGATCGCGGCACCGAGGGGAAGGCCGCCGCCGATGAGGCGAACCCGCGCACAGAGAACCGCGACGGGCACATCGTGGAGATCACCGAGCGCTCCGGCGACCACACGGGAACTCAGTTCGACTGGACGCTGCTGATCGTCTGCGGCGACCCGAAGCAGGGGGACGCCACCTACTTCTCCGGCTTCCCTGCCGACCAGGTCTCACCGATCTCGTGCCCGGACAATGTGGCGTTCGACACCGCCGGAAACCTGTGGATCTCCACCGATGGTGCTCCCGACGGCATCGGGTACTGCGACGGTCTGTTCAAGGTCACGATCGACGGCGACCAACGCGGCCGCGTCGAACAGTTCCTCTCCGTCCCACGCGAGGCCGAGGTCTGCGGGCCGCTGGTGCACGACGAGTACGATTCGGCGTTCGTCGCCGTCCAGCACCCAGGTGAAGACGGCTCGTGGTCCGACCAGCACTCGCAGTTTCCCGACTACGTCGATGAGACAGACGTCGACAAAGGTACGGCTGCGCTGCCGCGACCCACGGTCGTGCAGGTGATCAAGGGCGACGGCGGCTCGGCACCGGATCCGACAGAACCGCCGAAGGACCAGGACGCCGACGCTGACGGCGCAGGGGAGGACTCCGCGAACTCGGACGAGAACGGCAACGCCGACGGCGCCGGATCGGGCGAGAACTCCGAGGGCGACAAGACCGGAACGGACGCTGACAGCTCCGGTTCGACCGCAGGGTCCCAGGACGGTGCGAAGGATGCCGCCGCCGCAGCCGCGGCATCAGGAGCCGGAAGCGACGGCGGAGGCTCAGGGTCCGGAGGTTCCGGTTCCGGCTCCGGCTCCGGTTCGGGCGGAGGTTCGGGCGGCTCCGCATCCGACGGCGGCGACCTGCCGTGGACCGGAACGGACAGCACTCTGCCTCTGCTGGGCGGAGGTGCCGGGCTGCTCGCCGTCGGCGGAGCCATGGCCACGGCCGCACATATGCGCCGCAGGAACGCGGCTGGGGCCGAGGCCGAGGCACCAGCAGACGAGACCCCGGGCGACTGAGCCCAGTCTTTGCTTCAGACAACGCCGGAGCGCCGAGACCACCGCGTGTACACAGCAGTCTCGGCGCTCCGGCGTTGTCTCGGCGCTGAGAAGGTGTCAGATGACGACGGGGCCGTTCTTCGTCTCGAAGCTCACCGACATGATGCCCGGCGTCCCGTGGGGCGAGGACCAGTCGATGTTGATCTCCGGAATCGGCTTGGCATCCTGAGTCCCCAGCCAATCCCGCAGGCGATCACGGTCGCCCGCGATCTGCAGAGTGTCGATGGCGACCTCGGAGTTCGTCTTATACGTCGAGGGGTGCTGTGAGGAGTCGGCGGACCAGTTGATGAAGAACGGCAGCTGGGGATCGGCGATGAGCCCCTTGACGCCGATCTGCAGCCACTTGAGCTCCAAACCGGACTCTGGTGTGCGGTTGCCGTCGACGGCCTTGCGTTCGAGGCGGGTTTCGACAGCGGCGAGATCGTCGACCGAGACGCACCAGCCCATCCAGCCGCCGCCGAGCTCGGAACGAGCCCGGACAGCCTGGCCGAACGGTGTTGAGAGAGCGGCCGGGTGCTCCAAGGCTTCTACGACTTCGAGGTAGTGGCCGTTCGCGAGAGGGAAGATGAGGTTTCTGGTGCCGAATCGAGGATGCACACCGCCGTCGTAGGGAACCACTCCGAGCTTCTCCGAGATCCGCTCGGCAGTCGCGCGATATCCATCTGGTTCACTGGCGAATGACACATGATCGAGTTTCATGACTCGACGATGGCACAACCTGGCTCACACTGCCCCTTAGGGTCACCTAAGAAATCGTGATGATCGTCACGCTCCCGGCGGCCGGACATCCCCTGACACGACTCGGCCGCCCGGATGACGACATCCGGGCGGCCGAGAATCGAGAGTGCAGAAGGGAAGGCTCAGTGGCCCTCGGCCTTGAAGCGTTCGATGGAGGCGTTGATCTCCGCCTCGGCGGCTTCGCGACCGGCCCAGCTCGAGCCCTTGACGTACTTGCCGGGTTCGAGGTCTTTGTACCGGTTGAAGAAGTGCTCGATCGAGTCGAGCATGAACTGGTCCACATCCGAGATGTCGGTATAAGAGTCCCAGCGGGGATCTCCGGCAGGAACAGCGAGGACCTTGTCATCGCCGCCGGCTTCGTCTTCCATCTGGAACATGCCGATGGGGCGGATGTCGATGAGCACACCTGGAAACAGGGGCTCGGGCAGCAGCACGAGCACATCGAGAGGGTCGCCGTCGTTTCCGAGTGTGTCCTCGATATACCCGTAGTCGGCGGGGTACTGCATCGAGGTGAAGAGGTAGCGATCGAGCTTGACCCGACCGGTCTCATGATCGACTTCGTATTTGTTGCGGGACCCCTGGGGGATCTCGATTGTGGCCAACAGTTCCATAGTGCTCCTTCACGTTAGGGGTGCATCACTAGAATAGATGGTACAAGTCCCCCTCACCGCCCATCGACGGCGGCCACTGCACGGTCGTCGAGGAATGAGAGCCTGCGTTTGAACGACACCGATGCGCCGCAGAATCCGTCGGACTCCGGCTCCCCGCGCCGCGACCGCAGGCAGACGAGCTCGCGACGGAAGAAGGGCGGTGCGATCGCTGCGGGAGTCCTCGTCCTCGCCCTCGGTGCCTATGCCGTCGTCGACGCGTATGACCTCGTGCCCGGCCTGCCCGGCGTCCTCACCACCGAACCCCAGGTCGAGGTCCAGAGCGTGCCCGCCCCGCAAGCCCACGCCCAGCAGGCGTCCGCCCCCGCCTCGGCGGTCGACGATTCCGCCCCCGTCCCCACCCAGATCCCGAAAGAGATCGACGCCATTCTCAAGGAGTCGAAAGTCAAAGGCTTCGGCCTCGAGGTCCGTGACGGTCTCAGTGACGATGTCCTCTACGCGAAGAATGAGACGAAGCCGCGCACTCCTGCCTCCGTCACGAAGGTGTTCACCGCGGCCGCGGCCCTGTCCGCGATCGGCGGGGAGACGCGCTTGGCGACGACGACGGACTTCGACGCGGACACGAACACCCTGACCCTGACCGGTGGAGGGGACGTGCTGCTGGGCGCCGGGGACTCCGATCCCGGTTCGGTCAACGGCCACGCCGGCCTGCGGTCCCTGGCCGAGGACACCGCCGCGAAACTCAAGGACGAGAACATCACCGAGGTGGCTCTCAACCTGGACACGAGCCGCTACGTCGGCGAGGACTTCGATCCCGGGTGGGATCGGGTCGATATCGCCAAGGGCGTGATCACCCCTATCCAGCCCATCATGGTCGACACCGCCTATATCGGGTCGAAGCAGGCCGAATGGCGCGGCCGCAGCGAACACCCGGCGCAGGACGCGTTCTCGACCTTCGAAAAAGAACTGAAGAAGACCGGGATCACCGTCACCGAGGCGGCCGCCGAGTCCGAGGACTCCGACCCCGACGCCGCGGACGGGCCCGACACCACCGACGACGAGGGCTCTGACGAGCTCGCCCGGGTGGAATCGGCGACGATCTCCGAGATCGTCGAATACGCGCTCGTGCACAGCGACAACGTCGTCGCCGAGATGCTCGGCAACGAAGTCGCCATCGCCCAGGGCAAGGAAGGCAGCTTGGACAACGGCCCGGATGCGGTGCTCGAATCCCTCGGCGAGTCCGTCGACCTCGGTCGCACCCACCTCGTCGACACCTCGGGGCTGTCGTACGACAACCGGATCGCCCCGCATGATCTCACGACAGTCCTGCAGGCCTCCGTCGTCGCCGACGATTCTCTGGCCGGTCTCGTCAGCTACTTCCCTGTCGGCGGGCTGACCGGCACCCTGCATGATCGGTTCGGTGATGAGAAGAACGCCTCCGGCGTGGTGCATGCGAAGACCGGGACTCTCTCGACGGTGACCTCCCTGGCCGGAGGGGTGCTCGACGCGGAGGGACGCTATCTCGTATTCTCCATCCAGATCGACGACGTGGATAAGGACAAGATCTTGGAAGCCAGGAAGACCGTGGACGATATCGTCACCGCACTCGCGAACTGTGGTTGCCGATGATCATCGATGAGGATTTCGCCGCCCGCACCGCTCGTGAGCTCGTCTCCGCAGCGAAGGTCCCCGAACGGGGTGTGCTCGACGCGCTCGTGACCGGGATGAAGGACAATGCGCTGACCGCGCAGGACCTCGTGCTCGACTCGTTCCTGCTGCCCCCGGAGCAGGCCGATGCTGTCCGCAACAGGCTCGCCGCCGGTTCCGTGCTCGTCCTCGACCAGGTCAGCTGGGTCAAAGCCAATGCCCAGTCCGTCAACGGAATGCTCGACGAGGCGGCACTGCCCGCCCCCGTCAGCTCCGCCACCGCGAAGGCGGGTGCCGTCGAGGTCGCGGGAGTGCTCTCACTCCTGTCGACCCGCGTGCTCGGCCAGTTCGATCCCTTCTCCGTGAAGACGGGGAGACTGATGTTCGTCGCTCCCGCCGTGCTCATCGCGGAGAAGGCGATGGATGTCGACCCGCGTGACTTCCGCATGTGGGTGGCCCTCCACGAAGCCACCCACCAAGTGCAGTTCGCGACCGCCCCCTGGCTGCGCGAGCATATGCGCACGCTGCTCTCCGGGGCCGTGTCGACCCGGCTGACGATGCCGGGAGTCGGCGGCATCGTCGACCTCTTCGCCACATTCGGGCGCATCATCAAGGGTGAGGCCAGCATCGTCGACCTCATCCGCGACGAGAACATGCGCACCGCTCTGGACGAGGCCACCGCGATCCTGTCCCTGCTCGAAGGCCATGCCGATGTCGTCATGGACGAGGTCGGCGCCGGAGTGATCCCGAGTGTCCGCAGGCTGCGCCGCAGGTTCGAGGCCCGGCGTGATGCCAGCCAAGGCGGATTCCTCACAAATCTGCTCGGGATGGACCTCAAGCTCGCGCAGTATCGTGACGGAGCGAAGTTCGTTCGCGCCGTCCGCCGTGAGGTCGGGCAGAAGGGCTTCTCCCGCATCTATGCCGAACCTGCGAACCTGCCGCGCACAGCAGAGATCCACGAACCGCAGCTCTGGCTCGACCGTGTCCACGGCTGAGGGTTCGCACGGCAGGACCTCGCCGAGGCGGCCGAGCCTCGACCCGGCCAGCGGAGCCATCCGCAATGCAGTCCGGGCCGGACTCGCGGCAGCCGGAGCCTCGGATCCGGGAGTCATCGTCGCGGTGTCCGGGGGAGCGGATTCGATGGCGCTCCTCCACGCGACCGCATTCCTCCACCGCCGCGGTGAGATCCGCGCCCGTGCCGTCACCGTCGACCACGGACTCCAAACAGTCACCGCCGAGGTCGCCGCCCGCGTCGCTGCCGCCGCCGAATCATGGGGCATGCCCGCCGAGGTCATGCCGGTGAGCATCGATGCCGGAGAAGAAGGGCTCGAAGCCGCTGCACGCACCGCCCGCTATGCCGCCCTCGAAACCGCACGGACCGCGGCCGGAGCCGACTGGATCCTCACCGCCCACACCCGCAGGGACCAGGCCGAGACCGTGCTGCTCGGCCTCATGCGCGGATCGGGCACCCGGTCACTGGCCGGGATGAGCCCACTGACCGGACACCTGATGCGCCCCCTGCTCGGCCTCGACCGGGACCAGACCGAAGCATCGTGCCGGGCGCAAGGCGTCGAGGTCTGGAACGACCCGATGAATGCCGACACCGCGTTCACCCGTATCCGGGCCCGGCGGCTGCTGGCCGGAGTCGAAGCCGAACTCGGCCAGCCGATCACCGCGAACCTCGCCCGCACCGCCGATCTGTGCCGAGCCGACGCCGATTTCATCGATGCCCGTGCCGAGGCGGAGGGGCAGCGGATCAGGGGAGTCGCCTCGGTGCCGGTGGAGATCTTCACCGCACTCGACGACGCGGTGTTCAGCCGGGTCGTGAGAGAGTGGGTGGTCTCACTCGGTGTGCCCGGCCAGAACCTCGGAGCGGTGCGGGTCGCCGAACTCTGTGCCCTCATCCGCGACCGCGCACGCGGTCGCCTGTCCCTGCCGGGAGACACGGAAGTCGT
Source organism: Brevibacterium sp. S22 (assembly GCF_004745485.1). Taxonomy (GTDB): domain Bacteria; phylum Actinomycetota; class Actinomycetes; order Actinomycetales; family Brevibacteriaceae; genus Brevibacterium. Next base: position 43,509 of record NZ_RHFG01000013.1, read on the forward strand.
CGTCTCGGACGGTCAGGCCGTATTCCGAACAGCCGCGAAAGCCCGCTGAGACTCAGCCCAGCCGAGCCCCGCCGATCAGCTCACCGCCGGAGGCGATGAGTCGGCCCGCCTTGAACACATCTCGATCAGGCGGGCAGTCCATGACCGCCGAGGTGACCGTATCGGCATCGACCAGCACGAAATCGGCGGGAGCACCCACTCCCAGACCGAACCGGGAATCGCCGATCAGCGCCGAGCCGTCCGGGCGGGCGCCGGCCATGACCCGGGCGCCCCCACGCGAGGCGATATCGAGACAGCCTTCGATATCGGCATCGAGCCGGAACCCGTTCGTGAACGCCAGCTGCCAGGTCCGACGCAGCAGATCGCCGTCGCCGTACGGGCTCCAGCAGTCCCGCTGCCCGTCCTCACCGAGCCCCAGAGTCAGGCGACGGTGAGCGATCGCAGCTTGGGGCAGCACTCCTTTGGCTGGGGCGACAGTCGTCAGGGCCACTCCCGCCTCGGCGAGGGCATCGAGGATCCCGGCCACCTCGGGTTCGGGATTCGTGTTGAGCGCGAAAGCATGAGACACCGTGACCTGCCCGGCCATGCCCGCGGCCCGAGTGCGGGCCGCGATCTCCTCGAGGGAGAACAGTCCCGCGGTGCCCGCTTCATGCAGGTGGATGTCGATGCCCTTGCCGTGCCTGTCCGCGAGAGCGAACACCGTGTCCAGGTGAGACGCCGGATCCCGGTCGTAGAGCAGCGGATCGAGACCACCGACGAGGTCGGCACCCTCGCTCAGAGCTGCATCGAGCAGCTCCCGCACACCCTTCTCGCTGACGATCCCTGCCTGCGGAAACGCCACGATCTGGCCTTCGAGAACATCGGCATGCGCCTCGAGCGCGGCCTTGACTCCGTGGAAGCGCTCGAGCCCGCAGTCGGCGTCGACCTGAGCGTGCGAGCGGATGCGTGTGCCCCCGGAGGCGATGATCCTCGCAATCGCATACGTGGCCTGATCGCCGACGCTGCGCTCACCGTGCCGCCAATTCCGGCGATCGTTCATGATGTACCCGTGCAGAGTGCCGTCGGCGGTGTGCGGGCGGAACGTCTGACCCAACCGATTCGAATCCAGATGAGCATGGACATCGCCGAGGCTGGGCAGCAGGATCCGCCCCGCCCCATCGATGACGTCGACCGCGGCAGCGGAGCCCTCGGGATCGAGCGTGGAAGGCGGAGCAGGGGAGGAGCCGTCAGCGGGCGAGAAGCCGGAGAACCGGCCCTCGGAGATCTCGACATCGACGGCCGGGGACTCGGGCACACGCGGAAACAGCCGCACATTCTTCACAGTCGTCATGGGTTCAGCCTAAGGCGTGAGAACGGTATACCATCGGAGGCGGCATGGGCCCGTCGCCGTCCCCGCCGCCGATCGATGACAGGCATCTGAAAGGATGTGGCCATGACGACTTCGCCCGAGCAGGGATTCCGACGCTCCCGCGGTCTCGACGTTCTGGCCTTGGCCTGTCTCGTCCTCATCGCCGCCTCACTGCGTCCGGCCGCCTCGTCGCTGGGCCCCGTGCTCTCCGAAGTCAAAGAGGGATTCTCCCTGGCTGAATGGCAGACCGGTCTGCTCACCGCTCTGCCGGGACTCGTGTTCGCGATCTGCGGCATCATCGCTGTGCCCCTGCTCAGACGATTCGGCCTGTTCTCCGCTCTGGCCATGAGCGCCGCCTTCATCGTCGCAGGCATCGGACTGCGCTCCATCGTCACCGAATGGGTGGCCTTCGCGCTGCTCACCGTCCTGGCCCTGGCCGGAATGTCGATCGGCAACGTCATCCTGCCCGTCTACGTCAAGTCCCGCTTCCCGCATCGGCCCACCCTCGGTGCCACGACGTTCACCGTCTCTCTGGGACTGGGTTCGATGCTGCCCTCACTGTTCACAGCGCCCCTGGCCGAATCGTTCGGCGGGTGGCGCGTCGGCCTCGGCTTCTGGGCCGTGCTGCCCTTCGCAGCCCTCATCACCTGGACGGTGCTGCGGACTCTGAAGTCCGTGCCCATCCTCTCCGGGCCGGCGGCAGAGCCCGATGGCGAACGGGTGGAAGCGCAGCCTCGGCGAGCGGTCTTCGCCTCGCCCAAAGCCCGGTACATGGCGATGTTCTTCGGCCTCCAATCGGCCAACGCCTATGTCCAGTTCGGGTGGGTGCCGCAGATCTACCGCGACGCCGGACTCGACCCGTTCCTCGCCGGAATCATGCTCACGATCGTGACCTTCGGCGGCCTGCCCGGCGGATTCCTCGCCCCGCAGATCATCGTCCGCAGCATCGCCCCACGCGCCTTCCTCGTCTCCTTCGGCGTCAGCGCCGTCGCCGGCTATACGGGACTGCTGCTCAGCCCGGCCACCACCCCCTGGCTGTGGGCGGTTCTGCTCGGCTACGGCGGATTCGCCTTCCCCGCCGCGCTGGCGCTGATCACCTCGCGCACCCGCGAGGTCTCCGTCACGGCCTCGACCTCGGCATTCGTCCAGTCCTCGGGTTATGTGCTCGCCGCGCTGGGCCCCCTGGCCGTGGGCGGGCTGCTCGGGTGGAGCGGCGGCTGGCAGGTGCCGCTGTGGTTCATGGTCGTCATCTCCGCGCTCATGGCGATCACCGGCTGGCTGTCAGCCGGTCCGGGAAATGTCGACGACGAACTGGCATCGCGGCCCGGGCACACTGGCACCGGTGAGGCAAAGTGACCCATAATGGAATCTCCAGGACCCACTTCTGAGGAGAATCAACACTCGTGGACATCAACGATCTCGGCAATGACATCGAAAAAGTACTCGTTTCGGAAGAGCAGATAGCCGCACGACTCGTTGAACTGGCCGCCGCCATCGATGAAGACTACAAGGGCAAGGACATTCTCCTCGTCGGCGTCCTCAAGGGGGCTGTCATGGTCATGGCCGACCTCGCGCGCGCCCTGCACTCACCGGTGACGATGGACTGGATGGCCGTGTCCTCCTACGGATCGGGCACCAAATCCTCCGGCGTCGTGCGCATCCTCAAAGACCTCGACACCGACCTCACCGACCGTCACGTCCTCATCGTCGAAGACATCATCGACTCGGGGCTGACCCTGTCCTGGCTGGTCCAGAACCTGCGCACCCGTGGCGCCGCGACCGTCGAGATCTGCACCATGCTGCGCAAGCCCGAAGCCGTCAAGGTCGACATCGACGTCAGGTACGTCGGCTTCGACGTGCCCAATGAGTTCGTCATCGGCTACGGCCTCGACTACGCCGAGAAGTACCGCAATGTGCCCTTCGTCGCGACCCTGGCTCAGCACGTCTACAGCTGAGCCCGCCGGCTCCGCATTTTACGCCCGCGGCGAACCTGGGCCGAGTCCGGGGCGTGTGACGGAACAGATCCGGCACGCATTCGGGCTATAGGGGTGCGAAGTACTAGGCTGTGGGGGATGTTCCCAGGCAGCCTCGGTAGCCTGAAACGGTTGCCCACATCTTTTTCCTGAGAGGACTTATGGCCGAGTCGAACAAACGTCGCCCCCTGCTGAACAAGGCGACGAAGGGCCCATTGGTCTGGATCGTCCTGGCACTGCTCGTCGTATCGATCGGTGCTCTGCTGTTCAGCCAGTCCGGATTCAGCCAGATCGACACCGAACAGGGTCTGGAGCTGCTGAAGGACGACAAGGTCGAACAGGCCAAGATCGTCGACAAGGACCAACGCGTCGACCTCACGCTCAAGGACGACTTCAAGGTCGACGACAAGGACTTCGGCAAGAAGGTCCAGTTCTTCTACGTCGAACAGCGCGGCGAACAGGTCGTCAAGGCCGTCGACACCGCGGGCCCGGACAAGGGCTTCACCGATGAGGTTCCCAAGCAGAGCTGGCTGATGTCGCTGCTGGGCACGCTCATTCCGTTCGTCATCATCTTCGTCGTCTTCTGGTTCCTGATCTCGCAGATGTCGGGCGGGAAGATGATGAACTTCGGCAAGTCGAAGGCGAAGCTCGTCAACAAGGAGAACCCGGACGTCACTTTCACCGACGTCGCCGGAGTGGACGAAGCCCTCGAAGAGCTCGAAGAGATCAAGGAGTTCCTCGCCGAACCGGATAAGTTCAAGGCCGTGGGGGCGAAGATCCCCAAGGGCGTGCTCCTCTACGGTCAGCCCGGTACGGGCAAGACGCTGCTGGCCAAGGCGGTCGCCGGCGAGGCCGGAGTCCCGTTCTACTCGATCTCCGGCTCCGACTTCGTCGAGATGTACGTCGGCGTCGGAGCCTCCCGCGTGCGTGACCTGTTCGAGCAGGCGAAGTCCAACGCTCCCTGCATCATCTTCATCGACGAGATCGACGCTGTCGGCCGCCAGCGCGGCGCCGGAATGGGCGGCGGCCACGACGAGCGCGAACAGACGCTCAACCAGCTGCTCGTCGAGATGGACGGATTCGACGTCAAGACCAATGTCATCCTCATTGCCGCGACCAACCGGCCCGACGTCCTCGACCCGGCGCTGCTGCGCCCCGGTCGCTTCGACCGGCAGATCCCCGTCGAAGCCCCGGATATGAAGGGCCGCAAGCACATCCTCGAGGTCCATGCCGCCGACAAACCGCTGGCCGACGAAGTCGACCTCGGCCAGGTCGCCAAGCGGACCCCCGGGTTCTCCGGTGCTGACCTGGCCAATGTCCTCAACGAGGCGGCTCTGCTCACCGCGCGTGAGGATGCGAAGGTCATCGACAACCGGATCCTCGACGAAGCCATCGACCGCGTCATCGCCGGTCCGCAGAAGCGGACCCGCCTGATGAACGACAAGGAGCGGCTCGTCACCGCCTACCACGAAGGCGGACATGCGCTCGTCGCAGCGGCCATGAATCAGACCGACCCGGTCACGAAGGTCACGATCCTCCCGCGCGGACGAGCACTGGGCTACACCATGGTGCTGCCCAGCGAAGACAAGTACTCGACGACCCGCAATGAGCTCCTCGACCAGCTCGCCTATGCGATGGGCGGCCGAGTGGCCGAGGAGATCGTCTTCCACGACCCGACGACCGGGGCGAGCAACGACATCGAGAAGGCGACGAACATCGCCCGCAAGATGATCACTCAGTACGGCATGAGCGAGAAGCTGGGCATGGTCAAGATTGGCGAGGACCAGTCCGAGCCCTTCGCCGGACGCGGCTACGGCGGCGGCGACGAGTACGGGGATTCGACCCTGTCCTCGATCGATGCCGAGGTTCGCGGTCTCATCGACTCCGCACATGCCGACGCCTACTGGGCGCTGACGCACAATCGCGATGTGCTCGACGACCTCGCCTACCAGCTGCTCGAACGCGAAACGCTCGACCAGGCGGCCCTCGAGGAGATCTTCGCACCCGTCGTCAAGCGCACCACCCGCGAGGTGTGGCTGGCACATGATGATCGTCCCGTGTCCGAACGCGGCCCCATCGTCCCGCCCGCACCGCAGAGTGAGCGCAATGCCGGTGACGGGTCGACCGGCGCCGAGGTGGACACCACCGATCTCCCCGGAGCCGGACCCACCGGGGTCAGCGGACCTCATGTTCCCCACAACCCGCCGGGACCCGAGAACCCGAACGGTCCCACCGGCCCGACGGGCGGCCCTGCTGGGGGATCGACCGGTCCCACCGGCCCGGGCACGGGTGGTCCCGGAACAGGCGGACCGGGGACGAATGAAACGAACGAAGACAGAGGGAACAACGACTGATGGCCGATATCGAAGAGGTCTCCGCCGGCCTCGGGCCCGCTCCCGCCGGGCAGGAGAACAAGGTCGACCAGGAGCGCATCGCCGCTGCAGTGCGTGAGATCCTCATCGCCGTGGGCGAAGACCCCGACCGGGAAGGTCTGGTTGAGACTCCGGGCCGGGTGGCCCGGGCCTATGAGGAGATCTTCGCCGGGCTCCACCGCGACCCGGCCGAAGTCCTCGGCGTCACCTTCGATCTCAGTCATGAGGAACTCGTCCTCGTCCGCGAGATCGACCTGTACTCCACCTGCGAACACCATCTGGTGCCCTTCCACGGTGTCGCCCATATCGGCTACATCCCGAGCAGGAACGGCAAGGTCACGGGACTGTCGAAACTGGCCCGCCTCGTCGAGATCTATGCTCGTCGCCCCCAGGTGCAGGAACGCCTGACCTCGCAGATCGCCGATGCGCTCGTCGACCACCTCGACCCGCAGGGCGTCATCGTCGTCGTCGAGGCCGAACACCTGTGCATGACCATGCGCGGCGTCCGCAAGCCCGGTGCCTCGACGATCACCTCGGCCGTGCGCGGGCAGCTGCGCGACAGCGCCTCCAGAGCCGAAGCGATGAGTCTCATCCTCGGTCGCTGAGACCAGAGCACGGATCACACAGCGATGGATCATTCAGCAGTGAAGACGACGCAGGTCATGGGCGTTCTCAACGTCACCCCCGACTCCTTCTCCGACGGCGGACTGTGGTTCGACCACGACCGTGCCGTCGCCCACGGACTCGAACTCATGGCCACCGGCGCCGACATCATCGACGTCGGAGGCGAATCGACGCGACCGGGATCGGCTCGCGTCGACGAAGCCGAAGAGCTGCGTCGCGTCGTCCCGGTCGTCCGTGAACTCGCCGCCGCTGGAGCCGTGATCAGCGTCGACACGATGCGTGCCCGAGTCGCCGAAGAGTCCCTGGCAGCCGGTGCTGACATCATCAACGACGTCTCCGCCGGACAGTCGGATCCCACCATGCTCAGCGTCGCCGCCGAAACGAGCGCTCCGATCGTGCTCATGCACTGGCGCGGCTACCTCGGCCAGGCGTCGGCGACCTTCCACTACGACGATGTCGTCGCCGAGGTGATCGCCGAACTGCGCACCCGCATCGACGAAGCCATCGCCGTCGGCGTGAAGCCGGAGAACATCATCGTCGACCCCGGCCTCGGCTTCTCGAAGAACGCCGATCACAACTGGCAGCTGCTGGCCGCGCTCGACGAATTCGCGGCCCTCGACCATCGTCTCCTCGTCGCCGCCAGCAGGAAGCGCTTCATCGCCTCCCTGCTCAGCCCCGACGACCCGAAGCAGGCCGAACCGGCGGCGAAGGACCAAGCCACGGCCACGATCTCCGCGATCTCCGCGCAGGCCGGTGCCTGGGCGGTCCGTGTCCACGATCCGGCCACCTCGGCGATCGCCTGCAAGGTCATCGCCGCGGTCGGGCAACACTCCCCGGCAGCGCACCCCGCAGCGAATCCGGGCTCCGGCGGAGTCTCGCAATGACCGGCATCGAGTCGGCCCCCGACCGCATCGAACTGCGCGGGCTGACGGTGCGCGGCAACCACGGGGTCTTCGACTTCGAGAAGCGCGAGGGTCAGGATTTCGTCATCGACGTCACCCTGCACACTTCGGTCGAACGGGCAGCAGCCACTGACGACCTCACCGAGACGATCCATTACGGGGAGCTGGCCGAAGACGTCGCCGGCATCGTCGAGGACAACACCTTCGACCTCATCGAAACCCTCGCCGAACGCATCGCCGACCACTGCCTGAACCTGTGCGAACATGTCGAAGTCGTCGTCCACAAACCCTCCGCACCGATCCAGCGGGCCTTCGACGATGTGCGCATCCGCGTCGAACGGTTCCGCACCACCCCTGCGGCCGCCTCGGCGGGAGAGACCGCGGCCACTGAGACCGAGGCGTATCTCAACCTCGGGGCGAATCTCGGCGATGCTGCGGACACCCTCGATCAGGCGGTTGCCGCGCTCGATCGGCACCCGGAGATCACCGTCACGCGCCGGTCCTCGCTCTTCCGCACCGCACCCTGGGGAGGGGTCGAACAGAACGACTTCCTCAACGTAGGACTGCTCGTGTCCACCTCACTGTCGGCGCTCGAGCTGCTGTCGGTGGCGCAGGGAATCGAAGTCGCCTGTGGGCGGACCAGGCAGCTGCGGTGGGGGCCGCGCACCCTCGACATCGACCTCATCCGCTTCGGAACCGAAGGCGCAGAGCTGGACAGTCGGACCCCGAGACTGACCCTGCCGCACCCGCGCGCCCATGAGCGCGCCTTCGTGCTCGCTCCCTGGGCCGAACTCGTCGGCGACACACTCATCGACACCCCACAGGGACGCCGGTCCATCAGCGCAGTCCTGGCGGAACTCGATGATCAGGACATCGCCCGAATCACCCCTGGATAACCGCTCGCGATCTGAGACACTGGGAACCATGCAGAGAACCTCCTCGTCCACCCTCGCCGTCTGGGCCGTGATCGGCACGGTTCTCGCGATCGTGGTCGATGTGGTGCTCGAAAGCCAAGGGTTCTCGCTGCCCGGACTGCCGTGGTTCGCCATCATCGGCATGCTCGTCCTCGCCGCCGTCCTGTTCCTGCTCGGCTGGCCGATCAAGAAATGGAACGATGGGGACCGCACGAAGGAGATCGACCCGATCCAAGCGGCTCGAGTGGCGATCATGGCCAAAGCCAGCGCCCTGACCGGAGCAGGTCTGGCTGGTTGGTACCTCGGGAACGCGGGCTACTACTTCCTGTCGGCCCCAGGCATCCGCAACGATCTGGCCGCAGGTATGCTTGTCGCGATGATCTCGGCCGCTGTGCTCATGATCGTCGGCATGATCGTCGAGGGATTCTGCGAGATCCCACCCCAAGACCCGCCGGGAGCTGAAACCGCATGAACCGCGACCCGTCCTTCACCATCGGAGCCGATGTGCCCTTCAACCGGGTCAGCCCGAAATACGGGATGAAGGAGGTACTCGCGGGTCTGACCCTCCTGGTGCCGCTGTTCGTCGTCGCTCTGGTCTTCGCGATCATCTTCACCTCCGATGTGCCCTGGCTGCATCTCATCTGGGTGGCCATCCTCGTCTACGGGATCATCTCCACCATCGTCATCCTTCGTCAGGCCCGGGCCATCGGCTATGCCGAACGGGAGGACGACCTGCTCATCCGCCGCGGGATCATGTTCCACAAAGCCACCGTCGTACCCTACGGGCGCCTGCAGTTCGTCGACGTCGACGCCGGACCCATCGACCGCATGTTCGGCCTGGCCACCGTCAAACTCCACACCGCCTCGGCGGCCACCGATGCGACGATCCCGGGGCTGCCCCGCGCCGAGGCCGACCGCCTGCGCGACAGCCTCGCCGGACTCGGCCAGGCCAACCTGGCGGGACTGTGACGATGAGCGAGGAACCGAACCCCGCCGAGCCGGCTCATACCTCAGCAGAGCAGACTCGCACCTCCGCAGATGCGGTGGAGAACAGGGGAGCCGTCGCCGAGGCGGCCGCCCCCGAAGTCTGGCACCGCGTCCACCCGCTCACGCCGATCCTCGAGAGCATCGGCGTCCTCGTCGGCATCGTCATCGCCGCCGCATACGGTCTGCAGAACTTCATCCAATCGGCGGTCGAGGACCTCGCCACCGGCAAGTCCGTCGACCTCACGTTCGCCGGCTGGCTGCGTTCCCATCCGCTCGTGATCCTCGCGGTCGTCGGCGGAATCATCCTCATCCTCCTGCTCACCGCCTTCTTCAGCTGGTTGGCCTGGAGGGTGATGGGCTACCGTGTCGACGCCGAGGCGATCTACTATCGGCGCGGACTGCTGTCGAAGAAGCTGCGCAAAGCCCGTCTGGACCGAGTGCAGTCCATCGACCTGCAGCAGAAGCTGCTGCCGCGCGTGCTCGGTATGGCCGAACTCGTCTTCGACGTCGCCGGCGGCACCGATTCGAACATCTCGCTGAAGTACCTGTCGAAGAAACGCGCCGAGGAGCTGCGCGACGAACTCCTGCGCACCGTCAGGACGAAGAAGCAGCAGGGTACGAACGCACCCGAGGGTGAAACGCGTGCGGTCGCGTCGGAGGACGGTTCGGTCAGCGCCGCGTCGCCGACCGAACCGGTGGGCTCCGCACCGGCGATCGGCGGCCTCGGAACCGGACCGGAGTCAGGTGTCGACCGGTCCGTTCCCGAACGCGGCGACGACAGCCTCGGCGTGCGACTGACCAAACGCCTCGGCGCCATGGCCGACGGTTTCTCCTCCGAAGCCGAAGGCAGCCTGGGCGATCTGCTCGCTCCGTATCACCTCTCGCCGAGGGTCGGGGACGAGGGCGAAATCATCCGGGTCCCCGTCCACCGTGTCGTCGTCGCCTCCCTGCTCAAGACCGAAACCCTCATCTCCGTCATCGTGGTGCTGGCTGTCGTCGCTACTGCCATCGTGATGTTGGCACTCGGCATCAAGGAGGCTTTCATTCCGATCCTCGTCGGTGTCCTGCCCGGTGTCTTCGCGGCCTTCTCCGTGTTCCGGAAGAATCTCGACAATGCGAACTTCGTCGTCCGCCTCGGCGAATCCGGGCTCGCCGTCAACCACGGACTGTTCTCCACCTCCCGCAAAGTCATTCCGCTCGATCGGATTCAGGCGGTGTGCCTGCATCAGCCGCTGCTGTGGCGGTGGGCCGGATGGTGGCAGGCCGAGTACAACATCGCCAGTGACAGCAGCGGCAATGACTCGAATCTGCTGCTGCCCGTCGGCGATGTCGACCAGGCTCTGCTCATGGTCGGCCTCGCTCTGCCCGACCCGCAGCTGCCCGAGGGGGTTGCCGCCGACACCCTCGTCCGCTCGGCGATGTACGACCGCAAGTCGACGCATCCGCAGTCGGCTGATGCCGAAGCCCTCTTCTACGGCCAACCCCGGTCCTCCAGGATCCTCGATCCACTCGTGTGGAAGCGGCGGGCCTATGCGCTGACCGGCTCGCTGCTCGTCCTGCGCCTCGGTGCACTCGACCGTCGCGTCGACTTCGTCCCGCATGTGCGCGTGCAGTCCCTGCGCTATCACCAGGGTCCGCTGATGCGCGCCCGCGGCCTCGGCACGGTGTCGGTGCACTCGACCGCCGGACCGATCGACCCGCGCGTGACCCATCAGAGCGACGAGGACGCCAAGCGGTTCTTCATCGAACACGCTGAACGCACCCGCATCGCTCGTCAGCGCTTCGACTCCGCCGGCAAGAGCGTGCACACCAAACGGACACAGACGCTCGAGGAGGACGACGGATGAGCCACGGCGACGCACCCAGGCTGGGCATCGGCATCATCGGCTGCGGCCGAGTCGGAGCGAGCATCGGTGCCGCCTGGAGGCAGGCCGGTCATGCGATCATCGGGGTCAGCGCCACCTCGGCGGCGAGCCTCGAACGTGCCGAGGCCATGCTGCCCGGAGTGCCCGTCCTCGACCCGGACGAGATCACCGAACGCGCCGAGCTCGTGGTCCTCGCCGTCCCCGATGACGAGATCGCGCCGCTGGTCACCGGCCTGGCCGACCTCGGGCGCATCCACGCTGGGCAGATCCTCGTGCACTGCTCCGGCCGGTACGGGACCGAGGTTCTCGAAGCCGGGACCAGCCTCGGCGCTCTGCCCATCGCTCTGCACCCGTCCCTGACCTTCACGGGAACCGAAGTCGATCTGAGCCGGCTGCGGCAGGCGACGATCGCGGTCACCGCACCCGCGCCGATCCGGCCGGTGGGGGAGGCCCTCGTCGTCGAACTCGGTGCCGAACCGATCGACATCGCCGAGGCGGACCGTCCGCTCTATCACGCGGCGATCACCCACGCATCGAATCATTCGATCACGATCCTCACCGAAGCCATGGAGCTGCTCACCGAGGCAGGGGTCTCCGATCCGTCAGCTGTCCTCCACACCCTTGTCGACGCCAGCGTCGCCAACACGATGCAGAACGGACCCAAAGCGCTGACCGGACCGATCAGCCGCGGAGACGTCGGGACCATCGAAGCGCACCTGGCGGCACTGAGCGAATTCAGCCTCAGCCGGTCGAACCCGGCGGTGCGCAACAGCTACATCGCACTCGCACGATCCACGACTGCGAAGGCCCTGGCCATGGGGCGCATCACAGAGGCCCAAGCACAGCAGATACTGACCGCTCTGGACTGACGTCGAATTCCCCCGCACGGCCCGTCCACGGTAGCCTTGAAGCATGGCGAACACCGACTCGAAGACACCTGAGAACGCAGACCTTTCACCCGAACACCTCGATCCGGAACAGATCCGGATCCGAAAGGACAAGCGCCAGCGTCTCCTCGACAACGGAACCGATGCCTACCCGGTCACGGTGTCCCGCACCCACAGCCTCGCCGAGGTCCACGCCGCCCACGACGGACTCGAAACGGGGGAGGAGACCGACGACATCGTCGGCGTCATCGGCCGCGTCGTCTTCGTCCGCACCACTGGCAAGCTCTGCTTCGTGACGCTGCAGGCCGGTGACGGCACCCGCCTGCAGGGCATGCTCTCGCTGCGTGAGGTCGGCCAGCAGCGCCTCGACGATTTCAAGACCGACGTCGACCTCGGTGATTTTCTGTTCCTGCACGGACGAGTCATCAAGTCCAAGCGCGGTGAGCTCTCCGTGCTCGCGGATTCCTGGGCCATGGCGTCGAAGGCAATCCGCCCACTGCCGGGTCTGCACACCGAACTGGCTGAGGACACCCGTGTCCGTCAGCGCTACCTCGACCTCATCACCCGTGAACAGGCTCGCGAGACGATGCTCACCCGCGCAAAGGTGATGTCGTCGCTGCGGAAGACCTTCGCCGACCAGGACTTCGTCGAGATCGAGACCCCGATGCTGCAGACCATGCACGGCGGAGCTTCGGCGCGCCCGTTCAAGACGCATATGAACGCCTACGACATCGACATGTACCTGCGGATCGCTCCGGAGCTGTTCCTCAAGCGGGCGATCGTCGGCGGAATCGAGAACGTCTTCGAGATCAACCGCAATTTCCGCAACGAGGGCGCTGATTCCACGCATTCCCCGGAATTCGCGATGCTCGAGGCCTACCAGTCCTTCGGCGACTACCATTCGATCGCTGATCTGACGAAGACCCTCATCCAGAATGCCGCTCAGGAGGCGACAGGCTCGCTCGTCGTCACTCTCGACGACGGCGCCGAATACGACTTCGGCGGAGACTGGCCGGTCGTGAGCATGTACGACTCCCTGTCCGAGGAATCAGGTGTCGAAGTGACCCCGGAGACCGGAATGGACGTCCTCGACAAGATCGCCGCCGACAACAACGTCGACCTGGGCGGTGTCTTCCGATCGCATGGGAAGTACGTCGAAGAGCTGTGGGAGCACTTCTACCAGGACAAGCTGTGGGCTCCGACCTTCGTCACCGATTTCCCGGTCGACACCTCACCACTGGTGCGTGAGCACCGGACGAAGAAGGGCGTCGTGGAGAAGTGGGATCTCTACGTGCGCGGCTTCGAACTGGCCACGGGCTATTCGGAGCTCGTCGACCCGATCATCCAGCGTCAGCGTTTCGAAGCTCAGGCCGCGGACGCCGCTCGCGGCGACGATGAGGCGATGGGCCTCGATGAGGACTTCCTCATGGCGATGGAACACGGAATGCCGCCGACCGGTGGAATGGGAATGGGACTCGACCGTCTGCTCATGGCACTGACCGGTTTGGGAATCCGCGAAACCATTCTGTTCCCATTCACCAAGCCTTTGGCTTCTTCGCAGGAGGATCCGGCTCAGGAGGGCTGATTACGATGATGGATATCCTCAAAGCGCTTCTCCCGTCGATCTGTGTGGGATTGCTGTTCTGGTATGTCTTCCGGAATATCGTCCGCGCGGATCGCAATGAACGCGAACAGGTTGATAAATACTATTCAGAGATTGAAGTTAGCGAAGTCGACGATAATCCGGAAACGGATGTTAAGATGACAACGACAAAATCCTCTGATTATGAAAAGAGCAAACATGGCAAGGGAAATGCGCCTCGTTCTCACGGATGATTTCGACGGAAGCGAAGCCGCGGAAACCGTTCGCTTCAGCCTCGACCAGGCCACGTACGAACTCGAGCTCTCAACAGAGAATGCGGAAAAACTCCGCGAGACGTTCGCCCCATTCATCGCCAAAGCACGTCGTGTAGCCAACACCGGTGGCCGTGGCCGCCGTGCCGGCTCGTCGGGTCCCAAGCGGGATACTGCGAAGATCCGCGAATGGGCGCAGAACAACGGATACCAGCTCGGTGATCGTGGACGGATCCCGCTGGAGATCGTCGAAGCTTACGAAGCAGCGGAGAAGTAAGAGGCTCATTCGAAGGCCGAAATCTTCCAAACAGGCCTGAGGGGTCAGCGAATTGGATCGCTGACCCCTCAGGCTTTCTATATGCGGTCTCGGCATTTCCATTACCCGGCATCCAGTTCTGCGGCAGAACCATCAGTGGTGGGACATCACAGGGAATTGCCAGACAGAGAGCATTCGGGAAATGATGCGTGCAAATGATTCGATGATGTGAGTGACGAATCAAGGGAGCCTGAACTGTGTTCGAGGAAAGCCATCTGCCGATTCGGCGGATAATGAAGACGGTTCAGACTGTCGGATTCAATTGAGCTCGTGCCGCTTCCATATGCTCGGGTTCTTCCGTCTGCAATGCGAACAGCCCCAACTCGACGGGAGAAGTCGAATAGAGCTCGCCGCAGTGCTCGGCGAACCGCGGCCAGATACGACCACCTTCGGCCACGTATCGCGCTGTCGTGGCCCCGAATGCCGAAGCTGAGACGCTGGCGTAGTGGAACATGAAGTCCTTTGCCGGATCGCCGATGGACGCGGTCGTCCAGTCGAGCAGACCCACAGTGACCGGCCCGTCCATCAGCTGGTGAGCCGGATAGACCTCGCCGTGAGTCACGGTTGTGAAAGTCGGCCAGAAGCTGTCGTCGTCGAGCCAAGCAGCCCATCGCTCGCGCAGGCTCGGCGCCACCTCGAACTCGGAGATGACACGATCGATGTCCTCACGCTTGCGCTGTCGAACCTCGGTGGGGGAGGACTCCGGGATCCCCGAATCGCGAACGGCGGTCGGATCGACTGTGTGCAGTTCGGCGAGGACGGAACCGAGTGAGTCCGCGTATTCGGGGGACTCGACATCGAAATGCCATCGCGGCGCTCCATCGTCATCGATCGTCAGTCCAGGGCTTCCCGGCAGCAGCGGGTAGGCGATGAGACTCTCTGAGTGGATCTGCCAATCCGGGACTGCGATGCTCAGCAGCGGTGCGATGGCAGTCAGGAAACGGCCCTCGACGCCGGCCCGGGCGGTGACATCGGAGCGGCGAGGTATCCGAAGGACCCAGGACCGGCCGTCTGCCGCCTCGGCTATGGCGACCTGGAAATCGAGGCCGAGTTCGTTGACGACGATGGAATCGGCATCGATGTCGAGACCGTGAGACCGGGCCAACTCGCGGATGTTCGATCGATCGGTGGACATGGCTGCAGCCTTTCTGAGTTCGACGATCACGGTTCTGCGTTCACGTCTCGAGTTTAGTGTTCGGTGAAGTAGTGAGGCCGTCATTGCCGGTCCAGCCGACGCCGAATCCTCGATGACAATGAAATTTCGCCATGAGCCGAACCCTTTCGGCTCATGGCGAAACCTGCAATAGAACCGCGCCCAAGGTGGTTAGGCTCAGAAGAATAAGAAGACCGAGGAGGATGAATATGTTCGAGCGGTTCACCGACCGAGCACGACGCGTAGTGGTGCTCGCGCAGGAAGAAGCGAAACTTCTCAAACACAACTACATCGGCACCGAGCACATTCTGCTCGGCCTCATCCACGAGGGTGAAGGTCTGGCAGCGAAGGCTCTCGAGGGCATGGACATCTCCCTCGAGCAGGTGCGCGACCAGGTCCAGGAGATCATCGGTCAGGGCCAGCAGGCTCCGAGCGGCCACATTCCCTTCACCCCGCGGGCGAAGAAGGTCCTCGAGCTGAGCCTCCGGGAAGCACTGCAGCTGGGACACAGCTACATCGGCACCGAGCACATTCTGCTCGGCCTCATCCGTGAGGGCGAAGGCGTTGCCGCGCAGGTGCTCGTCAAGCTCGGCGCGGACCTCGGACGCGTCCGCCAGGAAGTCATCAAGCTGCTGTCCGGCTACCAGGGCAAGGAACCCGTGTCCGCTGGCGGCCGCGAAGAGGGAACTCCCTCGGGATCGCTCGTGCTCGACCAGTTCGGCACCAACCTGACCGCGGCGGCCCGCGAAGCCGAGCTCGACCCGGTCATCGGCCGTCACGAGCAGATGCAGCGCGTGATGCAGATCCTCTCGCGCCGCACCAAGAACAACCCGGTTCTCATCGGCGAACCCGGTGTCGGCAAGACCGCCGTCGTCGAAGGACTCGCGCAGGCCATCGTCAACGGCGAAGTCCCCGAGATCCTCGCTGACAAGCAGCTCTACACCCTCGACCTCGGTTCGCTGGTCGCAGGTTCCCGCTACCGTGGTGACTTCGAAGAGCGTCTGAAGAAGGTGCTCAAGGAGATCCGCACTCGCGGCGACATCATCCTCTTCATCGACGAGATCCACACCCTGGTGGGTGCCGGAGCCGCCGAAGGCGCGATCGATGCCGCTTCGATCCTCAAGCCCATGCTGGCTCGCGGAGAGCTGCAGACCATCGGTGCGACCACTCTGGATGAGTACCGCAAGCACATCGAGAAGGACGCTGCTCTCGAGCGCCGGTTCCAGCCGATTCAGGTTCCCGAACCGTCGCTGGCGCATTCGATCGAGATCCTCAAGGGTCTGCGCGACAAGTATGAAGCGCACCACAAGGTCACTGTCACCGATGGTGCTCTGGCTGCCGCCGTGAACATGTCCGATCGCTACATCAACGACCGGTACCTGCCGGACAAGGCGATCGACCTCATCGACGAAGCCGGTGCCAAGCTGCGCATCTCGCGTCTGTCGGTGCCGCAGGAAGTGCGCGACCTGGAGGAGAAGATCCTCGAGGCCCGCCACCGCAAGGAAGCCGCGATCGATGCTCAGGACTTCGAACTGGCAGCCTCGGAGCGTGACTCCGAGATGCAGCTGGTCAAGGAGAAGGAAGAGCAGACCGAGGCCTGGCGCAAGTCCGGCACCGACACCTCGAAGGTCGTCGACGCCGATCTCATCGCCGAAGTGCTCGCCTCTGCCACCGGCATTCCGATCTTCAAGCTGACCGAGGAAGAGTCCTCGCGTCTGCTGCGGATGGAAGACGAGCTGCACAAGCGCGTCATCGGTCAGGACGATGCGGTCAAGGCGATCTCGCGGGCGATCCGTCGTACCCGCGCCGGGTTGAAGGATCCGAAGCGTCCCTCCGGTTCGTTCATCTTCGCCGGCCCCACCGGTGTCGGCAAGACCGAGCTGGCCAAGGCGCTCTCGGAGTTCCTCTTCGGCGACGAGGATTCGCTCATCAGCCTCGACATGTCGGAGTACTCGGAGAAGCACACAGTTTCACGACTGTTCGGTTCGCCTCCGGGATACGTCGGCTACGAAGAGGGCGGTCAGCTCACGGAGAAGGTCCGTCGCAAACCGTTCTCGGTCGTCCTCTTCGACGAGGTGGAGAAGGCCCACTCGGACATCTTCAACTCGCTGCTGCAGATCCTCGAAGACGGTCGCCTGACCGACTCGCAGGGTCGTGAGGTGGACTTCAAGAACACCATCATCATCATGACGACCAACCTCGGTACGCGTGATATCTCGAGTGGACTCCAGCTCGGATTCCAGGTCGAGGGTGACACGAAGACCAACTACGACCGGATGAAGCAGCGGGTCAACGAAGAGCTCAAGCAGCACTTCCGTCCCGAGTTCCTCAACCGTGTCGATGACACGATCGTGTTCCCGCAGCTGAGCATGGTCGAGATCATCAAGATCGTCGATCTCTTCCTCGAGCGTCTCGACGTCCGTCTGGCCGATCAGGGCATGAAGGTCGACGTCACCGCTGAGGCGAAGGATCTGCTGGCCGAGCGCGGCTACGATCCGGTCCTGGGTGCCCGACCTCTGCGTCGGACCATCCAGCTCGAGATCGAAGACACTCTGTCGGAGAAGATCCTGTTCAAGGAGATCGGCCGCGGCGAGACCATCAAGGTCGACGTCAAGGGCGAAGGTAAGGACACTGAGTTCACCTTCGAGGGCATCGAAACCGAGAGCCTGAAGCCCGCTGAGGATGACGACGGGGAACTCGCCGGTGCGGGGTCGTCCGGATCTTCGGAGTCCTCGGCCTGATCGTTCATCAGATCCTCGGATGACATCGAAGAGTCCGGGGAGTCGGCGGGAGTCGGCTCCTCGGGCTTTTTCGTGCCCGCGTCCGGTGATGGTGTTGAATGTCCGTATGAGCTCACACGCAGTCGACTTCGATCATGGACGGATCTCCGGGGACCACCACTCCAAGCATGAACTTCCCGGCGGTCTGTATCTGCGACGGGCGAGGACCGGCGATGTCAAAGGCATCGAGGCCCTGGTTGCCCCGCTGGCCGATGAGCGGATCCTGCTCGCCAAGGACACGGTGACGTACTTCGAATCACTCCAGGAGTTCTGGCTGGTCGTCGACCCGCAACCCGACGGTTCCGAGATCCTCGCCGGCTGCGGTGCCCTGCATGTCATCTGGGCGGACCTCGCCGAGGCGCGCACGGTCGCCACTTCACCGGACTACAGGGGCAGGGGAGTCGGCAGAGCGATCATCAATCAGCTGCTCGCCGATGCCCGTGAGATCGGAGTCGACCGGGTGTTCTGCCTGACCTTCGAGACCGGATTCTTCGGTTCCCTCGGCTTCGAGCCGATCAAGGGCATCCCGGTCTCGCCTGAGGTCTATATCGAGCTGCTGCACTCCACCGACGAAGGTGTCGCAGAATTCCTCGACTTAGCGCGGGTCAAACCGAACACCCTGGGCAACTCACGGATGATCAAATACCTCTGACTCTGATTTCGGCTTCATCCGCTGCCTTGAGCCTCCGGCGAGCTGTCGCCGGCACTGTGCCTCAGCGGTTCGGCAGAGCCAAACGCCCGTCGACCTGTTGAGCCAGACCGTCGGCGACGAGATCGGTGATGAGGCGAGAGATCCTGTCCTGGTCGGCACTGAGCTCACGTACTCGTGCCACCGCTGCGGAGGTCGATTCTGCCATTGAGTCGACGAGCGCGGGATCGAAGTCGGTCACCGTGGTGGTGAAGACGTCGGTGCTGACACCGTTGTGGTCGTCTCCGGCGGCGTGTGCGGCCTTGAGAACGTCCATGATCGCGCCGCGCAGCTGTCGATCCGTTCCCGCCCACTTCTGAGTCTTCCGCTTCGTCGCCGAGGCGGGTCTGCCCATCTGGTTCCATGTGCAGATGTCCTGCAGCGGGCAGGCAGGGCAGTCAGGATTTCGTGCCGTGCAGACGAGGGCCCCGAATTCCATCACTCCGGCGTTCCACTCCACGTGCCTGTGTTCGGGCACGAGGTCGGAAGCCCAGGCGGTCTCCTGCCGTCCAGGTGAGGCGGCGGGGCGTTCCCGGCCTGCGAAGAGGCGGATGAGGACCCTCCGCACGTTCGTGTCCAGGACGGTGGTCTTTCGGCCGAAGGCAAAGGAGGAGACCGCGGCGGCGGTGTAGGAACCGATTCCCGGCAGGCGTTCGAGTTCTGCGGTCGTCTCAGGAACCTGGTTGTCCAATTCGTCGGCGATCACGGCGGCGGCTTCCTGCAGTCGGAGAGCTCGGCGCGGGTAGCCCAGGCGGCCCCAGGCGTGGAGGACTTCGGCGGTGGGTGCGGCAGCCAGGTCGGCCGGTGTCGGCCACTCGTCCATCCAGGCGCGCCAACGTGGTTCTACTCTGGCGACCGGGGTCTGTTGAGACATGATCTCACTGACGAGGATCGCCCAGGCACTCGTGTTCGGATGCCGCCACGGCAGGTCGCGGGCTGCCTCTTCGAACCAGGCGATGATCGTGTCCTGAACTCGTCTGAGCAGCGATTCCGTCACGGCGGGAAAGTCGGTGGAAGACGCGGAAGATTTCGATTCGGGACCGACTCGGTGTGTCATTTGGATGCTCATTCGCAATTGCCTAGGCTCAAAAAGATGACTCCTTCCAATCGTGGTTCGCAGCCGAACAGAGCTGCCGGGCAGCCTCGCCAGTCTAGCGGGAAGCTGCCTGCTCACGTGTACCGCAGACGCCGCATCACTCTGGGCGTGGCGAGCCTCCTCGTCCTGGGACTGCTTGTGCTCGGAATCGTCGGTATCGTCAAAGCGATCGGCGGCCGCAGCGATGAACCAGACAAGACCGCCGTCGAGGAGACGACACCGGCTGAATCGACGACGACGGCACCAGTGCCGGATAAGAAGGCAGCGAGCGGAAAATGCCCTGAGGGCAAGGTCTCGCTGAAGGCGAAGGTCGATCCGAAATCCGTGAAGGACGGAAAAGAACCCGAATTCGGCATGGTCATCGAGAACGACCACACCGCCACCTGCCTCATCGAAGTCGGCACTGAGAAGCAGGAGTTCATCGTCGAGAAGGACGGCGACGTCGTGTGGTCGTCGAAGTACTGTGCGGCCGCGAAAGATGAGAATGCGGAGGCCTCAACTGAGTTCGCACCGCAGTCGGAGAAGACCGCGAAGCTCAAGTGGAACCGGACCAAGGTCGACAAGAACTGCAATCGCAGCGATGAGGACTTCGCTCCCGGCGACTATGACCTGATTGTGAAGCTCGAGGACAAGAAGAGCGAACCGACGACGTTCACACTCGAAAAAGACGCCGCCACCAAGGCGAAGGAGAAGAAGGCCGCGGAGGAGAAGAAGAAAGCCGAAGACGAGAAGAACTCGGAGGAGGAGTCCGGCGAGAAGGCTTCCTCGGATGAGGAGAAGTCAGAGGAACCGCAGGACTGATCGGACGGGCCTCAGGCTCCGCGGTAGGAGCCGACTCCCCAGGAGTTTCCGTCGTGGTCGCGGAAGTCGAATTCGCGGCCGCCGTGTTCTTGAGTCGCCACCGGTCGGACGATCGCGTGACCCAGGTCGACGATCTCCTGGTAGAGCCGATCGACTTCACGTTCCGTGTCGACGACGACATAGATCGAACTGCCGCCCACTGCGTCGAGTGCTGATCCGTCGCTGCGGACCGAGCCGACCATGATTCCGCCGGTGTCGCCGAGCGCGAATTCGGCATGATCGACGAGTGCCGGATCCTGCTCGTTGCGCACCATCAGCCGTTCGGTGAATCCGAGCGTGACCAGCAGTTCGATCGTCGCTTGTGCATCCGTGGTCCGGAAGGCCGGAAAAACTGTCGTGGTCATGACACCAGGATGCTCCAAAAGCGTGGGAAAGTCCCGAGAATTCTCATTTCGGATCCCGCAGCCCCTCGTTCGTCAGCATCAGTTCGACCGCTCCGGCGATATGTTCGCACTCCTTGATCTCCATCGTCTCCGGCGCCGCCACATTGGTCATCGCACCCTTGGCCACGACGGCATGAGTGATCCCTAAGCGTTTGGCTTCGTTGAGTCGTTGTCCGAGGTTGGGGACGTTGCGGATCTCTCCGGACAGGCTGACCTCGCCGATTGCGACGAGGTGACGGGCCAGCGGTTTGCTGAGCAGCGCCGAGGCCAGGGACATGCAGATCGCCAGATCGCTGGCCGGTTCCGACAGCTTCGCTCCGCCGACCGTGGCCGTGAAGACATCGCTCTTGGCCAGGTTCGCCTGAGTGACGTTCTGGCTGAGCACTGCCAACATCATCGCCACTCGGGACGAATCGACTCCCGAGACAGACCGGCGGGACTGCCCGCCGGCGGACTCGGTGATCAGTGATTGGACTTCGACGAGAAGCGGGCGCTTGCCTTCCTGCGTCACAGTCAGGCAGGTGCCGGACGGATTCGCGCCGCTGCGGGAGAGGAACAGACCCGAGGGATCCTCGAGGCTCTTGATCCCGTTCTCCTCCATGTCGAAGCACCCCACGTCATCGGTGGGACCGAAGCGGTTCTTCACCGCTCGCAGCATTCGCAGTCGCGAATGCCGTTCTCCTTCGAAGGTGCAGACGACATCGACGAGATGTTCGAGCAGTCGGGGACCGGCGATTGTGCCGTCCTTCGTGATGTGGCCTACGAGCACAGTGGGAAGGGACCTGGCCTTGGCCTCTCTGATGAGAGCAGAGGCGACTTCCCGGACCTGGGTGACTCCCCCGGGGATGCCTTCGACTTCGGAGGAGGCCAGAGTCTGAATCGAGTCGACGACGAGCAGCTCGGGCTGTTCGGCTTCGATCATTCCCAGCACCGAACCCAGATCGGTTTCGGCAGCGAGCAGCAAGGAGTCGGCCAGGGCGTTGATCCGTTCTGCGCGCAGTCTGACCTGGCCGGCGGATTCCTCACCGGTGACGTAGAGGACCTTGACCCCGAACATGGCGATCTTCGCAGCGACGTCGAGCAGCAGAGTCGACTTGCCGACACCGGGTTCGCCGGAGAGCAGAACGACGGCGCCGGGCACGATACCACCGCCGAGCACCCGATCGAATTCGGGGACGAACGTCGATCTCGCCTGTGCCAGCGTCGAGTCGATCTCGCTGATCGGCTTCGCTCCGCTGGACTTCTTGACCTTCGTCTTCACCTTCGACGAATTGGCACCCTTTTCCTCAAGGGTGCCCCAGGCCTGGCATTCGGGGCAGCGTCCCAACCATTTGACCGTCGAATAGCCGCATTCGGAGCACGTGAAAGACATACCGCAATTCTGGCACGAGCCGCTGACACAGAGGGCCGATCACAGTCGTCCCCGGTCTGAACGACTCGGCCGATGCATCACACGGGGAAGGGGAGCAGCCGCGAAGGCAGAGGGCGCCCGACGATCTGTTCGTCGGACGCCCAATGACAGCTGTGCGGCAGCCAGCTCAGTCGAGCGCGGTGAGGACTCGGGGACCATCCTCGGTGATGGCGATCGTGTTCTCCGAATGCGCGCCGTTCGAACCGTCGGCCAGACGCAGGGTCCAACCGTCCTTGTCGACGGTGAGCTTCTTCGAGGTGAACGACCACCAGGGCTCTATGGCCAGGGTCAGGCCCGGCTTGAGGACGAGCCCGCGACCACCCTTGCCGCGGTTGGGCACGTGCGGATCCTCGTGCATCGTGTGCCCGAGTCCGTGCCCGCCGAAGTCGAGATTGACCGGGATCCGCTGAGCGTCGGCGACGTCACCGATGGCCTTCGAGATGTCGCCGAGGCGGTTGCCCGCCTGAGCGGCGTCGGTGCCGGCTTCCAGCCCGGCCCAGGTGGAGTCGATGAGTCGCTGGTCCTCGTCGCTTCCGTCGCCGACGACGACGGAGCGGGCGGCGTCGGCGACCCAGCCGTCGATGGACACGGCGAAGTCGAGGGTGAGCAGGTCGCCGTCTTTCATCACATAACTGTGCGGTTTGCCGTGGAGGACTCCGTCATTGACTGAGAGGCAGATGACGTTGCGGAAGGGGCCCGAACCGAAGGACGGAGCGTAGTCCCAGTAGCAGGACTTCGCGCCGCCATCCTCGATGAGCTTCCTGGCGGTCTTCTCCAGGTGCATGATGTCCATGCCCGGCTCTGCGATCGAGGTCAGCTCGGCCAAGGTCTTGGCGACGAAACGGCCGGTCACCGCCATCTTGTCGATCTCGGCAGGCGTCTTCAGCTCAATCACAGGGGCCTCCTCAGGCGATGCGCAGGGTTCGTATCGATTTTAGTCCCTGGCCGCAGCTCCGCTGCATCCGCACCCGAATTTGCGGACTCTTCGACTGCCGCAGCCGACGTTCTGCAACGATCCGGCTCAGGCAGTGGCCGGCCTCGGACGGTGCACCGGCTCGGGCGGAAACCCACTCAGGCGGAAACCCACTCAGGCGCGAGTCGTCTCGGGCAGTGGCCGGCCTCGGGCGGCCACTGGCCTCAGGTCACGCGAATCTCGAAAAAGTCGTCGCCGGCGGCGCGAATTTCGAGTTTCGCGTTACCTGAGAGGAGGGTCGCTCCGGATGGCGGCTCATCGTGCTGCCTGCGCGGAGAACTGGCGTGCGAGCAAGGAGTCTTGTGCCCGGCTGTCTTGGAACGTAGGGTGCCGGGCATGAGAGACATCATCTTGGCGTTCAGTGTGGGGATTGCTTTTGCGACCGTTGTGCCCATAGGGGTCGAGGACCTCCAGTCAGGCGGCCCTTGGATCCTCACGCTCATCGTCTTTCCCGTCTTCTCGCTGCTCTGCCTCGCTTTCGTCCTCCGCGATCACAGAAGACGGTCGTCGTCCGAGGACAGGCGTCTGGACTCCTCAGCGGAGCAGGTCGTCTCCGAACAGCGCTGAGCAGGTCACCGTGGCGTGGTGAGAGCAGAGCACCTCAGCTGAGGCCGCTGTTTTCCTTCTTTGGTCGTGCTGCAAGCCAACAGATCGGCCCGATGAGAGGGAGAAGGAAGACGATGATCACCCACGCGAGCTTTGCGGGGGCCTCCATGCCTGATCTGGCGATGCTGATGAGCGTCCAGACGAGCAGGGCGATCATCAACAGGACCACGCCCGACCAGACGATGTCGTAGGCGGCGGGCAGCAGCGGATTCTCACTCATACGCCCAAACTACCTTGTCTCCTCCCGCGCGACCCGCTCGATCAAGGGTTCGCTCGAAAATGTCGTCGTAGACGGTTCGGTATTCGAGCGAACCCTTGAACGACGCGGTAGGTGGCTGGCGGAGTCGCCTCGAGCCGCAGGAGCGGCCGGGTCGCAGTGAGCGTAGTGGGTGAACCGGGCCGAAACGGCCAGGGGCGGTCAGAGGAATTCGACGCCCTGGGCCAGAGGAAGCTCGCCGGAGTAGTTGATCGTGTTCGTTGCCGGTCGCATATAGGCTTTCCACGAATCCGAACCCGACTCGCGTCCGCCGCCGGTCTCCTTCTCACCGCCGAACGCGCCGCCGATCTCCGCGCCCGAGGTGCCGATGTTGACGTTGGCGATGCCGCAGTCTGACCTGGACAGGAACCGTTCCGATTCGGCCAGCTCGGAGGTGAAGATCGCCGAGGACAGACCCTGCGGCACCCCGTTGTGGATCTCGAGTGCCTCGTCGAGGTCCGAATAGGTCACGACGTAGAGGATCGGGGCGAAGGTCTCATCCTTCATCACCGCCGTCTGTCCGGGCATGCGCACCACGGCCGGTTCGACATAGTGAGCGTCCGGGCGTTCGTCGGCCAGCACCCGGCCGCCGCCGCAGAGGACCTCGCCGCCCTCGGCTTCGGCCTGCTTGAGCGCCGACTGCATCGCCTCATACGATCCCTCGTTGATGAGCGGTCCCACTAGCACCTCGTCATCGGTCGGGGACCCGATGCTCAACGTCTTATATGCCGCGACGATGCGATCGACGAAGTCATCGGCGATGGACTCATGCACAATGAGCCGTCGCAGAGTCGTGCAGCGCTGACCGGCGGTGCCGGCGGCGGCGAAGACCACTCCGCGTAGGGCCAGATCGATGTCCGCACTCGGGGCTACGATCGCGGCATTGTTGCCGCCGAGCTCGAGCAGGATCTTGCCGAATCGCTCGGCCACGACCGGCCCGACCTCGCGCCCCATCCGCCCCGACCCGGTCGCCGAGACCAATGCCACTCGTTCATCCCGGACCATGACATCGCCGATGTCGCGACCGCCGATGAGGACGGGTGCGAGGTTCTCCGGGGCACCCACCTCGGCGGCGGCACGGGCCAGCAGTGATTGTGCCCCGAGCGCGGCGAGCACGGCGTTCTCCGACGGCTTCCACACCACCGCATCACCGGCGACCAAGGCCAGGGCGGTGTTCCAGGAATACACGGCCACGGGGAAGTTGAACGCCGAGATCACCCCGACGACGCCGAGGGGATGCCACGTCTCCATGAGCCGGTGACCGGGGCGTTCGCTGGGCATGGTCTTGCCCCACAGCTGCCGGGACTGACCGAGCGCGAATTCGCAGATGTCGATCATCTCCTGCACTTCACCGGCCGCTTCCGAGGGAGTCTTGCCGGCTTCGACGGTGATGATCTTCGCCAGATCCTCCTTGTGCTCGCCGAGCAGCTGTCCCCACCGCTGTACCAGCTGGCCGCGCACGGGAGCGGGCACGTCCCGCCAGGCCTCGAACGCCTGTTGAGCGGCAGCGATCTTCGCCGAGGCAGTATCCGCCGTGTCCGCGGCGATCGTGCCGAGGTCCTGACCGGTGATGGGGGAGCGGGCAGGCAAGCTCGCCGAGGCGGCCGACCCCTCAACCACGGATGTGTCCACCCCGCAGGCGTTCAGTCCCGCGGTGAGGAGTTCGGTGATGGTCTGGTCGGTGGGCAGTGCGGTCATGGTGATCCTTTCGTCGACTGCTGCGTCGATTGGCTGTTCAGCCGTTCGGTGGTGATCTGGGGAGGTCGGGTGGGCGAGGGTGATTGCGTGCTGGTCAGACCACGTTGAGTTCCTTGCGAAGACCGGTGGTCGCGAAGCGGCGTTTGTCCATCGTGCTCACGTCGACGAACGGCTCGCGGCCGGTCATGAGGTCGGCGACGACCTCGCCGACTGCCGGACCCATGAGGAAGCCGTGCCCGGAGAACCCGCAGGCGTAGAAGAATCCGGGAAGTTCTTCTGCCTCGCCGATGAGCGCATTGTGATCAGGCGTCATCTCGTACAGTCCGGCCCAGCCGCGCTTTGCCTCGACATCGCCGAGTTCCGGGGTGCGCGCCTCGATGTGTTCGGCCAGGGTGGCCAGCCAGTTCGGGTCGCGTTTGTCGTTGAAGGACCAGTCGTCTGCCTCGTCGGGGCAGCCGAAGAGCAGTCCGGAGCCTTCGGGGTGGACGTAGTAGCCGGTGGAGAAGTCGATCGTGAAGGGCATCTGCGACGTGTCGAAGTCGACGGGTTCGGAGACCATGATCTCTCGCCTCAAAGGCCTGACCGGCAGGTCGACTCCGGCCAGCTCGCCGATGAGTCCGGACCACGCCCCGGCGGCGGCCACGACTTGTTCACAGGCGATGGTGCCGCGGCTGGTGATCACCGAGGTGGCCCTGGGTCCTGTGTCATCCCCGCTCCCAGAGGGGGAGTCAGTGTCGCCGGTGACCCCGAACCCGGTGACCTCGCAGGACTTGAGCACCCGCACGCCGCGCTTGCGGGCGGCGCTGATGTACCCGGACACGACCGCCTCGGGGGTGCAGTGACCGTCACCGGGGTTGAAGGCTCCGGCCACGAGGCCTTCGGTATTCACGTGCGGGGCGAGTTCGGCCACCTCGGCGACGGTGAGCATCCGCGAATCAAGCCCCATCCGCTGCTGCAGAGCCACATTGGCGGCGAATGCCTCGGCGGATTCGGTCGAGTCGAGGAGGAAGAGGTAGCCGTTGCGGACGAGGCCGATGTCGATGCCGAAGTCGGCCTCGAAGGTTGAGAGCACCTCGAGTCCGCGGGCGGCCAGGGCGATGTTGACCTCATCGGAGAACTGGCAGCGCACACCGCCGGCGGCCTTCGACGTCGAGCCGGAGCCGGGGGTGTCGCGTTCGACGATGACGATGTCCTCGATGCCGCGCTCGGCCAGGTGAAAGGCGATGGACGCACCCATGACGCCGGCGCCGATGATGACGACGGAGGCGGTGGTGGGGAACGTGTCTTCGGCAGTGCTCGGGGTTGACGGGGTTTCCATGAAGCACCTCACTTTCTGCTGCTGCAAGGGACGTCCTCGACCCTCACAGCTGCGGAACATGCCGACAGCGGTGTCGGCGAACTGTGACCTGTCTCCATTGTGGTGGCCCTCACAGTTAAGGACAAGGGAGAGTTTGTGAAAGGTCTGTTTAGAACTCCTAAAAACAGCTACGATGCCTTCATGACCTGGACGCTCGGACAGCTGCGCACCTTCGTCACCGTGGCCGAACTCGGCTCCATGACAAGGGCGGCCGACCACCTCGGCTACAGCGTCGGCGCCGTGTCCCAGCACATCACCGCCTTGCGCAAGGTCGTCGGCTCCGACTTGTTCCTGCGGCGCGGTCGCGGACTCGTCCTCGCCGAGGCCGGACGCACACTGCTGCCTCGGGCCCGCAACATCCTCGCCGCTCAGCAGCAGGCGGAGATGGCGATGCTCGGCCGCGACTTCCGCAGCGAAGCCATCGTCACCCTCGGCGTCTTCGGCTCGGCCTCGACGACGGCGCTGCCGCAGGTGGTGACCGAACTGAAGAAGCGACACCCGGACATCGAGGTTCGGGCGCGCGAGATCGACGTCGAGACGATGTCCGCGGCCGTCATCGACGGTGTCATCGACCTCGGCATCGGAATCAACTACCCAGCCGTACCGCTGCCGCCGATGCGGGGGCTGCGCTGGGAGGCCGTT
This sequence comes from Brevibacterium sp. S22, assembly GCF_004745485.1. Taxonomy (GTDB): domain Bacteria; phylum Actinomycetota; class Actinomycetes; order Actinomycetales; family Brevibacteriaceae; genus Brevibacterium. Next base: position 71,455 of record NZ_RHFG01000013.1, read on the forward strand.
GCCGCGGAGGACTTCGGCATCGTCGTGCCCGCCGGTCGACCCCGCCCGACCGCGGCTGAGCTCGCCGAGGCCGACTGGATCCTCCCACCGGCTGAGGAGCTCTTCGGTCGCGCGATGCGCTTGGCCACGTCGGCGCTGGGGATCAACGCGAAGGAGACGCACATCGTCACCGACACCGCGGTCGCGCTGGCGCTCGCCGGAACCGGGCTGGGGCTGACCTTGGCGACGCCGATCATGATGTCCTTGGGCGGACCCGACATCGACCTCCATTCCGTCGCCGAGGCGGGTGGCCGAGAGATCATCGTCCTGACCTCCCCTGACCCCAGCGACCCGGTCGGGGCCGTCGCTGAGGTGGTCGCCGAAGTCTTCGCGTGAACGCAGGCTCGTCTGCAGCGAATCTCGGCCTAGGATGAGATCATGAGCTTCGACCATCAGTGGAACAGAGTACGCAGGGCCAATCCCGACCATTCCGCGAATTATGCGCAGCGGTGGCGTGATCTCGCCGCCGCCGGTCACGACATCGGCGGTGAGGCGCGGTTCGTCAATGCCATGGCCCCGCGAGGCTCTCGCATCCTCGATGCCGGCTGCGGAACCGGCCGGGCCGGCGGACTGCTCATCGACGAAGGGCATACGGTCTACGGCGTCGACCTCGACGAATTCCTCATCTCCGTCGCCGAGGAGGACTTCCCCAGTGGTGAATGGCACACCGGCGACCTCGCCGACTTCGACTTCGCCGGTGCCGGGATCAACGAGATCGACGTGGCCTTCTGCGCCGGAAACGTCCTGTCTTTCCTTGACCCCGCCTCCCGTCGGCAGACCCTGGGCAACATCAAATCAACACTCAAACACGGCGGCCGCTTCGTTGCCGGCTTCGGTGCCGGGCGCGGCTACGACTTCGGCGAGTTCATCGACGACGTCAAGGCCACGGGTATGTTCGTCGAGCAGAAGTTCTCGACTTGGGAACTCCGCCCCTTCGACTCCGACAGCGACTTCCTGGTCCTCATCGCCGAAAGGCTGTGAGCGGCTCGAATCGCAGGAGCGTCCGAACTAAGCTGGCACCGAACCCTGAAACCGATCAGCTGAGGAGAATCCACCATGATCTTCATCGTCGTGAAGTATGACGTGAAGCCCGAAAGCGTCGAGCAGTTCCCCGAGGCTGTGCGCGCCTTCACCGAGGCGACCCGCTCCGAACCCGGCAACCTCTTCTTCGAATGGTCGAAGAGCCTGGAGAACCCGAATGAGTTCGTCCTCGTCGAGGCATTCACCGATGACGGTGCCGAGCCGCACGTCAACAGTGATCACTTCGCCGCGGGCCTCGAGGCCATGCGTCCGCACCTGGTCTCGACCCCGAAGATCATCTCCCGCAAGATCGACGGCGAAGGCTGGGACGAGATGGGCGAGCTGAAGATCGACTGATCCGTCTCCAGACCCTTCACCCCTGGTCGACTGAGCTAATAGACTTCAGCCATGGCGACCAGAGCAGCGAACATCGAGTCCATTGAGAAGGCGTTCGGCGAACCGTGGGCCACGACGCGGGGGCGCCTCGAAGACGCGGGCGGGGCATCGGCGAGCCATAAGGAGCTCGCCGATGCTCTCTACCCGCAGTTCGAGGGCGTCGTCGACAAGCACGGCTGGTGGGTCCAAGGCGCGGTCATCGCCTATGAGCAGGAGATCGGCAGACGTGTGCCCGGCCAACGCGCAGACGGCACTTTCGACGTTGCCGTGTCCCGCACCATCGCAGGGGACCGTTCCGAACTCATCGAAGAGTTCGCCTCCCTGATCGACGACACCCTCAACGAGGTGGCTCTCGACGGTGATCCCCGCACCTCCGAGACGGCGAAGCGCTCCTTCTGGAGAGCGAACCTCGAGGGCGGGATCAAGGTCGAAGCCGCCGCCGAGGCGAAATCCGAGGGCAAGACACTCTTCGTCCTCACCACGTCGAAGCTGCCCAGCCCCGAAGCCCTTGAGGAGTGGCGAGCCTTCGGCAAGGACTTTCTCATGCAGCTCTGATCGTCCGGAAGCGGAACATCTCCGACAATCCCGCTTCGTCTCAGCCTATGATCGGGTTCCAGACTCCGAACAGGTGAGCCGCACCGATCGCGAACACGCACACGGACACAGCCGACACCACAACCACGAGATCACGGAATCCGAACGTCGAGCGCCTGCGCCACGTGCGTCCCGGTCGTCCGAAAGACCGCCCCTCCATCGCCATCGCCAGGGTGGTCGCCCGCCGGATCGAGACGACGAGGAGGACGAACACACCGCTGAAGAGACTGTTCGTACGCCGGACCAGCGAACCACCGGCGACACCTCTCGCCCGCCTGGCCATCGACAGGACCTGCCACTCACTGACCAGCAGCCCGAGCAGACGCGACGCCGCCAGGACCGAGACCACGACGACCTCGGGCAGACGCAGATGCTGAACGAGGGCATCGGCCAGATCGCGCGGATCGATCGTCGACGCGAGCACGATGAGCGGAATCGCCAGAGCCAGAGCACGGACGAAGATCGCCGCCGCCGCGGAAAGGGAGCCGGTGGTGAACAGGAGCGGACCGAATTCGACGACCACATCCCCAGTCTTCTCAGCCAGCAGAGCAGTGCCCCAAGCGGCGAGCAGAGCACCCGCCGGGAGGAACCACAGCCTCCTGGCTGCGGCCGCCAGATCGAGGCCCGTGGCCGGCAGAGCCAGCAATGACGCGAGCAGCACGACTCCGGCAGAGACCAGATCGATGCTCAGCAGTGTGCCGAACATGAGGATGAGGGCCACCCCGATCTTCGTCAGCGGATTGCACCGAGCCACAGCAGTGGAGCGCACGACGGGGATGAGCTGGCCCGGATCCTGCACGGAAACCTCGGGGGAGGGGCGAGTGCGCTGATCGAGACTCTCACTCACTGCGATCACCGGCACTGACACGGTCATCCGGTTGGCAGTCGGCGACTCGTTCTGCACTGCTGCGGTCTCCGAGTTCGAGGAGATCGGCGCCGATGGCTTCAAGGAACGAATGATCATGACTGACAGCGACTACAGCGGATCCGTAGTCCAAGGCATCGCGGAACATCTCCACCAGCCCCGCCCACGTCAGGGCATCCTGACCGAACGTCGGTTCATCGACGATGAGCACTCGTGGTCGGGGAGCCAACATCGCCGCCACTGACAAGCGACGCTTCTCACCGCCGGACAGGCTCTGCGGATGCGCGTGCGCCAACCTGGTGAGACCGAGACCCCCGAGCAGTTCCGCCACCCTTGCCTGCGCCTCCGCGGCCGACCACCCGGCCAGCCGCGGACCCAGTTCGAGTTCGGCCGCCACGCTCGAAGTGAGGAACTGGTGTGCCGGTTCCTGGAAGACCATGCCGATGCGCGCCGCCAACTGCTTCGAGGGCCAGGCGAACGGACGGGTCCGCTTGGCACCTTCCCGCAGCGCCGCCTCGGCGAGGACCTGCCCGGAGAACTCGGGCAGCAGCCCTGCCAAGGTCAGAGCCGTGGTCGACTTGCCGGCCCCGTTCGCTCCGACGAGTCCCAGCGCCTGACCGGACCGCAGGCTCAGGCTCAGGTCCGACGCGGCGGGGGTGCGCATGCGCGGACGAGCAGCACTGAGCTGATCGGTGCGCAGCAGAACCTCGCCGAGGCGGCCCGAGCGGCCGCCCTCAATCGGACTGCCAGACAGGGGCCCCACTTGGTGTGCCGCCGACCGCGGGGGCGGAGGAGCCGAGAGGCCGCCTCGGCGCGGGGCGGGGGAGTCCTGCGGCATCCAGATGCCGCAGTCGATGAGCGTGTCGGTCAGCTCCGGATCGGTGAACAGCTGTCCGGGCGGGCCTTGGGCGACGATGCCGTCGCGGCCGAGCACGATGACCTGATCGACATGATCGATCCACAGCTCCACCCGGTGTTCGACGACGAGCATGGTCGCCGTGGTCTCAGCCTGCACGGTGAGCACGGCGTCACGGACCTCGGTCGCCGAGGCGGGATCGATATTGGCGGTGGGCTCGTCGAGGACGATGACATCCGGAGCCATCGCATGGATTCCGGCCAGCGCCAGCCGCTGCTTCTGCCCACCTGAGAGGGCCGCGCTCGGATGCTCCGGCGGCAGATCGAGTCCCAGCGCCCGCAGGGAGGAGGGGATCCGGGCCTCGACGACCTCTGCCGGGAGCCCGAGGTTCTCCATTCCGAACGCCACATCGTCGCCGATGCGGGAGAAGATCACCTGCGAATCGGGATCCTGAAGGACCAGCCCGGTGCTGCCTCGGCGAGGATCCGGCGCCTCGCCGCCGACGAGGAGTTCACCTGCAGGCTCACCGGATTCCTCGGGAAGGACTCCGGCGACGGCGTGGAGGAACGTCGATTTCCCTGCCCCGGAGGCGCCGAGCAGCAGCACCCTCTCGCCGGCGGCGATCTGCAGATCGAGCGGACCGACGGCCGGTTCGTCACGGTCGGCGTGCGTCCACGAATACCCGCATGCGGTGATCGGCAGAGCCATCAGCGCAGACGGCCGGAGGCGAAGGAGCTCAGCGCTCCGGTGGCCGCGATCGCCCGGTAGGCGAACCACGCGCCGATTCCGGAGATGACGAGACCAGAGACGATCGCGCAGACGGCATAGATCGCCTGGAAGCCGAACTGCCATTCGGCGTTGTACATGATGTTCTCGCTCACGGCCATGAACGCGGCCGCGAGCATTCCCGAGGCCGCGGTGACCCACAGGGTGAAGCGTCTGTAGCCGAAGGCGGCGAAGACGAGCTCGGCCCCGAGGCCCTGCAGCAGGCCCGACAGCAGCACGGTCGCTCCGAAGTGGGAACCCAGGACGGCTTCGACGATGGCGGCGATGAGCTCGCACAGGAGGGCGGCACCGGGTTTGCGGATGATGGCTGCGGCCAGCGGTCCCGCGAGCACCCAGAGGCCGGCGATGAGGCCGATCGAGGGTGGGAACGCCTGGAACGCGAGTTCGAGGACCTTCCAGCTCAGAGCCAACACCCAGAACACGAGCCCGACGGCGATGCCGAGCACGGCGGTGGTGACGTAGTCGACCACCCGCCACTGTTTGGACTTCGGCGCCGAGGTGAAGGCGCGCGCGGAGGTGGTCTTCGGCGTGGTGGTTTTCGGCATTGTGCCTCCTCATGCAAGGAGGGGTGAAGAGTCTCGACTTCCTTCGGCGGTGCTAACCGCATCAGGTTCGAGGGTCTGCAGCTTCTTCTGCACTCTCAGCGCCCCTGACGGCGCTCCCCTGTCGTAGCCACCACTGTACAACAGAGGAGCGCGGGGGCGACCGCTCAATGGAGACGAACGCGGTGCCGGCCGCTGATCAGCTCGGAACCACCATGACCGGGCCCTCGGCGTGGTTGAGGACTCCGCGCGAGACGGATCCCAGCAGAGCGCTGCGGATCCGTCCGCGCCCGCGGGTGCCCATCACCGTCAGCTGCGCACGCGAGCTGATCTCGACGAGGGTCTCGGTGGGGTCGCCGACCGGCACCGAGGTGGTCACCGTCAGATCCGGGAACTGCTCGGCCAGCGTTTCGGCCTCCTTCTCCAGCCCGTCGGTCAGCTGTTTCTGACGACGTGCGGTGACCTCGGAGCTGAGTTCGAGGTCCGGGTACCAGTACAGCCATTCCTCACCGGCCGGCAACACCGCGACGAGCTCGAGGTCCGCCCCTCGCACAGCCGCCTCAGCGGCAGCCGTGAACATGGCGACCCGACCGGCGTCCGAGCCGTCGACGGCGACGACCACCGGACCCTCGGCGCCGGGTTCCGAGGGCGACCGTTCGGGGACGACGATCGTCGGGCAGTTCGCGTGAGCCGGCAGAGCCGTGGACACGGATCCGAGGACGCGGCCCATGAAACCGCCGCGGCCGCGGGCACCGACGATGACGACCTCGGCGTTGGCACTGAGCGTGACGAGCGCACCGGCAGAGTTGCCGGGCACCGTGCGGAAGGACTTCTCACCGGGGTGTTCGCGCAGAAGTTCGACCGCCTCGGCGAGAGTCTTCTCTGCGTTCTTCTTCGCCTTGTCATCCTCGGGTTCGCTGGGGATGGAGGCCATATTCGGGTAGATCATCGTCGGCAGCTCATAGGCGGTGACGGCGGTGAGAACGGTTCTGCGGCGTTCGGCCTCGATCACGCCGTAACGGACAGCCTGGGCAGCGAGTTCGGAGCCGTCGAAGCCGACGAGGACGCCGAGTTCGAGGTTCAGGCCGGATTCGGACGAACTGGATTGAGCAGACATCTCGCACCTCTCGATCGGGGCCTGTCCAACCCAGACGCAGACGACGGCCCCGACTGGCGGTATCGTCTGCGCCGCCTTCAGTCTACCAACAGACTTCTACGGGAGGTAGAAATGCGTGTTCGGTGAGAACCTTCATCTCACCTGAACGAGTCTGGACCTCAGACGCGGAAGCCCAGATGAGCCAAGGCGATACGCAGGATATGGTCCTGGCCGTAGCAGAGCTCGCCGACGATATCGGGACGCAGAGTCTCCTCGGGAGTCAGCCAGTCGAGGCTGAGCGCATCGGCGCGCGGGGTGCACTCGCCGCGGACCTCGAGGATGAAGCACATGGAGATCGCATGCTGCCTCGGGTCGTGGAGCAGGGACGAGCCTTCGGTGGGGAAGTACTCGGCGATGTGGAACGGCGAGATCGCCGGAGGGATGACCGGCAGCGCCATCGGGCCGAGGTCATTCTCGGCATGACGCATCAGCGCGGTGCGGATTGTCTCGTGGAAGCGGATCCGCCCGCCCACGACCTCCCGTCCGAGGGTCCCGTCCTCGAGGCTGCGCAGCAGCAGGCCGATGCGCTCGACATTGCCCGTCTCGCCCACCCGCACAGGGATGGCGTTGACATAGGGGATCGGCATGCGTCTGCGCAGGCGTGCGTACTCTGCGTCGTCGAACCAGTTCTCATCGAAGTCCAGGGCAGTCCGGGTCATGACCCAATATTCCCACAACCTCACTCGCAGCAGAAGTGTCCGGACACCCAGTTGGTGAACCAGAACACGCATCGGGTAAAGTATCTTGATGTCGAGATAAATTTTCGACCGGCAGAGACCTGCCGAGTGACGTGGCCTACAGTTGTGTCAGCACTATGTGACCATTTCCGGTCAAGGACTATGAAGGGGTATCCATGATCAATCATGAAGTCCGCACCTACAAGAGCTCAGAGAACCTGGCTCGTGAAGATCAGCTCGCATGGAAGATCGCCGAGGTCGCATCCGACCCGACGCCGGTCGATTCCGATGTCACTGAGATGGTCATCAACCGCGTCATCGACAACGCTGCCGTCGCCGCGGCATCCGTGCGCCGCTCCGCTCCGACCCACGCCCGTGAGCAGGCCCAGACCCACCCGTTCAATCCCGGTGCCAACATCTTCGGCCTGCCGGTCGGTGACCGCTTCTCCCCGGAATGGGCCGCTTGGGCCAACGGCGTGGCCGTGCGCGAACTCGACTTCCATGACACCTTCCTCGCCGCCGAGTACTCGCACCCCGGTGACAACATCCCGGCCGTGCTCGCCGTCGCCCAACACAAGGGCATCGGCGGTGCGGACCTCATCAACGGCATCGCCACCGGATATGAGGTCCAGGTCGACCTCGTCAAGGGAATGTGCCTGCACGAGCATAAGATCGACCACGTCGCCCACCTCGGCCCCTCGGCCGCGGCCGGCATCGGTGCGCTGCTGCACCTGCCCACCGAAATCACCTTCCAGGCTGTCCAGCAGGCCCTGCACGTGACCACCGCGACCCGTCAGTCGCGCAAGGGTGAGATCTCTTCCTGGAAGGCCCATGCCCCGGCCTTCGCCGGCAAGATGGCCGTCGAATCCGTCGACCGTGCGATGCGCGGCGAGGGTGCACCGAATCCGATCTACGAAGGTGAGGACGGCTTCATCGCCTGGATCCTCTCCGGTCCCGAAGCCCGCTACACCATCCCGCTGCCGGGCAAGGGCGAATCGAAGCGCGCGATCCTCGACACCTACACCAAGGAGCACTCGGCCGAATACCAGGCCCAGGCGCTCATCGACCTCGCCCGCAAGCTCGGTGGACAGATCGAGGACCTGTCGAAGATCAAGCGCGTCGTCATCCACACCTCGCACCACACCCACTACGTCATCGGCACCGGTGCCAACGATCCGCAGAAGATGGATCCTGGGGCCAGCCGCGAGACCCTCGACCACTCGATCATGTACATCTTCGCCGTGGCGATGCAGGACCAGGGCTGGCACCACGAACACTCCTATGCTCCCGAGCGTGCCGGCCGTCCCGACACCGTCGAGCTGTGGCACAAGATCGAGACCACTGAGGATCCCGAGTGGACCCGCCGCTACCACTCGATCGACCCGAACGAGAAGGCCTTCGGCGGACGTGTGGAGATCGAGTTCGAGGACGGTTCGACCCTGGTCGATGAGATCGCCGTCGCCGACGCCCACCCCTTCGGTGCGCGTCCCTTCGCCCGTGCGAACTACATCGAGAAGTTCAAGACCCTGGCCGAGGGCATCGTCTCCGACTCGGAACAGGCTCGCTTCATCGACCTCGCCGAGAACCTCGAGAGCCTCGACGCCGAGGGCGTGGGCGAACTCAGCTTCACAGTCGACGGACTCGAGCACAGCGGATCGAAGGGCATCTTCTGATGCTCGGCGCACAGGCAACCCCTGCCGAGCGCCGCGCGAAGTTCCGCGAGCTGCTCGCAGGCGATGAGATCCTCCAATTCCCCGGGGCCATCAACCCGATCAATGCTCAGATCATCGAGCAGACCGGATTCGAAGGCGTCTACATCTCCGGCGGAGCGTTCTCCGCGGCCATGGGCCTGCCCGACATCGGGCTGACGACGCTCACCGAGGTGGCCGACCACGGACGCAATATCGCCCGGGTGACGAACCTGCCGACCTTCATCGACGCCGACACCGGATGGGGCGAGGCCATGAACGTGGCCCGCACCATCCAGGAGTTCGAGGACGCCGGAATCTCGGGCATGCACTTGGAAGACCAGGTCAACCCGAAGCGCTGCGGCCACCTCGACGGCAAGGAGGTCGTGACTGCGGCCGAGATGTCCAAGCGCATCAAGGCCGCCGTCAAGGGCCGCCGGGACGAGAACTTCGTCATCTGCGCCCGCACCGACTCCCGCGCAGGCGAAGGCCTCGACGCCGCCATCGACCGGGCGAAGGCCTACGCCGATGCCGGTGCGGACATGATCTTCCCCGAAGCGATGCGAGATCTCGGAGAGTTCGAGAGATTCGCGTCCAGCGTCGATGTGCCGATCCTGGCGAACATGACGGAGTTCGGAAAGAGCGAACTGTTCACCACCGAGCAGTTGGCGAATGTCGGAGTCAAGCTTGTGATCTACCCGGTCACGACTCTGCGCATCGCCATGGGTGCGATCAAATCGGGCCTGCAGACCATTCGGGACAAGGGCACTCAGGTGGACCTGCTCGAGGGCATGCAGACCCGTGCGGACCTGTATGACACGATCGACTACGCGGCATACAACGAGTTTGACGCCGCAGTCTTCAACTTCTCACAGGAGGGTCACCAGTGACCGAAGAAATCAAGAAGGGCCTCGCCGGTGTCGTGGTCGACACCACCGCAGTGTCCAAAGTGGTCCAGGAGACCAACTCGCTGACCTACCGCGGCTATCCCGTACAGGAGCTCGCCGCCAAGCGCAGCTTCGAGGATGTCGCCTACCTCATCTGGAACGGCGAGCTGCCCACCGAGTCGCAGCTGAAGGAGTTCCAGGAGCGTGAGCGCGCTCAGCGTGCCATCGACGACAAGCTCGTCCAGCTCATTCTCGACCTGCCCAAGGACTGCCACCCGATGCACGTCGTGCAGACGGCTGTGGCCTACCTGGGTGCCGTCGACCCTGAGGCCGACACCGAGGGCGCTGAGGCGAACCTGGCCAAGGCCGAGCGCCTCTACGCCCAGCTGCCGACGATCGTGGCCATCGACCACCGTCGCCGACACGGCCTCGATCCCGTCGCCCCGACGAAGGACCTCGGCTACGCCGCGAACTTCTTCAAGATGGTCTTCGACGAAGTGCCTGCCGAGGAGGTCGTGCGCTGCTTCGACGTGTCGATGATCCTCTACGCCGAGCACTCGTTCAATGCCTCGACTTTCACCGGTCGTGTCATCACTTCGACCACCTCGGACCTGTACTCGGCTGTCGCCGGTGCCGTCGGTGCGCTCAAGGGCCCTCTGCACGGCGGCGCGAACGAAGCCGTCATGGCGATGCTCGAAGAGGTCGGCACCGCCGACAAGGCTTCGGCCTGGATCGACGATGCGCTGGCCAAGAAGGCGAAGATCATGGGCTTCGGCCACCGCGTGTACAAGAACGGCGATTCGCGAGTTCCCACCATGCGCAAGGCCTTCGAAGACATGGTCGCGGCCAAGGGTGCGAACGATCTGCTCGATCTCTACAACGCCTTCGAAGAGGACTTCGTCGGGCGCAAGGGCATCTACCCGAACCTCGACTATCCCTCGGGCCCGGCCTACCATCTCATGGGCTTCGACACCGAGCAGTTCACCCCGATCTTCGTCATGGCCCGCATCACCGGTTGGACCGCTCACATCTTCGAGCAGCAGGCGAACAACGCCTTGATCCGTCCGCTGAGCGCCTACGACGGCGAAGACCAGCGCGAGGTTCCCGACAACCGCGGCTGACCTCTCGAAAGGCAGAACACATATGGGACCTGACGGTTCGTACCGTCCGGTCGATCTCGAGGGTTTCGACTTCACCGTCACCGGTGGAGTCGGAACCCTCGTCATCGATCGGACCGAAAAACGCAATGCGATCTCGCGTGCCATGTGGCGGGCGCTGCCGGAGATCATCGCGAACGTCGACGCCGATGATTCGATCGGGGCGCTTGTGATCACCGGGGCCGGTGGGCATTTCTCCGCCGGTTCGGACATCGCCGACCTCAACGTTCCGCTCGCCGATTTCTGGGCACTCAATTCCACCGCCGAGGCGGCCCTGGCGAACTCGCGGACACCGACGATCGCAGCCATCACAGGCAATTGCGTGGGCGGGGGAACGGAGATCGCGGCAGCCTGCGATATCCGCATCGCCGCCCCCGGTTCGATCTTCGGCGTCACCGCAGCCAAGCTCGGACTCGTCTACCCGGCCGGACCCACGCAGCGTCTGGCTCAGATCCTCGGCGATGCCTGGGCGAGATATCTGCTGATCACGGCCTCGATCGTGAAGTTCGAGAAGATGGCCGAACTCGGCTTCTTCCACGAGATCTCCGAGACTCCGCTGGAGTCCGCGCAGGCTCTGGGAGAGCGGATCGTGGGACTGTCCCGACTGAGCCAGGTCGGGGCCAAAGCGGTCCTCGACGGTGATCTGGCTGAGGGCACGGAGCCGCCTCGGTGGCTCGATGATGCCTACCGGGCCGAGATCGCCCACGGTCAGGAAGCGTTCTTCGCTAAAGAGTCGCCGGAATTCGGCTTCACCAAATCTGCGTGGCACAACGGTGCCTAGGTTCGTCGGCGCGGAGTCCGGCAGAGAGGATAAACTGGGCGAATGCGCCTAGCAGTCCTCGACATCGGCTCCAACAGCGTCCACCTCCTGGTCGTCGACGCTCACGTCGGAGCACCGCCCCTGCCGGCCACCTCGCACAAGGAGGTGCTCCGCCTCGCCGAATACCTCAGCGACGACGGAACGATCGACGCAGAAGGTCAGGAACGGCTGCGTTCCTTCATCACCGACGCCGTCGAGATCGCCGAAGACCAAGGGGCGGAACAGATCCTCGCCTTCGCCACCTCGGCGGTCAGGGAGGCTCCGAACGGGATCGGACTCATCGATTCGATCAACGCTCAGCTCGGGGTCACGCTGAACGTGATGTCCGGCCGTGACGAGGCCCGAGTGACATTCCTCGCCGCCCGCCGCTGGTTCGGGTGGTCGGCCGGAAAGATCTTACTGCTCGACATCGGCGGCGGCTCACTGGAGATCGCGGCAGGTCAGGACGAGTACCCACAGGCGGCTGTGTCTGTTCCGCTCGGCGCCGGACGCACGTATTCGGACTTCCTGCCGGACCCGATGCCCACGGAAGAGGACATCCACAGACTGCGCAAGCATGCCCGAGCACAGATCGGACGCATCGCCGGCGAGATCAACCGAGTTGGCGTCCCCGATCAGGTCGTCGGTTCGTCGAAGACCTTCCGTTCCCTGGCCCGAATCGCCGGAGCGGCCCCGAGCGGAGACGGAATCTATGCGCCCCGGAAGCTCTTCCGCCGCGATCTCGACGGCATCATCGACACTCTCGCCTCCCGCACCCCCGAGGAGCGGGCGACCCTGCCCGGCGTCTCCGAAGCCCGTGCCGGCCAGGTGCTGGCAGGGGCGATCGTCGCCGAGGCGGCCTTCACGATCTTCGACGTGGGCGTCATGAGCATCTCCCCATGGGCGCTGCGCGAAGGCATCATCATGCGCAAGCTCGATCTGCTCGACTCGGCCGAGCAGTCCTCGGCGATGCGCGTCGAGCCCGTCGCCGCCCTCGATTGAGTCTTCGCCGGAGGTGGCTCAGGAGCTTCTCCCGGCACAGCTGAGTCTTCTGCGCGTCTGTCGGTCGGTATCGGAATTCAGGTTCGCCTGCTAGTTTTTGATTAGTCGCCGAGGCGGCACCGCACGTGCCGACACCGGCTGAAGCCCGATACTTCTGACAGAAAGCACGAACCTGCTGATGCGAAATGGTGAGCTGTCCCCGAACTTCCGTGACCAGGCACTGGAGACTCTGAAGAAGACGAGCGCGGCCGACCCGCTCGACGTCTTCGTCGTCGGCGGGGGAGTGACCGGAGCAGGATCGGCCTTCGACGCAGCCACCCGTGGACTCAAGGTCGGTGTCGTCGACGCGAAGGACTGGGCGTCGGGAACCTCCTCCCGGTCCTCGAAGCTGATGCACGGCGGACTGCGCTACCTCGAGATGCTCGACTTCAAACTCGTCGCCGAGGCACTGAAGGAACGCGACCTGCTGCTCCAGCACACCGCACCCCACCTCGTCGAACCCGTCGCTTTCGTGTTCCCCTTCGAACATCGCCTCATCGACCGCGCATTCATCGGCTCCGGTGTGCTCCTCTACGACACGATGGCCACCCGGCCCGGTCGCAAACGCGCCGTGCCGATGCACCGCCATCTGGGGAAGAAGGCACTGAGCGCCCACTTCCCGGGATTGGCCGACGACGCCGCGGTCGGTGCCCTCGAATACTACGATGCGAAGGTCGACGACGCCCGCTTCGTCATGACTCTGGTCCGCTCGGCCGTCAGCTACGGCGCCGCTGCCGCCAATCACGTCTCCGTCATCGGCTACCTCCACGACGGCGACCAGGTCGCCGGCGTCCGTGCCCGGGACGAGATCAGCGGCGAAGAATTCGACATCCACGCCCGCCGCACCATCCTCGCCGGAGGCGTCTGGACCGAAGAGCAGCAGGACCTGGCGAAGGCCGACGCCGGACTCAAGGTGCTCGCCTCCAAGGGCGTGCACATCACCGTGGCCGAAGACAAGATCAAGGCCGACCCCAATACCGGAATCATCTCGAAGACGGAGAAATCGGTGCTCTTCGTCATCCCCTGGGAGGGGTATTGGGTCATCGGCACCACTGACACCCCGTGGAACGAAGACGTCGATGCACCGGTGGCGACTTCGCAGGACATCGACTACCTGCTCGAACACGCCAACGACATCCTCGCCGACAAGCTCACCCGCGACGACGTCATCGGCGTCTACTCCGGTCTGCGCCCGCTGCTGCAGCCGGTCGTCAAGGAAGGGCAGGCCTCGACGAAGGTCTCGCGCGAACACACCGTGATGGAGGTCGAACCCGCTCTGGCCGCGATCGCCGGAGGCAAGTTCACCACCTACCGAGTGATGGCCGAAGACGCTGTCGACTTCGTCCTCGGCGACGATGCGAAGGACCGCCGGTCCCTGACGGAATCGGTGCCGCTGCTCGGTGCACAGGGAGTGGGAGCGCTGCGGCGCGGCGAGTCAGGGATCGCGGAGAAGTACGGATGGGACGAAGAGCGCGTCAAAAGGCTCATCCGGCGCTACGGCACCCTCATCGAGGATCTGCTCGACCTCGTCGACGAGGACCCCGAGCTCGGTCAGCCGCTCGAAGGCGCCGAACGCTACCTGCGCGTCGAAGCCCACTACGCGGCGGCTGCGGAAGGGGCCGTCCACCTCGGCGACATCCTGGAGCGGCGGATGCGGCTGAACTACGAGTCCCGAGACAGGGGGAAGAACGCCGCCGAGGCGGTCGCTGCCATCGTCGCCCCCGTCCTCGGATGGGACGCCGAGCATGAGGCGGCCGAGGTCGAGAAGTTCAACGCCCACGTCGATGCCCAGGTCGCGGCCGAGTCCACGGAGGACGACGCCTCGGCGGCGGCTCTGGTCGGGGCGACTCTCCACTGAACCGTTCACAACGATGTGCGGGACCACAACCGAATACCGATAATCGAATATCGACCGGCACCGGAGCACTCTCCGGGTCGACCATCGACCGGAACACCCACCGGAAAGACAAACAATAGGAGTTTGTGAGATATGGGCACTATCTTCCTCTATGAGATCGCCGGTACGGCGATGCTCATGCTGCTCGGCGTCGGCGTCGTCGCCAATGTCGTCCTCGGCAAGACCAAAGGCAATGGGGGCGGCTGGCTGCTGATCTCCTTCGGCTGGGGACTCGCTGTCTTCGCCGGTGTCTACGTCGCCTACAAGACCGGTGCACACCTCAACCCCGCCGTGACGTTCGGCATCCTCACCAGCGGAGCGAGCGAATACGCCGAGGGCATCCCCGTCAACTTCGTCAACACGGTGGCCTACCTCGCCGCCGAACTCATCGGTGCGATGATCGGTGCCTTCCTCGCCTGGGCCGTGTACAAGAAGCACTACGACGAAGAGAAGGACGCCGGGAACATCCTCGGCACCTTCTCCACCGGACCGGAGATCCGCTCCTATGGGTGGAACTTCGTCACCGAGGTCGTGGCCACCTTCGTGCTCGTCATCGTCATCCTCCTGTTCGGAGGAACACCGGACAGGCTCGGACCGCTGGCAGTCGCACTGATCGTCGTCGCCATCGGCGCCTCCTTAGGCGGACCGACCGGCTATGCCATCAACCCGGCTCGTGACCTCGGACCTCGTATCATGCATGCGCTGCTGCCGATCCCGAACAAGGGCAGCTCCGACTGGGCATATTCGTGGGTTCCGGTCTTCGGCCCGCTCGTCGGTGCTGTGCTCGCCGGCGTGGTCTCGCGAGCATTCATCTGAGTACGATCACCAAGAACCACTTCGACACAGGAGTCAGAATGAGTCAGGAAAAGTTCATCCTCGCCATCGATCAGGGCACCACCTCGTCGCGGGCGATCGTCTTCAACCATGACGGCCAGATCGTCTCGTCCGGTCAGCTCGAACACGAGCAGATCTTCCCCCGCGCCGGCTGGGTCGAACACGACCCGGTCGAGATCATCCAGAACACGAACGAAGCGATCGGCCAAGCGTTGGCGCGCGCGAACATCAACCGCCACCAGCTCGAGGGCGTGGGCATCACGAATCAGCGTGAGACCACCGTCATCTGGAACAAGAAGACCGGTGAGCCCGTCTACAATGCCATCGTGTGGCAAGACGCCCGCACCCAGAAGGTCTGCGACGAACTCGCAGGCGATGAAGGGCCGGATAAGTACAAGGACCGGGTGGGTCTGCCCCTGGCCACGTACTTCGCCGGTCCGAAGGCCAAATGGATCTTCGACAACGTCGACGGAGTCAAGGAGGCCGCTGCATCCGGGGACCTCCTCTTCGGCACCATGGACACCTGGGTGATCTGGAACCTCACCGGCGGAGTCAACGGCGGAATCCACGTCACCGACGTCACGAACGCCTCACGCACGATGCTGATGAACATCGACACCCTCGACTGGAATGCCGACATCGCCGCAGATATGGGCATCCCCATCGAGATGCTGCCGGAGATCAAGTCCTGTTCGGAGGTCTACGGATACGGGGCGAAGAACGGTCTGATCATCGACACCCCGATCTGCGGCATCCTCGGCGATCAGCAGGCGGCGACCTTCGGGCAGGCCTGCTTCGAGAAGGGGCAGGCGAAGAACACCTACGGTACGGGCAACTTCATGCTCATCAACACCGGCAATGAGCCGGTGGCCAGCAAGAACGGCCTGCTCACGACCGTGGCCTACAAGATCGGCGAGGACGAAGCGGTCTACGCTCTCGAAGGGTCGGTGGCCGTGACCGGTTCGCTCGTGCAGTGGCTGCGCGACAACTTCGGAATCATCAACGACGCTCCCGAGGTCGAGACCCTGGCCAAACAGGTCGATGACAACGGCGGCTGCTATATCGTGCCCGCGTTCTCCGGACTCTTCGCTCCGCACTGGGAGTCCGATGCCCGCGGAGTGATGGTGGGTCTGACTCGGTACGTGAACAAGAACCACATCGCCCGTGCGGCGCTGGAGTCCGTGGCCTTCCAGTCACGGGAGGTCCTCGACTCGATGAACCTCGACTCCGGTGTCGAGCTCACCGAGCTCAAGGTCGACGGAGGCATGGTCGCGAACGAGACGCTCATGCAGTTCCAAGCCGACCTCCTCGGCGTGCCTGTCATCCGTCCCGAGGTCATCGAGACCACGGCTCTGGGCGCGGCCTATGCGGCCGGCATCGCCGTGAAGTTCTGGAACGGCGAGGAAGACGTGAAGGGCAACTGGCGCGAGGACAAGCGCTGGAACCCGTCGATGGACGACGAGACGGTTGACCGTCTCTACCGTCTCTGGAACAAGGCCGTGGACCGGTCGAAGGGCTGGGTGGACGAGGACACCGAAGCCCTCTCCGGCTAAATTACTACCCGACGGCGGCTCAGCAACCTCGCGCGGGGTTGCTGAGCCGCCGTCAGGTAGTTCTGGGGCGGGGAGGTCGCGTTAGACTGGAATGGATGAGCAAGAAGTCGAAGTCCCAGCGGAAGGTGTTGACCACCAAGAACTCTGCGCGCTCGAATTCGAAGCGCAACAAGGAGTACTTCGACAGTCACGACGTCTATGAGAAGGACGCTCATCACGTCTCCGACAACCGGATCAGACTCGGCCTCTCCAGCTCCTCCGTCTCACCCATGACCGTCGAGGAGACCTTCGCCCAAGCCGCCAAACACGGCTACGACGGTGTCGAGATCATGGTCACGCACAACGCCGAGACCCGCGACGTCGACCTGATCAACGGACTCGCCCGTGACACCGGTCTCGACGTCCTGTCCCTGCACGCGCCGACCCTGCTGTTCCTGCCCCGCGTGCTGCACAAAGACCATTGGGAGAAGCTGCGGATCACCGCGAACCTCGCCAAAGAGGTCAACGCCGACACCGTCGTCCTCCATCCGCCGTTCCGGTGGCAGGGTGAGTACGCCTTCGGCTTCGTCGACGGCGTCCGACAGGTCGCTCACGAGTCCGGGGTGGCCCTGGCCGTGGAGAACATGTACCCCTGGCGCGCCGGCCTGCGTGAGATCCAGGTCTACTATCCCGACTGGAACCCCCTGGACGAGGACTACGACGACCTCACCTTCGACTTCTCCCATGCCTCCACAGCAGGAATGAACGCGCTGGAGACGGTGGATGAGATCTTCGACAAACTCCGCCATGTCCACCTCACCGACGGCGCCGGCTCGCTCAAAGACGAACACCTCGTTCCGGGTGAAGGCACAATGCCTGTGGCCGAGACCCTGCAATACCTCGCCAAGCACAATTGGCAGGGCGACGTCGTCGTCGAAGTCAACACCCGATTCGTGCGCAGACCCTCGGTCCGCGAGAAGATGCTCGCCGACTCCATCGCCTTCGCCCGTGAACACCTCGGCCTCGAAGAGGATGGTGCTCGGCGCAATGCCCACAGCCACACTCGCACCACCGAACACAAGACCGCGCGGTCCGGAGAAGACGGAGCCGACAGCTGAGCCTGCGTCCGAACGCGACATCGCAGGTCTCGCACATCAGCTTCGGACAGGCACGCACGGACACACACCGACCACTGCATCCCAAACCTCGAAAGGCTGGAGCACTTTGACCACCATCGCCTCCATCGGAACCGGCAACATGGGCACGGCCCTGATCCAGGGAATCCTCACCGCCGACGCAGGCATCACCGTCCGCGCGACCACGAGTTCGACCGCCTCGGCGCAGCGACTGCGCAATGAGCTGCCGACCGCCACGGTCACTTCGGCGGAGGACGATGCCGACGCGAACCGCAAGGCCGCGGCCGGAGTCGATTTCGTCTTCCTCGGTGTGAAGCCGTGGATGATGGCCGAGACCCTGCGCGAACTCGCCGATGATCTCGATCCGAGCTCAGTGCTCGTGTCCATGGCCGCCGGCGTCGCAGCCGCGGACCTTGCGGAGCTCGCCCCCGAGAACCCGATCGTGCGGATCATGCCGAACATGCCGAGCGCCATCGGCCACGGCGTCATCGCGTTGGCCCCCACCGCCGAGGTGAGCGCCGCCAGCGTGGACACACTGAAGTCCCTGCTGTCGGGCGCCGGGCTGGTCGTCGATCTCGAAGAATCCCAGATCCCGGCCATGACCGGAATCTCCGGGTCCGGCGTCGCGTACTTCTTCCTCCTCGCCGAGGCGATGATCGCCGCCGGCGTCAAGCAGGGACTGAGCGAGGACGCTGCCCGCCGGATGGTCTTGGCCACGGCCGACGGCGCCGGCCGGCTGCTGACCGAGAAACCCGATCCTGCCGCTCAGCGTCAGGCTGTGAGCAGCAAGGGCGGGACGACTCTGGCCGGTCTCCAGCAGTTCCTCGATTCCGGGATCTTCGATATCGCCGAGGCGGCCGCGCAGGCGGCCGCGGACCGTTCCGTGGAAATGGAACAGGAGAACTCCGAGGTCATCAACGGCTGAGTCGGGAGCCCCTGCTCAAGGGAGCACGTGGGACGAGCGGGCGATCGACACGGCCTCATGTCGGGTCCGTGCAGAGAGCTTGACCATCGCCGTATTGAGATAGGACTTCACCGTCGACTCACGCAGAGACAGTGCCTCTGCGATGCGCGCGTTCGGCCACCCCAGCGCGACATGCGAGAGGATGTCGGTCTCCCTCGGCGACAGTCGCACTGCGGGCACCGGCGTCTGGAAGTTCTCCGGATTGTGTCCGGAGAGGATATCGGCCAGTCGCGATTCGATTCCGGTGAGCTTCTCCCGGGTCTCCTCATCGACGATGCCGGAGCGGACGGCCCGCAGCTCTGCATAGGTGTGCCGCAGAGCCTCGCGACCCGAGGGATCCAGGTCCGGGTAGAGCGGTTCGTCCTTGACCGGGCCGCGGCGTTCCTGCCGGTAGCCGAGTCGCGCGAGATCGACTGACAGCTGGCGCACTCGCCTGACGAGGTCTCCTGTCTGCGTCGCCGCGGCGTTGTAGTCCGCGCGGTGGCCGCAGTAGACCATGCCGGTGACCTCGCCGCCGTGCAGGGTGGGGACGGCGACGAGGACCCGGATTCCCTCACCGAGCACTTCCTCGTCGTAGTGGTGAGTGATGAGAGGGTCGATCTCGTAGTCACGAGTCAGCTGAGGGGTGCCCTCGGTCATCGCTCGTCCACCGAGACCCCGTCCGGTGCTGACGATGAGGGAGGAGAGCAGGTCCTTGTCGGCACCGGCAACGGCCTCGACCGAGACCGAATCATCTTCGACCATGCCTCCGAAGACGACATCGCCCGTGCCGCTCTGATGCAGGGAGTCGACGGCTTCGACGAACAGGCGACGGGTCTCGACCTTGAGGGCCCGCGTTTCCTTGGCGTGCGCATTCATGTGAATAAGCTACCAACTTTCGGTGGTATTCCCTAGCGCATGCTGAACGTTACCTTTGGGTCATGTGATTCAGGACACTGATGTTCTGTCCATTCAAAGGAGAAAGAATGACTGACCCCGTCAACACCGGTGTTGACTTCCTCGAGGAGGAAGAGACCCCGGAGTTCAAGGCCCTCAAGCGCAAACGATTCTCGGTGGTGATCCCGCTGTCGATCGCGTTCCTCGTTTGGTACTTCCTCTACGTGATCCTCAGCACCTATGCCCATGACTTCATGTCGACGAAGGTCGTGGGGGAGATCAACATCGGACTCGTCTTCGGGCTGCTGCAGTTCGTGACGACGTTTGCGATCACCATGTTCTACGTCTCGTTCGCCAATAAGAAGCTCGATCCGCCCGCGGAAGCGATCCGTGAACGACTGCAGGCCGAAACGGAAGGAAGCCGCTCATGAGCACTCTGGCAATCGGAGACTTCGTCGCTTCGGGAGTAGACTTCCTCAGCGCCGCGACCACCGAGGTCGAGAACAACCCGGTCCTCAACATCACGATCTTCGCCGCATTCGTCGCGGTCACGATGTTTATCGTCCTGCGGGCCAGCCGCAACAACAAGTCAGCCTCGGACTACTACGCCGGCGGCCGGTCGTTCACCGGGCCGCAGAACGGCTTCGCGATCTCAGGTGACTACCTCTCCGCCGCGTCGTTCCTCGGTATCTGCGGTGCGATCGCCGTCAACGGCTACGACGGATTCCTCTATTCGATCGGCTTCCTCGTCGCTTGGCTCGTTGCGCTGCTCATCGTCGCCGAACTCATGCGCAACACCGGCAAGTTCACAATGGCCGATGTGCTGTCCTTCCGACTCAAGCAGCGTCCGGTGCGTATGGCTGCGGCCCTATCGACGCTGGCGGTCTGCTTCTTCTACCTGCTCGCGCAGATGGCCGGAGCCGGCGGGCTCGTATCCCTGCTCATGGGCATCGACGGCAAGATCGGTCAGTCACTGGTCATCGCCGTCGTCGGTGCGCTGATGATCATCTACGTCCTCGTCGGCGGAATGAAGGGCACTACCTGGGTGCAGATCGTCAAGGCGATCCTGCTCATTGCCGGTGCCTTTGCGATGACCATCTGGGTGCTCGCGCTCAACGGCTTCAATCTCTCGACTCTGCTGGCCTCGGCCGTGGAGAACGCCGCCGAAGGTGTCGGGGAAGGCGTCCTCAACCCGGGTCTGCAGTACGGCGAGAACCCGCTGGACTTCATCTCGCTGGCACTGGCACTCGTGTTGGGCACGGCGGGGCTGCCTCATGTGCTCATGCGCTTCTACACCGTCCCCACTGCGAAGGAAGCTCGCCGTTCAGTGGTGTGGGCGATCTGGCTCATCGGCGCGTTCTACCTCTTCACCCTCGTGCTCGGCTACGGTGCGGCCGCACTCGTCGGTGCCGAAGAGATCAAGAACGCTCCGGGCGGAGTGAACTCGGCGGCGCCGCTGTTGGCGCTCCACCTCGGCGGGCCCCTGCTCATGGGCTTCATCTCGGCGGTCGCGTTCGCCACGATTCTCGCGGTGGTGGCAGGTCTGGCGATCACAGCGGCGGCCTCGTTCGCCCACGACATCTACGCCAACGTCATCAAGAAGGGCAAGGTGGAAGACTCCGAGGCGGAGGTCAAGATCGCTCGCCGCACGGTCGTCGTCATCGGTGCGGTCGCGATCATCGGCGGTATCGGTGTGCAGGGCCAGAACATCGCGTTCCTCGTGGCCCTGGCCTTCGCAGTGGCCGCCAGCGCGAACCTGCCCACGATCGTGTACTCGCTGTTCTGGAAGCGCTTCACCACCCGCGGTGCGGTGTGGTCGATCTACGGCGGGCTGATCTCGGCGATGGTGCTCATCACCTTCTCGCCGGTCGTCTCCGGATCCGAGACCGCGATGATCCCCGGTGCCGATTTCGCGATCTTCCCGCTGTCGAACCCCGGCATCATCTCGATTCCACTCGGGTTCCTCCTCGGCTGGATCGCTTCGGTCACCGACCGGACGGTCGAGAGTCCCGAACTGGCCGCAGAGATGGACGTCCGCGCGCATACCGGGTTCGGCGCCGAGGAGGCGGTCGAGCACTGATCCTTCAGTGACCTGATCGTGTGGTGGGTCCGGCGGGGATCGAGTTCGAACTCCACCGGGTCGTGGTCTCCGCCGGGACGGGCTCGTCGGCGACGATTCGCCGGCACTGTACGAGGGGGCGACTTCGGTCGCTCCCTCGTGGTGTGCAGGGGACGCTCTAGCGCGAAATCAGCGCTTGAACCAATGACTGTCTATCGAACGTGCGCGCGGCCTGAATGTATGCGCTACGCCTGCACTTCGACCGTACAGTTGTGGACGAATCAACGAGGCTGCCTGCAATACCATCCCTGATCGCCGTGCCGTTTACGTCGACGTAGGTGCCGAAGAGTCAGCGCAGGGCCGGGCTCCATAGAGAGATGGCGACCTGCTCTGTGCTTCAGCCGGTCGCCGAGCGTTGTGGACGGTCGGCTGACTCGAGCGTCGGTGCCCTGTGGAACCGACACAAGTATCCACAGGGAGGCGACCTGCCCTTGCGCCGATGAAGGGAGCAAGGGGAGATTTGCCGCATGTACAACGTCATCCGCACCTGCGAACTCAACGCCCACGGAGTGCTGAGCCGAACCATCAAAGATGCGATCGACTGCTGCCTGCTGCGACTGAGCAGCGGAATGTATTCGATCATCAATCGGTGTGCTCGACCGCGCCACGCAAAGATCGCCGCGCTCATCACGGACGAATCGTGGCTTGCTCAGGTGATTGAGCAGACCGACGAACCCACGGGGAGAAAGCAATTCACGCTTCTCGACACCATTGAGAAGCTGCGTGCATCGTCGTATCCCTACTATCGGGTCGACGACGTCGTCTGGTCGGCCTCCGCCGCATATATTCACGAGCTTCCGCTCTATCAGCCTCCGCGAGGCAAAGTGCACATCGCGCATCCAAGCGTGCGAGGCAACAGCAGCGACATCAGGAGATCGCAGACTTCGATCCCCGGCGAAGACGTCGTTCACATCGGCAAGATGACGCTGACGACCCCGATTCGAACGGCTTTCGATCTCATCGGCCAACTCGGCGAAGCGGAAGGATTCGCCGCCCTCGACTCGTGTCTGAGGACATCAGTGTTCGGCTCAGTCGCCGCAGCAGATGAGGCGGCTCGCTTCGGGTACCCGCCGGACACGATGATGCTGGCCGAACAGCGAATCGCGGACGAGTTCATGCCAGTGCTCAATCGTCTGGTCAAGGGGAGGCGTCGCGCTGAACGACTCCTATCGGCGGTCGGTCCGCTGTCTGAGAGCTATGCGGAGAGCCGATTCGTCTACACCCTCATGCAGCTGAAGTTGAACGGGTTCAGACAGCAGGTGAGAATCTGGGACGGAAACAGAGTCATTGCTCGAGTCGACTTTGCGCATGAGGAGTCGAAGACGATTGTATTGATCGACGGAATCACGAAATATGCGGACAACGGGTTTCGGCTCATGCAGAAGGAAGCCAAGCAATACAACCGCCTTCTCGATTTGGGGTATCGCATAGTCCGTTTGAACTTCAGCGAGGTGACAAATCTGGAAACGACGTCGACCAAGCTCTTTCGTCAGGCGCCTCAGCTGCGAGCATACGTATCGCGCAGACGTTCGAAATCCTCGAAATCAGCGACTCCGGTGAGCAACGGGTGACCCGGAACCGATCTCCCCGTGGCGATCGTGTTGCCACAGACGCCCATGCTTGAGCAACTGCCTAGTCGAAGTGCACGCGTAGTGAATGTATGCACTACGTCAGCACTTTCAATGGACACTTGCTCTCGATGAGTACCGTGAGGCGTCGACCGGCCCCGCGAAAACAAACGGTGCGGGAAGAATGCGCGACATCGGAGGGGTCGGCGGATCCGAAACCGGGCCAAGGCTGTAGACTGGTTCGAGTCGCCGACCACGGCATGCCTGTACCGGCACCACCTGGGCGGACAGTTGGCTTTGGATGGCGACGCGCGGGCGTAGCTTAATGGTAAAGCTTCGGCTTCCCAAGCCGATGACGCGGGTTCGATTCCCGTCGCCCGCTCTCTTTGTGCCCGCGAGTGCGGAAGCTGCGGATTGCGAATTTCGGGGCGTATCTGCGGCGTGCGCCGTGCGGTCTGCTACGGGCGGCCGGCGAAGCGTCCGAGCAGCTCGACGTGCCCCGCGACGATGAGCAGGTCCTGTTTGCCCACACGGGTCGTCGGGTCGGCGTAGGTGAAGTCCCGGCCGGGACTCTTGATGCCCACGACCGTCACGCCGTATTTGTCGCGGACACCGGACTCGCTGAGTGTGAAGCCCTGGATCTCCCGCGGGGGACGCATCTTTACAACAGCGAAATGGCCCTCATCGAACTCGATGTACTCCATCATCCGGGAGCTGACCAGGTGGGCGACGCGGCGACCGGCATCCGACTCCGGGTAGAGCACATGGTGGGCGCCGATGCGGTGGAGGATCTTGCCGTGTGACGGTGAGATCGCCTTCGCCCACACCTGCGAAACTCCCAGGTCAACGAGGTTGGCGGTGGTGAGCACACTGTCCTCGATCGAGGTTCCGATACCGACGACGGCAGTCGAGAAGTCACCGGCACCCACCTGACGCAGAGCGTCGATGTTCGTCGAGTCAGCTTCGACGACATGCGTGAGCTTGCCGCTCCAGTCCTTGACGAGTTCGGGATTGTGTTCGATGGCCATGACCTCGCGCCCCAGCTTGGCCAGTGTGGCCGCCGTCGAGGACCCGAAACGTCCCAGTCCGATGACCAGGATGGAAGTGTGTTCGTTAGCCAACGACCGGCCTTTCTTCGGGGTAGCGGTACAGACGCACCGAGTCCTGCATAGACAGTGCCGCCGCAAGTGTAATCGTACCGAGCCGGCCGATGAGCATGATCACCGACAGCACGTAGAGCCCCGAGTCCGGTGACGTCGCCGATACCCCGGAGGTCAAGCCCACGGTGCCGAAGGCCGAGATCACCTCGAACAGCACCCGGTCGAGAGGCTCGGCACTGATCTGCAGCATCGCCAGAGTGCCGATGAAGACGATGAGGGCACCGGTGAGCAGGATCGAGATCGAGAGTTTGATCGTCGAGGAGGTCAGCCGCCGACCGAACACGTGCACGTCCTGCAGACCCCTGGCCTCGGCGAACGCGGCGAGGACGAGCACAGCCACAGTCGTGACCTTGATTCCGCCGGCCGTCGACGACGAACCCCCGCCGATGAACATCATGAGGTCCATGAGCAGGTGCGAAGCCTGGCTCATATCCGCGACCTCCA
This sequence comes from Brevibacterium sp. S22, assembly GCF_004745485.1. Taxonomy (GTDB): domain Bacteria; phylum Actinomycetota; class Actinomycetes; order Actinomycetales; family Brevibacteriaceae; genus Brevibacterium. The sequence goes on from NZ_RHFG01000013.1 coordinate 96,488, forward strand.
TCGTCGCGAACCCGCCGGAACGGGGCATCACCGCCATGAACAGGACCTCGACGAAGGTGTGACCGGCGTTCTTATCACCCAGAGTCGCCGGGTTCGCCGACTCGAACAGCGCCAACAGCAGCAGTCCGATCGCCAGGACAGTCGTCGTGGTCGTCAGTGTCAGCTTCGTATGCAGGTCCCACCGGCTGGGTCGGTTCCAGAACATCGCGACCATGAGCACGACCGGGAAGCCCAGAGACCCGACGAACACCCCGGCCATGAGCAGGGTCAGAATCCACGGGTCCGAGGCGAAGTAGGCAGCCCCGCCTTCGTGGATGGTGAACCCGGCATTGTTGAACGCCGAGATCGAGTAGAACACCGAATACCAGACGGAATCGCCGAGGGATTCCCCACGGATGAGGAATCGTGGGAACAGCAGCACCGCGAGAATCGATTCGGCGGTGAAGATGGTGATGACTACGGTCTTGAGCAGCGAGCCGACCTGCCCCAGATTGAGCGCAGAGGTGGCCTGCTGAGCGATCAGACGCTGCCGCACTCCTAGCCGGCGCGAGACCGCCATTCCCAGCACCGAGGCGAGGGTGAGGATTCCGAGTCCGCCGACCTGGATTCCGGCGGTGATGACCGAGATCCCGAAGTCCGACCAGTACTCCTCCGTGACGACAGGGGTCAGTCCGGTCACGCACACCGCCGAGACCGCGACGAACACAGAGTTCGCGATGTGCGTGGCCTGATCCACCGAACCGGGATGGCGCATGCTCGCCGGCAGGATCAGCAGGATCGCGAACGCCGCGACGACGGCGACGAAGGAACCGATCGCCAAACGCGCCGGTGATGCCACAGCGAGGTCGTCGACGAAGTCACGGACCCACCGACCCGGCTTGAGCAGCCGGTCGTAGCGCGGCGAGGAATTCTTGGACACAAGCACCATGGTAGAGCCGGGGACCCCGGAATCGGCGCAAGTGAGCTGTGCCATATAGCATGGTGGGCATGGCCGAAAATGATGTGTATGTCGTTTGGGACGACGAGGTGACCGGTTACAACTTCGGCCCCAGCCACCCCATGCACCCCCTCAGGCTCGACCTGACAGCGAAGCTCGCTGCCGATTTCGGACTCTTTGACGCGGACAACGTCCACGTCAATCCCATCGGTGAGATCGATGAGGCCAAGCTCGCCCGCCTCCACGACCCCGACTTCATCGCAGCGGTCAAGCAGGCCGGCACCGAAGAGGGCCTTGAAGAGCAGGACGCGAACAGATACGGAATCGGCACCGAGGATGTTCCCGGGTTCGAGAATATGCACACCGCCTCGGCGCTGCTGTTCCAAGGCAGCATCAACGCTGCGAATGCGATCATCTCCGGGGACTACCTGCGCGCAGTCAACTTCTGTGGTGGAATGCACCATGCGATGCCGGGCAAGGCCAGCGGGTTCTGCGTCTACAACGATGCGGCCGGAGCGATCACCGAATTCCTCGACGCCGGATACGAACGCATCGTCTACCTCGACACCGACGCCCACCACGGCGACGGCGTGGAGACGTTCTTCTGGCACGACCCGCGAGTGCTCACGATCTCGATCCACGAATCGGGCAAGTTCCTCTTCCCCGGGACCGGGTATCCTGCCGATATCGGGGGACTCAAGGCAGCCGCCTCGGCGGTGAATATCGCTCTGCCCCCGCGCACCGGGGACGCGGACTGGCTGCGTGCCTTCGATGCCACGGTCCCACAGGTGGTCGCCGCATTCGAACCCCAGGTCATCGTCTCCCAGCACGGCTGCGACGGGCACCGCGAGGATCCGTTGACCCATATGCGACTGAGCGTGGACGCCATGCGCATCGCCGCCGAACGCATCCGCGACCTCGCCGTCGAGCACGCCGGGGGACGCTGGCTGTCCGTCGGGGGAGGGGGATACGCGATCATCGACGTCGTGCCCCGCGCCTGGACGAATCTCCTGGCCGTCGCGGCGGACCGCGATATCGATCCCGGTGCCCGGATCCCCGGACGGTGGGCCGCCTATGCGCAGACGAAGACCGGACGGGAGGCGCCGCTGTCGATGACCGACGGATTCGACGGCTCCTTCCAACCCTGGTCGAAGGGATTCGACCCCGAAGCCGAACTCGACCGGGCCGTGATGGGCACCCGGAAGAACATCTTTCCCTTCTACGCCCTCGACCCCTATTTCGACTGAGCGACATCGGGCGCCTGCGCCCGAACCGAACCCGGCCCTGCCCCGCACGCCACCTGAGCAGGATGCGATCCCCGCCGCAGCGCGGATCGACGGGGACGCCGCTGTGGATCTGGACACAGTTTTGGGAAAGCAGGCGGCCAAGCGATAGAATTGCACGGTTAGTTCAATGGGTGGGCACCTGATGTTCACCCTCCACCGACAAGCACAAGGGGTACCCGAGTGGGCTCAGTCATCAAGAAGCGCCGCAAGCGTATGTCGAAGAAGAAGCACCGCAAGCAGCTTCGCAAGACACGTCACCAGCGTCGCAACAAGAAGTAAGACCCGACGGTCCTACGCCCCCGCTCGAGTGATTTCTCGGCGGGGTTTGTTGCACCCGATGAGGAGTGAGCCATGGTCGATCTGACCTTCCTCACGCGCGTCGACTGCCATCTGTGCGCCGCGGCGCTGCAGACCGTCACCGAGGTGGCCGAGGGCAGAGACGTGACCGTGACCGAGATCGACATCGACAGCGATGACGATCTGGCCGCACAGTACGGATGGGATGTTCCGGTCGTTCTCCTCAACGGGCGACAACACAGTTTTCATCGAGTCGATAAGGATCGGCTGTCCAAGGCGCTCGACGCCTTGGGCGCATGAGATCGATTGAAGGAGTGAGGCGGATTCGTGGGCGAGATTCTGTCCGCCAACAGGATTGAGGGTGTCGTTCGCAGGGACGTACCCGAGCGCGTGATATCCCGACTCCCGATCTATCTGCAGAACGTCGAGACGATTGCCGCCACCGGCCAGACCACAGTGTCGTCGGAGGACCTTGCCGCACGCAGCGGAGTGTCCCCGTCGATTCTGCGCAAAGACCTGTCCCAGCTGGGGCGATCGGGAACCCGCGGTGTCGGCTACTCCTGTCCGGAACTGGCCGCCACTCTGCGGACCTTCCTCGGCCTCGACCGAGACCGGGCTGTGGCCATCATCGGCGCCGGACGCCTCGGCTCGGCCCTGGCCGACTACGCCGGATTCCGCCGCCGCGGTCTGCGCCTGACAGCCGTCTTCGACATCGACGAGGAGAAGATCGGCACCGCCATCGGTGCCCTGACCGTCTCCTCCCTGGACGAGCTGCCCACCTGGTCCGAACACATCGACCTGGTGGTCATGGCCGTCCCCGCAGCCGCGGCACCCGCGGCGGCCCGCACGGCCGTCGAAGCAGGTGTGCGCGGCATTCTCAATTTCTCACCCACCGTGCTCGACGCACCGGACACCGTCCGTGTCCATCAAGTCGACTTGGCCAGTGAGCTGCAAGTACTCGCATACTATTCGGCGCTGGACACGGCACCGCTCAACCCTGGTTTTGAGGAGCACAGGAATTGACTCTCTTGGTTCTCGGCATTTCACATCAGTCGGCTCCGATCGACATGCTCGACCGAATGGCCTTCGGCGCCGGTGAGGTCGGCACTCTGCGCCGTGACGCCCTGGCCGGAGAGAACATCGAAGGACTCGCCGTGCTCTCGACCTGCAACCGCCTCGAACTCATCGCTGACGTCTCGGCCTTCCACGGTGGACTCGCCGACCTCGGCAACGCGCTGGTGACCTCGATCGACAAAGAATGGTCCGATATCGCCGGGCACTTCTACGCCCACTATGACAATCAGGCCATGGAGCACCTGCTCAAGGTCGCCTGCGGACTCGACTCGATGGCCATCGGCGAAGCCCAGATCCTCGGCCAACTCCGCTCGGCGTTCACGGATTCGCAGTCGGACAAAGCCCTGACCTCCGAGCTCTCCCAGGCACTGCAGCAGGCGCTGCGCGTGGGCAAACGCGCACACTCGGAGACCGACCTCGGTGAGGTCGCCCGGTCCCTCTTCGGCGCAGGCATCGAAGCCTCCGCCGCGCACATCGGATCCCTGCGTGCTGCCAATGCGCTGGTCATCGGTGCCGGCGCTATGTCCGGCCTCGTCGTGTCGGGACTGCACAAGGAAGGCGTCGCCCGCATCACCGTGCTCAACCGCACCCTGGACAAGGCCGAACGCCTCGTCGCCGAGGTGGGCGGGCGCGCCCGCGAACTCACCCCGCGCATCATGGCCGAAGAGATCGCCGACGCAGACCTCATCGTCTCCTGCACCGGCGCCCGCGGAGTCGTCGTCAGCCGCGACGACATCGTCGCGGGCCTCTCGCAGAACCCCAAGGGTGCCGCGAACAAGGCCTTCATCGACTTGGCCCTGCCGCATGACATCGAACCCAGCGTCCGCGAGTTCGAACATGTCGCCCTCTTCGGGCTCGGGGAGATCCGTGATCTGCTGCGCAGTTCCGACAAGGAACGCGATTCGAAGGTCGCCGGCACCATCGACGAAGTCCGGTCCATCATCTCCGCTGAGTTGGAGAACATCGCCACCGGAACCAAGGAGCGCTCCGTCGCACCGACCGTGACCGCTCTGCGTTCTCATGCCAAGGACGTGCTCGCCTCAGAGACCCAGCGTCTGGAGAAGAAGCTCGGTGACGGCGTCGACGCGAAGGCGTTCGCAGAGATCCGCAAATCACTGCACCGGGTGGCCGAGAAGCTCATCCACACCCCAACCGTGAAGGTCAAGGAACTCGCCGTGACCGAATCCGAGGTCGACTACGCCCAGGCGCTCATGCAGCTCTTCGACCTGCCCGTGAACAAGGTCGCCCACGCCATGACTCCGCCGGAGACGAAGGTCGCGACGGCCGGCAGCGCACATCACGTCGAAGCCGATGGCATCCGCCCGGTCGCTGACCACACCCTCGACATCGTCGAACCCGAACACTTCAGCGGCCGCACCGTACGTCTGGGCACTCGCAGGTCCCAGCTGGCCCGCTCCCAGTCCACGGCCATCGCCCATCAGATCGCTGCGCTCACCGGGTGGCGCGTCGAGATCGTCGAAGTCGTCACCGAGGGTGATGTCAACATGTCGCCCCTGGCCGGTTTCGGCGGCACCGGAGTCTTCGTCTCCGCCGTCCGCCAAGCCCTCCACCAGGGCAAGATCGACCTGGCCGTGCACTCGCTCAAGGACTTGCCCACAACCCCCGAGGCGGGCATCCAGATGGCGGCCATCCCGCCGCGCGTCGACCCTGCCGATGTCCTCATCGGACGTGACGGGCTGAGCCTGAATGATCTGCCCGCCGGATCCGCCATCGGCACCGGTTCGCCGCGTCGTGCCGTGCAGCTGCGTGCCGCCCGTCCCGACATCGAGGTCCGCGGTGTGCGCGGAAACGTCGACACCCGTATTGCCCATGTCCGCGACGGCCGCCTCGACGCCGTCGTCCTCGCCGCCGCCGGAGTCCGTCGCATCGGTCGGCTGGCCGAAGCCACCGATTCGCTCAACTTCGATGTCATGCTCCCGGCGCCGGGCCAGGGTGCCTTGGCGGTGGAGACGCGCAGCGCCGACAGCGTCTTCGCGACCACCGAGGACATCCTCGACGGCGATGCCGAGGTGCGCGCCGCTCTGCGTCAGATCCACGACCAGACCACGGACCTCGCCGTGACCTGTGAGCGGGCGATCCTCTCCCGCGCCGAAGCAGGCTGCTCGGCCCCCATCGGTGCGCTGGCGAAGATCGAAGGCACCGAATTCATCGTCGACGCCGTGATGGCCGATGATGACGGCAGGCTCGCCCGCACCCGTCAGAGCACCGAGCTGCCTGCCCTGCTCGACGTGGACTGGAGCACCGGGAACGAACAGCAGCTGTCGGTGACTGCGAAGGAACTGGCTCGTGTCGCCGACGAACTCGGCACCGCCGCGGCCGAAGACCTCTTGGGACGCCTCGGCATCGACCCGGCCGCCAGCGCCGATCACCTCACCCCCGTCAAGGTTCAGGAGCAGGGATGAACAGCCAACCGACAACGGGCCAGGTGCAGCCGCGCCGACTCCTGCCGGCAGCCCCACGCGTCGTCTTCATCGGCAGCGGACCCGGCGAATCGGGTCTGATGACGATGCGCGGCGCCGAAATCCTCGCCACTGCCGAAACCGTCGTCTATGACGCCGATGTCCACTCCGAGGTCGTCACTGCCTACGTGCCGCAGGCTGCGACCCTCATCGACGCCGCCGACCTCGGAGTCGCCGCGTCGACCCGTGGCCGCCGCATGGCCGAACTCGCCCGTCCCGACAAGACGGTGGTGCGGCTGAGCTCGGATGACGGAATCATCTTCACCACCACGACCGCGGAAGCCGCTGTCTGTCGCAAGGAACAGGTCGAAGTCGAGATCGTGCCCGGAGTCGGACTCTCCGCCTCGACGGCGGCCTATACCGGAACCGCGCTGACGACCAACCGGGTCCGGTCCGTGCGCTTCATCGAAGCCGGACCGCAGACCCATGTCGACGTCTCCCGCCACCGCAACACCACGCATGTGCTCACCGGCACCGCCGCGGCCCATGAACAGGCCATCGAGGCTCTGCTCGCCGACGGCTGGGACGAGGACACGAAGGTCCTGCTGGGCTGGGGGATCTCGACGATCGAGCAGACGAGCGTGGAGACGACCCTGAAGCAGGCGCTGTCCATGGCGCAGACAGGTTCGGATCGTATGGTGGTGATCATGGGGCAGGGCGTGGAATCCAGAGGAGAGCTCAGCTGGTTCGAATCCAAACCGCTCTTCGGCTGGCAGGTGCTCATTCCGCGGACGAAGGAACAGGGAACTTCGACAGCAGAGGCCCTGGCCGAACTCGGCGCCGTCGGCACCGTCGTCCCCACCATCGCCGTTCAGCCTCCCCGCACACCGACCCAGATGGAGAAGGCGATCCGCGGCCTCGTCGACGGCTCCTACGAATGGGTCGGATTCACCTCGGTCAACGCTGTCCGCGCTGTGCGCATGTGGTTCGAAGACTTCGGACTCGACTCCCGCTCGATGGCCGGAGTCAAGGTCGCAGCTGTGGGCGGTCGCACCGCTGCAGCCCTGGTCGACTGGGGCATCACCCCCGACCTCGTCCCCGACGGGGAGCATTCCGCACGTGGGCTGGCCGCGGCCTGGCCGGACTTCGTCGATGACATCGACCCGATGAACACCGTGCTCCTGCCTCGTGCCGATATAGCCACCGAGGTGCTCGTGGCCGGGCTGCTGGAGAAGGGCTGGGACCCCGACGACGTCACCGCCTACCGCACGGTGCGCGCCTCTCCACCGCCGGCGCCGATCCGCGAATCGATCAAGGCCGGCGATTTCGACGCCTTCCTCTTCACCTCCTCGTCGACGGTGCGCAACCTCGTCGGCATCGCCGGCAAACCCGCCCCAACATCGGTGATCTGCTGCATCGGCCCGGCGACGGCGAACACCGCAGCCGAACACGGACTGCGCGTCGACGTCCTCGCCGAGGAGGCCAACCTCACCTCGCTCATCGACGGTCTCGTCGAATTCGCACTCACCCAGCGCACCGAGGACGTGGAAGCCGGGACCTCCCCGCAGCGTCCGAGTCAGAAACGTCGCAGAAGGAAGGCCTGACATGTCATTGGTCCCCGGATCCGTCCGTCCCCGTCGACTGCGGTCGACCCCGGCCCTCCGTCGGCTCGTCTCCGAGGTGCGCCTGAACCCCTCCGAACTCATCCTGCCGATGTTCGTCAAGGAGGGCCTGAGCGAACCGCTGCCATTGGCCGGAATGCCCGGAGTCGTCCAGCACACCCTCGACTCCCTGCTCGAGGCCGCGCGGGAAGCGGTTGCGGCCGGAGTCGGCGGACTCATGCTCTTCGGCATCCCGGAGCACAAGGATGAGATCGGGTCTCAGGCCGATGACCCCGAGGGCATCCTCAACCGGGCCCTGTCGCTGCTGGCCCGCGAACTCGGCGACGACACCGTGATCATGGCGGACCTGTGCCTCGACGAATTCACCTCCCACGGCCACTGCGGAGTCCTCGATCAGGCCGGGGGAGTCGACAACGACGCCACACTCGATCGCTACGCCTCGATGGCACTGTCCCAGGCCCGCGCCGGAGCTGAGGTGCTCGGACTCTCGGGGATGATGGACGGTCAGGTCGCCCGCTGCCGTGAGGCACTCGACACCGCCGGATTCACCGATACCGTCGTCATGGGCTACACCGCGAAGTACGCTTCCGCGTTCTACGGCCCCTTCCGCGAAGCCGTCGACTCCGAACTCAAAGGCGACCGCAAGACCTACCAGCAGGATCCCGCCAACGGTCGCGAGGCTCTGCGCGAACTCGGCCTCGACCTCGCCGAAGGCGCCGACATCGTCATGGTCAAACCCGGACTGCCGTACCTCGATGTGCTCGCCGAGGTGGCCCAGGAATCCATTGTGCCCGTGTGGACCTACCAGGTGTCCGGGGAGTACGCGATGATCGAATTCGCGGCCGCCGCCGGAGCCATCGACCGGGAGAAGGCGATCGATGAATCCCTCATCGCCTTCAAACGTGCCGGCACCGATGCGATCCTCACCTATTGGGCCACCGAGGTCGCGCAGCGCCTCCAAGCCGAAGCCGCAGGTCACACCGCGAGCCGCACTGCAGTCGGAGGCCGGTGATGACCGAGCCCCGCTGGCTGTCCGCGCTCGACCAGAAAGCCTGGCGCAGCTACCTCAACGGCTCTCAGCTGCTCAGCGCACAGCTGGACAAGGAGCTGCGTGAGAAGCACGGCATCGGCCTGCCCGAGTACGAGATCCTCGTGCGACTGTCCGAACACGAAGGGCGGACGATGCGGATGGCGCTGCTGGCCACCGACACCACGATGTCCCGGTCCCGGCTGACCCACAGCGTCGCCCGGATGGAGAAGCGCGGACTGCTCGAGCGCTCCGCCATCCCCGAAGACGGCCGCGGGGTCAACTGCGTGATGACCGCAGCCGGGTGGCAGCTGCTGCAGGACGCCGCCCCCGACCATGTCTGCGGAGTCCGCAGCCACCTCGTCGATCTCCTCGACCGCGAGGAGATGGAGACCCTGGGTCGAATCTTCACCAAAGTCTACGACCATATGACCGAGCGCGACGGCGCCTGAGCCGTCCCCACGCCTATCCGACAGCGATCAGACCCGACTCGCGAAGAATCAGAGGAGAACCATGACGACAGCAGAGACGAACGGTCACACCACCGATCGGTCCGCCGCCCTCTTCACCCGCGCCGAGGCAGTCATCCCCGGCGGAGTGAACTCCCCGGTCCGCGCGTTCAAGGCCGTCGGCGGCACCCCCCGTTTCATCACCGAGGCGACCGGCGCCTGGCTGCGTGACGCCGATGGCAACGACTACATCGACCTCATCGGATCGTGGGGTCCGATGATCATGGGCCACTCCCGCCCCGAGGTCGTCGCCGCCGTCCAGGAAGCCGCCGTCAAGGGCTTCTCCTTCGGCACACCGTCGACCGGAGAAGTCGAACTCGCCGAGGAGATCGTCAACCGCATCGATCCCGTCGACCAGGTCCGCCTCGTCTCCTCGGGCACCGAGGCGACCATGTCGGCGATCCGCCTGGCCCGCGGATACACGGGACGGTCCAAGGTCGTGAAGTTCGCCGGCTGCTACCACGGCCACGTCGACTCACTGCTGGCCCAGGCCGGCTCCGGACTGGCCACCTTCTCCCTGCCCGACACCCCCGGGGTCACCGGAGCTCAGGCGCAGGACACGATCGTCGTCGACTACAACGATGCCGCCGGACTCGAAGCGGTGTTCGCCGAACACGGTGAGGACATCGCCTGCGTCATCACCGAAGCCAGCCCCGGCAATATGGGCGTCGTGCCTCCCCAAGACGGGTTCACGAACACCATCCGGCGGCTGACCAAGGCCCACGGTGCGCTGATGATCAGCGACGAAGTGATGACCGGCTTCCGCGTCTCCGCCGCCGGCTGGTACGGCTATGAGTCCGAGGCCATCGGCTACCCCGAAGGCCCGGCCGACCTGTTCACGTTCGGCAAGGTCATGGGCGGCGGGTTCCCGGCAGCGGCCTTCGGCGGCCGCGCCGAGATCATGGCCCACCTCGCGCCCTCCGGCCCCGTCTACCAGGCCGGAACGCTCTCGGGCAATCCGGTGGCCACCGCCGCCGGACTGGCCACGCTCAAGCTGACCACCGAACTCGATGTGTACTCGCATATCGACCGTGCCGCAGATACTCTGCGTCCGGCAGTCGCTGCCAGCCTCGAGGCCGAAGGCGTCGCCCACGTCATCCAGTCCGCGAACTCGATGTTCTCCGTGTTCTTCACCGACTCTGATGTGACGAACTACGAGCAGGCGCGAGCCCAGAACGTCGACCGCTACACCGCGTTCTTCAACGCCATGCTCGATCAGGGCATCCACATGCCTCCGAGCGCGTTCGAAGCCTGGTTCCTGTCCTATGCCCACACCGATGAGATCCTCGACCGGATCATCACCGCTCTGCCCGCAGCAGCCAAGGCCGCGGCCGCGGTTCCGGAGGCCGGAGAGATGCAGTCATGACCACCATCCACCTCGTCCGTCACGGCGAAGTCGACAATCCCGAAGGCATTCTCTACGGTCGGCTGCCGCACTTCGGACTCACCGAGCGCGGACATGAGATGGCCGCCCGCGTGGCCCAGCATTTCGCGTCGGCAGAGAACCGGCCGGTCGAACTCGTCGCATCCCCGCTGCTGCGGACCCAGCAGACGATCTCACCTCTGTCCGAGGCCCTCGGGCTGCCGGTGTTCGACGATGATCGCGTCATCGAAGCGGCGAACTCCTTCGAGGGGCAGAAGGTGGGCGTGCGACGTCTGGCCGATCCGAAGAACTTCGTACGACTGTACAACCCGCTCACCCCATCCTGGGGAGAGCCGTACAAGCAGATCGTGCTGCGCATGCGGGCCGCGATGGCCAGCCTGCGGGCCAAGCTCGACCACCACGGTCCGGTCGCCGAGGGAGTCATCGTCTCCCACCAGCTGCCGATCTGGATGACCCGCCTGTCGGGGGAGGGACGCTCGCTCGTCCACGACCCGCGCAGGCGGGAATGTGACCTGGCTTCTATCACCAGTTTCACATTCGATTCGTCCACACTGGTGTCCGTGAGTTACGAGAGCATCTGTGCGGATCTGCAGCCGGGCACCGCGGTGGCGGGAGCATGAGTTTCGGGCGTCATTCCCTCAATCGTCGGGCCCTCTTCACCTCCGCTGTCGCCGCCGGCACGGCCCTGGTCTTGAGCGCCTGCAGCGAGAATGACGAGCTGGCCGATCAGGCCGGATCCGACCAGGGGTATGTCTCCGGCTCGGGAGTCGTCTCGCAGGTGGCAGTCGAGGACCGCGGCGAACCCCTGGACTTGAGTTTCGAGACTCTCGACGGAGAGACGGTGTCCCTGGCCGATCTGCGTCCCACCCCGGTCGTCATCAACCTCTGGTATGCGGCCTGCCCGCCGTGCCGGAAGGAAGCCCCGGATCTGAAGTCCGTGTCTGAGGAGTTCGGGGACAAGTCTCGGTTCATCGGCGTCAACGTCCGTGACCAGGAGGCTGCGGCCAACGCCTTCATCCAGAACTACCAGGTGCCGTACTCGAATATGCTCGACACGAACGGTGAGATGGTCTCCCTGCTCTCCGGCGTCCTGCCCCCGCAGGCGACCCCCTCGACGGTGGTCCTCGATGCGAAGGGCCGGGCCGCGGCCAGAGTCGTCGGTGAGGTCGACGCGTCGACACTCAAGGGACTCATCGAGGACGTGCTGGCCGAGTGAGTGGGCTCGGGGCGGACTTCGCCCAGACCGTCCTCTCGGGACCGCTGCTGCTGGCTGCCGGTGCGGCGGCCCTGGCTGGACTCGTCTCGTTCGCCTCCCCATGTGTGCTGCCCTTGGTCCCGGGTTACGTCGGGTACGTCACCGGTCTCTCCGGATCCTCGCTGAAGGACAAACAGACGTGGCGAGTGGTCGTGGGCATCACCCTCTTCGTCCTCGGCTTCACCGTCGTTTTCGTGCTGCTGGGAACCAGCTTCTCGGCCCTCGGAGCGCTGTTCTCCCAATGGCAGCCGATCATCCTCCGGGTTCTCGGCGTCATCGTCATCGTCGCCGGTTTCGTGTTCATGGGCGGATTCGGTCTGCTGCAGAACGAACACCGCATCCGCGCCCGCCCGAAGGCCGGTCTCTGGGGTGCACCGGTGCTCGGGGCGACCTTCGCCCTCGGCTGGGCACCCTGTGTGGGACCGACCCTGTCGGCTGTGCTGAGCATGTCGGTGGGCTTCGGCGGTGACGGGATGATCTGGCGCGGAGCACTGCTGGCCTTCGTCTACTGCCTGGGCTTGGGCATCCCGTTCATCCTCCTGGCGCTCGCGATCCATAAGGGTGCGGGACGGCTCGTTTGGGTGCGGAGACATCAGACCGCGATCGTGCGCGCCGGGGGCACCATGCTCATCATCCTCGGTGTGCTCATGGCCAGCGGCGTATGGAACATGTGGATGACCTCTCTGCAAGGTCTCATCAATGGATTCGAAGTGGTGATCTAGTGGCGGGCTCAACCGAAGGCTCGGAGAAGACGCAGCCGACATCGGGCGTGGACTCGACGGCGAAGCAGGGGGACCGACCTGCCGCGAAGTCGACCGTGACGCAGCCGCAGCTCGGGTTCCTCGGCATGTGCCGGTGGGCCTGGACGCAGCTGACGACGATGCGGGTCGCCCTGATCCTCCTGCTCGTTCTCGCCCTCGCCGCGATTCCCGGATCTCTGCTGCCCCAGCGCATCCAGGACCCGGGCCGTGTGAACACCTTCCTGGAGGACAACGGTGCCTGGGGGCAGTTCCTCGACACCATTCAGATGTTCGACGTGTACTCCTCCATCTGGTTCTCTGCGATCTACCTGCTGCTGATGATCTCGCTCATCGGCTGCATCATCCCGCGGACGAAGCAGCACTGGAAGGCGATGCGTTCGTCCCCGCCCAAGGCGCCGAGGCGGCTGTCCCGGATGCCCGGATATGCCGATTTCGATTCGGCGCAGGGTGAGGCAGAGACCCGTGCGGACGCGGATGAGGCGTTCCTCGACGCCGCCGAGGCGCGGCTGAAGAAGTCCGGATACCGCATCAACCGGCAGTCCGATCACATCGCCGCCGAACGAGGCTATCTCCGGGAGACCGGCAACCTCGTCTTCCATATCGCCCTGCTCATGGCGACCCTGACGATGGCGATCGGATCGCTGTTCGGCTACGAGGGTCAGCGCATCCTCGTCGAGGGTGAGACGTTCTCGAACTCGCTGGTCTCCTACGATTCCTTCGAACCCGGGTCCTACTACGATGCGGACAATCTGCCGGACTTCCGACTCAAGCTCGATTCCTTCACCTCCACCTTCGACGATCAGGCGGTGGGCAACCAATTCGGTCAGCCGCGCAGCTTCGATGCGAAGGTGACGACGACTGCGGACGGTCACAGCGAATCGCATGTCCTCAAGGTCAACGAACCGGTGCGCGTGGGCGGCGTCGGCGTCTACCTCACCGGCAACGGCTACGCCCCCGAGGTGACCGTGCGCGATGCGAAGGGCGATATCGTCCACTCAGGTCCGCAGGTATTCATCCCGGACGGCGGGGACCCCGGATATTCGTCCGAAGGCGTCATCAAGGTCCCGGATTCGGCCGGCACGCAGATGGGCTTCGTCGGGGTGTTCCTGCCCACAGCCGCTCAGAATCAGGACGGGGAACTGGTCTCGAGCTTCGCCGAGCTGCGCAATCCCTACCTCGTGATGAGCGGGTACACAGGCGACCTCGGCCTCGATTCGGGAGTCCCGCAGTCCGTGTACTCCCTCGACGCAGAGAACATGGAGGAGATGACGGACGAGACAGGCAATCCGCTCGTCATCCAGCTCGCCGAGGGGGAGACGCAGAAGCTGCCGAACGGCGGTTCGGTGACCTTCGACGGAGTGAAGAAGTACATCGCCGTCGACATCTCCCAAGACCCGACGCAGGCACTCATGCTCATCAGCGCGATACTCGTTCTGGCGGGTCTCGGCCTGTCATTGTTCATTCCTCGACGTCGCGTGTGGGTGCGGATCAGGAACGGACACGCCGAGGTGGCCGCCCTGGCCCGCGGTGAGGATCCCATGGTCGAACGCGCCGTTGACGGCCTGGTGAAGGACCTGCGCGATCCGGAACCCGATGCGGGTGAGGACGGCGATGGGGACGAAAGATGAACCCGAAGTACTACGCGGAGTAGAATAGCCGCGGAGTGCACTTGGCCTCGGCTTCTTCACGGAGTCGGGCGGGCGCACGGACAGTCAGTCAGCAGCATGAGACAGAAGAGCACTCTTGGGGTGCGGAGGATGAATGGACGTCAACACTGACCTCGCAATGTGGTCGAACCAGTTGATCATCTCGGCGATGATCGTCTACGCCGTCGCCATGATCTTCTACGCCTTCGACCTCTTCGGCGCGCGTGAACTCAAGACTTCGGAGTCCCGGGCCGCCAGCCCCGCCAAGGCCAGCACGGTGCGGCGGACGAACCGGAAGACGGCGACGACTGCGGTCCTCGACCGCCCCGACGACGATGACTCCGAGGCGGTGAAGTCGCCCCGGAAGAACCGGCACCGCGGAGCCCGCATCGGCACCTCGCTGCTCGTGCTCGCCATGCTCCTCCACGTCGGCGGAGTGCTCACCCGCGCCCTGTCCGTGGCGCGCGTGCCATGGGGCAACATGATGGAGTACGTCCTCTCTGCCACTGCGATCACCGTCATCGTCTACCTCCTCGTGCTGACGAAGAAGGACGTGCGCTATCTGGGGACGTTCGTCTCCGGGGGAGTGCTGCTGTGCCTGGGTCTGGCGATCACCGTCTTCTACACCCCGGCCGCGAAGCTCATCCCGGCCCTGGACTCCTACTGGATCGCCATCCATGTGCCGATCGCAATCCTCTCGACTTCTCTGCTCTACATCTCTGCGATCCTCGCGGTCTTCCAGATCCTCAAGAGCGTGCATGAGACCAAGGATCCGAAATGGCTGCGGTTCCTGCACCGTCTGCCCTCGAGCACCGACTTGGAGCGCACCTCGTACACGATTGCGGCCGTCGGCTTCATCACGTGGACCTTCACCCTCATCGCCGGCGCCATCTGGGCCGAGGTGGCCTGGAGCCGCTACTGGGGGTGGGACTCGAAGGAGATCTGGACGTTCGTCGTCTGGGTCATCTACGCTGCGTACCTGCACGCGCGTGCGACCCGCGGCTGGGGCCCGACGAAGGTGGCCGTGCTCAACCTCATCGGCATCGCCTCGGTGATCTTCAACTTCACCGTCGTCAACATGTACTTCAACGGCCTGCACTCCTACTCCGGCCTCGACTGACTCTTCAGGCCGCCCTCAAGGCCGTTCGAACGTCCCGCAGCGGCAGCCAAATCTGCTGACGGCCCAGGTCGAGGTGAATAGCCCAGGTTCAAACGTGTGCTATTCACCTCGACCTGGGCCGTCAGCGTGCTGTAGGCGTGGAGCGGCTGCCTGCGGTTTGCTGGCCGAAGACCGTTGTGGTCCAGTCGGCTCTGAACCCACGTTCTTCGGTGGGCAGTTCAGAAGAAGGTGTACCGATTCGCCGGATCGTTTCGCTGCCCAGACGCCGCTGTGACCGTGCCGGCGAGTGTGGCCCGCTGCGGTGAACGGATGTGGACTCAGAGGGTTCCAGGGTCGGCGGATGCGTGTGCTGAGGCGAGCGGGGCTAGATCAGTTGGAGCGGCCGCGGCCTTCGCCCTTGGTTCCCCGGTCATCGGTGTCGGCGGAGGAATCAGCGGGATCGCTGTCATCATCCGACTTCTCGGAGTCGTCGCGTGGAGACTCCTCCTCATCGTCGTCCTGAGCCGGAGGTGCATGTTTGCCGAGTTTGAGTTCGCGATCGACTTGTCGCAGGTAGTCCGGGTCGTCATCGGGAGCGACCTGCCCGCGGGGGCGTGTGCCGCGCGAGGGCTTGTCTTCAGAGCCACGTCCGAACAGGTACCAGAGGATGAACCCGAGGACGGGGATGAAGAGGATGATGAGTGCCCACGCGGGTTTGGGCAGGACTCGAATCAGACCCCGATCACGCAGCAGGCAATCGAAGAGTCCGTACAGTGTCACCGCTGCCGCCAGGACGATCGCGGCAATGAGTAGTCGAGCCATGTACCAAGGATAGTCCACCAACCTGAGCGCGGTCTCCAGCGGGCGGTGACAAGACTGTCACGATCGGAGGCTAAAATTGGGACAATGCGCACCTTCTGGCTCTACACACTCGCTCGCTTCGGCCTCATCATCGCCGCCGGCCTCGTCCTGTTCCCGTTCCTCGGCCTCAACCTGGTCATGGCAATCGCAGCAATCATCATCGGCGCGCTGCTCAGCTACCTGCTCCTGGGCAAGCTGCGCGCTCGAGCCGCCACCGAGATCGAAGCGAAGGTGGCCAAGCGGGCATCCAAGCCCAAGCGCGTCGGCGCCGATGAAGAGGCAGAGGATGAGATCGTCGAAGAGCGCCTCGGCGACGACGGCGACCAGCCCAAGTGAGCGGCGACCAGCCCAAGTGACCGGCGACCA
This sequence comes from Brevibacterium sp. S22, assembly GCF_004745485.1. GTDB lineage: Bacteria > Actinomycetota > Actinomycetes > Actinomycetales > Brevibacteriaceae > Brevibacterium. The sequence goes on from NZ_RHFG01000013.1 coordinate 113,032, forward strand.
GCCCAGACCAGCCTGAATGAGCTGAGGCGCTTCAGAGCGCCAGTCCGAGGCCCATCAGCCCGGCGAAGGCCAGCCCGGTCAGTCCCGTGGACTTGATCGGCGGGATCAGCCCTGGACCTGTCGTGCCGCTGAGCACTGTCTTGAGTGGGTTGAGCGCCGGGACGAGGGCGAGGATCGCCAACGCGACAGCGGGATGGCCGTCGAGGATCGCCAGTGCCAGCAGAGCGAACGGCAGCAGCACGAGCACCGCATAGGCGATGCGTGCGGCATTGTCGCCCATCCTCACGGCCAGAGTGATCTTGCCCGCCTCGGTGTCGCTGGGGATGTCCCGGAGGTTGTTGACCATGAGTACGGCAGACGCCAATGAGCCGATCGACACGGCGCCGGCCCAGCCGCTGAGGCTGAGATGGCCGACCTGCATCCACATCGTGCCCAAGGTCGCCACGAGCCCGAAGAACACGAACACGAAGACCTCGCCGAGACCCATATAGCCATAGGGGCGTCTGCCGCCCGTGTAGAACCAGGCGGCGGCGACGGCGGCGGCTCCGACGACGAGGAACCACCACGCCTGCGAGATGAGGACGAGTACGATGCCCGCGACGCCGGCCAGACCGAAGAAGACGAAGGCCGCCCGTTTGACTTGAAGAGGTTCGGCCAGCCCGGTCGCCGTGAGACGGACAGGCCCGACACGTTCGTCATCGGTGCCGCGGATGCCGTCGGAATAGTCGTTGGCGTAGTTCGAGCCGATCTGCAGACACAGCGAGACGAGCAGCGCGAGGAAACCGCGCAGCAGGATCTGCCCGAAGCTGACATGGTCGTCATCGCCGGAGATGTCGTCGAGGATGAAGGCGGTGAATCCGCCGAGAGAACCGATCGCGGCGCCGGTTCCGATGAGGACGGGTGCGAGAGCCAGGGGCAGAGTTCGCAGTCGAGCTCCAGAAATCCACTGGGCGGCATCAGCCATAGGTCTCGCTCACCTTCCTGTCGAATTGTGGAGCCGTCTTATATTACCGGTTGTTCACCAGTATGGGTATTCGCGTCACGCGCCATGAGATCGGCGGCGATCCGGGCCGCAGCGCTGCGATCGGGCTTGCCGATCGTCCGGTTCGGAATCTCGGCGACCGGGAAGACCAGCTGCGGGAGCAGCTGACCGGTCATCCCGTGATCGAGTGCATTGAGTCGCTGTGCCAATTCTCGCGCATTCTTCGCTCCGGCTCCACCGCCGTCAGCGATCCGGACGAGTGCGACGATCCGTTTTCCCCACTCCTCGTCCGGCACCCAGGTCACGAGCATCTCAGCGATCCCCGCCTTCTGCCAGCTCGGCAGCAGTCCGGCCTCCAGCGCATGTGGAGACACGTTCGTGCCTCCGGAGACGATGATGTCGTCGGCGCGCCCGAGCACACTGAGCACACCGGAATCGATTCGGCCCAAATCGCTGGTGTGCATGATCCGCACGCCCGCCTCATCGACGGTGAGTTCTGGGGAGTCTGTCGGGGTGATGATCCCGTCGGTGCTGATCTCGACGTAGCCGTCGGCGACGACGGGGCCGGTCAGATCGATCGTTCCCGCCTCGGTGATGGTCGCCTCGACCCCGTCGAAGGGAACCCCGTCATAGACGCAGCCGCCCGCCGTCTCGCTCATCCCGTAGGTGCGCACGATCGCCAGGCCCGCGTCCTCCGCGCGGTCGAGCAGCGACGGTGAGATCGCCGCCCCGCCGAGGAGGATGTGCGAGAGCCGTCCGGCCGCCTCGGCGGCGGGGTCGTCCTCGAGGATCCGGTGGAGTTGGGTGGGCACGATCGAGGTGTACGTCGGTCGCTCGCCCGCCCGGTCGACCAGGGCGCCGACCTCGGTGGTGAAGGACTGTGCCGTGAACCTCGCCGAGGCGGTCCTGACCGGGGCGCGGCCCGCCGAACGGGCACGCAGCTCGACTTGGAAGCCGGCGATGTGGTTGACCGGCAGACACAGGTGCCAGTCGCCGGGCCCGGAGAGGAACCGTTCGGTCGCCCGTGCCGAGGTGGTCAGTGCCTCAGCGGACAGAGCGACGGCTTTCGCCTTGCCCGTCGACCCGGAGGTGAAGAGGATGAGGGCCGGAGCAGGACCGTGACCGGCCCACACATCGGGGGTCGCCTCGGTGACGGCTCCGTCCCGACCAGATGGGAGGATGAGGATCGATTCGCCGGTGAGGGCACGATCGATGGCGACGGGCAGCTCGTCGGGGTGCAGTTCGCGGGCAGTCATGCGCAGTCCGGGCTCAGTAGTACCAGGGGAACGGGGACCAGTCGGGGTCGCGTTTTTCCAGGAACGAGTCGCGGCCTTCGACGGCTTCGTCGGTCATATAGCCCAGTCGGGTGGCTTCGCCGGCGAAGACCTGCTGACCCATCAGCCCGTCGTCGACGAGGTTGAAGGCGAACTTGAGCATGCGCTGCGCGTTCGGGGACTTGCCGAGGATCTCGCGTGCCATCTGCAGGGCGGCGGTTTCGAGTTCGGCGTGGTCGACGACCTCGTTGACGGCACCCATGTCGGCCATCTCCTGTGCGGAGTAGGTGCGGCCGAGGAAGAAGATCTCGCGGGCCTTCTTCTGCCCGACCATCTTCGCCAGATACGCGGACCCGTAGCCGGCGTCGTAGGAGCCGACATCGGCATCGGTCTGCTTGAACTTCGCATGCTGGCGTGAGGCGATGGTCATATCGCAGACGACGTGGAGGCTGTGACCGCCGCCGGCGGCCCAGCCGGGGACGACGGCGATGACGACCTTCGGCATGGTGCGGATGAGGCGCTGGACCTCGAGGATGTGGAGGCGTCCGGCCTGTGCCGGATCGACGCTCTCACGGGTCTCACCGGAGGCGTACTGGTAGCCCGACCGGCCGCGGATGCGCTGGTCGCCGCCGGAGCAGAACGCCCAGCCGCCGTCTTTCTCACTCGGGCCGTTGCCGGTGAGCAGGATGGCGCCGACGTCCGAGGTCTGGCGGGCATGGTCGAGGGCTCGGTAGAGCTCGTCGACGGTGTGCGGGCGGAAGGCGTTGCGGATTTCGGGGCGGTCGAAGGCGATGCGCACACAGCCGATGTCGTTGCCTGTGGCGGGGTCGATGGCCCGGTGGTAGGTGATATCGGTGAAGTCGAAGCCGGTGACTTCACGCCAGGCCGTGGGGTCGAAGATCTCTGAAACCGTCATGGCTCAAGCCTAGCGCTTGACCCTTCCCACACGGTCCGGGGCCGGGCGAGCGTTAGTCTGGGGTCATGGCCGATACTGCGCGACCGCACCCCGATGCACCTGTCTGTGAACTCGCCGCTTCCGCACCGCTCGATCTGCCCGCACACTTCGCTGAGGTCATCGAGGACCTGCATGTGGTGCGGCTGCCGATGGTCACCCGTTTCAGGGGGATCATGGAGAGGGAGGTGGCGCTCTTCTCCGGTCCAGATGGGTGGGCGGAGTTCTCCCCGTTCGTCGAATACGGCACCGTGGCGGTCTCGTATACTCCGCAGCGCGCCCACGTGTCTTGCTGTGCCCACGTATGACGTAGTCCTCTGGCGACTAAACAA
>NZ_RHFG01000014.1 GCF_004745485.1 Brevibacterium sp. S22
ACATATCACCGACGTCGCCGACAAGCCCGGTTGGGTCGATTGACACCAGTAGAGTACGAAGCAATCATAGAGCCAGCTGCACTCGCAGCATGACACTCACGCTGTCACCCTTCTTTGCATCAGTCCCGTCTTCCCGTGACGGTGCCGGGAATGTCGATCGACAGGCAGTGCTCATCCGGGCTAATGGGCATCACGACCGCGGCAAAGCAGGTGCTCTTCGACGGCCAGGAGGTCGTCGTCGGCGGTGGTGTCGAATCGGTCTCGCTCGTCCAGAACGACAAGATGAACATGTTCAGGGCAAAGGATCCGTGGCTCGAAGAGAACGTGCCCGGGATCTACTATCCGATGCTGGCCACCGCCGAGGTGGTGGCTGAGCGCTACGGCGTCAGCCGGGAGGCGCAGGACGAATATTCGCTGAGTTCGCAGCAGCGGACCGCGGCCGCGCAGGAAGCCGGCCGGTTCGACGATGAGATAGTGCCGCTGCCGACGACGAAGGTCGTCGTCGACAAGGAGACGAAGGAGACTTCGCGACATGACGTTCTTCTCGAAGCCGATGAGGGCAACCGTCCCACGACGACGCCGGAAAGTCTGGCCGGGCTGAACCCGGTTCTCGACCCTGGTGTGGCGTCAAAGGTTCCGAGCATCACCGCCGGAAACGCGTCTCAGCTCTCCGACGGTGCTTCCGCTTCGGTGGTCATGTCGAGCGATGAAGCCAGCCGGCGCGGACTCGAGCCGCTGGGCATCTACCGCGGCATGGCCGTGGCCGGCTGTGCGCCCGACGAGATGGGCATCGGTCCTGTGTTCGCCATCCCGAAGCTGTTGAAGACGCATGGCCTGTCGATCGACGACATCGGTTTGTGGGAACTCAATGAGGCCTTCGCCGTGCAGGCTCTGTACTGCCGTGATCGGCTCGGGATCGACCCGGAGAAGTACAACGTCGACGGCGGCGGCATCTCGGTTGGTCATCCGTATGGAATGACCGGCGCCCGCCTCGTCGGGCACGCTCTCATCGAGGGACGTCGTCGCGGAGTGAAGTACGTCGTCGTGACGATGTGCATCGGCGGTGGCCAAGGTGCAGCAGGTCTGTTCGAGGTCTGCTGAGGCATTCATTCAGTCAGTCAGCAAGAACTTTGCAAGGGTCGATCGCTTGAAGCGGAGAGACGGTGCGGCTGAAACTGCGTGGCAGTGCGGCTGAGGGCGAAGGGCCGACGATATTCGGGTCGATTCTGATCTGAATGCCGTCGGCCTTTCCTGAGTCCACCATCGGTATGGAGCCGGACTTCTTGGTGATGTTCAGCCGGTGTTGTGTGGAGGTCGCGGCATTGTTGTGCGTATGACGAATGCCCTGGGCAGCCGTGCAGAGACCGCCTTACAGGAGTCATCTCAGAATGGTGGGGACGCCGCCGGAGTTTCGGCTGATACCGCCTTGCGGGAGTCATCTCAGAACGGAGGGGGCTCACCGGAGTCCCAGAACCAGTCGCGCAGTTCGGAGCTGTCGTCCACTGCTTGCGTGGCGCCAGGTGCTTCGCCGGCATTGCACGTCGCAGTCTTGGGTGTGAATGCGCAGAGATCCTCGGCATCGAGTTCCCTCCAGCCTGGGGTTCCGTCGGCCGCGGCTGGTTCAGGGCATTTCCGCGCCTGCTTCCGATCGCCGGGGACAGGGTGAACATCGTCTGCATCGACGCTGCGGGCAGGTGGGGCCTCAGAAGCAGAACGACGCTCGGCGGCCGGTGCATCCTCATCGGCAGACAGACGCTCGGCGTCCGACTGATCCGGACTGAATCCTCGACCTGCCTGCGACTGGACACTGCCGAAGCCCTCAAGGAACAGCCGGGCATGTTCAACGCTGATGGGGTTATCCGGGGAGACGACCTCAACAGTGACGCCCTTGCGGAAGACGTACTCAAGGTGTCCAGGCTCGGACATCCGCACATCGAAGTTGCCGTTGGTCTTCTGCAGGTGGTGGGCTTTGCACAGGCAATGGAGGTTTCCGAATCGGGTGAGACCGCCTTGGCTCGGGTCGGAGTGATTGAACGGATCGATATGGTCGATCTCTGTGATCTCAGCAGGTTGAGTGCACCCGGGAAAGGTGCACGTCACGAACTGAGCGACGAGGGTTTTGCGAACGCTGTTGGGAACTGCGTAGGACGTTGCCCTTGCATCGACAGGCGTTCCGGTTGCCGGGTCGGTCAGTAGCCGGGTCCATGTGGTGGAGTAGCCGGCGACTCGCCGAGCCATATCGGCTGGGATGGGTGACCCGTCGGGGAGCATTCCCGCCAGATCGCACACATCGACTGAAGGCAGCGGTCCGTCAGACGCTGTCGGCTCAGCAGAGGCGGAGGGCGTTCGAGTTGAATGGGCGCCTGTAGGTACAGGAGCTGGCATCGTCGCGTTCCTGGGCACAGACTCTGGTGGCGTTGGGGCTGTGCTCGGCGAGATTGAGTCGGTTGGCGGTGGAGTCGGTGGCCCGGTAGGCGGAGGGGCAGGTGGCTGACCGGTTCGCGGCGGCGGATCGTCCTCATTCGACTGGAACTGGCTGAGCAGAGTCAGCAAAGGAACAGTGATGAAGGTGCTGGCCTGATTCGCCAGCCAATACTCGTTGGTCGGCATGTCGAGAAGGAACTCGAAGCTGATGCGGCGCTCGCCTGTATCGAGGATGGGATTGCCGAAAGCGTCTGCAGCGCCAGATACAGCGGCTTCGGTTCCTTCTGCGGCGGGGCGAGCTCCGCTGGCACGCGAACCGATGAGTGCCGAGAGGGCCGCAGATGCGTCGCAAGTCGTGGTGCGACTGCTGAGAATGGCCTCGAGGATCTGGGATTCGAAGATGCGGTCGGCCGGTCTGGTGGGCGCCCGGCGGCTGCACTCATCCGCTGGGGTGCTCGTTGCACGAGCGGACTCACCACGCGGTGCGGATGCCCAGCGGCTCGACTCGCTCTGCGCGGAGTCAGCCGAACCTCTTGGCACAGATTGCGCCGGTTCTTCGTACCCGCTCTTGTCCAAGTCGTCGAATACACGCTCGATATAGTCGAGCAGTGCTTCGCCTTCGTGCATCGGAGTGCCGTCAGGGCCTGCGAAGAGTCCGTCGAGTGAGAAGTCGGTGCTTGTCGCCGTGGCATCGGACTCGTTCGTGCTGATGATGCGCAGCTTCAACTGAGGGCGCGTGCGAGTGAGAATGTCGAACATCAGTGCAGAGACCGAGCGCTCCTCATCAAAGCAGTCTCCCGCCTGCAGCTGACTCGAGAATGCACTGGTGTTGTTCCTATGGACGGCCCGTGCGAAAGCGTCGAGCCTTCTGAAGCAGGCTTGAAGTTCCGGGGCCGGCCCGGTCAGCGTGAGGTAGGCAGTTCCATCATCACCGGTGCTGTAATCGACTCGACGACGCAGGGCGACGCTTTCCAAAGTGTCCTCGGGAGGCTGAATCACGGAGATCTGCAGGGCGATCGAGCGTTTGAACGTCTCGATCGTGATGTCGGCGCGCCTGTGGGCCAGATAGTCGTCGAACTCCGGCAGGTGCTCGAAGTGCAGGTCACGACACGCACGAGTCACACAATCGACGTGCTCAATCGTGAAGTCTCCATCTATGCAGCGCTTGAGGAACTTCGGCAGCCCGTGGGTGAGCGTCATCGACGAGGTCATGTGCCTGAGCGAATTGCTCGTCGTCGCGCCGAGGAGACCCGAATAGACGCCGGTTTCGGTCGGTTCGATGTTGCTGCGCAGCCATGTGAAGAATGTCAGTTTCGGGTCATAGCCGGGAAAATCAGGCAGGGGAGCGGGGGCGGCCAGCAGCTCCACGGCTAATTTCCGCACGCGACGCAGGCGACGTCCTGCCGCACGGTTCTTCTTTCGTCCCTTGCCTTTTCCGAACTTCGTCCCGGTTTCGGCTTCGACCTGGGCCAGAGCCAGTGACCAAGCCAGTGATTCTTCGCTGGTCCAGGTTCTGCGCGACGAGAACGAGTCGTCGGCGAGTCCAGCGCCAGTGGACACCCTGTCGGCGAATCCAGCGTCAGTGGACACCTTGTCGGCAAGTCCAGCGCCAGTGGGCATGTCGTGAGTCGTTATGGCTGTAGACACTTCGTGAGTCGCTGTGCCTTCGGTTGCCTTACCGGCAGCAGCGGCGCCTTTGGGTTCCTCGTCGCCGTCTGATTCAGCTTCGTTTTCGTCTGTTTCAGATGGACGGTGGCGGGCGGCGGTCTCGGTGAATGGCGCGAACTCATAGACCGAGTCGGGCTGACTCCCTTTGAGCCCGAGAGCGTAGGCAACGTCCTGAGCGACGACATGACTGGTGGCGACGAAGGAATTGATCTGTGCGAGGCTGCTCTGAGCATAGGCGCCCAGCAGAGCGACGAGCTCATTGTCCTCGGCGATTTCCAAACGACGCCCATGAGCCCGGCGGAATTGGGACAGGGTCTGGTGATCTGCTTCCGTTGTTGGAGCAGCAGGCAGGCTTGATGCCCGTCCGTCGTTGTCTCCGATGTCCTTCATCGGTCTTTCACCTCTCCACGCCTCTGTGGAAGTTGATCGTTGGGGAAGGTGCCTAACTCAATTATACGGTCTGACGATAGGAATCGATGTCACAATCCGATTACAAATAGAACGGAAATGAAGATCACGTCAATGCGTACTGATTGATGCTCTTCCGGATCAGTATCGATCTCTTTGTCCTTTGACTCTACAGTTCGCTACTGACACGACATTGCTGCCGGCTCCGCCCCTGCCCTACCGATCAGCCGGTCCCAGACCCGCAGGGCGAGTTCGTTAGAATCGAGGGCGTGGCAGCGATCGACAAAGACATTCTCTGTTTGGCCCTTCCCGCGCTCGGAGCACTGATCGCCGAACCCGTTTTCCTGCTCACGGACACGGCTATGGTCGGCCACCTCGGTGCCGGTGCGTTGGGATCGCTGGCGATCGCGTCGACGATCCTGCAGACGGTGCTCGGCCTGATGATCTTCCTCGCCTATGCGACCACTCCACGCGTGGCGAAGCGGATGGGATCGGGGGACCGTCCTGGCGCGATCACCGCAGGATTCGACGGGATCTGGCTGGCGCTGGGCACCTCGGTGCTGATCATCATCATCGGACTGCCCCTGCTGAGCACAATGATCGAGGCATTTGGGCCCGAGGCGGAGACCGCTGCCGGTGCCCACTCCTACCTGGCGATCTCGTGGTGGGGTCTGCCGTTCATGCTCATGGTCATCGCGGCCACCGGACTGCTGCGCGGACTCCAGGACACGAAGACCCCACTGGTCGTCGCGGCAGCCGGGTGCATCGCCAACATCGGCCTCAATGCGATCTTCATCTACGGCCTCGACATGGGAGTCGCGGGATCGGCGATGGGTACGGTCATCGCGCAGGCAGGCATGTGCGCGGTCTACCTCACCATCTCAATCCGCGCAGCCCGCCGCCTCCACGCCAGCATCCGCCCTGATTGGACAGGCGTGTTCACCTCGGCGAAGACCTCCGGATGGCTGCTGGTGCGCAATGCCTCACTGCGTGCAGCGCTCATCCTCCTCGTGTTCCTGGCCACGGCGATGGGCACGACGGACCTCGCCGCGATCCAGGTCGCCCAGAGCATCTTCTTCGCACTCGCGCTCGCCCTCGACTCGTTGGCCATCGCGGGTCAGGCGATGATCGGTCTCGAACTGGGTGCGAAGAACACCGAGGCGGTCATCGCGATCAACCGCCGCCTGTGCCTGTGGGGGATCGTCTTCGGCATCGTCGTCGGCATCGTCCTGTTCGCAGGCTCCGGAATCATCCCACGCGCCTTCGCCTCCGACCCCGCGGTGGTGTCGGCACTCGCCGCCCTCCTGCCGGTGCTGGCGCTGAGCATGCCGATCGCCGGGTACGTCTTCGTCCTCGACGGCGTGCTGATGGGAGCCGAGGACGCGAAGTACCTCGCTCTGGCACAATTGGTCGCTGTGATCGGATACGCGATTCTGCTCATCCCGATCATCAGCATCTGGCCCGGAGCTCCCGGACTCTGGGCCGGCTTCTGCATCGGATTCGTCGGTTTCCGCGCCCTGACCCTGGGCTGGCGAGTACGCAACCGGGCGTGGATCGAACGCGCCGTCGAGAAAGGAATCTCATGAACGCTGCCCACTCTGACGCTCATGATTCACAGAACTCCTCCGCCGAGGCGACCGACACCTCCCTGCGCGGACGGATCCGTCCGCTGCCGGCCGAGACCGACGACGAGACCTTCCTGCCGTTCCTCGACCTGTGCTTCAACTGGTCGATGGACAGACCCCGCATCGACATCGACGAGCTGGCCCACCGCAGCGATGCCGTCTTCTACTTCCGCGACTGGGGTCGCGACGGAGACATCGCCGTGGCCGCGCACGCCGAAGCTGATGCGCAGTCGCCGATCATCGGACTCGCCTGGGTGCGTCTGGCCGATATCGCCGATGTCGTCGGCAAGGTCGATGAGGGTGTCAGCGGAGACTTCGCCGCGGCGTTGGGCAAGACCGGCGCCGAGGTGGTCCGCAGTGAGGTCGTCCCCGACGGTTCCGCTGAGGACTCGGCAGACAGGCATGACCTGGCACCTGCCGATGACGGCGCTCCCTTCACCGGCTATGGCTGGGTGGCAGCGGACATTCCCGAACTCTCCGTGGCCGTGCTGCCCGAGCATCAGGGGCAGGGGATCGGCGGAGCACTCGTCGACACCGTGTGCACACTGGCACGGATGAGCGGATTCCCGGCGGTGAGCCTGTCCGTCGAGGACGGCAACACCGCCGCGAAGCTCTACACCGACCACGGCTTCGTCTCCGTGGGACGCAACGGAGACTCCGACGTGCTCGTGCGCCGACTCAAACGCGACTGATCCTCTCCTTCGCCGGATGTGCGGGGGTCCTCCGCAGGGTGCGCGGGCATCCTCCACGGGGAGCCCTGGCATCCTTCACCGGGTGCGCGGGCACGAATGTCCGTGATAGATGTGAGGGATCGACCGCGCACGGTCGACCAACTGATTTTCAATGACGAGGAGCACGCCCATGGTCACAGTTCTCACCCACGCCACGGTCTTCGACGGAACCCGCTTCCTGCCCGGAACCCGGGATGTCGTCATCGACGGTGGACGAGTCACCTCGGTGGCGGAAGGAGGGCAGGGATCACATGACGCCGCAGACGACCACATCGACTGCACAGGTAAGACGATCATTCCCGGAATCATCGACTGCCACGTCCACCTCACGAGCTCCGGGGCAGCTGCCAGCTCGAACTTCCACGACCCGTTCTCGCTGCAGTTCTTCCAATCCGTGGCGAATATGGAGGCCACACTCAAAGGCGGAGTCACAACCGTGCGGGATGCCGGCGGCACCGACCTCGGCGCGAAAATGGCCGTGGAGACCGGCGTGGTGCGCGGTCCGCGAATGACGATCGCGGTCAACATCATGTCCCAGACCGGTGGGCATGGAGACTTCCACCTCGTCTCCGGAGCGGACTCTCCGTTCCTGGCCCCGCACCCAGGCAGGCCCTCCGGGGTCGCCGACGGACTCGACGGCGTCCAGCGCACAACCCGCGAACTCCTGCGAGCCGGAGCCGACCACATCAAGATCTGCTCGACCGGGGGAGTGCTCTCACCCCGGGACGACCCGCGCCACTCCCAGTTCACGGAAGCGGAGATCGCCGTCATCGTCGCCGAGGCGGCCGCCCAAGGTGCGTCCGTCATGTCCCACGCCCAAGGTGCACCGGGGATCAAGAACGCTGTGCGCGCCGGCGTCCGATCGATCGAACACGGCATCTACCTCGACGAGGAGGCCATCGACCTCATGCTCGAACGCGGCACCTACCTCGTCCCGACCCTCCAGGCCCCGCAGGCCGTGATCAAGGCCGCCGAGGCGGGGGCGGGCCTGCCGCCCTCCGTCGTGGAGAAGGCCCGTCGCGTCATCGAAGCCCACCGCGAATCGATCGCCCGGGCCCACGCGGCGGGAGTTCCGATCGCCCTGGGCACCGACGCCGGAGTCGGTCCGCACGGCGAGAACCTCGAAGAGATCAGCCTGCTGGCCGAGGTGGGACTGACCACTGCAGAAGCGCTCGCCGCCGGAACGTCCGTCGCGGCCCGCCTGCTCGACGACAACCAGGTCGGTCACCTCAGCGAAGGCGGACTGGCCGACCTCGTCGTCGTGGACGGCGACCTGCGCACAGCAGACGTCCGCGGAATCGAGTCCCGAGTCAACGCTGTCTACCTCGAGGGCGAGCTCGTCTGATTCGCATCCGCGCCGAGGCGGTGCCGGGCATCTCTCGGCACTGCCTCGTGCGCGTGCGACGGCTGTGGCGGCAGAGACGGCCGCAACCGCAGAGATGGCTGCGACTGCAGAGAGTGAGATCCGTCTCGACCGATCGCCGGCTGAGGGAAACCTAACCTTACGGGTCTATGATAGGAGGGACCGAACCGTGAAGCCGCAGCACGTCAGTGCAGCGGGAATGCCCAGAAGGAGTGCGCCTCAACGATGAACCCGCTCGACTGGTCGTTTCCGATCGCCGTGACTTGGCTGATCATGTTCGGCATCATCATCTGCCGAGCCGGCGGCACCTTCCTCCTCGGCCGCTTCGCCCGCAAGGGAATCCGCAAGTTCGAGCGGGTCGAGAAGATCATGGCCGGACCGAAATACCGTCGTGCCGAGGATACGATCGACCGCTTCGGGGCGCCCGTCGTGGCGCTGAGCTTCCTCACCGTCGGACTGCAGACAGTGGTCAACCTCGCCGCCGGAACCACGGGGATGCGATACCGCCGCTACGTCCCGGCGCTTGTCGTCGGCGGATCGCTGTGGGCGCTCATCTACTCGACCGTCGGCTTCCTCGGATTCAAGGCGGTCGCCAAGGCCTACCAGGCCGAACCGGGACTGACCATGGGGCTGGGCCTCGTGTTCGTCGTCGCGATCGTCAGTCTGTTCATCGGACTGCGCAAGGATCGGTCCCTCGCCGAGGAGGCGGCCCCCACCTCGGCGAACTGACCGTCCCTCTTCGACTTCGTCAGCCTCACCCCGATTCGAGTTCCTCCTGTTGCCCTGTCTGGGGCAGTCAACGCCACTGTTCCGGACTTCCTCTGTCCGTCTGACAGCCCCTGGTCCGAAACGCTGGGCTGAGTTCAGTAGAGTGGAACAGCGTCAGCGTCGACATGACGAGACTGCTCGTCGACAGTGAGTAAAGGAGTCCCCGGATGGTCGTGGCCTGGTGGAGCATCATTCCGTTCGTTCTGCTGCTCGGGTGCATCGCAGTGCTCCCGCTCATCCCGGCCACGGAGAAGATCTGGGATCGCAACCTCGTCAAACTCATCGTCGCCCTCGTCCTCGGCGTGCCGATCGCTGTATGGTTCCTACTCAGCGGAGAGTCGACGACGGTCATCCACGCGCTGCTCGAGTACTTCCAGTTCATCATGCTCATCGGCAGCCTGTTCGTCGCCTCGGGCGGAATCTTCCTCGTGGGCGACATCAAGGCGACACCGCGGAACAACACGATCTTCCTCGCCGTCGGCGGAGCGCTGGCCTCGTTCATCGGCACCACGGGTGCGGCGATGTTGCTCATCCGCCCGATCCTCAACACGAACCAGGACCGCCGGCACCGCACCCACACGGTCATCTACACGATCTTCATCGTTGCGAACTGCGGTGGACTGCTCACACCGCTGGGTGACCCGCCGCTGTTCCTCGGCATGCTGCGCGGCGTGCCCTTCGAATGGACGTTCGGGCTCTGGCCGTACTGGCTATTCGTCAACGCCCTGCTGCTCGTCAGCTACTTCGCCCTCGACACGAAGATGTATGCGAAGGAACCGGCCGAAGCCTTGGCAAAGGACGCCGAATATGCGACGAAGCTCGGCCTGCGCGGCGCCAGCGGTCTGCTGTTCCTGGCGATCATCATCATCGCCGTCGCCTTCATCCCCTCGGTCGATATGCATGCCATCGAATCAGGGCATGCGACCACTTCGGACTATGTGCCGTGGCGTGAGGTCGTCATGTTCGTCTCTGCAGTGACCTCGTTCCTCGTCGGTGACCGCGGTGCCCGGTTCAACCTCAACAAGTTCACGTGGACGCCGATCCTCGAGGTCGGGGCACTCTTCATCGGCATCTTCCTGACCATGATGCCGGCCCTGCAGTACCTCAGCCAGATCGCTCACAAGATCCCGCTGAACGAGATCTCCCTGTTCATCTTCACCGGCGGTCTCTCCTCCGTCCTCGACAACGCCCCGACCTATGTCACCTTCTTCGAAATGGCCGCTCAGGTGCAGGGAGAGCCGAGAGTGGCCGGTGTGCCCGAGACCCTGCTCATCGCGGTCTCGCTCGGTGCTGTCATGGGTGGGGCCATCACCTATATCGGCAACGGTCCGAACTTCATGGTCAAGTCCGTCGCGGATTCGGCGAACGTGGCGATGCCGAGCTTCGGCGGCTACGTGTGGTGGTCGCTGCGCCGCCTGGCACCGATCCTCGCCTCGATGGTGCTCATCTTCATGACGGGCTCACTCTGGTGGATCCTGCTCGGAGTGCTCGTCGCACTCGTCATCCTCGGACAGGCAGGGCGAGATCTGCGCGCAGCGAAGGTCATGAAAGCAGACTGAACGGCAGTGCCCGGGACAGGTGAGCCACGCAGCCCGCAAGCCGCCGTCGGAGTCGGCCTCTACTTCACCGGCAACGGGGCCGTCTTCGCAGCTCTCCTGCCGTGGTATCCGCTGCTGGTCGACCGACTCGCACTGAGCTCCTGGCAGTTCGGGCTCGTCGTCGCCTGCTTCGCAGTCGGATCGCTGCTGTCCTCGGCCCTGCCCGCCGCGCTCATCGCCCGCTTCGGGGCCCACCGTGTCGTCATCGGCGGGACGGTGATGCTCGGTGTGGCCGCCTCGGCGACGGCCTGGTCGGTCAACGGTGTGATGATGGCGGTCTGCCTCCTCCTGCTGGGATGCTTCGATGCGATCGTCGATGTCGCTCAGAACGTCGTCGGCATCTCCGTCCAGGAACGGGCGGGTCGGACGATCCTGTCGTCGATGCATGCGCTGTGGAGCCTCGGCGGCCTGGTCAGCGGAGCCGCCGCGACCGCGGCCGCCAGCGGCGGTGCCGATATGCGGGTGTGGATGGCGCTGATCGGCATCGCCGCCGTGCTCATCACGATCGTGGGACGGCGTCTGATCGGCGGCTATGCCTCGCCGAGGCGGGTCGCCGATTCTGATGCGAACTCAGAAACCGATCTGGAATCAGAAACCGATTCCGAAGCCAGGGGACTGACCGACTCCGACTCTTCCCTCGATGGGAACGGGCGAGACCGAGCCGCGGGGCGTTCGAAACGGGCGATCCTCTCGGCGGCGCTGCCCTTGGCGATCGTGGCGATCTGCGGTGCCGCGGTCGAGGACATTGCGAACAACTGGGCGGGGCTGGCAGCGGTCGACTTCGCCGACGTTCCGACCGCCTCGGCGGGGATCGCCTTCAGCATCGTCATCGGCAGCCAATGCCTCGGACGCTTCAGCGGGGACCTGCTCGTGACCAGGTTCGGGGCCGGACGGATCGCTCGCCTCGGGGGCGGACTCATCGCCCTCGGCGGGATCGGCGTCGTCGCCGCCTGGGAGCCCGTTCTGCTGCTCGTTGCGATGGGAGCACTCGGTTTCGGGTCTGCGACGCTCGTGCCCGGTGCACTCGGAGCGGCCGGACGACTGCCCGGGCTCGGGCGGGCTGGGGGAGTGACGCTCGTGAACTGGCTTATGCGCGTGGGCTACCTCGGTACGAGCCCGTTGGTCGGCGTCGTCGCCACCGGCGCCGGGCTGCGATGGGGGCTGGGCATACTCGTGCTCGTCGGCATCCTGACGATGGTCTTTGCGCACCGCCTCGACGTCCGCCGGGCCTGAAACACAGGCAAGTTCGGCGGCTGCAGTGGCACGGCGGCTGGGCCGAAGCGGGGCAGGTGTGGAAAGAGCTCGGATACGAAAAATGTGCCGCACCTTCGTATCAACGAAGTGACGACACATTCGACTGCAAGTGGGTGGTACTCACTGGTGGTCGGGCTAGCGGGATTTGAACCCACGACCTCTTCACCCCCAGTGAAGCGCGCTACCAAGCTGCGCCATAGCCCGTTACCGTACTCCCTCGAGGGCAACGAGAACTAGCGTATACCGATCAGGGGCCAACTGCCAAAACCACGTTCCGTGACCTTCGAAAAGCAGGTATCATCCCAGGTAGATACCGAAGAAACGGGACTTGCGGATGCCTGACAGGGCACCTCGGTAACATTTCCGTTTCGTGATTGTTATGAACGTGGCCCAGGCGGCTATGCTTGGTACACCGACAAACTAGAGGAGTCGACATGGCAGATCTGGATTATCCAGTGTCTTTGCGGTACTCGCGCGACCACGAGTGGGTTGCGACCACGGATGACAACGCAGTAGTCCGTGTGGGTATCACTGATTTCGCCCAGGAACAGCTGGGTGACGTCGTCTATGTCGACCTGCCTGAAGCTGGGGATTCGGTCACCGCAGGGGAATCCTGTGGTGAAGTCGAGAGCACGAAGAGTGTCTCTGACCTGATTGCACCTGTGTCCGGAACCGTCACCGAGGTCAACGACTCGCTCGACGATTCACCTGAGACCGTGAACTCTTCGCCGTTCGAGGACGGATGGATGTATCTCGTCGAACTCAGTGAACCCGCACAGCTCGAATCGCTGATGGACAGCGAGGCGTACAAAGAGCTCATTCAGAGCGAGGAGGCGTAATGTCGCAGAATCACGATCAGAATCGTCCGACCCCCTCGCAGCCCTGGTATGACAACGGGCAGGTCCCGCAGTCGAAGAAGTTCCCGTTCGGGGCCAACGGCAACGGCGATGACGAGTCTGCGACTCGGATGAACCCTCAGATCGACCAGAACGGTCAGAGGAACACTCCTCCCTACGGCCAGCAGCCGGCCAGTGGAGCCCCACAGCACGGCAACGGCCAGAACTACGGCGGAACGCCTCAGGGCGGACAGCCGTACAGCAACGGTCAGCAGTTCGGCGGAACGCCTCAGGGCGGACAGCCGTACAGCAACGGTCAGCAGTTCGGCGGCACTCCGCAGGGTGGACAGAACTACGGTGCGTCCCAGCCTGCCGGTCAGCCCTATGTCGGCAACGGTCAGGGCAGCCAGGGGCAGCCGCAGCAGTATCAGCCGCAGAACTACGGCCAGCCGCAGAGCGGTCAGCCCCAGGGCGGTCAGGGTCAGCAGGCGTACGGTTCCAACGGTGCCGGCCAGTTCGCACAGCCCCAGGGCAGCCAAGGCCAGCAGCAGTACGGAAACTATCCGGAGCAGGGCGGGCAGCAGCAGTACGGTTCGAACGATGCCGGCCAGTACGGTCAGTTCGATCCCCACCAGCAGCAGGGCAGCCAGCCCGGCCCCGGTCAGTATGGCCAACCGCAGTCCGGCCAGCCGCAAGGCGGTCAGCCTCAGTCGGGTCAGCCTCAGTCGGGCCAGCCGCAGGGCGACCCGACGAACGGCGGTCAGGATCCGATGAACGATTCGGGCAGCCAGCAGTTCCACGGAATCCTGGATCCCCATACCGGCGAGATCCACCCGGTGCCCGACCTCGAAGGTCTGCAGGATGCCGATGCTCTGCTCGTCGTCGTCTCCGGACCGGACTCCGGTTCGCAGATCCTCCTCGACACCGATGTGGTCACAGTGGGCCGCAGCCCGAACGCCGACATCTTCCTCGATGACGTCACCGTCTCGCGCAAGCATGCCGAGTTCATCCGTACTCCCAGCGGTTTCACGCTGCGCGACACGGGATCACTCAACGGCACGTATGTGGGGCGTCAGCTCATCGACTCCATCGAACTGCAGAACGGAGCCGATGTGCAGATCGGCAAGTTCCGAATGATCTTCCAGCAGCGTCCGCGCTCCTGACCGGGGGATGATGTCAAAAGTTGAAGTCGAGGTTGTCGGCGTCCGCATCGAAATGCCCGCCAACCAACCGATTCTCCTGCTCAAGGCCAGCGAACCTGCCTACTACCTGCCGATCTGGGTCGGTGCGATCGAGGCCAATGCGCTGTCGATCGCACAGCGGGGGCTGACCCCGCCGCGCCCCATGGCACATGCTCTGCTGCTCGACGTCCTCGAGAAGTACGACGCCGAGCTGCAGGACGTGACGATCACCGGCAAGGATGGTCAGATCTTCCTGGCCGAACTGCACACGAACGACGGGAAGTCGATCTCCGCGCGCCCTTCGGACGCGGTGACTCTGGCGCTGACAGCGCACTGCCCTGTCTACGTCGACACACAATTGCTTGAAGAATCCGGAATCGAAGCCCCCGAGGCCGATGAAGAGGAAGTCGCTCAGTTCAGAGACTTCCTCGACAATGTCTCGGCCGAGGACTTTGAGACCGGCACCGAAAACCCATGAAAGTGAAACATTGAGTCTCCACACCGATCCGGTCCTGTCCGACAGAGAAATCGCCGCAGCCGGCGATGACAGTCTTCGCGGTCTCGATGACTGGCGCGAGATGGATCCGCAGCAGCAGCCGACCTATCTCGACAGCGCCGCGCTCGACGCAGTTCTCACCGATCTGCGCGACTCTCCGCCGTTGGTGTTCGCCGGCGAAGCCGATGTGCTCAAACAGCGTATCGCTGCCGCTTCGCGCGGCGAGGCCTTCGTTCTGGCCGGCGGCGACTGCGCCGAATCCTTCGACGGAGCCCAGGCGGATAAGATCCGGGCCCGCGTGCAGACGGTTCTGCAGATGGCGGCCGTGCTCACCTACGGCGGCTCGATGCCCGTGGTGAAGATCGGCCGCATGGCCGGGCAGTTCGCCAAGCCGCGCTCTGCCGATATGGAGACGCGCGACGGCGTCACCCTGCCGTCGTTCCGCGGCGACATCGTCAACGGCTACGAATTCACCGAGGAGTCCCGCCGCCACGATCCCGAGCGCCTGCTCAAGGCATACCATATCTCGGCATCCACGCTGAACCTCATCCGCGCATTCACCCAGGGCGGCTTCGCCGACCTGCGCTTCGTCCACGACTGGAACCGCGGTTTCCTCGCATCGAATCCCGGCTACCAGCGCTATGAACAGACCGCTGCCGAAATCGACCGTGCCATCCGCTTCATGGATGCCTGCGGAGCCGATTTCGATGCGCTCAAGACCACCGAGTTCTACGCCGCCCACGAAGCTCTGCTGCTCGAATACGAACGTGCACTGACCCGGATCGACTCGCGCACCGGTGACGCCTACGACGTGTCCGGCCACTTCCTGTGGATCGGTGAGCGCACTCGCGAGATCGACGGCGCCCACGTGGACTTCCTGTCGAAGGTGCGCAACCCCATCGGCGTCAAGCTCGGGCCCACGGCCACCGCTGACGATGCTCTGGCCCTGGCCGAGAAGCTCGATCCGGACGCCGAACCCGGACGTCTGACCTTCGTCACTCGGATGGGCGCCGGCCAGATCGGTGAGGCGCTGCCTGCACTGCTGAAGGGAATCGGCGATCGGCTGTCGCATGTGACCTGGGTCTGCGATCCGATGCACGGCAATACGATCACCTCGAACACCGGGTACAAGACCCGCCGCTTCGAAGATGTCATGGCAGAAGTCGAAGGCTTCTTCAACGCTCACCGTGATGCCGGCACGATCCCCGGCGGACTGCACATCGAGCTCACCGGTGATGACGTCACCGAGATCATGGGCGGAGCCACGGAGATCGACGACGAAGGTCTGCGTCGCCGCTATGAGACGCTCGTCGACCCGCGTCTCAACCACGATCAGTCGCTGGAGATGGCATTCCAGGTGGCCGAATACCTCACCCGCAGGAACTGAACGACACACTGAGGACAGAGACAGATTCGGTGGCCCCGCAGTTCAACTGCGGGGCCACCGTCATATTCGGCTGGTATGTCTGTTGGGCTGAGCCCGACATCGGTCGGACCAGGACACTTCAGTCCTTCTTGTCCTTCTTGTCCTTCTTCTTGTCGTCGTCCTTGGACTTCTCGTCTTTCTTGTCGTCCTTCTTGTCATCATCCGTCTTCTCCTTGCCCTTGGAGACACGGACGATGATGAGGGAATTGGCCGGCTTCGATTCCGTGCTCTTCGGGAACTGCGAGACGACCTTGCCTTTGGGCACGTCATCGGAGAACACTTCGTCCTTGCCGACACGGAATCCGCGCTTGGCCAGCGTCGCGTAGGCGGCGTCGAAGGTCAGTCCTTCGACATTGGGCACCGGCGTCGGCGCGACGCCCTTGGAGACGACGAGGTCGATCTTCTCGCCCTTCGACAGCTTCGTCCCGGGCTTCTTCGACGCCGAGATGACGGTGTCCTCGGCGTCTGTGTCGCTGTACTCCTCTTCGACCTTGCCGACCGCGAGGCTGACCTTCTTCAGCGCGTCCTCGGCTTCGGCGCGTTTCATGCCCTCGAGTTCGGGGACGGCGAACTTCTCCTCGCCCTTGGACACGACGACCGTGACCGTCGAATCCGGGGGCAGTTCGGAGCCGCTGACCGGTTCGGTGCCGATGACCTCGCCGACCGGAACGGAGTCGTCGAAGACTTCCTTGGGTTCGGCCTTGAGATCACTGTCCTCGAGCTGCGAGGTGACCTCGTCGACCTCCTTGCCGGCCAGCTGGCCCGGCACGATCGATGTCGGTGCAGGCAGGTTCGCGATGACGAGCCAGGCCACGAGTGCCAACACGGCCACGACGGCGACGAGCGAGGCGAGCACGCGACGACGGCGACGACGTGTCTTCGACGCCTTCGCCGAGGCGGGTGCGGCGAATGCCGCGACCGCGGCTTTGTCATCGTCGTCCGATTCGGCCGCGTCGCCGGTCCCATCCGCCGAGTCGCCACCGGATCCAGAACCTGAGCCGGAACCTGCTCCGCTCCCCGAGGCAACGCCCGCTGCGCCGACTCCGGCAGCAGCGCCGCCAGCACCGGCCGCCGCAGCGCCGACCTCATCGTCACTGCGATCGGTTGTGCCGGCGTCGTCCGACGATTCGGCAGGGGAACCCGGGGAATCGTCGGCGGTCGGTTCAGCATCGGAGCCGCTGTCGTCGGGGGAGTCATCGGAGTCGTTGTCAGTGTCGCGGGAGTCGTCGTCCTCCGAATCGTCGTCGGAGGTCACGGCGGCAGTGACGCCGCCGATTCCGGCAGCGGCAGCAGCGACTCCGGCTCCAGCAGCCGCACCTGACTGCGCGTGAGCACTGTCGTCATCGGCCGCCTCGGTGCCGGTATCGTCATCCTCACCCTCGAGATACGGGATCTCGTCCGTCCGAGACTTCTTCTCCTTCGGGACCTCCTCCCCGAGGTCGATGCTCGCGGTGAGCACGGGGGAGTGCTCTCCGGCAGCGATCGCCGGGTCGCCGAGGTCGAGCTCGGCTTCGCTCATCTCCGCACGCGCTTCGGCCAGCGCCAGGCGGAACTGGGCGGCATCGGCGGGACGGTCCTCGGGTTCCTTCGACGTCGCCCACAGAACGAGCGCGTCCAGGCGCGGACTCAACCGGGGCACGACGTCCGAGGGCGGCGGCACCGTGTCGTGGACGTGACGGTACGCGACCTGGATCGGCACATCGTCGGTATATGGCTGAGTACCGGTGAGCATCTCGTAGAACATGATGCCGACCGTGTACAGATCGGTGCGGGAATCGGCTCCGGCCCGGGTGACGAGCTCGGGCGCGACATAGCCGACGGTGCCGATCAGGGTCTTCGTCGTCGTCGCAGTGGTCACGGCACGGGCGAGACCGAAATCGGCGAGCTTGACCTGGCCATCCGTGCCCAGCAGCACATTGTCGGGTTTGAGATCACGGTGGATGATGCCCGTCGAATGCACCGCCTCTAAGGCGGCGAGGATCGCGTCGAGGACGACGATCGCCTGGCGTGGGGTGAAGGAGCCGCGGTGCTTGAGCTCACGGCGCAGAGTCACCGAGGGCAGGTGCTCCATGACGAGGTAGACGATATCGCCGTCACGAGCCTGATCATGGATGGCCACGAGGTTCGGATGGGTGAGGCGTCCGGCGTTGATGGCCTCCCGGCGGAAGCGTTCGACGAAAGTGTCATCGGAGATGAGGTGCTCGTGCATGACCTTGATCGCGATCTCGCGGTCGAGCCGCAGGTCGGTGCCGCGGTAGACCATGGCCATTCCGCCGCGGGCGATCTTGGCATCGATGCGGTATCGGTCGTTGAGCACCGTACTGATGAGGGGATCTCGGCGGGCGGTCACTGGGCCTCCTGCAAACGCGCACGCTGCAGCTGGACGGCGCGGACGAAGGCCTTCGTCTCCGGCAGCAGTCCGTCAGTGCGAACTGAGCGCAGGTCCTGGTAGTAGCCGGCGATGGCCTCGTTCTCGGATTCGGCTGTCTCGATGAGCCAGCCGAGGATGACGGTGCCGGCGACGATATTGTCTGCGATGTCGAGCAGGTCGAGTCCGCGGCCGACGATATCGGACGCCCAGCGACCGGAACGCGGGGTGACCTGCATGATGCCGATCGCGTTGCCGGCCGAGACCGTCGTGTGCTGGAATCCGGATTCCGCAGCGGCGACGGCCTGCATGAGGGCAGGATCGGCGCCGAGTTCGACCGCCACCGAGGCGACGAGCAGCTTCGCCTCCGCCGGGGCCGGATGGCGACGGTGCAGCAGAGTGTATTTGTTCAGCCGGGCTGCGTGCAGCACAGCGGGACGGATGCCCTCGACCTGTGCGCTGGCGGCGACGCGGGGGACATCACTCGGCGCTTCAGGGGCAGTGCGACGCGGACGGGCCTTCGACGGGCGCAGCAGAAGCAGCTCGCCGACCTTGATGAACGAGTCATCGCCCATGGCGTTGGCCTGCCGCAGGGTCGCCGGCGAGATTCCGTGCCGAGCGGCGACTCCCTGCAGGGTCTCACCGGGGGCGACGACGTGCGAGGGATCATCATCGGGCAGGTCGTTCTTCTCCGGCAGGGACAGCACCTGACCCTGGTGGAGGTTCTGACGCGGCGAGATGCGGTTGAGCTCGGCCAGTGCGGGCACGGAGACCCCGTGTTTGCTGGCCACACCGTAGAGGGTGTCGCCCTGCTTGGCCTTGTATGTGCGCCCACCGTGGGTGACGGGAACGGTCGCGCCCGCGGTGCCCGAGATCCACTGCGGCCCAGTGCCCGGAGCCGCTTCCTCGGATGCGCGGTCGGAGATATCATCGGCCTGATCATCGGGGGACGAGGACAGCCCGTCAGCGGACGGAGCCTGATCGTCGGACAGAGCCTGATCGTCGGACGGAGCCTGATCCTCAGCTGGCGAGGCGGAGTCCGAGCCTGATGATGTCGCCGAGGCGGCCGGTGCGTCCTCGTCGGGGGATTCGGTGGTGGGGGCCACCTCGGTGGGGGATTCGTTTTCGGGGTCGACCCGTTCGGCTCCTGGGATCGGACCGGTCGAATTCACCTTCGATGCAGCGCGGATGTCAGGAGCGGCAGTGACGGGTCTGTGCCGTCGCGGTCGTGTCATCTGTCACCTGTTGACTTCATGTCGAATGGGGAAGCTACGGTCCCCAGCCTAACGAGTGGGCGCGCTCGACCCGAGCATTCGGCACCGCATGGCGGGGTGTTTCTGCCGAATATTGCTACGCTTGAGGGCGTGAATACCGAAGAACTCGTCCAGGACTGGGCTCCTCTGCCCGATATCGCCGAAATGACCGGCCTGAGCATCACCCAGGTGCGTCGGATGCTCGAAGACGGAGTGATCTGTGCCATCAGGATCGGCAAGCCGAAGGTTCTGCGGGTGCCCTTGGCCTTCTTCAACGACGGCGAAGTCGTCAAACCTCTCAAGGGCACGCTCAGTACCCTCCACGATGCCGGGTTCGACGCCGAGGAGTCGATCGTGTGGTTGTTCACCCACGACGATTCCCTGCCGGGGCGTCCCATCGATCTGCTCCGCGCCGGCAACCGCAAGGAAGTGCGTCGCCGCGCGCAGGCCCTCGCCTTCTGATCCGTATTCCCTGATCAGGCCGCACGCTTCGTGTTCCCTGATCAGGGTTCCGTTCGCTGGGTGTGGGCGTCGTCGGCCGCTGAGTCAGCTGTTGCGGTAGCTGAGCGCTGTGGCGAATCCGTGCAATCGGGCATGAGCGAGTTCGCCGACAGCGGTGACCGTCGACGTGTCTTCCATCCAGGCGTCGATGACAGCGGTCGCCTGCGCGTGTTTGGCGTCGATGAACGATTCGACGGCGGCAAGACCGCCCGATTCGGTGATCATATCGACGCATTCGGCCACCTCGGCGTCTGTGAGATCCGGATCGCCCAGCCGTGAGGCGAGGACTTCGAGCTGGTCGGCCGAGATCCGGGCCGCGGTCTCGGCGATGAGGACGGTGCGCTTGCCCTCGCGGATATCGTCACCGGCGGGTTTGCCCGTGGCCTGTGGGTCACCGGCGATGCCGAGGACATCGTCGCGCAGTTGGAACGCCTGCCCGAGGGGAAGGCCGAAAGCGGAGATCTCCTGGAGCTGTCGACTGCCCGCTCCTGCCAGGGCCGCGCCGAGGAGGAGCGGCTGTTCGACCGAATACTTCGCGGACTTATAGCTCAGGACCTCCCATGCACGATCGGCGATCCGCTCGTCGTCGAGGGGAATGACCTCGGCGAGCACATCGAGATACTGGCCGACCATGACATCGCGGCGCACGGTTCCGCGCAGTTCGCGGGCCAGGCGGCTGCCGCCCAGGGCGTCCTGCGAACGTTCGAAGAGCTCTTCGCTCAGCGCCAGGCAGATATCGCCGATGACGATGGAGGCGGAGACGCCGAAGGAGGCGCCGTCGCCGTGGAACCCGAAGCGCTGATGGCGGGCTTCGAACTGCCGGTGCAGCGCCGGCTTGCCGCGACGGGTGTCCGAATTGTCGATGACATCGTCGTGGATGAGGGCGGCGGCGTGCAGCAGTTCGAGCGACCCGGCCGCCTGAGCCAAGCCCACGGTGACGCCCGCAGCGTCGGTCGTCGCGCTGGCAGCGGTCCCGGTCGTCGGGCTGGCAGAGGTCTCGGCAGCGGTGTCGGTCGCGCCGGCGCGGACGTCACCGCTGGCGAGCTGGAAGCCCCACCAGAGGAGGACGGGACGGATCCTCTTGCCGCCGCGGGTGAACTCGATGAGTGCTTCGCCGATCGCGGTCGCATCGGGTGAGATCGCCTCGAACTGGGCGGCCTTCTCGGCGATGAAGGTCTCGAGCTGGGCCGACACCTCGGCGGCGATGGACTCTGGGGAATCGAGAGACTCGATGAGGCCGGCGGCGGCTTCGGACGGGGCGGTCTTAGGGGAGTCGCCGGACGTCACTGAACTGTGTGAGCTCATGAACCGATGTTTCCGCCGACGGTCACGATCGAATTCGCCTTGTCTTCCGAATCCTCGGCGACCGTGACGACGAGGACGCTGTCATTGTCCTTGTGCTTGAAGTTGACCACGCGGGCGCTCTTCGTCTTGACCTCATCGCCGAGGCGCTCGAAGTCGGCCTTGCCGAGCTCCTTTTCGTAGAACGCGAAGATGTCCTTGGCCTCGGCCTTCGCGCGGACGACGAGGCTGACCTGCTCGGGCAGCTTCTTGTCCTTGTCGTTATGAGCCTTGACGATCGACGCCGAGAGCACCTCGGAATCCGGGTACGGCTTGATGTACTCGGGCAGATCCTTCACATCGTTCGACGTATCGGGATCTGAACCGGTGGCCTCCGTCGATGCTTCGGCCGATGCGGTCTCGGACTCGGTCGGAGACGCAGCAGCCGAGGTCTCCTGAGCGGCCGAAGTGGTCGATTCTGCGGAGTCTCCACCGTTTCCCGAACACCCCGCAAGAGCGAGAGCGGCGACGATGGGCAGTGTCATGACAGCGGTGCGCGATACCATGCTTCAAGAGTACCTGGACTGTTCGGCGGAGCCGAAAGGAACAAGCGCGAGGGGCAGGCGATGAGTCGGAAGCAGCTGGCACGATCCGGGGGTGATCTGAGCCGACTGGGCACGGACGACGCCGGTGCCACCATGCTCCACCTCGACATGGACTCGTTCTTCGTCTCCGTCGAGCTGCTCAGCCGTCCCCACCTCATCGGACGCCCCGTCATCGTCGGTGGACGCAGCGGCCGCGGAGTCGTCGTCTCGGCCAGCTACGAAGCGCGCGAATTCGGCGTGCATGCGGCGATGCCGATGTCGAGGGCCATGAATCTGTGCCCCATCGCCGAGGTGATCCCACCGTCCCATGGCCTGTACTCCTCGTTTTCCCGCCAAGTCTTCGACCTCGTCTCCGAGGTGACCCCCGATGTGCGGCAGGTCAGCGTCGACGAAGCCTATGTCGACGTCTCCGGTGCCGTGCGCCGTCTCGGATCCCCGGTGGAGATCACCACCCGGCTGCGGGCACAGATCCGAGAGCGCACTGGGCTGAGTGCCTCGGTGGGCATAGCCGTCAGCAGAGTTGTGGCCAAACTCGCTTCCGCCCGGGCGAAGCCGAACGGCCAGCTGCTTGTGCCTGTGGCCGCGACTCAGGAATTCCTCGACCCGATGCCGATCGAGGCTCTGCCCGGAGTGGGGGAGAAGACGCAGGAGGGATTCTTCCGCTACGGCATCCGGAGCATCGGCGATCTTGCCGCCGTCGATGAGGATTGGGCGGCACGTGTCTTCGGTGCCCACGGCCACCAGCTGTGGCGGGCCGCGCACGGCCAGGACTCCTCCGGATTCGACCAGCAGGCCAAGGAACATTCGATCAGCGCGGAGAACACCTTCGGCGAAGACATCTGGGACATCGATGTGCTCGAGCACGAACTGCTGCGCCTGGCCGACAAGGTCGCATACAGGGTCCGTGCGGAGGGAAAGGTGGCCACGAGCCTCGGACTGAAGTACCGCCTCGGCGATTTCACCACCCTGTCGAGGTCGGTGACACTGTCGGCTCCGACTGACCTGGCCCGTGAGATGTACGAGGGGCTGCGCCCGGCCCTGCGCAAGCTGCGCGAGCAGCGCGCCCAGGGAGTCAGGCTGCTCGGAGTCAGAGCAGCCGGCCTCAGCGACTTCGCCGTCACCGGACGGCAGGCCACCTTGGACGAACCGGAACATTCCGGACGCGAGGCCGAGGTGGCCCTCGACGAGGTGAGACGTCGGTTCGGCAGCGAAGCGATCTCTCAGGCCTCGCTTCTGCGCAGACGTCCCGAGGACTGAGGGCGGGTGAGCGGGAGCACAGTCTGAAGACCCAGTGGGAATCCGGCTCCTGACGGCCCCCGGAGATGTTTTTTCAAGCGTCAGAGACTATGATTGGGGGAAAGACTTGAGAAGCGAAACGGGGGTTCGAGATGCCACTCTCCGATCACGAACAGCAGCTGTTGGACCAACTGGAGAAGCAGCTGCGCAGTGAAGACCCTCGTTTTGCCCGGAATATCTCGGAAACCCAGGCTGCCGCCACGGGTCCCGGGTTCTCCGCCAAACGCTTCGTCCTCGGCATCCTCATCGCTCTGGCTGGACTCGCCGCGACGATCCTCGCGATCTCGCTCATCTCGAGCTCGACCTGGTGGATCGCCCTCGGCGTCGTCGGATTCGGCCTCATGGTCGCCGGAATGTACTGGGCGTTCAGCCGTCCCGGCCAGGTGCACACCACGCAGACCGACTCTCAGAAATCCGGAGCGAAGTCCAGCACTAAGGGCGGATCCGGGTTCATGAGCAGGATGGAAGACCGATGGGAGAAGCGCCAGCGCGGCGAATGACCCCGCTCTCTGCGATCAAGGCACTCTCAATATGAGAGTGCCTTTTTCAATGCCCGTCCGCGTGCTCGGGACCGCCGGTGCGGTCTTCGCCGGAGTCTTCGCCTTCGCCGAGGCGGCTCACTGGCGCTCCAGTCGCCGACGCCTGGGCGACTGGGAATGTGGGCACGGTCAGACCCGGAACGATCGTCGGACGAACCTCAGCCCGGAGGTCCTATCAACGGCGGGCAGCGACCAGATCATCGTGGTGCTCGGGTACGCCAACACCGGGCCGCGGCCGAACGGTATCAACCGCTTCCGCGCCCGTGCCGGTCTGCGGACGATCGACCCGGCGGCCCGATCGAGCCGTCTCATCTTCTGCGGGGGAGCCGTCACCGGTCGGACATCGGAGGCGTTCATCCTCGAACGCTTCGCCCGACAGGAGCTCGGATTCACCGGTCGATCCCTGCTGGAGACCCAGAGCACAACGACGTGGGAGAACATCACCAACGCGATTCCGCTCATCGACCGCGAACTCACTCCTGCCACGACGATCAGCATCGTCTCGAACTCCCACCATGCGGAGAAGGCCCGGGACCACCTGTGGCACATGCGACCGGATCTGGCACGTCGCCTCGTCCGCGGGGGAGACTACCGGTTCGGCGAACATCCGTTCGTCAGACCCATCGCCGCCGTGCGCGGACACTTTGCCCTGCACACGCTCGACCGAGAGAACGAACAGCAGGCAATCGGCCGCTGAAAGGGCAGGAGCGGCCCGGCGGACGCTTCCATGCGGCCCGGGCAGCGCAGAACCGGCCCAGACAGCGAAGAGGCGGCCCCTCGGGACCGCCTCTTGGCCTTCGACCAGCGCCTCTTCGCCTTCGACCCGCGTCAGTTCGGGCGAATGTCCCGCGTCAGTTCGGACGATCGATCCGCGTCAGCGTGGACGATTGAACAGGCTGGCCGGCCAGATCTTCGCGGAGATCCGGCTGCCCGGCGTGGCCCGCTCCGACAGGTCCGTGCTCACCTCATCGATGAGCGCGCGCACCTCGGAGTCGTCGAGAGACTCCGCCGCAGCACCGTAGCGCTGAGCTTCGAGTGCATCGACGAACGCCGACAGCGCGGAATCATCACGACCTGATCCGGTCGGTCCCGACGGGGCAGGACTGCTCAGACGCTTCAGCCGCTCATCCGAACGATCGAACGTCGAGGAGCCGGCAGCTCCGGCACCCTCTGCGGCGGCACCGGAACCGGCAGCCGCCTCGGCAGCGGACTTGCGCACGGGTTCACCGGTCTCCGGATCGGTCTCGGGAAACGCGGAGCCCGCAGCCGCACCAGTCGAGCTCAAGGCATCCGCAGATCCAGTCGCACCTGCCCCGGCAGCACCGGCTCCGGCAGCCCCGGCAGCACCGCCACCGGCGGCACCGGCAAGCACGAGTTCGTTGAAGCGCAGCGTCCGGCTGGAGTCAAGGCTCTGCCCGTAGTCGGTGGCCAGCGCCCGCACCTCAGTCCACACCGCTTCGAGGTCATGGGGGTCCTTCGTCCGGCGCGACCGCAGGATCGAACGCCAGATCGCCGGCAGTGCGGCAAGCAGCAGCAGGACGAGCACGACTGCTCCGATGCCGAAGACCGTGCTGAGATCGGAACCGGCCGGCTCAGCGGCTTCAGTGCTCGTCTCCTCTTCGGACGGCTCCTCGGAGCCGCCGGTCGGAGACGCGGATTCGGTCGGTTCCTCGCTCGGGCTCGCCGACTCCGACTCGTCGCTCTCATCCTCCTGATCGGCTCCATCGGCCAGAGTCCACTGCGGCGGATCGCCGGCAGGACCGCCTGGAGTGGGTTCGAAACGGACCCAACCGGCACCTTCGAAGTACAGTTCGGGCCATGCATGCGAGTCCTGCATGCTCACGTCAAAGCCGTTCTCGGCTTCATCTCCGCCGGCGAATCCGACACCGATGCGGGCCGGAATCCCCATCGTCCGGGCCATGATCGTCATGGCCGAGGAGAACTGGACGCAGTAGCCCTGCTTATCGGCCAGGAAGTCCGAGATCGCATCGCCGCTGGCCTGTTCGGGAGCATCGAGCGAATACTCGAAATCACCGCCGCGGAAGTACGCCTGCAGCATGACTGCGGCCTCCCACTGGTTCTTCGCATCGGCAGTGACCCGCTCTGCGGTCTCCTGGACACTGGTCGGCAGAGAATCGGGGACGGCGAGTTCGGTCTCGAAATCGCTCTCGGACACGGGAGTCGCCGACTGCAGATCCTCGACATCGGGATTCGGGGACAGATAGTCCATCGAATACTGCAGACCGCCGCTCTTCTCACCATTGCCGACTACCGTCAGAGTCTTCTCGTCGAAGATCCACCGACGATCCAAATCCTTCGGCTGCTGCGGAGCATACGGCGATGGCAGATACTGCTGGTCGTACTCGTCGCTGACGGCGACGCTGATCGTCTGCTCCTTGAAGTTCTTGTCCCGCGGCATCCCTTCGGGCCATGGCATGCCTTCGGTGGCGATCGCGAAGGGATCGAGGCTGAATGGGCTCGGCGCCCAGTTCTCACCGTCGAAATCATCGATCGACGTCAACCGGACCGGATCCGCGTCCTCATCCGTCGTCTGGAAACTGAACAGCGTCGAATCATCACGGTCCCCGAGGTTCTGACGCAGGTTGAGGAACGGGTTCGACACCGTCAGGTCGCCTTGGCCTTTCGATGCCCGATCGGGCAGGGTCGGCACCGGCGGCAGCAGAATGGGCAGACCGATGCCGATCGCCAGAGCCAGAGCTCCCGCCAGGACCGCCGTCATCCCGCCGCGCCAGCGGGTCGCCGGCAGATAAGGGCTGAGCATGAGCAGCAGGAAGGCCGCGAGGATCGCGACCACATGCCACCACCGCACTTCCTGAGAGGCGAAGTAGACAGGGATCATCCACAGCACGAGCAGCAGCACACCACCGACCTTCGGCGCCCGCAGATCCGAGACGAGACCGTCGATGAGGATCGTGATGAGGGTGAAGGCGATCGTGAGCATCGCAATGAAGCCCGGAGTGCTCGCCGCTGGGGGAGCAGTCGCGTAGAGGTCGCTGACTCCTTCGGAGAGCAGGTCGACGACGGTGCCGAAGGACCCGCCCGTCGGGATGAACCCGAGCAGCAGCGAATCCCCGGCGCAGACGACGAAGACCGCGATAAGACCGGCCACGCACTGAGCGATGACCGCAGTTCCGGTCGAACGCAGCGCGGGGATGGTGCGGAACACGGCACCGATGATGACGACGACGGCGACGGCGGCCAGCACAGGCGGCAGCCAGGCGAAGTCCTTGAACACGGCCGATACGGCGACAGCGGTCAGCGCCATGGCGACGAAGACGATGATGGCTTCGAGCCAGCCGGTGTCCGGACGCTCATCACTTGTCGACACGGGAGCCGAATGTCCCTGCGCAGGAGGTTCGGAATCGGCTCCGCCGAGGCGGGTGGGAGGAGTATCGACGCTCATCGACGCACCCCCTGCGGAGTCGAGGTCGCGCCACCAGGCGTGGAACTCGCGTCACCCGGGGCCGAGGAGGGACCGTCGGCTCCGGCGGTGCCTGGTCCGGGTTCGGCCGCAGTCCGACCGGTGCCGCCGCCGGAGCGCTTCGACTCGAAGGTCGTCCACGACTCCGGCAGATCCTCGCTGAGGCCGAGCATCGTCAGATCGTCGATCTCGCTGAGGGTGCGCAGAGTCACCGGCACACGGCGGGAGAAGTGCGAGGCGAGTTCCTTCCCGCGCTGATCCCCGACGGAGCAGATGACGATGTGGTTCGGGTTGTCGTGTGAGGGCAGTTCGACCCTGCCCGGACGCACGATGGCGGAGAGAAGACGGAGCTTGTCGATGTCGCGGGATCCTTTGAATCTGATCTGGTGTCCGGGAGCGACGACATTGACCTCGTAGTCTGCCCTGAGGAAGGCCGTTCCGGCTGCGGTCGCCGCGGCCAGCAGGAATTCGATTTCGAGATCGCTGGGCTCCTCGGCCCCCTCATCGGCGATGAGGTCGATGAGGATGAGCGCATAGAGGGTCTCCTCATCGGCTTCGTGTCGGACCATGAGCTCGCCGGACTTCGCCGTCGACGGCCAATGCACATGCCGCAGATCATCACCTGGCACGTACTCACGCGTGTGGAAGTCCCTTGTGGTGTGTCCGGTCCTCACCTTGCCGTCATCGAGGCGGGCGGGTCGGATCGACGAATCCTGGGGGATGCGCGCGGGCAGGATCGGCACGGACACGGCGACGGGGAAGACCCCGTGGGCCTTCTTCTTCATCTTCACCAGGCCGAAGGGGCCGAAGACGGTGATGAGCACCGATTCGATACCGGAGACTCCGCGCCGGTTGGGGGTGAAGGACGTGAGCACCGACTGCGAAGCCCCGTGGGCCAGGGCCGGAACGTCACCGGAGGTGGAGTCGCCGAAGCCCTCGGCCGGAACGAAGTCGATCGTCGCCGCCGGGATCGCGAGCTGGCCGATATTGGTCACGCGCGCCTCCAGCTCGACCTCCTTGCCCTCGGCCGCCAGCGGGTAGCGGTCACCGGCAGGGGACAGCGCCACCTCGTGCAGCGAGGTGCTCATCGCAATCGACATCCGCCGGGTGCCCCACAGGATGAGCAGCGCCGAGAGCAGGACCAGTCCGAGCAGCAGCAGACCTGCCGGAAGCAGTCCGGGCAGCGCGAAGCGGTAGGCCGTGATGGTCAGGGCCGCCCCGGCGAGGACGAAGATGATTCCCGAAGTGCTCAGTCGCATGCGGTCACTGGTTCGTCGAGACGGGCACGCGGGACAGCACTCGACCGACGAGGTCGGCGGCCAGGTCTGCGTCGTCGCCGTCGCGGGGGATGATGCGGTGGGCGAGGATGTACGGAGCCAGGGCCTGCACATCGTCGGGAGTGACGAAGGTGCGACCGGACAGCGCCGCACGGGCCTTCGCCGCACGCAGCAGGTGGACACCGCCGCGCGGAGAGCTGCCGAGCAGGATCGCCTGATCATTGCGGGTGGCATGGAGGATCGCCACGATGTATTCGCGCAGCTGTCGGCTCGCGGAGACATGGCGGACGATCGTGCGCGCCTGAGTGATCTGTTCGAGGTTCGTCACTGCGGCTGCGGTCTCGAGCGGATCGTTCTGGATCTGGTTGTCCAGCAGATCGACCTCGTCGGAGGTCGCGGGATACCCCAGAGAGATGCGCGTGAGGAACCGGTCACGCTGCGCCTCAGGCAGAGCGTAGGTGCCTTCCATATCGATCGGGTTCTGAGTGGCGACGACGATGAACGGCGTGGGCATCGGATAGGTCTGCCCGTCGATCGTCGCCTGTCCCTCCGCCATGCACTCGAGCATCGCCGACTGCGTCTTCGGGGACGCGCGGTTGATCTCATCGGCGATGACGATGTTGGCGAACACCGGGCCCTGCCGGAACTCGAAGTGACGAGTCTCCTGGTTGAACAGGTTCACGCCCACGACATCGGTGGGCAGCAGGTCCGGTGTGAACTGGATGCGGCGCACGGAACCGTCGACGACCTTGCCCATGGCGCGGGCCAGCAGAGTCTTGCCGACGCCCGGGACGTCTTCGAGGAGGACGTGCCCGCCGGCGAGCAGCGCGATGAGCGAGAGCCCGACAGCTTCATCCTTGCCTTCGAGGACCGAGTTCATCGCTGTGCGTGCCCGCGAGGTCAGATTCTGCACCCACTCGATGTGTTCGGCGCCGATCACGGAATTGGTCTGTGTACCTTCTTGGCTGGTCGACATACCCACCATTGTCCCTTAAAGCCGGCACCCCAGCCACACGAGCTTCTTTCAGCTTCGTCAGCGCAGTCTCCTCTCCGCTCCTCTTCCCTCCCTGAGGCGACCCCCACTCCACTCCCCACCCTCCTCCCCACTTCCCTCCACGCGGAGCCTCCACTTCCCTCCCCACTCGCCTCCACAGTGGTGCGGGGAATCCGCGACGATCCGCGGATTCGCGGGGATCCCAGTCGATTTCGATGCCCTCACCGAGCAGGCCCAGACCCTTCGTGGGGCTGTTGATCTCCCGTCATCCGACACTCCCGCGACGCGCCTTCGAGAAATTTTCCCCACTTTCCTCCACCTATCTGACCTGGAAAAACAGGCTGTTCAGCATTTCTGCCGGGCGAAGTGCTGGAATCCGTGGAGGGAAGTGGAGTACTGTGGTTGCTATCGGAGCCGATGGGTTTCGAAAGGGGTGAGACGACATGTTCTTGGGCACTCATATGCAGAAGCTCGACGACAAAGGTCGCCTCATCCTGCCCGCAAAGTTCCGCGAGGAGCTGTCGCCCGGACTCGTTCTGACCCGTGGCCAGGAGAACTGCCTCACCCTGTTCCCCACCACGGAGTTCGAAGCCGAGCACGAGCGAATCCAGAACGCGCCGAAGACGAATAAGGAAGCCCGCGATTACCAGCGTGTGTTCCTGTCGGCGGCATTTGCGGACCAACCGGACAAACAGGGACGCATCACGGTCCCGAACATATTGCGGCAGTACGCATCACTGACACGGGAAGTCGCAGTGATCGGCATGGGCAACCGAGTCGAGATCTGGGACGCACCGACCTGGGAGGACTACCTCGTCGGCGCTCAGCAGGCCTTCGCCGAACGCGAAGAGGAGGTGATTCCCGGAGTGATCTGATTCTGCTCGGGTTTGATCCTTGCCCGCCGTGCTCGAGTTTCGGGGAACTTCCCCGTTTCCGAAGCTCGGACGTCCTGACACACTTCCCCGGTGCCAGGGCCACGGCGGTCAAGGTTCTGGCTCCAGCAGCACACCCCCGACCACCCCCGTATGAAGGACCCACGAATGACAGCTCAGCACGTACCGGTGCTCCTGACGCGCGTGGTCGAACTCATCGGCGTCGGAGTCGCCGCTGCCCGGGAAGCCGGGCTCACCCCGGTCGTCGTCGACGGCACCCTGGGCATGGGCGGGCACGCCGAAGCCGTGCTGAGCGCCTTCGACGATGTCCACCTCGTCGGCGTCGACCGCGACCTGCAGGCCATCGACATCGCGACGGAGCGTCTGGCCCCGTTCGCCGACCGCACCGATATCGTCCACGCCGTCGACGATGAGCTACCCGAAGTCCTCGCCGACCTCGGCATCGACGCGATCAGCGCCATCCTGCTCGACTTGGGAGTGTCTTCGCTGCAGCTGGACGAGGACGATCGCGGCTTCTCCTACTCCCGCCCGGCGCCCCTGGACATGCGCATGGACCGCACCCAGGAACTCACCGCCGCGACGGTCCTCGCCACGTACTCCGAATCCGAGCTGCGCCGCATCCTGCGCGAATACGGCGAAGAGAAGATGGCCGGAAAGATCGCGAAGATCATCGTCACCGACCGGACCAGCACCCCGTGGGAGACCTCGGGCCAGCTCGCGGCCATGCTCTCGCGGGTGATTCCGCAGACGAAGAAGAAGTCCCACCCCGCCAAACGCACCTTCCAGGCGCTGCGCATCGAGGTCAACGACGAACTCGGAGTGCTGCGCACCGCGCTGCCCGCGGCGCTGGAGGCGCTGCACATCGGGGGAGTCGCCGTCATCGAGTCCTACCAATCGCTCGAGGACACGATCGTGAAGAAGACCCTGCGGGCGGCCACGACCGCCTCGGCGCCGCCGGACCTGCCGGTCGTCCCCGAGGAGCACCAGCCCTGGCTGAAGGAGATCATCCGGGGTGCCGAAATGGCTGATGAAGACGAAGCAGAGACCAACCCGCGGGCGGCGAGCGTCCGGCTGCGGGCAGTGCAGAAGATCAGGGAGGCACGATCGTGAAGAACACACAGGCGACCGTGGGCCAGCCCCACTTCACCGAACGCTTCCGCCGGCTCGAAGAGGCCGGTGGCCAGCAGGGCGGGGCGAAGCTGCGGCTGCTCAAATTCGAACTGCCGAAATCCCGTCTGCCCTTCTCGCTGCTGTGCGTGGGGATCCTTCTCGCCACCCTCGTGGCCGTGCTGCTGCTCAACATCTTCGTTGCCAACACCTCCTACAAGGTCGACCAGCTGACAAGTCAGAAGGAAGCACTCGCCGAACAGAAGGACCGCCTCGTCGAGGACAACTCTTACCGCGAGTCCCCACAGAACATCTCCCTGGCCGCCGAAGAACTCGGCCTCGTCCGCGATTCCTCACCGGAGTTCCTCGATGCGAGGACCGGAAAGATCATCGACGCCCCCGGCATCGATGTCAGCGGTGAGAAAGAGCCCACAGTCGTACCCGGCCCGCGCGCCGATACACGTGAAGACATCCGACCCAATCTACGATCGGATGAGAAGCTCCCGGTCGTCGGGGGCAGCCCGAGCCAGGACGTGGCGGCTCCGAGCCAGGAGGCGCCGAAGTAGTCCGAGCTCACCGGGACCAGGGAACGGCCTGACCGAAACATACGCCGACCACGCCAAGGACCGAGGACTCCAGCAATGGGCTCAGCCACAACCCGATTGAAGAAGAAGAGCAAGGGCGACGGCCCCAATCTGCGTCTGCGGATGGGCTTCATCGCCGCGCTGTCGGTTCTCGTCCTCCTCATCACCTCCGTCCGGCTCGTGTCGATCCAGGGCATGGACTCGATGAAGCTGGCGGAGAAGGCACTGTCCAACCGCCTCGTCACTCGCACTCTGCCGGCCGATCGCGGACAGATACTGGCCGCCGACGGCGCCGTGCTCGCCGACAGCGTCTCCCGCTACCAGCTCGTCGTCGACCAGCAGAACGTCGCCCAGTACAAGGTCGACGGCAAACTCGTCGGCGCGTGGGGTGCTGCCGAAGCGCTGTCGAAGCCCCTGAACACCGACCCCGGTCTGCTCTACCCGAAGCTCGTCGGTGAGAAACGCTGGAACCCCGTCGCCAAGGGACTGACCTCGGAGACATGGCGTGAGATCCAGAAGCTCGAAGTCCTCGGCGTCTCCGCCGAGGAGTACGCGGTGCGTTCATATCCTGCCGGCGGAATCGCCGGCAACCTCGTCGGCTTCCTCAGCTCCGACGGCACGGCACAGGCCGGACTGGAGACGGCCTATGACGAACAGCTGTCGGGCCAGGACGGCCAGCAGCAGTACGAACGCGGGGCCCGCGGAGAGATCATTCCGCTCGGGGAGAACAACATGAAGGACGCTGTCGACGGTCAGGGGCTGCAGACGACGATCGATCCCGCGACGCAGTACTACGCTCAGCAGGCCATCGAGGAACAGCGGAAGAAGCACGAAGCCGAATCCGCGTCGATCGTCATCAAAGAGATCAAGACCGGCCGCATCATCACCGCCGCGGACGCTCCCACGGTCGACCCTAACTCTCCCGGCAAGGTGGACGGCCCAGACCGCGGCTCGCGTATCTTCACCGACGTCTTCGAACCCGGTTCGACCGCGAAGATGGTCACCGCCGCAGCACTGCTCGATCAGGGGCTCGTCACTCCCGAGCAGGAGTTCACCGTCCCGGACAAGTGGAAGGCGCCGAACGACGAAGAGTTCCGCGACTCCCACGAACACCCCGACGAGAAGCTCACCTTCGCCGGAATCCTCGCAGAGTCCTCGAACACCGGCACCGTCCTCGCCGGAAAGGAACTCACCGAGGCACAGCGCTACGAATACATGAAGAAGTTCGGCTTCGGCTCCGGCTCCGGCATCGGCTTCCCGGCCGAGACCTCGGGCATCCTGCACCCGTACAAAGACTGGGACGGGCGCACGAAGTACACCGTGATGTTCGGTCAGGGTGTGGCCGCGAACGCGATCCAGACGACCGACGTCATCTCCACCATCGCCAATGGGGGAGTGCACGTGCCCTCGCGCCTGGTCGACGGAATGATCGAGCCGAACGGACGCACCGTCTCCACCCCGGCAGGGGACAAGGAGCGGGTCGTCAGTGAGAAGGCCGCCGATCAGACCCTGCGGATGCTCGAGGGAGTCGTCGCCGAAGGCACAGGCAAGTCCGCCCAGGTCTCAGGCTACCGAGTGGCCGGAAAGACCGGCACCGCCCAGGCGCCGGCAGCCGAAGGCGGAGGCTACGACGGCTACACCGCCTCCTTCGTCGGCGTCCTGCCGGCAGAAGACCCCGAACTGGCGATCTCCGTGACTTTGCAGAGGCCTCGGAACGGCTATTACGGTGGACAGGCCGCAGCCCCCGTCTTCTCCGATGTCGCGGGCTTCGCTATGCGGCATCTGAAGATCCCGCCGTCGACGCAGAAGCCCGACCTGCCCGCTCGAGAATGGAAATGATGCGTTTTTCACAGCTGCTGCCGATCGCGCCCGGCACCCTCCACGGTGACCCCGAGACGGAGGTCACCGGAGTCTCCCATGACTCGCGAGCGGTCTCACCAGGTCAGCTCTACGCGGCATTGCCGGGAGCGAACGTCCACGGCGCGAAGTTCGCCCCAGAGCTGATCCGTGCCGGCGTCAACGCCATCCTCACCGACGATGCCGGCTGGCAGCTCATCACCGACTCCCTTGCCGAGGACGAGGCAGACAGGGAGCTTCTGGCCGGAGTCACCGCACTCATCGTCGAAGCGCCCCGCTCCGTGCTCGGGTTCGTCTCCGCCGCCGTCTACGGGACCACCTCGGTGCCGGACCTCATCGGCGTCACCGGCACGAACGGGAAGACGACGACGACCTACCTGGCCGACGGAATGCTCGCGGCGCTCGGCCACCGCACCGCCGTCATCGGCACGGTCGCCATCCTCATCGCCGGTGACACCGTGCCCAGTGTGCGCACGACGCCGGAGGCCCCCGAGCTCCACGCACTGTTTGCGAAGATGCGCGCGGCCGAGGTCGACACCTGCTCGATGGAGGTCTCCTCCCACGCACTCAGCCAACACCGCGTCGACGGGGCACATTTCCGCGTCGCAGGGTTCACGAACCTGTCCCAGGACCACCTCGACTTCCACAACACGATGGAGGAGTACTTCGAGGCGAAGGCCCAACTGTTCACCCGCACGTTCTCCGACCAGGCAGTCATCGTCGTCGAAGACGAATGGGGTGAGCGGATGACGGAGGCCGCGCAGGTGCCGGTGCGCACCCTGGGACGCGACGAGCGCAGTCAGTGGCGCATCGAGCACACCCCGGGCGAATCGGAGTTCGTGCTCCGCCTCGGCGAGGGGGAGAGCATCCGACTGCGCTCACCGCTGCCCGGCGACTTCAACGTCACGAACACGGCGCTGGCGGCTTCGCTGCTCATCGAATCGGGCGTCCCGGCGGCAGAGATCGACGCCATCGGACGCAGCTTCGTGGCCACGGTGCCCGGGCGGATGGAGATCATCGACGTCTCCGGGCCCAGGGCTCTCGCCGAATCGCACTCGGAGGTCCTGCCGCGGGCCATCGTCGACTATTCGCACACCCCCGACGCGATTGCGAAGGCGCTTTCCACCCTGCACGCCGATTCCGACGAGCTGATCATCGTCTTCGGTGCCGGAGGCGACCGTGATCGCGGCAAACGCTTCGGAATGGGGCAGGCCGCAGCCCGTGAAGCCGATGTGATCGTTCTCACCGACGACAATCCGCGCACCGAGGACCCGGATGAGATCCGCGCGGCCATCAGACAGGGCATCGACGCCGAGGCGGATGCGGGCCGGGCGCGTGTGAAAAAGATCATCGATATCCCCGATCGCGGTGCCGCCATCGATGAGGCGATCGCGGGAGCGGACCCGTCCGCCACCGTGCTCATCGCAGGCAAGGG
This sequence comes from Brevibacterium sp. S22, assembly GCF_004745485.1. Classification (GTDB taxonomy): domain Bacteria; phylum Actinomycetota; class Actinomycetes; order Actinomycetales; family Brevibacteriaceae; genus Brevibacterium. Next base: position 35,211 of record NZ_RHFG01000014.1, read on the forward strand.
ACACGAGACAGGCCAGACCGTGGGCACCACGGTCACCGATTTCGACGACCGGGCCAGGACACGCTCAGCGCTGTCCATGCGACTGGGCGGCGCACAACCAGGTAAAGTTCACAGATGATATGAAGCGACTGACTGCAGCCGAGATCGCAACCGCCCTGAGCGGCGAGTTGTACGGCATCGACCCCGAGACCCCATTGACCGCCGGTGTGGTGACCGACTCGAGAGAAGTCGGACCCGGCGATATCTACGTCGCCCGCCGAGGTGAGAGCTTCGACGGCATCGAATTCGCCGCTGCCGCCGTCGAGGCGGGCGCGGCCCTGATCATCGGCGAATCCGTCCCCACCGTCGACGGTGAGCCGCTGCCGGCCGTCGTCGTCGCCGATGCCACCGAAGCACTCGGCCAGCTGGCCAAGCACAGCATCGAAGGCCTGCGCGCCGACGGCGAGCTCACCGTCATCGCGATCACCGGCTCCGTCGGCAAGACCACGGTCAAGGACCTTGCCGCCGACCTGCTCGCCGGCGCCGCCGAGACCGTGTGGCCGCCGAACTCGTACAACAACGAGGTCGGGGTACCGCTGACGGCACTGCGGGCGGTCGAGACCACCCGCTTCCTCGTCCTCGAGATGGGCGCCAGGTCGATCGGCAACCTCGCCTACCTGACCAGCCTCATCCGACCCGATATCGCCGTCGAACTCGCCGTGGGCACCGCCCATTCGGGAGTCTTCGGTTCGATCGAGAACACCGCTCGGGCCAAGGCCGAACTCGTCGAATCCCTGACGGCCGGATCGACCGCCGTGCTCAACGCCGACGACACCCGCGTGTCCGCGATGCGCGAAGTCCTCGCCCCCGAGGTGACCACCCTGTGGTTCTCGCAGCGGGAATCCCTGCCCGAATGGGTCGACGCCGATGACGCGATCGTGCGCGGGACCTCCGTGAGCACGGACTCCTCCGGCCACCCGACTTTCACGCTCACTCTGCCGGGTGAAGAACCGCGAGACGTGCGCCTGGCGCTCATCGGCGAACACCATGTCGGCAATGCCCTGGCCGCCGCCGCCATCGCCCACGCCTGCGGAGTCACCACCAAGTCGATCGTGACGACCCTGTCGACCTCCTCGGCGGCCAGCCGCTGGCGGATGGAGCTCATCGACTCGCCCTCCGGTGTGACCGTGCTCAACGACGCCTACAATGCGAATCCCGAATCCATGCGGGCCTCGCTGAAGACTCTGGCCTCGATGGGCCGCGGTGACGAGGAGACCAGCCCGCGCCGCACCTTCGCCGTACTCGGCGAGATGCTCGAACTCGGGCCCGAATCCGTGTCCGCACACTCGGATATCGGCGAACTCGTCGTGCGTCTCAACATCACCCGCACCATCGTCGTCGGCGAGGGCGCGAAGCCGATCTTCAACGCCGCGAACCTCGAAGGCTCCTGGGGCAACGAGGCTGCCTGGGTGGCCACGACGGCAGAAGCGAGAGATCTGCTGAGCGCCGAACTCGCCCCCGGGGACATCGTCCTGTTCAAGTCCTCCCGAGACGCCGGTCTGCGCTACCTCGGAGACGAAATCGCCGGAGTATCGGGGGCCCAATGATTGCCGTACTGCTCGCAGCCTGCCTGGCTCTCATCTTCGCCCTCGTCGGCACTCCGCTGTTCATCCGGGTGCTCGTCAAGAAGGGATACGGCCAGTTCGTCCGTGACGACGGTCCGACCTCGCACGCGACGAAGCGCGGGACCCCGACCATGGGCGGCGTCGTCATCATCGGTGCTGCCGTGCTCGCCTATCTGCTCGGACACCTGTTCACCGGTTCCGTGCCCACGGCATCCGGTCTGCTCGTGCTGTGGCTGGCTGCGGGACTGGCGGTCGTGGGGTTCCTCGACGACTTCATCAAGATCAAGAAGCAGCGGTCCCTCGGGCTGCGCCCGATGCCGAAGCTCATCGGACAGGCCTTCGTCGGGATCTCGTTCGCTGTCCTCGCACTGCAGTTCCCGAACTCCTTCGGCGAGACCCCGGCCTCGACGAAGATCTCATTCATCCGCGACACGAACCTCGACCTCGCCTTCGGCTCCGCGATCCTCGGCCTCATCCTGTTCGTCATCTGGGCGAACCTCATCGTCACCGCTGTGTCGAACGCGGTGAACCTCACCGATGGTCTCGACGGTCTGGCCGCCGGCGCCTCCGTGGTCGTCTTCGCCGCGTATGTCGTCATCGGCACCTGGCAGTCGACTCAGAACTGCAACCTCATGTCCGAGGCAACGAACGCCTGCTACTACATGCGCGACCCCCGCGACCTCGCGATGGTCGCCGGCGCCATGGCCGCGGCCTGCTTCGGCTTCCTGTGGTTCAACACCTCGCCGGCGAAGATCTTCATGGGCGACACCGGTTCGCTGGCCATCGGCGGCGCCTTCGCAGGACTGGCGATCATGTCGCGCACCGAGCTGCTGCTCATCGTCCTCGGCGGACTCTTCGTCATCATCACCCTGTCGGTGATCATTCAGGTCGCTTCCTTCAAGACCACCGGCAAACGCGTGTTCAGAATGGCCCCGCTGCAGCACCACTTCGAACTCAAGGGCTGGGCCGAGGTGACGATCGTGGTGAGATTCTGGATCATCGCAGCCCTCTTCGTCATCGCCGGCATCTGCCTCTTCTATGCCGATTGGGTGGCCCGAGTTGGCTGATGAGCCCACCGCCTGCAAGGAGATCCCGGCCGCGCTGAGCGGACCGAGTTCGTCTCTGGCCGGGCTGCGCATCCTCGTCACCGGTCTCGGCGTGACGGGATTCCCCGCAGCCGTCCACCTCGGCGAACGCGGTGCCGACGTCATCGTCATCGACGGCGACGACACCGCTGATGTGAGTGAGAAGGCGCAGATCCTCGACGTCTTCGACGTCGACATCCGACGCGGACCCGAACATGTCGAAGCCCTGCCCGAAGGCGAGCTCGACCTCGTCGTCACCTCGCCCGGATGGCGTCCCGACCAGCCCGTGCTCGCAGCGGCCGCTGCGGCCGGAATCCCCGTCATCGGCGAAGTCGAACTCGCGTGGCGGATCCGCGGTGCCAATGACGCCAAATGGCTGGCCATCACCGGCACCAACGGCAAGACGACGACCACGACGATGCTCGAATCGATGCTGCTGGCCGCGGGGCTCAACGCCAAGGCCTGCGGCAACATCGGCACCCCGCTGTTGGAGGCGGTGCTCGAACCCGGGCTCGAAGTCCTCGCGATCGAACTCTCGAGCTTCCAGCTCCATTGGCAGGAATCGATGAGCTCCGATGCCGCCGTCGTGCTCAACATCGCACCCGACCACCTCGACTGGCACGGCAGCGCCGACGCCTATGCGGGCGACAAGGCGAAGATCTTCCACAATGCGAAGCTCGCCTGCATTTACAACTGCGCCGACGAGGCGACACTGCACATGGTCGAGGACGCCGACGTCGTCGAAGGAGCCAAGGCCATCGGCTTCACGACCGGTGTGCCTCGTCCCGGAGAGCTCGGCGTCGTCGAGGACTTCCTCGTCGACCGGGCCTTCATCCCTCAGCGCTACTCCTCGGCCGCCGAACTCGCCTCACTCGACGACGTGGCGGTCGCCACCGGCGTCGCCGGATCGCGTCCCGCCCCGCATCAGGTCGCCAATGCTCTGGCCGCAGCCTGTCTGGCACGCGCCATCGACGTGCCGGGCCAAGCGATCTCCGCCGGACTGCGCAGCCACTCGCTCGGAGCCCACCGCATGGTCACCGTCGCCGAAGCTGACGGCATCCGCTGGGTCGACGACTCGAAGGCGACGAACACCCATGCCGCGAATGCCTCGCTGGCTGCCTTCGACTCGATCATCTGGATCGCCGGGGGACTGCCGAAGGGCGCCGACTTCACCTCACTGTTCGCCGATCACCGCGACCGACTGAAGACGCTCGTGCTCATCGGCTCCGATGACGCGGCCTACCGCGAGGCCATCGCAGCGACCATTCCCGACCTCGACGTCATCAGGGTCGAACCGGCCCTGGTCGTGGATTCCGGAGTGCCGAAGCGCCGGGGTGAGGCCGTCGCCGCGGCAGCCGTCGAGGCCGCCGCAGGGGTGGCCGAAGCCGGAGACACCGTGCTCCTGGCCCCAGCCGCCGCGAGCATGGACCAATTCCTGAACTACAACACTCGCGGCGAACTGTTCACCGAGGCCGTCAACACGCACCTGGAGCGTTGAGATGGGACGGCAGACCACCGCGAAGGCGGATGAACGTCGCCGCCGCAAGAATGCGAAGACGACTGTTTCCACATCCGCTGCGGCGACGTCGAAGGACGCCGGGGTGAAGACCGGGACCACGCCCTCCGGCGTGAAGACCACCGCGAAGGGTCCCACCGCGAAGGGTCCCACCGCGAAGTCCAACGCGAAGGCTCCTGCCGCGAAGACACCGAAGTCTGGCTCCAAGAGATCCGCTCCGACCAAGTCTGCCGCGAAGACTCCGAAGTCTGCCGCCGAGGGTTCCGGCTCGACCACGGCCGGCGGGACGACCGCCTCGGCGCTCAGGAAGGCGTGGGATCATCTCCGCGGCGATATCGCCGGTCTCTCCGCTCATCCGCTGACGACCTACTTCCTCATCCTCGTCTCCGTGCTGCTGCTCACGGGTCTGGGCCTGGTCATGGTGCTCTCGGCCTCGTCGATCACCTCCTACGCCGGAGGAGAAGGCTCCTCCTTCGCCTACTTCAACAAGCAGGCACTGTTCGCCGGGGTCGGTCTTGCCCTGATGATCACCGCGAGCCTCATGCCGCTGCAGTTCTGGCGCAGACTCGCCTGGCCGGCGCTGTTCGTCGGACTGATCCTGCAGGCTGCCGTCTTCGTGCCGGGCTTCGGCAAGGAAGCGAAGGGCAATGCGAACTGGATCGGCTTCGCCGGATTCCAGATCCAGCCCTCTGAGTTCCTCAAGGTCGCCCTCGCCCTGTGGCTGGGCTTCATGCTGGCGCAGAAGTTCGGCAAGATGACGACCTTCGGCCACGCTATGATCCCGGTCGTGCCCGGGGTGCTTGCCGCCGTCGGCCTCGTCGTCGCCGGCAACGATCTGGGCACCGCTCTCGTCCTCATGGCCATGGCCGTCGTGTGCCTGTTCATCGGCGGTTTCCCGATGAAGTACTTCCTCCTGCTCGGCGGTGTGCTCGCTGCGGCCGTCACATTCTTCGTACTCACCTCTCAGAACCGTCTCGACCGCATCCAAGCAATGCTCACCGGCCACGCCGACCAATCCGCAGCCGACACCATGGGACAGGCATGGCAGTCCAACCACGGGCTGTTCTCGCTGGCCTCGGGCGGATGGCTGGGAGTCGGCCTCGGCGCCAGCCGCGAGAAATGGTCGTGGCTGCCCGAAGCGCACAACGACTTCATCTTCGCGATCATCGGCGAGGAACTGGGGCTGCTCGGCAGCCTCATGGTCATCCTCATCTTCGCCGTGCTCGGCTACGGCATGGTGCGGGTGATCATGCGCTCAGAGAACCTCATGGTCCAGGTCGCCACCGCCGGCTTCTTCGCCCTCATCATCGGCCAGGCTGGAATCAACGTCGCCGTCGTCACCGCACTGCTGCCCGTGATCGGCCTGCCCCTGCCGTTCGTCTCCTACGGCGGCTCCTCGATCATCGCCTCGTTCCTGGCAGTGGGGGTGCTGCTGTCGTTCGCCCGCTCGGAACCCGGCGCCGAGGCGGCCATCGCCGCCAACAAGGATCGCCTGCGATCCTCATTCGCCGTGCTTGCCCGCAAGAGAAGGAAATGAGATGACCACCATCCTCTTAGCCGGTGGAGGCACCACCGGACACATCTCGCCGATGCTGGCGATCGGCCGTGAGCTGCGCCGGCAGCACCCCGATTGGGACGTCGTGGCCTTGGGCACTCCCGACGGACTCGAAGCCGATATCGTGCCCCGGGCCGGATTCGAACTGCTCACCATCGACAAGGTGCCCATGCCCCGGTCGATCAGCCCCGCACTGCTCAGATTCCCGGGTCGCTTCCGATCCAACATCTCCGCAGTCAGGCAGATCATCTCCTCCCGCAGAATCGATGCCGTCGTCGGCGTCGGCGGCTACGTCTGCCCACCGGCCTTCCTCGCCGCCAAACAGGCGAAGATCCCGCTGATCGTCCACGAAGCCAACGCCAAGCCGGGAATGGCCAACCGCCTCGGCGCGCGACTGACCACACCCGGACGGGTCGGGATCACCTTCCCGGACACCGTGCTGCGAAACTCGACTCTCGTCGGCATGCCCATGCCCACCGAGATCACCGATCTCGACCGCAGAGACGACGCGCAGCGGGCATCGTTCCGTGCCGATCTCGGGCTGCGCGACGACCGTCCTGTGCTCGTCGTCACCGGTGGTTCCTCGGGTGCGCAGAAGATCAACGAAGCCTTCTCGGCCACCGCGACCGCCTGTCAGGACGCCGGCATCCAGGTCCTCCACATCACGGGAGCCGGAAAGGGCGAGACTCTGCGCGAGGTCGTCGCCGAGCTCCCCGACTACCACGTCGTGGACTACGTCGACGGAATGCACCGGGCCTACGCGGTCGCCGATCTGCTCGTCGCCCGCTCCGGAGCCGCCACGGTCTCCGAAGCCACAGTCGCCGGAGTGCCGGCACTCTATGTGCCCCTGGCGATCGGCAACGGCGAACAGCGTCTCAACGCCTCCGGAAGCGTCGCCGCCGGGGCCTCGCTCATGGTCGACAATGCGGAGTTCTCCCCGACGACGGTCGTCGAGACCATCCTCCCGCTGCTCGCAGACGAATCCCGACTCGCCGATATGAGCGCAGCGGCACAGAAGCTGAACTACCCCACCGATGCCGCGGCCCGCATGGCCGCCATCGTCAACCGCGCGCTGGAAGGCTGACAATGACCTCTGCGAACACGAGCCCTGCGAACATCGTTCCCGTCGGTGAACTCGGAGCCGTCCACTTCATCGGCATCGGCGGCTCGGGGATGTCCGGAATCGCCCGGATCATGGTCATGAACGGAGTCACCGTCTCCGGATCGGATGCGAAGGAATCCAATGTCGTCGATGTGCTCCGCACCTTGGGCGCCACCGTCACGATCGGGCATTCGCCCGACAACCTCGGCGAGGCCGATACCCTCGTCATCTCCTCAGCCATCCGCAGGGACAACCCCGAACTCGTCGAAGCCCAGCGTCGGGGACTGCGCATCCTCCACCGGTCCGGCGCCCTGGCCTCGCTCATGGTCGACCGGCGGGCCGTGGCCGTGGCCGGAACCCACGGAAAGACCACGACCACGTCGATGACCACCGTGGCACTCCAGGCCTGCGGAGTCGATCCGTCCTTCGTCATCGGGGGAGTGCTGTCGACGACGGGCACGAACGCTCACCTTGGCACCGGAGACGTGTTCGTCGCCGAGGCCGACGAATCCGACGGATCGTTCCTCCTCTACGAACCGGCCATCGGCATCCTCACGAACGTCGAGGCCGACCACCTCGACCACTACGGAACACCGGAGAAGGTGCGCGAAGCCTTCATCGAATTCTGCGACGGCATCCAGTCCCGCGGCGGCACCATCATCGCCTGTTCCGATGACCCGGGTTCCCACGACGTCGCCCTGCACTCACGCAGTCAGGGAGCCGATGTCGTCCTCTACGGCACCTCCGACGATGCCGATGTCGTGCTGCGCGACCTCGACTCCGGAATCGGCTCGTCCTTCGTCCTCGACCTGCCCGGGCGAGACGAAGAGCTGCAGGTCGAACTGCGGCAGCCGGGACTGCACAACGCACTCAACGCCACCGCCGCGATCGCCGTGGCGCACAGCCTCGGTGCCGACGTCGAACGCGCGGCCACCGGACTCGCCGGATACGGCGGCACCCGCCGCCGATTCGAAGAACGCGGCATCGCAGCCGGAGTGCGAGTCATCGACGACTATGCCCACCACCCCACCGAGGTGCGCGCCGTGCTCAGCGCCGCCCGCGGAGTCGTCACCGACGAGGGACGCGTGTGGGCGATCTTCCAGCCGCATCTGTACTCGCGGACGATGGAGTTCCGGGAAGAATTCGGCCATGCCCTCGGCCTGGCCGATGAGGTCGTCGTCCTCGACGTCTTCCCCGCCCGCGAAGATCCCGTGCCCGGAGTCACCGGTGCGCTCATCGCCGACCGGGTCCCGCACGAGAATGTCACCTTCTTGGAATCCTTCGCCGAGGCGGTTCCATTCGTCGCCGCCCGAGTGAAGCCCGGCGACCTCGTGCTCACCGTCGGCGCCGGTGACGTGACGATCCTCGGACCCGAGCTGCTGAGCGCACTGGAGAGCTGAGGTCGATGGTGCCGCTTCCCCCGGCCAGGGCCGGTGACAACTCCACTGCGGATCTCACCGGAGTCATCCGGGCCCGTCGTCGGCAGATCTGGCGCCGCCGACTCTATGCCATCGGCATCGTCGCAGCACTCATCGCCATCGTCGCCGTCGCCTGGTTCTCACCTCTGCTGTCCCTGCAGAAAGTGCAGGTCAGCGGCAGTCGGCTGGTCGACGCCGACCGGGTCAGCGACTTCGTGCGCGACAGTCAGGGCGGCAGACCGCTGCCACAGGTGCGCCCTGGTGCGGTCGAGAAGTCCGTGCTCGAGGAGTTCCCGAAAGCCGAAGCGGCCTCCGTCCACTATGCCGGTCCCCGGGCACTGAAGATCGAGATCACGGATCGCACCCCCGTCATCGCGATCGAAGGCGAGTCCGGCTACCGTCTCTACGACTCCGCGGCCGTCGACCTCGGAACAGTCGACACGGCGCCGAAGGACCTCACCGTGCTCAGCGGCGGCGGACATCAGCCGGACAGAGAGACCGTGTCCGCGGTGATCCGCTTCATGGGCGACCTGCGGCCGGAGCTGCGTCGCCAGCTGGTGACGCTCGAAGCCAAAGACTCCATGAGTCTGAGAGGACGCCTCGACACAGGCGAACAGAAAGCCGCGGTCGTGTTCGGCGATGCTTCCGACTCCAGCCTGAAAATGCGCACCGCCGCCCAACTCGCCGCCGAAGGCCGCACCGAGATCGATGTCTCGGTGCCCTCGGTGCCCGTGACCGACTGAGTCCCGGACTGACCGGGCGTCAGACCGCCCGGGCGTCGAGCACCGTCCGAAACTCGAACCGTCCGAAACTCGAACAGACCGGGCCTCGAATCGACCGAACCTCGAACCGACCGAACCTCGAACCGACCGAGACTTGAATCGATCGAGCCTCGAACCGTCCGGGCGCCCTGACTGTGCGACCTCCGTGGCCGCCCCACATCGGGCAGTCGGCAGGATTGCCTCCGTTTGGCCCCGACACACCGGGCGCAGAGTTTGGCCGAAGTCCGACACTCCGGGGAGAATGGTTGCAGTGATGTTGCCCCGCCCAATAGCCTCAGGGCAGAGAACACAGACCGATTGCACACGCAGACCCTGCGTGACCGAAGCGCTTGAGACGAGGAACCGACTTGGCTGAATTCCCACAATCCGGAGCGGATATCAAGGTTGCCGGAACCGGCGGCGGCGGTGTCAACGCTGTGCAGAGGATGATCGACGTCGGCCTGCGCGGCGTGGAGTTCATCGCAATCAACACCGATGCTCAGGCACTCGTCCTCTCCGACGCCGATGTCAAGCTCGAGATCGGCCGTGATCAGACTCGAGGACTCGGCGCAGGAGCCGACCCGGAGATCGGGCGGAAGGCCGCCGATTCATCCGAAGACGCCATCCGCGACGCCCTCGAAGGTGCGGACATGGTCTTCGTCACCGCCGGCGAAGGCGGAGGCACGGGAACGGGCGCGGCTCCCGTCGTCGCCCGGGTGGCCCGTTCGCTCGGCGCACTGACCATCGGCGTCGTCACCCGCCCATTCACCTTCGAAGGACGTCGACGGTCCGCGCAGGCAGAAGCCGGAATCGCGGCACTGCGCGAAGAGGTCGACACCCTCATCGTCATCCCCAACGATCGTCTGCTCTCGATCTCCGACCGCAGCGTCTCCGTCGTCGAAGCGTTCCGCTCCGCCGATGAGGTCCTGCGTTCCGGTGTGCAGGGCATCACCGACCTGATCTCGGTGCCGGGTCTGATCAACCTCGACTTCGCCGACGTGAAATCGGTCATGCAGGACGCCGGAACCGCGCTCATGGGCATCGGCGCCGCAACCGGAGACGACCGCGCCGTACAGGCCGCCGAATCCGCCATCGCGTCCCCGCTGCTGGAAGCCAGCATCGACGGAGCCCATGGAGTGCTCTTCTGCATCACCGGCGGCGGCGACCTCGGGCTCTTCGAGGTCAACGAGGCCGCGCGTCTGGTGCAGGAGGCCGCGCACCCAGAAGCGAACATCATCTTCGGTGCCGTCATCGACGACAACATCGGTGACGAATGCCGCGTGACCGTCATCGCTGCCGGCTTCGACAACTCGTCTCCGAACGCGGAGACCGCCGGATCCGATCAGATCCCGGCACCGATCCCGGCCGCTCCGGCGGAGACCGAGACCGAGTCGCCTGTCATCGCCGAATCCGAGACCGAGTCTCCGGAGGGCGACGAGCCGGCAGCGCCCGCCCGCCGCAGCGAGGAACATCAGATTCCCGCTTCGCTGCCGAGCGAGCGCAGCAGCTCGAACATCGACTCCGACCTCGACATCCCGGACTTCCTCAAGTAATATGCTGCGCTCGAGGTTCGTCATCCCGGGCAGGCGCACCGCTCATGTCGCCTTCACCGACCGACACGGCGGCTATTCGAGCGGGGACTTCTCCTCGTTCAACCTCGCCCGTCATGTCGGAGACGATGACGAACTCGTCGCAGCCAACCGAGCCGCTCTCGCTCAGGTCATCGGCCTGAGCGGAGAGCGGCTCTCGTTCGTCTCCCAGGTCCACGGCACCGATGTGCACACCCTCACCGATGAGGCACAGCTGCGGCAGGCACCGGTCGAAGCCGATGCCCAGATAACGACTGCGCCCGGGATCGGGCTGGCGATCATGGTCGCCGACTGCACCCCGATCATGCTCGCCGATGCCGAAGCCGGGGTCATCGCCGGCGTCCATGCGGGTCGCCCGGGCATGGCAGCGGGCGTAGTCGGAACGACCGTCGCCGCCATGCGCGAGGCCGGGGCGCAGGACATCCACGCGGTCATCGGCCCCTCGGTCTGCCCCCGCTGCTACGAAGTCCCCGCCGAGCTGAGAAGTCAGGTCGCAGCGATCGAACCGACGGCCGCCTCGGTGTCGGTGACCGGCACACCGGCACTCGACGTCGCCGGAGCCGTCGCTGAACAGCTGGGCCGGGCAGGCGTGACCATCGATCATTTCTCACGCACCTGCACGAAGGAGTCCGAGGATCTCTTCTCCTACCGCCGGCAGAAGCGCACGGGACGGTTCGCCGGGATCATCTGGCTGCAGGAAGAAAAGACCGCGACACACCCATAGGACTCACCAGCCCAGATGCTCGGGTGCGATAGTTTGGGCCTCAGGTGAGCAAGTGCCGAAGTCCGAGGAGCTTTAGACATGTCAGCAATCAAGAAGACGCTGGAATACCTGGGTTTCGTCGAAGAAGAGGACGAGACCGCGGAGCGCACCGACCGTCGTGAACCCGCCCACCGGGATCGTGAAGTCGTCGAGACCTTCGACGACGTCGACCAGTACGACGAACCGGCAGCAGCGGAAGAGCGGACTCCGGCCCCGGTGACATCCATCCATCCGTCACCGATCCGTCCCGTAGACACCCCGGCGCCAGGAACCTCAATGAATCGCATCAGGACCATCCATCCCCGCAGCTACAACGACGCCATGGTCATCGGTGCCGCCTTCCGCGAGGGAACTCCGGTGATCATGAACCTCTCGGAGATGGACGAGAACAACTCCAAACGCCTCGTCGACTTCTCCGCCGGCCTGATCTTCGGCCTCCACGGATCGATCGAACGCGTGACGAACAAGGTCTTCCTGCTGACTCCCGAGAACATCGAGGTCGCAGGCGAGAACGAAGCCGATTCGGACACCCAGGCGAGCTTCTTCAACCAGAGCTGAACGTGCCGGAGAATCTCTCAACTCGTCCTCAGCTGGAGCCGATAGGCTGAAGCGTCGGAACGCAAGCAACAACGAAAGGCGCGGGGGACCCACTTGAATATCGTGTTCGGTCTTATCAGTGTCGTACTGAGCATCTACGTCTACGTACTCCTGGCCAGGGTCGTACTCGACCTGGTCCAGGTGTTCTCCCGCGATTGGAGGCCGTCCGGCTTCCTGCTCATCCTCGCCGAGTTCGTGTACACACTCACCGACCCGCCGGTGAGGCTGCTGCGCAAGGTGATTCCGCCGCTGCGCCTGGGGCAGGTCTCGCTCGACCTCGGATTCATCGTTCTGCTCATCGGCGTCCAGATCATCGCCGGGGTCTTCCGCAGCCTGGCGATTGCCAGTTGATCTGCTCTCGCACGCCCCTGCCCGATCCTCGCCATCACGGTGATCTCAGCTGCTGGGTCGCTGCGAATGAATGCTGGGGAAAGCTTTAGGAATGCCCTGATCGGTTACCGATATTCGATTGCATGATTACCGGATAAATGGTGAATATGCTCACCGGAATTGGCTGTTCGTGTGCCCGGCTTGTTAGCCTCGGATACGGAGAACTTCGTCATTGAATGCGAGACACGCCATTACTGCGGGACAAAACTGCAGGTGTTACGCTAATGTGACGTTGAAGCCGTCCTTCGGGGCGGCAGCGTAATGAATGTAGATCGACCGAAGGTGACCTCATGGCGCTCACGCCTGAAGACGTAGTAAACAAGCGGTTCCAGCATGTGAAGTTCCGCGACGGGTACGACCAGGACGAAGTCGACGATTTCCTTGACGAGGTCGTCGTTGAGATTCGCCGTCTCTACCAGGAGAACGACGAACTGCGTCAGAAGCTCTCCACCGCCGAACAGCGTGTGAAGGAACTCGAAGCCGGCGGTGCCTCCGCCGCTCCGGCCCAGGACATCGACGCCACTCAGGCGATGCCCGCCGCGGTTCCTGCACCCGAGGAGAAGGAAGAGGCTCCGGCACCGGCCGAGGCACCTGCCGCTCCGGCACCGGTCGAAGAGACCCCTGCCCCGGTCGTCAAGGAAGCCGCTCCGGCTCCCCAGGAGAGCTCTGCTGCACCGGCGATGGCCGTCGGCGGAGCCGCAGGAGCGGGGCTCGGTGCTGCCGCAGTCGGCGGCGACGGAGACGCTCATGGTCTCATCGCTCTGGCTCAGCGCGTCCACGACGAACATGTTGCCGAAGGTGAGCGCAAGCGCGACGAGCTCATCAAGGGTGCCGAGAAGGAAGCCGCCGACATCGTCGGCAAGGCCGAATCCAAGCGCGACGAAACGCTGTCGACCCTCGAGTCGCAGAAGTCGACCCTCGAGCGTTCGATCGACCAGCTCTCGAACTTCGAACGTCAGTACCGCACGCGGCTGAAGAGCTACCTCAACGATCAGCTGCGGGACCTCGAGAACTCCACGAGCCTGGCTCCGGAGACCCTCGACGGAAACAATCCGCTGGGCGGTTCGTCGAACCACAAGCTCTGATACTCAAGCTCCAGCGACCGAGGTCCGGGAACTCTGCGGGGTACCCGGGCCTCCGTCATGTCCGCGCAGTGCAGAAGCCCACGGCTGAGTCCGGCACGGCCGGCGGTGGGCTAGAATGAACCAAATGAACGATCCTGCCACACGGGTGAAGAGACCTCGTGCCGCCATGATGGCTCTGCTGTTCGCAATCGCGGCGACCGTGCTCGTGATCGATCAGTTCACAAAATTCCTGGCCGTCGCCCTCCTCGAGGGGCAGCCGCCGGTGCCCGTGATCGGCTCTCTCGCCGGCTTCACCTTCTACCGCAACCCCGGAGCCGCACTCGGACTCGGATCGAACGTGACGTGGATCTTCCCGATCATCGCCGTCGGCGTGTTCATCGCTGTCCTCGTGATCTCACGCAGACTGGGGTCACGCGCTTGGGCGATCGGCCTCGGTCTGCTCTTGGGCGGACTCTTCGGCAACCTCGTCGACAGGCTCTTCCGCGAACCGTCGTTCCTGCACGGAGCCGTCGTCGACTTCATCGATCTGTCCCTGTTCATCTGCAATGTCGCGGACATCGCGATCTCCGCCGCCGCAGTGACCCTCGTCATCGTCAGCCTCAAGGGCATCGACATCGACGGATCGGACTCCACACGTGTGAAAGAGGACTCTCATGACTGAACGTTCCATCCTCGTCCCTGAGGGACTCGACGGTCAGCGTGTGGACGCTGCTATGTCGAAGCTGCTCGGTCTCTCCCGCACCGCGGCAGCAGATATCTGCGCCGACGGGGGAGTGGAGATGTCCGGGCGCCCGGTCATCAAATCCGATCGTGTCATCGCCGGTGAACGGCTCGACATCATGCTGCCCGAACCCAAGAGGCCCCTCGAGGTCGTGCCCGACCCCGTGCCGGGAATGCGCATAGTCCACGATGAGGATGCCTTCGTCGTCGTCGACAAACCGGTCGGTGTGGCCGCGCATCCGGCGCTCGGCTGGACCGGACGCACCGTCGTCGGCGGACTCGCCGCGGCGGGCTTTCGCATCGCGACCTCGGGTGCGCCCGAACGCCAGGGCATCGTGCAGCGACTCGACGTCGGCACCTCCGGGCTGATGGTCGTGGCCAAGAGCGAATACGCCTACAGCGTGCTCAAACGCGCCTTCAAAGAACGCACGGTCGACAAGACCTACCATGCGGTCGTCCAGGGTCTGCCCGACCCGGTGCTCGGCACCATCGACGCCCCGATCGCCCGTCACCCGAAGCACGACGGGCTCTATGCTGTGCGAACCGAAGGCAAGAACGCGATCACCCACTACGAGGTGATCGAAGCCCACCGTCGTGCCGCGCTCGTCGAGATCCACCTGGAGACCGGACGCACCCACCAGATCCGCGTCCACTTCTCTGCCACCAAACACCCCTGCGTCGGCGATCTGCCCTATGGCGCCGACCCGGTCCTGGCGAAGGACCTCGGCCTGGAACGCCAGTGGCTGCATGCCGTCAAACTCGGCTTCCACCACCCCGACACGCAGAAGTGGGTCGAATTCGAAAGCGGCTATCCGGAGGATCTGCAGACCGCGCTCGACCGCATCCGACCGAACTGAACGCCGCGTCGAAGGTGCGCGGAGCAACAGTCTCCGAAGCCTCCTGAAACGCAGCTGATGGACTAAGCTGGGGGCGCACCACCGGCAACTTCAGGAAGGCGGCGCCCAGTGCCGAATGAGGACTTCGTCCACCTCCACGTCCACACCGAATACTCCATGTTGGACGGTGCGGCCCGGCTGGCCGATCTGATGGCGGCGACGAAGGCATCGGGGATGTCCGCGATCGCCACGACCGACCACGGATATCTGTTCGGAGCCTTCGACTTCTGGTCTCAGGCGACCGCCGCCGGAATCAAACCCATCATCGGCGTCGAAGCCTATGTCACCCCGGGCACCGACCGCCGCGACAAGACACGCGTGAAGTGGCGCACCGACGAGTCACAGAAGAGCGACGACCTCTCCGGCGGTGGTCTCTACACACATATGACCCTGCTGTCGCGGAACAACACGGGCATGCGGAACCTCTTCAAGGCATCGTCCTATGCCTCTCTCGACTCGGTGACCGCGAAATGGCCGCGGCTGGACCAGGATCTGCTCGAGACCTATTCCGACGGACTCATCGCCACCACCGGCTGCCCGTCGGGGGAGATCCAGGTGCGTCTGCGCCTTGGCCAGTACGAAGAGGCCAAGGCAGCGGCCGGGAAGTACCGTGAGATCTTCGGTGCGGACAACTACTACGTCGAGCTCATGGACCACGGTCTCTCGATCGAGAAGCGAGTAACGAAGGACCTCATCCGGCTGTCGAAGGAGCTCGACATTCCGCTGGTGGCCACCAACGACCTCCACTACACGCATGAATCGGATGCGAAGGCGCACGAAGCGCTGCTGGCCATCCAATCCGGTTCCAAACTCATCGAGCCCACCTATGATCAGGGCGGTTCGCGCTTCGCCTTCTCCGGCTCCGGCTACTACCTCAAAACGCCTGCGGAGATGCGGTCCCTGTTCAAAGAGTTCCCCGAAGCCTGCGACAACACTCTCGAGATCGCCGAGAAGTGCGAAGTCTCCTTCGACACCTCGGCGAACTATATGCCGAAGTTCCCGTGCCCTCCTGGCGAGGACGAGACCTCATGGCTGATCAAGGAGGTCGCGAAGGGCCTGGACTATCGGTACCCGGGCGGTGTTCCCGACGATGTCCGCAGACAGGCCGACTACGAACTCGACATCATCATCTCGATGGGCTTCCCCGGCTACTTCCTCGTCGTCGCCGACTTCATCAACTGGTCGAAGGACAACGGCATCCGTGTCGGGCCCGGCCGTGGTTCGGGTGCCGGTTCGATGGTGGCCTACGCGATGCGCATCACCGACCTCGATCCGCTTCAGCACGGGCTGTTCTTCGAGCGCTTCCTCAACCCGGACCGTGTGTCCATGCCCGACTTCGACGTGGACTTCGATGATCGTCGCCGCGGCGAGGTCATCGACTATGTGACCGAGAAGTACGGCGATGAGCGTGTGGCGATGATCGTCACGTACGGCACGATCAAAACGAAGATGGCGCTGAAGGACTCCGCCCGCGTGCTCGGCAAACCCTTCTCGATGGGTGAGCGGCTGACGAAGGCGCTGCCGCCGGCGGAGATGGCCAAGGACATTCCGCTCAAGGACATCGAGGACCCGGAGTCCAAGCGCTATAAGGAAGCCGGCGAGTTCCGCGAATTCGTCGACACCGATCCGGAAGCCCGAGAGACCTTCGAGACCGCGAAGGGTCTGGAAGGTCTGAAGCGGCAGTGGGGTGTCCACGCCGCCGGCGTCATCATGTCCTCGGACCCGATCATCGACGTCATTCCGATCATGCGTCGGTTCCAGGACGGTCAGGTCATCACGCAGTTCGACTATCCGACCTCTGAGGGCCTCGGGCTCATCAAGATGGACTTCCTGGGCCTGCGGAACCTCACGATCATCTCCGACGCGGTGGAGAACATCAAGGCCAACCGGGACTTCGACCTCGACCTCGAACATCTGACCCTCGACGACCAAGGTGCCTACGAGCTGCTGTCCCGTGGCGACACCCTCGGCGTGTTCCAGCTCGACGGCGGTGGCCTGCGTGCCCTGCTGCGACTGATGAAGCCCGACAACTTCGAAGACATCTCGGCGACCATTGCGCTCTACCGTCCGGGCCCGATGGGTGCCGATTCTCACACGAATTTCGCACTGCGCAAGAACGGTCTGCAGGAGGTCACCCCGATCCACGCGGAGCTCGAGGAGCCGCTCAAGGAGATCCTCGACACCACCTACGGTCTCATCATCTACCAGGAGCAGGTGATGGCGATCGCGCAGAAGGTCGCCGGCTACTCGCTCGGCCAGGCCGATATCCTCCGTCGTGCGATGGGCAAGAAGAAGAAGTCCGAGCTCGACAAGCAGCAGGTCGGCTTCTTCGGCGGAATGAAGGAACGCGGCTATTCCGAGGCCGCAGCCCAAGCCCTGTGGGACATTCTGCTGCCGTTCTCGGACTACGCGTTCAACAAAGCACACTCCGCCGCCTACGGACTCGTGTCCTACTGGACGGCCTTCCTCAAGGCCCACTACACGGCCGAATACATGGCGGCCCTGCTCACCTCGGTCGGTGACAACAAAGACAAGCTCGCAATCTACCTCAACGAGTGTCGTCGGCTCGGCATCACCGTGCTGCCGCCGGACGTCAATGACTCGGCCCTGCACTTCACCCCGGTCGGCACCGATATCCGCTTCGGCATGGGCGCGGTCCGCAATGTCGGCGCCCATGTCGTCGAAGGCATCGTCGAAGCCCGCAAAGAGAAGGGCGCCTACACCTCGTTCACGGATTTCCTCGACAAGGTGCCCAGCCACGTATGCAACAAGCGCACGATCGAATCGCTCATCAAGGCCGGCGGCTTCGACTCACTCGGGCACAGCCGTCGCTCCCTCGTCGAAGTCCACGAAGAGGCCGTGGACTCCGTCATCGGTGTCAAGCGGCAGGAGGCCAATGGACAGTTCGATCTCTTCGCCGGGCTCGGCGGAGGAGACGACTCACCTGGATTCTCCGTGACCATCCCCGACCGTCCGGAGTGGGAGAAGAAGGAGAAACTGTCGTTCGAACGCGACATGATCGGCCTCTACGTCTCCGACCACCCGCTCAACGGACTCGAAGGCGTCCTGGCCGCCGAATCCGAGGCCTCCATCGCCGAGGTGGTCGATCCGGAATCGCACCGACACGACGGATCCCAGGTCAAGGTCTGCGGAATGATCACGCAGGTCACACGGAAGGTGTCGAAGAACTCCGGACGTCCCTATGCGATCGTGACCGTGGAGGACCTCGAAGCCGAGATCGAAGTGATGTTCTTCGGTGACACCTACGAACCCGTGGCGAGCCTGCTGGCGACCGACCTCGTGATCTCCCTGACCGGACGCATCCGCACCTCCGATGACCGTCCGACCTCACTGATGGCGATGTCGATGACGATTCCCGATGTCACCGACCCCAACGATCGCCCGCTCAACCTGACCATGCCGATGGAGAAGGCGACCGAGGAGATGGCCACGAAGCTGCGACGGATCCTCGAATCCAACAAGGGTCAGACCGACGTCCACATCACCCTGTCCCAGCCGGGACGGCAGACGGTGATGCGTCTTGATCGGTCGATCCGGGTCGACCCGAACCCGAGCCTCTACGGAGACCTGAAGGCGCTGTTGGGCTCCCGCTGCCTCAGCGTCTGAGTCTCAGCTGCATCCCCGCTCACATCTGCTGAGCGGCTGCAGGCAGCGTCTCGCGCAGGCTGTTTCGGTACACCCTTCTCTGAACCGCCCACGTTCTTCGGTGAGCAGTTGAGAGAAGGGCACACCGTTTCGCTGATCGTGCCGTTCGTCCGCACTTCGGGCCGGAAGCCTCCGGTGTTGCTGCGGAGACTAGAATGGTGCGGGTGAACATTCTGGACTTCCGTGGTGAGACCCTCAACAAGCGATTTCTGGCACAGAAGCTGCCGCGAGCCGCCGAGACCCATGCCGATATCGAACGTCGCGTCGCCGAACTGCTCGACACCGTCGCCGCCGACGGAGCGGCCGCGGTGAAGGACTTCACCGAACGCTTCGACGGAGTGCGGCCCGAGGCGCTGCGCGTACCTGAATCGGCGCTGGCCGAAGCCGCGGCCGAACTCGATCCCACGGTCAAGTCCGCGCTCGTCGAATCCATCGCTCGGGCCCGGCAGGTCGCCGCCGACCAGCGCCCCGCCGATGTCCGCACTCAGCTGGCCTCCGGTGCCTTCGTCACCACCCGCCACCTGCCGGTCGAACGCGTCGGACTCTATGTGCCGGGCGGACTGGCCGTGTATCCTTCGACGGTGATCATGAACGTCGTCCCGGCGCAGACAGCCGGTGCGCACTCACTGGCGATCGCCAGCCCGCCCCAGAGCAGCGGTCTGCCGCACCCGACAGTGCTCGCCACCGCACACATCCTCGGCGTGGGCGAAGTCTGGGCGATGGGCGGAGCACAGGCAATCGGCGCCATGGCTTTCGGCTTCGACGACGGAGAGGAACTCGAACCCGTCGACCTCATCACCGGCCCCGGAAACGCCTACGTGGCTGCGGCGAAGTCCCTCGTCCGCTCCCGCGTCGGCATCGACGCGGTCGCCGGGCCTACGGAGATCATCATCCTCGCCGACGACCAGGCCGATCCGCGCTTCGTCGCCGCCGATCTCATCAGCCAGGCCGAACACGATGAACTGGCCGCCTCGGTGCTGGTCACGAACTCTCCCGAACTCGCCGAGGCGGTGCAGCGGGAGCTGGATGTGCAGGTGCCGTCAGCGCAGCACACCGAACGGATCTCCACGGCTCTGGCCGGAAGACAGTCGGCGATCGTGATCGTCGACGACCTCGACGCCGGGATCACCGTGGTCAACGGCTATGCCGGTGAGCACGTCGAGGTCCACACAGCCGATGCCGCAGCGGTCGCGGCACGGATCACGAACGGGGGAGCGATCTTCCTCGGCGATTGGGCACCGGTGTCACTGGGTGACTACTGTGCCGGGTCGAACCATGTGCTGCCCACGATGGGCACCGCCGCTCACGGTTCGGGTCTGGGCGTGCACTCATTCATCAAGGTCAGCCAGGTCATCGACTATGACCGGGAGGCCCTGTCCGAGGTGGCCGAACACATCGGCGTCCTCGCCTCCAGCGAACAGCTGCCGGCCCACGGCCGAGCTGTCGACATCAGGTTCGAGGAGTAGATATGCGTTGTCCGTTCTGCCGTGAGTCCGATTCGCGAGTCGTCGATTCGAGGACCAGTGAAGACGGCGCCGCTATCCGCCGGCGCAGACAATGCCGTCACTGCGGCCGCCGCTTCACCACGATGGAGGCCACGAGCCTGTCGGTGATCAAACGTTCCGGAGTCACCGAGGAGTTCTCCCGGCAGAAGATCATGTCGGGTGTGCGCAAAGCCTGCCAGGGACGCCCGGTCAGCGACGATGATCTCGCGAAGCTCGCGCAGCGGGTGGAGGAGAACATCCGGTCGCGCGGAATCGCCGAGATCGACGCCGACGAAGTCGGTCTGTCGATTCTCGAACCGCTGCGTGAACTCGACCAGGTGGCCTATCTGCGCTTCGCCAGCGTATACCAGGGATTCGACTCGCTCGAAGACTTCGAGGCCGCGATCGATTCGCTGCGTGCCGATGCGCTGCTGCAGTCCGGTCAGACCCGCGAACCCACCCCCGAAGACTTCGCCGACTGAGCGTATCGGAGCGTCCGTGTGACCGGATTCTGAGACCGCTGAGATTTCCGTCAGAAATCTTCGTCTCGAGTACCGGCGTACAGAAATAGTTGTGTAGTATTGAACGTGCGCGCTTCGGCGCGCGGCCGCTTGCGGTTCGGAGGGGAAGCCGAACCCAAGCGGCCTTTCACATTCACCCCACGGCCAAGATTCCCACCCTTGCTACCTGACGGCGGCTCTGCAACCTCGCGCAAGGTTGCAGAGCCGCCGTCAGGTAGCAATTTGGGAGGGGCGGTCAGCCGGCCCGGCGGACCGCCTCGGCGGAGAAGAGTTCGGTCAGCTCCGTGGACATGGAAGCCAGGACGCGCAGTCGTTCCGTCGTTCGTGTCAGCGCCACATAGAGACCTCCGACGCCTGCCTCGCTGTCCGCCGGGGCGATGCGGCCGGGTTCGACGATGATCACCGAATCGAACTCAAGGCCTTTGGCCTGCTGAGGGGTGATGAGGGCGATCTGATGGTCCAAACCCGTGACCGAGCGTCCGAAGTCAAAGTCCACGATCACCTCGGCGATGGGCTCGATGAGCTCCTCATCAGCGATGACAGCGATCTTCCCACCTTCGGCGGCGGAGACCTCGGCCGCAGCCGCCGCAGGGAGGGCAGCCAACATCTCCGACTCGTCTGCGAAGGAATCCAGCTGCGGATCCGAACCTCCCTGGCGCACCGACTCGACGAGTTCGAGCTGAGGGAAATGCCGATGCAGGTACCGGTTGGCCAGATCCATCACCGACTGCGGGGTGCGGTAGGAGACCGTGAGCACCTGAAGGGCGAAACGGTCCCCGACGAACTCGGACAGGATCGACGACCAGGTGCGGGCACTGTCGACCTGCGAGGACTGGGCGAGGTCGCCGACGACGGTGGCCGACTTCGACGGCACACGGCGGAAGAGGACCCGCCACTGCATGGCAGAGAGCTCCTGCGCCTCGTCGACGACGAGGTGGCCGTACGTCCACTCCCGGTCCTCGAGGGCGCGTTCGGCCAGGGTCATCGCCGGTCCCTGCTCCTCCCAGCGGGACGCGAGCATCTCGGCCGAGACCATTCCGCCGGTCTCGGTCATATCGACGACGGCTTCGGCGTATTCGCGGGCCGAATCGTCCCGGGCCTGGGTCTGCTGCGGAGCGGAGCCGAGAAGCTCGGCCAGCTCATCGAGCAGCGGCACATCCTCGACCGTGAACTCATCGCGACCCTGCTCGAGCAGAATCGTCTGCTCGGCCGGGCTGAGGAGCCTGCGCGCGGCGGCCTGAAGCTTGTGCGGTCTGCCCAGAAGGGCCCGCAGGGCCGCGCCGGGGGCGATGGGGAACCAAGCGAGGTTGAGGGCGCGACGGACGTCGATTGAAGAGCGCAGATCCTCGAGCAGCTCGGGCAGCCGGTCTCCGGCCGAATCCATTCCCATCTCCCGGGCAAGATCCTCGGCGAGGGTCTTCAACAGCCCGGTGACGAAGCCGGTGCGAGCGGCATTGTGGGGATCTCCGCTGCGACGGGCCCGATCGCGCGCGGACTGGACGTCGCGGCGACGCAGCACGATCGTGTGCGAACGCACCCGCATCTCGACGTCGTGGTCTGGGATGCGCTGGTAGTTCGCAACGTGGTTCTTCAGCACTCGGGCCATGACGGAGCGGCCCTTGATCTCGGCGACGGCCGGTGCATCGGTGGCATCCGTCTCGAGTCCGGGGTAGAGCTGGCCCGGGGTGAGCAGGACGGCCCCGGTCTCGCCGAGGCTGGGCAGGACCTTCTCGATGTACTTGAGGAACACCGTCGACGGGCCGACGAGGAGGACGCCCGATTTCGCGATGCGCTCCCGGTGTCGGTAGAGCAGGAATGCGGCACGGTGGAGGGCGACCGCGGTCTTGCCGGTGCCTGGTCCGCCCTGGACGACGAGGACGCCGGAGAGCGGACGGCGGATGATCGCGTCCTGTTCGGCCTGGATGGTTGCGACGATATCGCCCATCCGACCGGTGCGGTGAGTCGTCAGCGCGGCGAGCAGAGCGCCCTCGCCCTGCAGGTTCGACCGCTGAGCATCGTCGAGCGCGTCGATGTCGAGCACATCGTCTTCGATGCCGGTGACCAACCGGTTCGCGGTGACGAGGTGACGGCGACGGGCGATCCCATCGGGATTGGCGGCAGTCGACTGGTAGAAGCGCTCGGCGGCAGGGGCTCTCCAATCGATGAGGATCTGCTGTCGCTGTTCGTCGGTGAGTCCGATGCGACCGATATACGTGGGGGCGTCTTCGTCGACGATGTCGAGACGACCGAAGCACAGTCCCTCCTCGGCGCTGTCGAGGCGGATGAGCTGATCTTCGTACAGTGTGGCGAAGGCATCGCGTTCGGTGCGATGCTGATGATTGCCTCCGACCTCGGAGATCCTCACCGTGCCCAGGCGGGCCGTCGCCTCCTCTCGGAGCTCATCGAGGCGGGCATAGAGCTCGTCGAGCTTGGTCTGCTCAACACGAATTTCTGAAGTTTCGGTCATCTCACCTTCTTGGGTCGGCATTCAATTATGCCGAACTTTCCCCGGCGTCTGTAGTCGCAACGTCATTTCGCACCGGGGCGTACCTCACATTCGCACTGCGGGCGCACCAGCATCTCCACCTGGGACAGGCAGGCGCGGTTGTCTCAGACCAGGGCGCAGGCAGGCGCGGGAATCAGAGACCGAGGCGGGAGCGCAGGCCGGCTCCGGCCAGGAATGTCGCAGAAGAGGCGGCGGTGCGCAGACTGCGGTCGAGACCGGCGATATCCGGCGGAGTATTGGATGCGAGGACGACGACGTTGCCGCGTCGACGTCCTTTGAGGATCGCCGGTTCCGTCGCTGCCGCCAGGTGTGCGAAGTGTTCGCCGAGGCCGCGCAGCTCGGACCGGAGGATGTGGTGGTCACCGCTGTCGGGGACGTTGGCGATATAGATGCCGGAGTCCTTGACCGCCTCGGCGCAGGAGGCGAAGAACTCAGCTGTCTGCAGGGACGACGGGACCGAGTCGTGATCGAAGGCGTCCCGGACGAGGACGTCGAGGGCATCGGGCCGGAACTTCCCGATCTCCACAGCACCGTCACCGGCACGCAGAGCCAGGGCGGGGGAGCGGGGCAGGTCGAACCACTCGCGCGCGAAGTCGAGCAGCTTGGCGTCGATGTCGATCGCCGTCTGCTTCGACCCGGGCCGTGCCGAATCGAGGGCCCGAGCCAGAGCACAGCCGGCGGCACCGATATGGGCGGCCCGCAGCGATCCGGCGGGGAGTTCGACGTCGATGATCCGACGCATCCAATCCAGGTACTCGAAGTCCAATCGCTGCGGATCACTGAGAGTGATCGATGAGGAGGGGACCCCATTGACATGGAGGACGTAGGAATCGGCCTCACCGTCGAGCTTCTCCAACCGGGCCTCGCCCGTCGAGATGTCGACCACTTGAGAACCAGGAGCTGTGTATATCCGTCTCTTCGCCACCCCTCACTTGTATGTCAGCGAGGGCCTGGAGGCAATTCGGCCCTGATTGACGTGGGGAGGACGATCACGACTCGCCCATCAGTGCGCTGTGGACCAGTTCGGGTCGTCCACAGGCGAAGAGCGGGCTCTGGAGGAATCGGCTCGGTATCGGCTGGAGTGGAAAACCACCGCCGCCGCAGGCGCCATCCCAAGCACGGGAACAGCTCCAGCCGTCACGATGCACCGCGACCAACACGCTCCACCCCGACCAAGGAGGACACAATGAAGACACCGGCCCGCACACCCGAAGACATCATCGGAATCATCCCCCACAATCTGGGCTACACCCCGCGGCGCAGTCTCGTCGCCGTCATCGTCGGCACCGAGAAGAATGGTGGCCAGGCCAGTTCGACGACGCTGCGCATCGACTTCGACCGGGAGAGCGCGGCACAGACTCTGGCCGAAGGCGGCGGCTGGTACGCCGACCTCATCATGCGCGCCTGCACGGTCACCGGCGTCTTCCTCGTCCTCTACGACGATGACTACCAGCCGATCAGTGCCTTCGGGGCCGGTGCCGACTCCGAATACGCCGAGGTCCACCGTGGCCTCATCCGGGCGGCGATCGACGAACTGGCCGTGGCATTCGCCGCCAGAAGCGTCGACACGCTCAGTGCTTGGTGGGTCAATCAGGACCACTTCGGGCGCATCGATGAGGACGGATACGACTGCACACCACTGATCGAGGCGACCACCTCGGCGTGTGCCACGGAACTCGTCGCCGGCGGATCCAATCCGGTCGCCGACCCCGAGGATCTGGTCATCTCCCCGATGCCGGCCGAGGCCTTTGCCGACAGTCGCCGTGGACATGCTCAGGAGTGGATGGGCACCGATGAGGCCTTCACGATCCTCGCCGACGTCTATCCGCGGCTGGAAACGATGCGACACGAGGACGAACCGTTCGACAAGGTGCGCATCCACGACCTGATGGACCTGCCGACCGTGATGGCATTCGATACCCTGCTCGTCGAGATCTGGTCCCGTGACGCCGTTGAGATGATCCTCAGCTTCGACCACCCCGACTTCCCGCCCTCCCTGGTCAGGGAACTCGACGGCGACGGACTCTGTGCGATGAGCCGACGCGTCGTGGCCCAGACTCACGCCGCCCAGCAGCTCGTCGGACTCTCATCCCGAGCACCCCAGCCGCGAGACATCCTGCTCACCATCGCCTTCCTCAAGGTCTATCTGCAGGCCGGACACCCGCAGGCACGCGCCAACACCTATGCCGTCATCGCCTGGTTCGAATGGGCATTGGGCGGGTCGACGATGGCGCTGAATTATGCGCTGGCCGCCGTCGAACTCGAATCCGAGCACGGTCTGGCCGAACTCATCATCAGTGCTGTGAACATGGGGTGCCTGCCTCGGTGGCTGACGGAGACGCAGCGTTCGACCATCTGAGGACTCGGCGAGCGGGAACAGTCTTGCGGGTCCCAGTGTTCTCATGGGCAGACCGGGCGGATCGCCTCGGAGTCTTCTGGGGCCGATTCGCAAAGCCGGGAATAACGTGAGAAAATTAAGCGTTGACCCAGTCATTGCACGATGGGCGGACTATGCGTTCGCCCCGGACCGCACGCGGACCACTTGACTTGGGTCTTAGTACTGTCCGAATGCATGGGGAAGTTTCAACGCTCGCGAAAGGTGAACACGTGCCCAGAGTCGACAAGGAATCCACAACGGTGACGGAGAAGTCGGAGGGAACGGCCGGCACGACCCCGACCGGTGGATCCAAGACCGCTGCGGCGTCGAAGTCCACTGCGAAGAAGACGACCGCCGGCGGAGCCAAGAAGGCAGCGACCGAGACAGCTGCGTCGAAGAAGACGACCGCTGCGAAGAAGACGACCGCCGCCAAGACCGCTGAGACCAAGTCGACGGCGACGAAGACCGAAGCGAAGTCGACGGCTGCTCCGAAGAAGACCACGACGAAGGCCACCGCCGCCAAGGAAGCCAAGAAGGCGACCAAGGAGAAGAAGGCCGACGACGTTATCGACACCACCGAGGAGGTCGAACCGGCTGCGGACGCCCTGGCCACAGAGGAGAGCCCCGCCGAGGCGACCGAGACGAAGAACTCGGAGGAGAAGGAGAAGAACGCCGCCGTGGCCGAGGCCGGAGGCTTCATCGTCTCCGACGCCGACGAAGAAGATGCACCTGCCCAGCAGGTCGTCTCCGCCGGTGCGACCGCTGATCCGGTCAAGGACTACCTCAAGCAGATCGGCAAGGTGGCACTGCTCAACGCCGCCGAGGAGGTCGACCTGGCCAAGCGCATCGAGGCCGGAATGTACGCCGAGCACCTGCTCGACGGCGGAGAGGTGACCGAGCCTCGCGAAACGATGGACTACAAGTGGATCATCCACGACGGTCGCATCGCGAAGAACCATCTGTTGGAGGCCAACCTCCGACTCGTCGTGTCCCTGGCCAAGCGCTACACCGGCCGTGGAATGCTCTTCCTCGACCTCATCCAGGAAGGCAACCTCGGACTCATCCGCGCCGTCGAGAAGTTCGACTACACAA
This sequence comes from Brevibacterium sp. S22, assembly GCF_004745485.1. GTDB lineage: Bacteria > Actinomycetota > Actinomycetes > Actinomycetales > Brevibacteriaceae > Brevibacterium. The sequence goes on from NZ_RHFG01000014.1 coordinate 61,938, forward strand.
AGGGCTTCAAGTTCTCGACCTACGCCACGTGGTGGATCCGTCAGGCCATCACCCGCGCAATGGCCGATCAGGCCCGTACGATCCGCATTCCGGTGCACATGGTCGAGGTCATCAACAAACTCGCCCGCGTACAGCGCCAGATGCTGCAGGACCTCGGTCGCGAACCGCTTCCGGAAGAGCTCGCGAAGGAACTCGACATGACGCCCGAGCGCGTCGTCGAGGTTCAGAAGTACGGTCGCGAACCCATCTCGCTGCACACTCCGCTGGGCGAAGACGGCGACTCGGAATTCGGCGACCTCATCGAGGACTCCGAAGCCGTTGTGCCCTCAGACTCGGTGAGCTTCACCCTCCTCCAGGAGCAGCTGCACTCCGTGCTCGACACGCTCTCGGAACGTGAGGCTGGAGTGGTGTCCATGCGGTTCGGACTCAACGACGGCCAGCCGAAGACCCTCGACGAGATCGGCAAGGTCTACGGCGTCACGCGGGAGCGCATCCGCCAGATAGAGTCGAAGACGATGGCCAAGCTGCGCCATCCGTCCCGCTCACAGGTGCTGCGCGACTACCTCGACTGAGGTTCGTCTCGACCGGTTCATCCTCGAGTCGAGGCCCGCGAACGCCCCTGGAGACTTCCCAGGGGCGTTCGGCGTTCCCGGTCCATGACGATGAGCTGCTCGAGGGCCGGAATCGGACACACCGTGTCCGATTCAGAACCAGTCGACGATGCCGTCGAACAGGGCATCGGCGTACTTCCGCTGCCCGGACTTCGACTCCATGACCTTCGCTTCGGAACGGTTGCGCATCTCTCCGCATTCGACGATGACGGCGGGAACGGAGGCATTGTTCAACCCGGCGAGGTCCGGTCGCCGGCTGATCGCCGCCTTTCCGTAGGCCTTGTTCGCGGTGAACTCCTCGCCCATCGACTTCCCCACGGATTTCGCCAGATCCACGGAGGCCGCCTCGGTCTTCTCGTCTTCTCCGGGATCGGCCACGATGATGTGGTAGCCCTTCACCGAGCTCGACTCGCTGCCGTTGGCGTGGATGCTCACGAGCAGGTCCGCATCGTCGGCGAAGGTTCCGCGCTCATCCACACATGGCCCCACTCCCTTGTTGTCCTTACGGCTGAGGACGACCTCTGCTCCGGCGTCGGTCAGCGACGTCTTCAGCTTCTTCGCCACCGACCATGTGAAATCGGCTTCCGGATAATCCGAGTTCGTCGACGTGCCCGTGGTGTTGCACGCCTTGGTCCCGCCCCGGCCGTCCGGAACTTCCCGATTGATCTCCTCCGGGTGCGCTGCATTGCCGCCGTTGTGCCCAGGATCGAGCGCAATGACCTTCCCCTTCAGATCCGCGTCGGCTGCCTGCGCCGAGGTGGTCTCACCCGCGGTCCCGGCATCTTCGGGACCTCCGCCGGCCGACGCCGACTGACCGGCGGTCTCAGCCCTCTCAGTCGCCTGCCCCGGTGCCGACGAGTCGTGGGAACAGGCCGTCAGACCGGGGAGGCAGAGACCAGCAGAGGCGAGGAGGCTCGGCACGAGCAGGCGATGACGCATGGACCCATTGTTTCAGCTCTGCGGCAGTTCGTCCGGATCGGTTCCCGACACGACCCGCCGAGAATAGGGTCCTGAGCCCCCAGCGATTAGAATTTAATCGAACGAGAGGAATTGTGTGGAAGACGAAAGCTACGGCGCCAGGCACCTGTCCGTCCTGTCCGGTCTTGAGGCGGTTCGCAAACGACCCGGCATGTACATCGGCACGACCGATTCCCGCGGTCTCATGCACTGCCTGTGGGAGATCATCGACAACTGCGTCGATGAGGCCCTCGGCGGTTTCGGATCCGAGATCCTCATCGAACTCGCCGCCGACGGCTCGGTGGCGGTCACCGACAAGGGCCGCGGCATCCCCGTCGACATCGAACCGAAGACCGGCCTGACCGGAGTCGAGGTCGTCATGACCAAGCTCCACGCCGGCGGTAAGTTCGGCGGCTCGTCCTACGCCGCCTCAGGTGGTCTGCACGGTGTCGGCGCTTCGGTCGTCAACGCTCTGTCGGCACGCCTCGACGTCGAGGTCACCCGCGGATCGAAGGTGCACAAGATGTCCTTCCGCCGAGGTGTGCCGGGACGCTTCGACGACTCGTCCGGCACCCCGAGCCCGGACAACCCGTTCGAGGCCTTCCAGGAGCCGACCGGTCTCGACATCGTCGGCAAGGCCAAGCGCGGTGCCACAGGCACTCGCGTCCAGTACTGGGCCGATCCGCAGATCTTCCTCGCCAAGGCCCAGTTCGACTATCCGCATCTGGTCGAACGCGCCCGCCAGACCGCGTTCCTCGTTCCCGGCCTCGAACTGCGCATCGTCGATCGTCGCGGGGTCGCCCGCGACGAGACCGGTGCCGTCATCGAAGAGCGTGAAGAGGTGTTCAAGTTCGACGGCGGAATCACCGAATTCGTCGACCACCTCTCCATCGACCCGCCGATCACCGACACGTGGCGATTGCAGAACACCGGCACGTTCAAGGAGACCGTTCCGGTTCTCAACTCCTCGGGTCACCTCGAGTCCAAGGAAGTCGAACGCGAGGTCGGTATCGATATCGCACTGCGCTGGGGGACCGGCTACGACACGAAGCTGAAGTCCTTCGTCAACGTCGTCGCCACACCGCAGGGCGGCACCCACCTCGCCGGGTTCGAACAGGCCTGCTTGAAGGCGATGCGCAAGGCCGTCGACGCCAACGCGCGCAAGCTCAAGGTCGGCAAGGACAAGCTTGAGAAAGACGATGTGCTCGCCGGCATCACCGCCGTGGTCACCGTGCAGCTGGCCGAACCCCAGTTCGAGGGGCAGACCAAAGAGGTCCTCGGCACTGCCGCAGTGCGACAGATCGTGGCAAAGACCGTCGAGACACAGCTCGGCGATGTGCTCGCCTCGGCCAAACGTGCCGAGAAGCTGCAGGCCGCGGTTCTCATGGAGAAGGTCGTGGCCGAGATGAAGTCACGCATCTCTGCCCGCACCCACAAGGAGAATCAGCGACGCAAGACCGCGTTGGAAGCCTCCTCGCTGCCGGCGAAGCTCTACGACTGCCGCGACAACGGAGTGGAGAACACAGAACTGTTCATCGTTGAGGGCGACTCGGCGATGGGCACGGCGAAGGCCGCCCGCAACTCCGACCACCAGGCGCTGTTCCCCATCCGCGGGAAGATCCTCAACGTGCAGAAGGCGACTTTGGCCGACATGCTCGCCAATGTCGAGTGCTCAGCGCTCATTCAGGTCATCGGCGCCGGTTCAGGGCGCAGCTTCGATATCGACGCCGCCCGATACGGTCGAGTCGTCATCATGACCGATGCTGATGTCGACGGTGCCCACATCCGCACTCTGCTGCTCACCCTGTTCTTCCGGTACATGAAGCCGTTGGTCGAAGCCGGGCGCGTGTTCGCCGCTGTGCCGCCGCTGCACCGAGTCGAGGTCGTGACGAAGCGCGGAACGCCCAATGACATCGTCTACACCTACACCGAAGCGGAACTCCACGCTCTGCTGAAGAAGCTCGAGAAGCAGAAGAAGACCTACAAGGAACCCATTCAGCGCTACAAGGGCCTCGGGGAGATGGACGCCGACCAGCTGGCCGAGACGACCATGGACCCGAGCATGCGCACCCTGCGCCGGGTGACGATGGCCGATGCCGAGATGGCGGAGAACACCTTCGAACTCCTCATGGGATCGTCGGTCGGTCCGCGCAAGGAATTCATCGTCTCCGGTGCCGCTGCCCTCGACGCCGAACGCATCGACAGCTGAACCAGTCCGGGCGCTCTGAGCCCGGGCCGCTCGACGGCCTGGGCTCAGATGCCGAATGCGGACGGTGTGATGATGAGCAGAGTCGGCAGGAGAAGAAGCAGCACGGCCAGTCCGATCGACATCAGCCGCACGGGGATCCGCGCCGGATCCAAGGGATGTGACAGCCGTCGGATGCGCTGGGCGGACAGGTCGCTGCGGTGTTCGGGACTGATCTCTGCGGCCGAACTCACCGCCTGAGCCAGGATCTGCGGATCGACATGGTCGCGAGCCTGATCATCGGCCATGAGTTCGATGAGCCGATTCACCGAATTCAACCCGATCGCAGTGGCGGAGAAGTACGGCAGGGCCCGATGCCACGCGGCAAATGGAATGACGAGCACATCGTGCCGGAAATCCAGATGCGCCCTCTCATGGGCGATGACGGCAGTGCGCTCATCCTCGTCGAGAGCCCTGAGCAGACCGGTCGACAGAACCGCAGTGCCCTTCCGGGGTCCCTTGGGCAGACAGTAGGCAACGGCTTCATCGGTGGTGATGATGCGGGTGTCGGGATACGTGATCGACGGTTCGCTGAGCAGATGCAGGATCTCGTCGTGGCGCAGACGAGTCTTCCGCGCCGAATAGAGAGTCAGGACCAGGCAGCCGAGCAGCCGACCGATGAGGAGCATGGCGATGACGAGGAAGATCCACGCCAGGAGCGACAGCTGGGTGTGGTCCTTGCCGCGCATGAGGTCGAAGAGTCCCTGTGGAAGACTCGTCGTTCCCGGGGCCACGGCGAAGGCGAGGGCAGCGCCGATGAGAGACAGTCCTCCCGAGAGTCCGACAGCCTGCCAGAGGACGACCTCGGAGATCGGATCACCACGAAAGCGGGACAGTGCCGCAGGAACGGGCCATGCCAGCAGAAATGCCAGCACGGCCAGAACGATTCCCACGATGGTCATTGAGGTGACCGACCTGATTCAGGACTGCGTCGAGTGATTGCGCCCGAGCAGATTGCGCAGCGCCTTGGTGTCAGCCTCCGAGACTGTGCCGAGGAAGCGTGCGAGGACGGCCTGACGATCCGGTGCCTGAGACAGCATCTCGGTCATCAGCTCCGCCACATGATCCTCACGGGTCGAGACCGCAATATAGCGGTGCGGACGGATGCTGCGATCACGAGTGACGAAGCCCTTCTTCTCGAGTCGAGACAGGACCGTATGGACCGTTGTCAGCGCGAGCTCGCGGTCCGAGAGGACTTCGCGGAGTTCGGCGGCACTCAACCCGTCGTCATGGACCCAGATGGCGTCCATGACGCTGCGTTCGAGTTCACCCAGTGTTCCCACAGTTCTTTCGCCCTCAGTTTCTTTGTCGGTCTGATTGCTCCAGTATATCTCTACAGACTGTCGAATTCCACACAGGCGCCCGGGAGTCTGCGGTTCGACGATCCTGGTCGGGCGTGCTGTCAAGAAGGCATACTTGGAACCGGGAGTCTTGAATGATGAAACCGCAAGGATGCTGTTTCTACGGACTGTAGAATTCTACGTGACGTAGAAACATTGCTCTCGTGAAACCTGAATGGAGCACCCATGGAGCTGGACCCGGTCCTCATCGGACGGTGGCAATTCGGAATCACAACGGTCTACCACTTCTGGATGGTGCCGTTGACTCTAGGGCTCGGCATGCTCGTGGCAGTCCTGCAGACGATCTACCATCGCACCGGCAACGAGGTGTATCTGCGGAGCACGAAGTTCTTCGGCAAGCTCTTCCTCATCAACTTCATCATGGGTGTGGCCACCGGCCTGGTCCAGGAATTCCAGTTCGGTATGGCCTGGAGCGAATACTCTCGCTTCGTCGGTGACGTCTTCGGAGCCCCCTTGGCGCTGGAGGCGCTGCTGGCCTTCTTCCTCGAATCGACCTTCCTCGGCCTGTGGATCTTCGGCTGGGGTCGCCTGCCTCGCGCAGTCCACCTCGGCTCTCTGTGGTTGGCCGTCATCGGCACGTGGCTCTCGGCCTACTTCATCATCGTCGCGAACTCCTGGATGCAGCATCCCGTCGGCGTCGAACTGGTCGACGGTCGACCCGTGATGACCGACGTCTGGGCGGTGCTCGGCAACAACACGGCCATCGCCGCATTCACACACACGATCTTCGGTGCCCTGGCCGTCGGCGGATCCTTCCTCCTCGGAATCTCCTGGTACCACCTCTACCACCGGCGCAAGGCCGGAATCGACACAGTCGGAACCGACGGCAAGGTTCTCGTCGGCTCGTCGAAGGAGCTGCCCGGACGGGACAAGACGGATCACGCGGTGTGGATCAAGTCCCTGCGACTCGGCGCCGTCGTCGGCGTCATCGCCTTCGCCGGTGTCTCGATCACCGGTGACGTCCAAGCCAAGCTGATGTTCGAGCAGCAGCCGATGAAGATGGCCTCCGCCGAGGCGGCCTGCCACGACGGCACCCAATTCTCGGTGCTCACGATCGCCGACCCCTCCTCGAACGACTGCGACGGAGTCCAGAACATCTTCGAGATCCCCGGTCTGCTGTCCTTCTTGGCCAACGGTGACTTCGACACCCCGGTCCACGGTGTCACGACCCTGCTGCCCGAATACCAGGAGCGCTACGGCACCCATATCCCCGATGATCCGCGGTACGGCGAACATGCCGGCGAACCGGTCGACTACCAGCCGATCATGATCGTCACCTACTGGGGATTCCGGATGATGATCGGCTTCGGCGCTCTGGCCGCCGGCGTCTGCGTCATCGGTCTGTGGCTGGCCCGGAAGGGCACGGTGCCCGAGTCGAAGTGGCTCAGCTGCGGATTCGTCCTGGCCATCACGGCGCCGTTCCTCGCGAACTCGGCCGGGTGGATCTTCACCGAGATGGGGCGTCAGCCCTTCGTCGTCGCACCGAACCCGGCACAGCTCGACGGGGTGTACATGTACACGCAGGCGGCGCTGTCACCCGAGGTGACACCGGCGATGCTGCTGTTCTCACTGATCAGCCTCACCTCCGTCTACGGGATTCTGATGGTCGTCGAACTGCGTCTGATCACGAAGTACGTCAAGGGCGGAGTCGCCTCGGCGATGCCTGAGCTCGACCAGACGAATACGAAACCCACGATCACCGACAACGGCGACGACGTCCTGTCGTTCGCGTACTGAGGGAAGGTCACGATGGAAATCCTCGCCACTATCTGGTTCGTCCTCATCGTCGTGCTCTGGATGGGGTACCTGTTCCTCGACGGCTTCGACCTCGGTGTGGGTATGATGATGCCCTTCCTCAGCCGCAGCGAACGCAGCAAACGCGTGCTGCTCAACTCGATCGGTCCGGTCTGGGAAGGCAACGAAGTCTGGCTGATCACCGCGGCAGGTGCGATGTTCGCCGCGTTCCCACACTGGTACGCCTCACTGTTCTCCGCGCTCTACATTCCGCTGACGCTCTGCCTGCTCGCACTGATCTTCCGCGCCGTGGCCATCGAATACCGTGGAAAGGGCCACTCGGAGCGGTGGAGGTCCTTCTGGACCTGGGCACTGGCCGTGGGATCGGCGGGAACAGCGTTCTGCATCGGTGCGATGCTCGCACTCACCACTATCGGACTGCCGCTCAATGATCATGGCGACCTGGTCGGCGGAGCCTTCGCCTGGGTGTCGTGGCCGGCGCTCGTCGGCGGGCTCGGCGGACTCGGCTTCTCCCTGGCCCACGGACTCATCTTCCTCGGTCTCAAGACCCAGGACGAGGTCCGGGCGAGGTCACGGCGTTGGGCTGGGCGGATCATGCTGCCGGCCGCGGTGCCGTTCCTCATCTGGTTCGCCCATTCGATCACCCAGCGGACGTGGCTGGTCATCCCGGTGCTCATCGCACTCGCCGCGCTCATCGTCGCATTCTTCGCGGTGCGTGCGGGCGCCGAGAAGCCGGCGTTCATCCTGCATGGGATCTACCTCATCGCCGGTCTGGCCGCTGTCTTCGCCGGAGCCTTCCCGAATGTGCTGCCCTCGTCGATCGATCCCGCGAACTCGCTGACGATCGCCTCGGCCTCCTCATCGGACTACACCCTGAACGTCATGCTCATCGTGACCATTGTGATCCTGCCGATCATCATCGCCTACCAGATCTTCAGCTACCGGATGTTCCTCGGCCGCATCGCCGAGACCCACATCCCCGAAGCGCACAAGCTGCCGGTGGCGATCCGGTCGTGAGTTCGCCCCTGTCGATCCTGCTCGAGCTGCCGACCGGTCGGCGCGGGCTCGTGCTCTCGGTGGTCTCCGCCCTGAGCCGGGCGGTGGGAATCGTCCTCATCGCCGAAGCCCTGGTGCGAGCCATCGTCGGCTACAGCGCTCCCGAGCTGTGGATCGTGCTCGGGGCCTTAGGCGCGCTGCTGCGCGGGGGTGGTCTCTGGCTCGACCGGAGTCTCGGCACTTCCCTGGCCGCCGAATCGAAACGCGGTCTCCGCTCCTCGATCCTTGCGGGAATGCTGCGTGGTAGGGGGCGGCCGAGGACGCACGCGGCGGTGACGGTCACGCGAGGAGTCGACGATCTCGACGACTACTTCACCACGGTGGTGCCGGCCCTGACCGCGGCTGCCGTGGTCCCTGTCGTTCTGCTGGTGCGGATCGTCTTCTCAGATCTGCTCTCCGCTGTCATCATCGCCTTCTGCCTGCCGCTGGTGCCGATGTTCATGGTGCTCATCGGCCGTTACACCGCTGAGTCGACGTCGGCGACGATGGCCGCTCTGGAACGACTCTCGGACCACCTGGCCGAACTCGCCGAGGGTCTTCCCGTCCTCATCGGCCTCGGGCGTTCGCGTGATCATGCACGTCGTCTGCGGGAGCTGGGGGAGCGTTACCACCAAGCGAACCTCACGACCCTGCGCGTCGCCTTCCTCTCCAGTCTGGCCCTCGAACTCATCGCTACGATCTCGGTGGCGCTTGTGGCCGTGGTCATCGGACTGCGTCTGGTGAACGGGACGATGGATCTCAGCCACGGACTGCTCGTCCTGCTGATCGCGCCCGAGTGCTTCATTCCTCTGCGTGAGCTCGGCGCCGGTTACCATGCGAGCGAGAACGGCCGCGAAGCCCGGGGGAGAGCCCACGCTCTGCTGTCCGAAACACAGTCGGCAGGAGAGACGACGACGGCGGAGGCCGGCCTCGACACCACCGGCCGGTCGGGTGAACAGAGTGTCCTCTACGGCGACGGCACGCTCATCACCTGGTCGGGCACCATCGACGCCCAGCCAGGAGTGACGACGGTCAGCGGCCGATCAGGGATGGGCAAGACCACTGTGCTCAGCGCGTTGGTCGGCAGTCTCCCGTCCGATGCCCACACCACCGTTGCGCCCGTTGCGGCTGCCTATGTGCCGCAGGCCCCACGCATGTTCGGTGAGACCATCGGTGCCGAACTCGCCCTCTTCGGACTCGACGAAGAAACGTCGCGGACGGCTCTGGCCGCGGCCGGGCTGGCCACCGATCTGCGGACGCAGACGGCGGCGCTCAGCCCTGGCCAGCAGCGCCGACTGGCACTGGCGCGTGTGCAGCACCGCCTCGGTGACGGGGCTGAGGTGCTCGTCCTCGACGAACCGACCGCCCACCTCGATGCCGACAATGCCGACATCGTGATCGAAATGATCGCCGAGGCGGCCGCCGCCCACCGAGTGATCCTCGCCAGCCATGACGAACGGGTCCGCGCCCTGGCCGACACCGAGATCCGCCCGGAGAAGACCAGTGCCGAAGCGGTCGAGAATGCGTCTTCAGCGGCGTCGACTTCGCATGTGACTGCGACTGCGACTGCGACTGCGACCGCGACCGCGGATCAGGGCCGGGCCGACACTGTCGAGGTTCCTGCGACGACCGAGCGGGACACGGCGGAGGTGCGTCCGGGACCCGGAGACGAAGCAGACAGTCGGACTGCGACAGAGCGGAAGCCGGATGTGTGGAGGCGGCAGTCCGGAGGCGAGAGCTGGACGGCGGCTCTGCGCCGTCGCTGGTCGATTCTGTACTCGAGTCTTCCGCTCTTCACTCCGACCATGATGGTGGCGGCGCTGACCGCCTGCGCCTCCAGCCTTGCGGCCATCGCATTGACCGCGGTCTCTGCGTGGCTCATCGTCGAAGCCTCCTACCAGCCGCCGATCATGCTGCTCATGGTCGCCATCGTCGGTGTGCGCTTCTTCGGACTCAGCCGGTCCGTGCTGCTCTACGTCAGCCGGCTGCGGCTCCACTCGGCGATCTTCGCCGCACTCACGCGACTGCGCACCCGGCTGTGGGAGCATTTCGAACGCGGCGGCATGAGCGATCGGCGGCTGCTGACCTCGGACTCGGCGCTGCGCGCAATGGTCGCCGACGCCGACGATGTCCGCGACCTGGTGCCGCGGACGCTGTTCCCGCCGCTCGTCTCCGCACTGGTCGTCATCGGCGTGGGCATCACCGCGGCGCTCCTCGACTGGGGTTCGCTGGGATGGTTCGCCCTCCTCGGCGTCACCAACCTCGTCATCGTCCCAATCCTCGTCGTCCGGGCAGAGAGCCGCCTCGCATACGGAATCCGGGAGGACCGCAACAGGATTCTGTCCGTGCTCACGCGCGCACTGCACGCAAAAGACGATCTGCGCACGAACGGGATCGACTCCCGGGTTCTCGGCCTGTTGGCCAGTCAGGAGAACGACCTGGAGGAGAAGCAGAAGGCATCCGCCCGAAACTTCGGGCTCACCCAACTGTGGCTGCAATTGAGCACGTTCATCATCGCCGTGATCCTGGCAGCCACCACGGATGCTCCGACCGAGATCGTCGCCGTGCTCTCGCTCATGGCGCTGGGGCTAGGCGAAGTGTTCGCCTCGGCACTCGAGGCATTCCGCCAGCTGCCCGGTCTGGGCGCAGCTCTTGACTGTCTGCCCGAACCGAACAGTCCGCAGGACCGTGAGGGTGCGGGCCCGGACGCCGATACGACGGCCCCTGCAGCCGGTGCCTCGACCCGGAACCCCAGCGCCGCAACGGTGCTCGATAGCGTCCAATCACTCGAATTCGACAGGATCACCGTGGGCTGGGACGACCACCCCGTCGTCGCCGAACTCGATTTCAGAGCCGAACGCGGGGGCTGGACAGTGCTGTGCGGCGACAGCGGAACCGGCAAGACGACGAGTCTGAGTGTGCTCCTGCGGTTCCTCGACCCCTGGTCCGGCCGCTACAGAGCCCGTGACCGGAAGGGGATCGGCCACGATATGCTCACACGCTCACCGGCAGATCTGGTCGGTCGAATCGCCTGGTGCCCTCAGGAAGCACACGTCTTCCGCTCCACCGTGCGGGGCAATCTCGCACTCGCTCAGCAATCGGTGGCCGGGGACGACGAGATGATCTCTGCGCTGGAAGCAGCGGGGCTCAGCGACTGGGCCGACGCCTGGGGGCTCGACCGGTGGGTCGGCGACCGAGGCTCGGAGATCTCCGGTGGTCAGCGACAGCGACTGGCAGTGGCTCGAACCCTGCTGACCGGGGCTGATGTGATCGTCCTCGACGAACCGACCGCGCACTTGGACGATGAGACGGCACAGCTGCTCATCGGTGATCTGCGTCGGAACCTCAGCGACCGGACGGTCGTCATGGTCACCCACGACAGACGCCTGATCGCCGACGGTGACGAGGTCGTCGACCTCGGCACGCACGTACCCGAGGCCGAGCACTCAGGGGCCTGAGGTCAGTCCCGCTTCGAACCGAACATGATCTCGTCCCAGCTCGGGATCGAGGCGCGCGAGTTCTTCTTCGACTTCGGCTTCGAATCCTTCGCCGGAGCAGAGTCCTCGAACTGCTCGTGATCGCTCACCCCGGGCTCGTTGAGCAGCGAGAGCTGATTCTCATCGTCGAAGACACCGACCTTCTCGGTCGGCTCCTGCGGTTCCTCAGCAGAGGCAGCGGAGTCTTCGAAGGCGAACACTTCGTCATCGGTGGCGGCTTCGGGCTGTCCCGGAGCGGTGTGTGCTCCCTGCGGGTGAGTCTCGGGATCCTCTGTGACCGCGCGCAGACGGGTCCGCGGCTCCTCCTCGGCGTGGCGACGCTTGCGCAGGTTCTCCAGAATCCGGCCGGTCTCGGCCTGGTGATCACGGGCATGCTGGGAAGGAGCCGATCCGGCGGTGGGACGGACCGGTCCGTCGGAGGCGATCGAGGCGGAGGTCTGATCCGGACGGGGGAGGACGTCGACCTCATCGGTGTTCTTCTGGCGTTCGGCACCGCTGCCGTAATTCGGGATCGGGCCGGTGTCTGTGGGTCCGGAATCGGCGAGCCACTTCGCCTCATCGTCGATCGGGGTCAGCGAACGGCGGTAGTAGTGCCAGCTGGCTGTGCGGACACGATCGGCGGCAGTGAAGCTGAGCTGGATGTACCAGTTGCCGTCCTGCTGTTTCCAGGAGTCCCACTCCATCGTCTCGATATCGACATCGCGCATCGCCAGACGTTCCTGACAGAGTTCGATGAGAGGGGTCGGCTCACCATTGGGATCATGATCGGAATAGATGGGGTGGCGGCTGGCGAGGTAGGCGGTGCGTTCGCGTTCGGCCATGGCCGGACTCTCATAGGTGCGCACGTATTCGATGTCGGCACCAGTGGAGGCGACGACCTCCTCAGCGTCCATGCCGCCGCGGATCATGGCCTGGATCTCTTTGGGGCGCACGGGAGTCTCGGACTTGGACTGGGTGCGGTCCCTGCGGACCGCGGCGATGAGAGCCTCATCGAGGACGACCCGGTACTGAAGCCCGTTCTCGTCGTTCAACAGCAGATGGGCGCCGTCTGCGCTGACTCCGTTCAAGATCAGTTCACGCATTGCCTTAAGCTCCTTTGTCGCGTCTCAGAAGCATCGTGTCACGTCCGGCGCGTCGTGTCGGGCAGATTTCCGCGCGAGTCGCGAAATCACGGGCCGGTTCGCGCCTGGACGGGGCGAGTCTGTGAGACCGACCACGAATGTCGACGACGTGGATCCGGGCGCCGGCCAGGTCGGGGTCTGCACGGCGAGTCGGCGCGGCTCACTCTGCGGACAGCGGGCGCAGTCACTCTACAGGCTGTAAAATCGAGTTCGTGAATACGACTGCACCCATCGACGCCCTGGTCCTCATGTCATTCGGAGGACCGGAGACCCCAGAAGAAGTGGTTCCATTCCTCCGCAACGTCACCGCCGGCCGCGGGATCCCCGAGGAGCGGCTCGAGGAGGTGGGGGAGCACTATTTCGGCTTCGGAGGCAAGTCTCCGATCAACGATCAGAACAAGGCTCTGCTGGCTGCGCTGCGTGCCGAACTCGATTGCCGAGGAATCGAGACTCCGCTGATCTGGGGCAACCGCAACTGGGATCCCTATCTCACCGATGAGGTCCGCAGCCTGGCCGAGGACGGTGCCACGCAGTTCCTGTCGATCGACACCTCGGCCTATTCTTCGTATTCGTCATGCCGTCAGTACCGCGAAGACTTTGCGAAGACGATCGACACGCTCAAGGGCGAGGGGCTCACAGTCTCGATCGACAAGATCCGTCAGTTCTACAACCATCCCGGCTATGCCGATGCCTGCGCCGACTGTCTCAATGACGGGCTGGCAGACTTCCGGACCAAGGTCGGACAGCTCGACGCGGCCAAGCATCGGATCCTCTTCGTCACACACTCGATCCCGAACGTCATGCAGGACGCATCGGCGGTGGAGACCAACGGCTACCTCGCTCAGCACGAGGAGCTCATGGGTCACCTCCTCGGGCGCCTCGACTCATCCGAACGCCTTCCCGCCGAGCTCGTCTACTGTTCGCGTTCGGGTTCGCCCGAGGTGCCGTGGCTCGAGCCCGATGTCAACGACCGGATGAACGAACTCGCCGAGGAGGGGGTGACCGGTGTCGTGCTCGTGCCCATCGGATTCATCTCCGACCATATGGAGGTTGCCTTCGATCTCGACACCGAGGCGAAGGAGACCGCCGAAGAGCTTGGTCTCGACTTCACCCGCGTCGGCACCGTCGGCACTCACGACGCCTTCGTCAAGGGGCTCGTCGACCTCGTCGAGGAGCGTGCCGCGCAGCTGCGCGGAGAAGACGTCGAGCCTCCCGCCCTGCCCGGGACGAAGGCCCTGGTGCCCGGCAGCGGTGCCTGCAGCATTGAGTGCTGTCTGGGCCGCATCGAACGTGCGACCTTCCCGAACTGGCCTGTCGCGAACTGAGACCCGGACACAGAGAACCCTCCCTCACCGAATCGGTGGGGGAGGGTTCTCGTTTCTGTGTTCCTCAGTAGTCGTCCGGGCTCGGGACTACGGGCAGGGCGCCCGTCTCGGCCTGGATCACCTCGGCGATGGGGCCGGTGTCGACATCGTTGCGACCGGCCAGCTCCATGAGGTTCTGCAGGTCGTCGATGAGATTTTCGACGAGGAAGTCGTCACCGGCGGACCGGGCCTCGTGAATGCGATGACGGACATCATCGATTCGGGTGTCGAGCTGATCAGCGAATTCACTCATTGTGGATCCGTCCTTCCTCGGGCCGCCTCCACAGGGGACGAACCCGGTAATCTACCGGCAGAGCGTGCTGTCGGTGCTGTCCATCACAAGCATTCTTGCAGAGCACCTCGTGAACTCTATGTGTGCTCTGCCTCTGCAGACAAGCTGGTGACGAGAATCACCGTACTGGGTGTTCGTTTCATCTTGCCAACGGAAAGCATACAGTGCACAATTCTGGGGACACATCTCGGAAGAGGGAAATATGCCCTCTTCGGCACCCCCTCCGGACAGAGAGCGATGAGGCCATATGGCAACAGACTACGACGCACCTCGCAAGCAAGACGATGAGATCAAAAGCGATTCGATCGAGCAGCTCAAGGCCCAGCGTTCCCAGGATCAGGCGAGCAAGATCGATGAAGACGAGACTGCAGTAGCCGAAGGCTTCGAACTTCCCGGTGCGGACCTGTCGAACGAAGAGCTCTCCGTTCGGGTCCTGCCCAAGCAGAATGACGAGTTCACCTGCATGGAGTGCTTCTTGGTCCGCCATCGTTCGCAGCTTGCGACAGAAGAGGGCGGTGTCCCGATCTGCACGGACTGTGCAGGCTGACTCGCCTCTCTCCCCAAATGACGGAACGCGCCCTCGAAGGACGCGTTCCGTTATTTTTCTCTCCCCTTGCTACCTGACGGGGGCTCTGCAACCTGGCGCCAGGTTGCAGAGCCCCCGTCAGGTAGCAATTTGGGGGCTTTAGGGGTTGAGGGCTGCCGCAAGCTTGTGCGGGTGGCGGCTGGACACGAGCCAGTACGGGGTGGGGTCGGAATCGTCGTCGAGGTCGATGCGGACGACGGACTTCGCCCACGGACGGATCTTGAGGAAGGCGCGAGCATCGAGATCGACGCCGCGGGCCTGGCGGGCCTCCTCGCCGTCGAAAGCGACCGCACGCGGGACGAATGTGCGGTCAATATGAGCCTCGCCCACGAACAGCTGACGTTCGGTGACGATGATCGTCAGCGTCAGCGAGTTCAGCCACCAGGCGAAGAGGACGAAGCTGACGACGGGAAGGATGATGGTGCCGAGCTGCCACACGGGCAGGACCATGAGCGCCGTCGACGCCGCAGCCACCACGACAAGGATCCACATGCCGATCGAGGGGCGGACCTTCTCCTGATAGACCACATGGGTTCCGGATTGAGTTGTTGCCATGGGCCCATTGTCCCATAGCGAGAAGTTTGGCCGCGTTCAGGCTGGAGCGTTAGAGTGCATGCTTGTGACGGAAACCCTGAAGATCAACCTCCAGCTCGTCGACGCGGGCATGAGCGCACCCACCTACGCGCATGCGAGCGACGCCGGGGCGGACCTGCGCTCGACGATCGACTTCGTCCTCGAACCCTTCGAGCGCCGCGTCGTCCCCACCGGAATCGCGATCGCACTGCCGGAGGGCTATGCCGCCTTCGTACATCCGCGGTCAGGTCTGTCGAGCAAGCACGGGGTCACCGTCGTCAATGCGCCGGGCACCATCGATGCCGGCTATCGCGGAGAGATCAAGGTGCCGCTGATCAACCTCGATGCGACGACCCCGCTGCGCGTCGTCCGCGGCGACCGCATCGCCCAACTCGTGATCCAAGCGATCACCCACGCCGACTTCGACATCGTTGAATCCCTTGACGACAGCACCCGCGGTGCCGGGGGATTCGGATCCACCGGCGGAATCGACGCCGGCCTCAGCGAAAAGGAGAAGTGAGGACTCATGGGACTGTTCTCCCGGTTCAAGAAATCCACACCGACAACCGACGACGACATCCGCACCGACGACGAACTCGTCGACGATGATGAGCTCGACGCTCAGGACACAGGCGCCGAGGCTGACGATCGTGACGACGATGAAGACTCCGCGGAGTCCGCTGCCGATGAGGCCGAGTCCGATGACGACGACCTCGACGACGAAGAGGCGCTGCTGGAGAAGTCGGCTCCCTTCGACCGGTCCGAGAAGGGCCCGTTCGACATCTCCGAGGAGTATCCGGAACATGACCGCCTCGACCTCGGCGCACTCAAGGTGCCTGTCGTCGACGGAATGCAGGTGCGTCTGGACACGGACGACGATTCCCAGCGCGTCCTGGCCGTGACCCTCATCCACGACGGCGGCGGCATCCAGCTGCAGGCATTCGCGACACCACGGTCGGAAGGACTGTGGAACACGGTGCGCCAGCAGCTCACCGAATCCGTGACGAAGCAGGGCGGCGAATCGACCGAGCTGCACACCTCGCTCGGCAAGGAACTGGCCATCGAGGTTCCGGCGAAGACGGAGTCCGGTCGACCCGGCAAACGCGCCATGCGCTTCGCCGGCATCGACGGCCCCCGCTGGTTCGTCCGCGCCGTGTTCTCCGGCAAGGCCGTGACCGATGAGGAGGTGCGTGCCGAACTCTCCGCGCTCTTCCGCGGAGTCGTCGTCGACCGCGGTGAGGACGCCATGGCTCCCCGCGAGCTCATCGCGCTGACTGCCCCACAGGTCGACGGCGACGAGACGGAGGAGAAGGACGAGGACGAACTCAACCCGTTCGAGCGCGGCCCCGAGATCACAGAGGTCCGCTGAGCGACGATGCGCAACGTCATTCCCCGCCTCGTGCGTGACTTCGGATCCCGCGAGGCGGAGGCCCGGGCCGATCTGCGTCTGGTCAGTCGGATCCCGGGAGTCATTCCGGTCGAAGAGCTGGAGGCACGCAAGACCGCACGCATCGCAGGAGTCGTCTCCGCGACCACTCAGTCGTGCAGCGCCGACAATCCGCGGCTCGACATCACCGTCGCCGACGGCACCGGCGAAGCCCGCGCCCAGTTCCTCGGACGCCGGGAGATCAGCGGCATCCGTCCCGGATCCCTCATCGTCCTCGAAGGACGCTTCTGCGGAAAGGACGGAGTGCTCACCGCACACAACCCCGTCTACGAACTGCTGCACACGCGCGACGACGCAGACGACTGACCGGATCCATCGACCGAGCCGACCCAGACACCCGGCCGCCGCAGACACCCGGCCGCCGCAGCTGAACTGCCTCAGCCCTCGGCGTCGGTCTCCTGCAGCAGCGCCAGCAGCGCCGGTTCCTGTTCGGGGGAGGAGAGAAAGAAGAGTTCGTCTCCGGCTTCGATGACGTCATCGGCACTCGGAGCGAACGCCCGCGAGTTGCGGATGATCGCCACCAGCACCGTATCGAGCGGGAAAGTGATCCCGCCGACGCGTTCGGCCACGAGTTCGGCATTCTCGTGCACCGTGAACTCGAGCAGCCCCGCCCGACCGCGTTCGAAGCTCATGAGATGAACCAGACCGCCGACCTCCACGGCCTCCTCGACGAGCGCGGTCATCAGGCGCGGGGTGGAGACGGCGACATCGACGCCCCAATTGTCGTCGAAGAGCCATTCGTTCTTCGGATTATTCACTCGCGACACCGTCCGCGGGACGCCGAATTCGGTCTTGGCCAACAGCGACAGCACCAGGTTGGTCTTGTCGTCTCCCGTGGCGGCCACGACGACATCGGCTTCCTCCAGCCCCGCCTCGGCGAGACCTGCCAGCTCGCAGGCATCGGAGAGCAGCCATTCGGCACCCGGGATCCGCTCATGGCCCAAGGCCTCTTTGCTCTGGTCGATGAGCAGGACCGAATGGTCCTTGTCCAGCAGCTCCCTGGCCACCGAGCGTCCGACGGAACCGGCTCCGGCGATGATGACCCTCATTCTTCTTCCTCCACGGTTCGCACTGGCTGATCGAGGATCCGTTCGATCTCGCCGAGGCAGTCGACCGGAGCCATGAGATGAACGAGGTCCCCGTCCTGGAGGAGCAGATCATCGTGGGCGACGATGCCCTCGGACAAGCGGGTGACATAGGCGACCCGGGCCTTGGTCCGTGTTTCGATCTCCTTGATCGGTCGTGCCACCCACTCCGGATCCAGATGCACCTCGGCCAGGACGAGATTGCCCGACGGCTCGCGGTATTCGGTGATCGACCCCTGCGGGACGAGCTTGCGCATCACCTGCTCGGCCGTCCACCGCACGGTGGGCACGGTGGGGATGCCGAGACGTTCGAAGACCTGTGCCCGGTCGGGATCGTAGATGCGGGCGGCGACATTGCTCACACCGAAGGTCTCACGGGCGACCCGCGCGGCGAGGATATTCGAGTTGTCACCGCTCGAGACCGCTGCGAAGGCGAAGGCCTCGGAAGTCTTCGCCTGGGCCAGGGTCTCGCGGTCGAAGCCGACCCCCGTGATCGTCGAGCCGCTGAAGTCCCGACCGAGTTTGAGGAATGCGTCCGGGTCCCGGTCGACGACGGCGACGGAGTGCCCATTCGCATCGAGGGCCTTGGCCAGGGAGGCCCCGACTCGGCCGCAGCCCATAATCACGAAGTGCATGGGTAATCCCTCCCGCAGTGATCTACCATTGGTTGCCGTGGCCAGCAGTTTTTCTGATGCCGTCAAAAGACTACTCGTCGGACGGCCCTTCCGCAGTGAGGACAGGCGTGCACCTGCGCTGAAGAAGCGCATCGCGATGCCCGTCTTCGCCTCCGATATGCTCTCCTCGGTGGCCTATGCTCCCGACGAGATCCTGCTGGCGCTGTCGCTGACCTCACTCGTGGCCCTGACCGTAGCCCCCTGGATCGGCGTGGCCGTCGGCATCGTCATCCTCGTGATCGTCGCCTGCTACCGCATCAACGTGCGGGCCTACCCCTCAGGCGGCGGAGACTACGAGGTGGCTTCGAAGAATCTCGGCTCCGGTGCCGGTCTCGTCGTGGCTGCGGCCCTCCTCGTCGACTATGTGCTCACCCTGGCCGTGTCGATGACGGTCTTCGCCGCCTACATCACCACGGCGTTCCCGATGCTGGCGCCCTACCGAGTGCCCGTGGCCATCGTCGGCATCCTGCTCATCTGCTTCGCCGGACTGCGCGGCTCACGGGCCACTCCCATGCTGCTGGCCGTGCCGACCTACCTGTTCTTAGGTGCCGTGTTCCTCACGATGTCGGTCGGTCTCATCCGCGTCGGGCTCGGCGACACCCCGCACGCCCAGACCGCCGACTACACGGTCGTGCACAGCAGCATCGGCGACCAGGCGACCCTCGGACTGGCCACTGTGCTCATCGTCCTGCGCGCGTTCTCCTCCGGAGCCGTCGCACTCGCCGGTGTGCAGACCGTGGCCACGGCCGTTCCGGCCTTCAAGAAGCCGCGTGGCAGGAACGCCGGCAACACCCTGCTCCTGTCCGGTCTGCTCGCAGCGCTCATGCTCACGGGGCTGACCTATCTGGCCTCGGTCACCGGCATCAAATACGTCGACGACCCGCATCTCTACCTCGTCCGCGGGGACGGCAGCCCGGTCAGCGCCGAATACGAGCAGGAACCCGTCCTCGCTCAGCTCGCGCATGCGATCTTCGACAACGCGCCGGTGATGTTCTTCATCGTCGTCCTCATCACCGCGCTCGTGCTCATCGCTGCTGCGAACACGGCGGTCGAAGGCTTCCCCGGTCTGGCGTCACGGCTGGCCCGCGACGAATTCCTGCCCCGGCAGCTGGCGACGAAGGGCGACCGACTCACCTTCTCCAACGGCATCCTGCTGCTGGCCGCGGCGGCGATCGTGCTCGTCATCGCCACATCCGCCTCGGCGACGGTGCTCATCCAGCTCTACCTCGTCGGAGTCTTCGCCAGCTTCGTCCTCGGCCAAGCGGGAATGGTCCTGCACTGGCGCAAACGGCTGCGGCTGGTCATCGACGCGAAGACCCGAGCCCGGATGCATGTCAACCAGGTCGTGAACTTCATCGGCTGCGTGCTCGCCGCCGGCGTCCTCATCGTCGTCATCGTCTCGAAATTCCTCGCCGGAGCCTGGCTGGCCGTCGCCGCCATGGCCGGGCTCTACCTCGTCATGGGCGCCATCCACCGCCACTATTCGCGAGTGACACGTGAACTCGCCCCCGATGCGGACATGAACTCGCGGACGATCCCGTCGAACACCCACGCCATCGTCGTCGTCAGCGAAATCGACAAACCGACGATGCGCGCCCTCTCCTACGCTCGAGTGACCCGATCGAGCCAACTCGAAGCCGTCACCGTCGCCGTGGACGAAGAAGCCGCAGCCGGTCTGCAGAAACGGTGGAACGAGATGGAGCTGCCGGTGCCGCTGACGGTGCTCGGCTCACCGTACCGCGAACTCGTCCGTCCGATGCTCGCCCATATCCTCGCCATCCGCCGCAGGTCACCGCGGGACCTCGTCATCGTCTACATCCCGCAGTTCGTCGTCGGCCGCTGGTGGGAGCACATCCTGCACAACCAGGTGGCACTGAAACTGCGCACCCGACTGCTGCTGGTGCCCAACGTCGTCGTGGTCTCCGTGCCCTGGCGGCTGAAATCCTTCTCTCGACAGTACGGCGGCGACGGACCCGATTCCGACACCTCGCTGTACAGACAGGCATAGAACACCCATGCGCGACGCTCAGGTCCCCGCACAGGAACTCACCCTCGACATCGAGGCACCGGCAGCCGGCGGTACGTCCATCGCCCGACATGACGGGCAGGTCGTCTTCGTCTCCGGGGCCCTGCCCGGTGAGAAGGTCCGAGTCCGCACCGAGGCAGGACCGGCCGCCCGGTTCCTCCGCGCCGTCGTCACCGAGGTGATCGAGGCGTCGGCCCACCGCGTGCCCGACCGTCGCCTCGACTATGCCTCCACCGGTTCGGCCGGGTTCGGCGGCATGGAATATGCGCACGTCGACCTCGCCCACTCCCGCACGCTCAAGGCCGAAGTCGTGCGCGACCAGCTGTCGCGCATCGGCCATATCGACCACGACGCCGAGGTGCTGCCCGCACCGGGAGAGACCGACGGCACCGACTGGCGCACCCGTGTGCAGCTGGCCGTCGACGACGAAGGTCGGGCCGGAATGCTCGCCCCCAGATCACACGAAGTCATCCCCGTGACCACCCCGCCATTGGCCGCCGGACCCCTGCATGGCCTCGACATCGCGGCGCTGCGCGTGCCCGGGGTTCGCCGCCTCGAATTCGCGTGGGCCGGCGACCACGGTGCGCTCATCGTCCGCGGTCGGCCCACCCCGCAGGTCCTCGACGAGATCGAATCCTGGCTGCCGATGACGTTCTCCCTCCTCGCCGAGGCGGCCGGAGGAGGGAATGACCGTGGCCGTGGTCGCGGCGGTCGCGCACGCGGTCGTGGGCGTGCCCATGCGCCGGCTGCCGAACTGCGAGTGATCCGCGGCGACCGTACCCTGACCGAAACGGTTCACGGGCGTGACTTCACCGTCGGCGCCGACGGGTTCTGGCAGGTCCACCGGGATGCGGCCGCACTGCTCAGCTCCGAAGTCGTCGCCGCCCTGCCTGCCGATGTCGATGCGATCACCGACCTCTACTGCGGGGTCGGACTCCTCGGCATCTGCGCAGCAACGGCCGCCGGTGCGCCCCTGTTCGGGGTCGAAGGGGCGGAGGCGGCCATCGCACATGCTCGAAACAACGCCGCTGATCTCGACGCTCGGTTCCTCGCGCTCAGCGTCGACCGGGCCCGACTGCCCGATTCGGACGTCATCATCCTCGACCCGCCGCGGGCGGGCGCAGGGAGGAAAGCCACCTCGGCGATCATCGGATCCTCAGCACGCACCCTGGTCTACGTCTCCTGTGACCCGGCCACGCTGGCCCGGGACCTCGCGGCGCTCACGGGTGGGGGATTCTCGATCGAGAGCCTCACCGGATTCGATCTCTTCCCGCTGACTTCGCACGTGGAGACGGTCACCGTCCTGCGGCGGTGACCGCGCGGCGGGGGAGGAGCACGAGGACGATGAGGGCGATGAACGTCGTGAGGAATCCCCACAGGCCCCACCATCCGCCCGACCGCCCCTTCTCTTTCGCGAAGGAGCTGCAGACGACGGCGAAGATGATGCCGACGAGCAGTGCGCCGAAGCCGAATCCGGCGCCTAGGGTGAACGGGTCCATGGGATCTCCTCGGTGGTGATCGGTCAGTGCGCTGACGTTCTGACTGTGCTTCTCACGCTAGGCTGTGCGGCCTGTCCGCAGCCCTGGTGATGCCCGCACGAGCGCCTGCGGAAAACCCGATCGAAGCGTTTCGCACCTCCGTGCGCCGCGGTGGTCAAAGCCCCTCAAATGCGATAGAATTTATCTTGACGTCAAGATACTTTTGGAAACATATGTGTCGCGTAAATCGGTGCGCGATTCAAGGGTCCGGCCATCGATTCGGACGGACCCGGTTTCTTGGATGAGTGTCGGATGAAACAGGAGAATCACGATGAGCAACGTCGATACGTTCAAATCGAAGAGCACCCTGACCGTAGGCGATAAGGATTATGAGATCTATCGCCTGGACAAGGTCAATGGGTCGGAGAAGCTTCCCTTCAGCCTCAAGGTGCTGTTGGAGAACCTGCTGCGCACAGAAGACGGCGCAAACATCACTTCGGAACACATCGAAGCCCTCGGCAGCTGGGATCCCAATGCCGAACCCGATACGGAGATCCAGTTCACCCCGGCCCGCGTGGTGATGCAGGACTTCACCGGCGTGCCCTGCATCGTCGACCTCGCCACCATGCGTGAGAAGGTCGTCGAACTCGGCGGCAGCCCGGACCAGGTCAACCCGCTGGCTCCGGCCGAGCTGGTCATCGACCACTCGGTGCAGATCGACCGCTTCGGCACCGCCGACGCCGTCGAACTGAACATGGACATCGAATACCAGCGCAACGGTGAGCGCTACCAGTTCCTGCGCTGGGGACAGACCGCCTTCGAAGACTTCAAGGTCGTGCCTCCGGGCATGGGCATCGTCCA
The DNA here is from genome assembly GCF_004745485.1 of Brevibacterium sp. S22. Classification (GTDB taxonomy): domain Bacteria; phylum Actinomycetota; class Actinomycetes; order Actinomycetales; family Brevibacteriaceae; genus Brevibacterium. Next base: position 84,906 of record NZ_RHFG01000014.1, read on the forward strand.
CCAGGTCAACATCGAGCACCTGGCTCGCGTGGTCATGCCGCGCGAGGTCGACGGAGTCCTCCGGGCCTACCCGGACACCCTGGTCGGCACCGACTCGCACACCACGATGGTCAACGGCCTCGGTGTGCTCGGTTGGGGCGTCGGCGGCATCGAGGCAGAGGCCGCAATGCTCGGCCAGCCCGTGTCGATGCTCATCCCGCGCGTCGTCGGCTTCAAGCTCACCGGTGAGATCCCGTCGGGCGTCACGGCCACGGATGTCGTCCTCACCATCACCGATATGCTCCGCCAGCACGGTGCCGTCGGCAAATTCGTCGAGTTCTACGGCAAGGGCGTCGCCGAGGTGCCGCTGGCCAACCGCGCCACCATCGGCAACATGAGCCCCGAGTTCGGTTCGACTGCCGCGATCTTCCCGATCGACGAGGTCACCATCGACTACCTCAAGCTCACCGGCCGCTCGGCCGAGCAGATCCAGCTCGTCGAGGACTATGCGAAGACCCAGGGCCTCTGGCACGACCCGGACAACGAGGTCGAGTACTCCGAGTACCTCGAACTCGATCTCTCCACCGTGGTGCCCTCGATCTCCGGACCGAAGCGCCCCCAGGACCGCATCGAGCTCTCCGATGCCAAGAGCCAGTTCGCCAAGGACATCCACAACTACGCCGCACCCGGCGAAGAGAACAAGTCTGTGGACGTCAGCACCGCCGACGGCCGCAACTTCGAGCTGGCCAACGGTGCCGTGGCGATCGCCTCGATCACCTCGTGCACGAACACCTCGAACCCGTCTGTGATGATGGCCGCCGGCCTGCTGGCACGCAACGCCCGCAAGCGCGGTCTCAACTCGAAGCCGTGGGTCAAGACCTCGATCGCACCGGGTTCGAAGGTCGTCACCGAGTACTACAACAAGGCCGGCCTCATCGAGGACCTCGAAGCGCTGAACTTCTACATCGTCGGCTACGGCTGCACCACCTGCATCGGCAACTCGGGTCCGCTGGACACCGAGATCTCCGAGAGCATCCAGGACAACGACCTCTCGGTCACCGCCGTCCTGTCGGGCAACCGCAACTTCGAGGGCCGCATCAGCCCCGACGTGAAGATGAACTACCTCGCGTCGCCCCCGCTGGTCATCGCCTACGCGCTGGCCGGAACCATGGACTTCGACTTCGAGAACCAGCCTCTGGGCAAGGACTCCGAGGGTGCCGATGTCTACCTGGCTGACCTGTGGCCGTCGCCGGAAGAGGTCGAGTCGGTCATCGCCGATTCGATCTCGACCGATATGTTCGACAACGAGTACGGCCGGATCTTCGACGGTGACGAGCGCTGGCAGCAGCTCGACACCCCCGAGGGCAAGGTCTTCGAGTGGGACGACAAGTCGACCTACGTGCGCAAGCCCACCTTCTTCGACGGCATGGGCCTCAAGCCCGAAGCCGTCGAGGACATCAAGGGTGCTCGTGTGCTCGCGAAGCTCGGCGACTCGGTGACCACCGACCACATCTCGCCTGCAGGTTCCTTCAAGGCCGACACCCCGGCCGGCAAGTACCTCGTCGAGCACGGCGTCGAGCGCAAGGACTTCAACTCCTACGGCTCGCGCCGCGGCAACCACGAGGTCATGATCCGCGGTACGTTCGCGAACATCCGTCTGCAGAACCAGCTCCTCGACGGAGTCCAGGGTGGCTTCACCCGCGACTTCACGCAGGAAGGCGCTCCGCAGACGACGGTCTACGACGCCTCCGTGAACTACCAGGCCGCCGGCACTCCGCTGGTCGTCCTCGGTGGCAAGGAGTACGGCTCGGGATCCTCGCGTGACTGGGCCGCCAAGGGCACCAAGCTGCTGGGCGTCGAGGCCGTCATCACCGAGAGCTTCGAGCGCATCCACCGTTCGAACCTCATCGGCATGGGCGTTCTGCCGCTGCAGTTCCCGGCCGGCGAATCGGCCGATTCGCTCGGACTCGACGGCACCGAGACCTTCTCCATCGCAGGTGTCACGGAGCTCAACGAGGGCGAGACCCCGGCGACCGTCAAGGTCACCGCCGAGAAGGAAGACGGCACGAAGGTCGAATTCGACGCCGTCGTCCGCATCGACACCCCGGGCGAAGCCGACTACTACCGCAACGGCGGCATCCTGCAGTACGTGCTTCGCCAGCTGGCCGAGGCCTGATCACAGGAATCGTGCCTGGCTGCACTGTCGAGGTGAGTCCGTGACTCCCCACGATCGGCACATGCTGGGCTGCTGAACCGGACCCGAACGAAGGCCGGTGGGTATTGAACCCACCGGCCTTCGTCGTACCCATCCGCAAGTGTTGTACGCAGTGGTTCGCCCGGCATCCGGCTGCCGCAACGTGACCATCACGCACCATTCGCGACCTCGCTTACAATCCACCCGGCATCCGGCACCCTCAGCAACATTTCCTACAGCCAGTGCGGCATCCATCACCATAAGCGCCATAACCTCGTGGTGCAGCGAGGTGATGTGCCGCGAACGGTGAGTGGTGCTCACTTTTCGGGCCGGGGTCGAAGGAGGCGTGCGCGTTTCTGCAGGGGACAGCCGATGGTGGCCGGCCGCCTCGGCGATGGTGGTTTTCGGCCGCGAGGACGAGCATCACGCACCGGTGACCGCATAACGACGTGGTGCGGCGGTGTGGTGTGCCGCGACGGGTGAGTGATGTGTTTCCAGCTGTGCGAATCGCCGGCCGCAAGGTGGTGTGCGGCTAAAGGTGGCGGATGCAGCGGGGAGCGAGATGGGCGGGGGAGCGAGCTCGGTAGGGGAGCCAGTTGAGCGCGGGAGCGAGCTCGGTAGGGGAGCCAGGTGAGCGCGGGAGCGAGCTCGGTAGGGAAGTCAGGTGAGTGGGGAACGAGATGGGCGGGGGAGTCAGTTGAGTGGGGAAGTGGTGCGCTGAGGGGAAGTGAGGCCCAGCAGGAGGGCATGTGCGAATCGGGATGAGTCACTTCATGCGGTGAGCGATAAGATGGGGCGAATGGAATCTGTCCGTCAACGATGCCGTCAGAAGAGTGAGACCGAATGACATTTCTCGACACCCTCGGCTCACCGGCCGATCTGCGTCGACTCGACGCGCCGGAATGCGACGTGCTGGCCAAAGAGATCCGCGACTACCTCATCACGACCGTGTCCGGCACCGGCGGACACCTCGGCCCCAACCTCGGCGTCGTCGAACTCACTATGGGCATCCACCGGGTCTTCGACTCGCCCCGCGACACCATCATCTTCGACGTCGGCCACCAGACGTACGTGCACAAACTGCTCACCGGCCGCCGCGAGGAATTCTCCACGCTGCGGCAGCGCGATGGCCTCTCCGGCTACCCGAGCCGGCGTGAGAGCGAGCACGACGTCGTCGAGAACTCCCACGCCTCGGCCTCCCTGTCCTGGGCCGACGGGATCGCGAAGGCCCGCCAACTCACCGGTGAGACCGACCGCCACGTCGTCGCCGTCATCGGCGATGGGGCCCTGACCGGGGGAATGGCCTGGGAAGCCCTGAACACGATCGCCGCCGACACCTCCACCCCGCCGAGGCGGCTCGTCATCATCGTCAACGACAACGGCCGCTCCTATGCCCCGACGGTCGGGGGATTCGCAGCCCACCTCGACGAACTGCGCACGACCTCGGGCTACGAGAAGCTCCTGACCTGGGGCAAGGAGACTCTGCGCCAATCGGGTCGCCCGGGCCGCGCCGCCTACAGCGCCATCCACGGCGTCAAACGCGGACTCAAGGACATGGTCAGCCCGCCAGAGACGGGAATGTTCGACGAACTCGGCATCAAGTATCTCGGTCCCGTCGACGGCCATGATCTGTCCTCGGTTGAAAAGGCCCTCCAGCTGGCCAAACAGTTCGACGCCGGCCCCGTCATCGTCCACATGATCACGCAGAAGGGCCACGGATTCGATCCGGCCGTCAACGATGACGCCGATCAGTTCCACTCCGTCGGCGTCATCGACCCCGTCACCGGCCGATCGACACCCTCGAAATCGACGTCATGGACCTCCGTGTTCGGCACCGAGATCTGCGCACTCGCCGAGGAACGCGACGACATCGTCGCCATCACTGCGGCCATGCTCCTGCCCGTGGGGCTGTCGAAGTTCGCCGAGGAATTCCCTCACCGCGTCTTCGACGTCGGCATCGCCGAACAGCATGCGGTGGCATCGGCGGCGGGCCTGTCCTACGGGGGCCTCCACCCGGTCGTGTGCATCTACTCCACGTTCCTCTCCCGCGCCTTCGACCAAGTGCTCATGGACGTCGCCCTCCATCGCCAGGGCGTGACCTTCGTCCTCGATCGCGCCGGAATCACCGGGCCCGACGGTGCCAGCCACCACGGAATCTGGGATATCGTGATGCTGCGAGTCGTGCCCGGCCTGCGCCTGGCCGCACCCCGCGATGCGTCCCGGCTCACCGAAGAGCTGCGCGAAGCCGTCACCGTCTCAGACGCCCCGACCGTGGTGAGATTTCCCCGCGGCAGCGTCGGCACCGACATCCCCGCACTGAGGCGGCTGACCGACGGCGTCGACATCCTCCGTGAGGGGCCGGCGGGGTCGAAGTCCGACGTCCTCATCGTCTCCGTCGGACCCTTCGCCACGCTGGCCGGTGACGTCGCCGACCGGTTGTCAGAGCAGGGACTGACCGCGACGATCATCGATCCCAGATGGGTGCTGCCGGTCCCTGCATCAGTCATCGACCTCGCGGCCGGACACAGCCTCGTGGCCGTGATCGAAGACGGGGTGAAGATCGGCGGCATCGGTTCGCAGATCCGCTCCGACCTGCGCGAGGCCGATTCGCGGATCGGGGTGCTCGAGCTCGGAGTGCCTGATGCGTTCCTGCCGCAGGGGACCCGCGCAGAGATCCTCGCCGAGGTGGGCCTCGACGTGGACACGATCGTGTCCGATATTCTCCGGGCCCTGCCCGCCGAGGTGGCCGACCGCGCCGATCAGAGTTCCCGCCGCGCGGTGTGAGTTCAGGACTCAGGGTGTGCGTTCAGGCCTGGGGGAGTTCAGCCAGAGCCTTCTTCAGCACGGGGGCACTGAGTTCGATCTGCCAGGGCCGTGCTCCTGCCTCGGCGAGGTGCTCCTCGATATCGACGTGCGACTCTGCGGCCAGGGACTTCACCAGTGCAGGCTGGAGGAGCACATCGTGGGGGATCGTCAGCTCAACGGAGCGCTCCGACATCGCGGCCTTCAGCGCCGCCACCCGTTCCTTGAGCTCAGCCGGGTTGAATTCGCTGCGTTTCGTCCGTCCGCGCTCGAACCGTCCCGGCAGCTCCTCGGCGCCCAACCGGGAGGCCTTGCGGTAGGCACGGAAGAGCCGGGCCGCCTCGGCGCGGGAGAGCCTGCGCCACTGAGCCAGGATGTCATCGCTGGACTTCACACCCGACTGAGCGAGGGCGACGAGGTCACGGTCGCGCAGAATCTTCGTGGGCGCCAGGTCGGCCTCACGGGCCATGGAATCCCGTGCCTGCCAGAGTTCACGCACGCGCGCGATATCTCGTCGGGACCTGATCTTCGACAGCCCGTGCGTACGTCGCCAGGGCTCATCGAAATGCTTCGGCGTGAAGTCGAGCAGGTGCGTGAACTCCTGCTTCGCAAACTCCCACCGGTCGGCATCGATCAGCTGCTGGTGGAGGATATCGCGGATCGGCAGCAGCACCTCGACATCGAGGGCCGCGTAGTTGAGCCATTCCTGCGGCAGTGGACGCGTCGACCAATCGGCGGCCGAATGCTCCTTCGCCAGACGTACGCCCAGGGTGCGTTCGGCGACCGCGGCCAAACCGAACTTCTCCCAGCCGAGCAGCCTGGCGGCGAGCTCGGTGTCGAACAGCGCTGCGGGGCGCATACCGCGCTCCTGCAGGCACGGCAGATCCTGAGTCACCGAGTGGATGACCCACGCATCGGATCCGAGGGCGGGATTGAGGTCGCTGAGATCGCCGAGAGTCTCAGAGTCGAGGAGGAAGGTGCCCGCACCTTCGCGGCGCAGCTGGACGAGGAAGGCGCGCTGCCCGTATCTGATGCCCGAAGCGCGTTCGGCGTCGATGGCGATCGGGCCCTGCGCGGCTGCCAGACTGGCAATCGAGGAGGAGAGGTCCTCCGGGGAGTCGACGACGTCGGGGATGCCGTTCGCGGGTGTTTCCAGAAGCGGTAATTCAGATGTCATCGACGGCGCCCGGGCAGGGCTGTGACTCCTTCAGGAAGTGGTGGCAGTCCGGCGACTGTGCTGAGCAGATCGATCCAGGCTTCGAAGTGATTGCCGATCAGATCCGGCTCGTCAATCACGGGTGTCCACGAAGCGCGCAGCTCCAAGTCTATCGTGGCCGGCCGATCGGCCAAGGTGCCGAAGCTCTCGGACAGCACCCGAGTCGTCGTCCCGCCGGCGGCGAGGACCTCGCAGCCGTTGGATTCGAGGGCGTCCTCGAGCCAGCTCCAAGCGACATGGCCCAACAGGGTCTCATTGCCCAATTCGTGTTCGAGTTCGGCCCGGATATAGGAGACGACTCGGAACCGGCCCTCCCATTCCTCAGGGGCGGAAGGATCGAAGAGGACGACGATGCGACCGGTGGCGAGTTCGTCGATGGTCTCGCCACTGGCCTGCAGGAATGTCTCGTCGGCGCTGACCTCGGCACCCAAAGCATAGGAATAGGGCGCGAGTCGGGCCGGGGCAGGGATCTCGGAAATCGACACGTTGTTCGTGCTGCGCGCCTGACGCAGCACCGACGTCACAGCAGAGAACTCCGCCGGAATGCGATTGAGAGGTGAGGTGTTGACCACAGTTTCCACGATAGATCAGCGGTGGGGGCAGGGGAATCATCCACGCCGAGGCGGCCCCGGACAATCCCGCGGATCATTCGCTGCGCCGCATGCTGAGACGGCAAGACGACCCGTCTTGAAACCGACGCCGAGTGGGCATGAGTGAGCGAAGAATGGGAAGATGGCCCCATGACATCACCCCTGTTGGCTGCCCTGCGTTCGGAGCCGGTTTCGCACACTCCCGTCTGGTTCATGCGGCAGGCCGGCCGCTCCCTGCCCGAGTACCGCAAGCTGCGCGAAGGCACTCAGATGCTCGATGCGTGCCGTGACCCGGAGATGGTCTCCGAAATCACCCTGCAGCCTGTCCGCCGCCACGGCGTCGACGCAGCCATCTTCTTCTCCGATATCGTCGTCCCGCTCCAGGCTGCCGGCGTCGACGTGGAGATCGTTCCCGGCGTCGGGCCGGTCATCGCCTCACCGGTGCGCTCACGTGCCGACATCGACGCACTGCCCGGGCTCGAGGCCGCCGATATCCCCGATATCACCGAATCGATCCAACGGGTGACCGCCGAACTCGGCGCGGCCACCCCGCTCATCGGATTCGCCGGCGCGCCGTTCACACTGGCCAGCTACCTCATCGAAGGCGGACCGAGCAAGAACCACGAGAAGACGAAGTCACTCATGGCCTCCGACCCCGACGCGTTCTCGACCCTGCTGAGCAAGCTCGCTCGCATGTCGGCGACCTTCATCGACGTCCAGCTGAGCGCCGGCGCCCAGGCCTTCCAGCTCTTCGACTCCTGGGCCGGCTACCTCTCCCGGGAGGACTACGAGAACCACGTCCTCGAACACTCCACCTCCGTCTTCGACGCTCTGGCCGGCCATGAGGTGCCCAGCATCCACTTCGGTGTGCAGACCGGGGAGCTGCTCGGCTCCATGGCACAGGCCGGCTCCACCGCCGTCGGCGTCGACTTCCGCGTCGATCTCGCCGACGCCTCCACCCGCGTCAACCCCGGTCAGGCGCTCCAGGGCAATCTGGACCCGGCGCTGCTCTTCGCTCCGTGGGAGGCACTGTCCGCACGCGTCGAGGCCATCGTGGCCAAGGGACTCGACCTCGACCGCGGATTCGTCTTCAACCTGGGCCACGGTGTCCTTCCCGACACCGCCCCCGAGGTGCCCGGTCGCGTCGTCGACCTCGTGCACCGCGTCTCAGCGGAGATCCTCGGCAGCCGCGGTTGATCGGATGAGACAGATCACCATCGTCGGGGGAGGGGTCTCCGGTCTCGTCGCCGCCTACCGCCTCTCCGCCGACCACCGTGTCACCGTGCTGGAGGCAGGCGATCGCCTCGGCGGCTGCCTGAAACCGACCGCCCTCGGAGGTGCCCTGCCCGTCGGCATCGACACCGGCGCCGAAGCGAGCCTCAACCGGCGGCCCGAAACCAGAGGCCTGGCCGCCGAACTCGGCCTCGACGCAGTGTTCCCCTCGACCCAGCACAGTTCCCACGTGCTGAGCCGGGGCCAGCTGCACGCGATCCCCAAACGCACGATCATGGGTGTGCCCGCCGAGGCGGCCGAAGTCGAATCCCTCATCGGCACCGAGGCGGCCAGGCGCCTGGCGGCCGAAGAACTCACAGACCCGATCGAGACCGACGATGTCTCACTCGGAGGGTTCCTGTCCGCCCGCCTCGGCGATGCCATCGTCGACTCGCTGGTCGATCCGCTGCTCGGCGGGGTGTACGCCGGACGGTGCCGGGATCTGTCCCTGGCCGAAACGGTGCCCGCACTGCTGCCTGCCGCGGTCGAAGGCTCCTCGGTGCTCGACCTCGTGGCCGAGCTCCTCGCCGCACGCGAGGCCAAAACGGCGTCCGAGACTCCCGCGGCCCCGGTGTTCATGAGTTTCGAAGGCGGAATCAACCGGATCATCCCGGCCCTGCGCGAGGCGATCGAAGCCCGCGGAGGGGAGGTGCGCCTCGGTGCCGGTGTCACCGGGATCCACCGACGCGACGGGACGTGGCAGGTCACCGGGGACGGGATCGATCTCGAGACCGACGGTCTCGTCCTGGCGACTCCCGCCCATGTGAGCGCGGGTCTCCTCGCCGAGGCGGCCCCCACCGCATCTGCGGCACTCGAGTCCATTCCCTACGCCTCCACCGCTTTGGTCGCCGCCCTCGTCGATCTCGACGGAACCGATCTGCCGGGGTCGGGATTCCTCGTCCCCGCGACGGAGGACACGTTCATCAAGGCCTCCACGTTCGTGTCGAACAAATGGCCGTGGACGGGTGTGCACATCCCCACGGGGACGGCGCTGGTGCGGATGAGCATCGGACGCTTCGGCGACGGGCCCGAGGTGTGGAGCAGCCTGCCGGATGAGGAGATCATCGAACGCGCCTTCGCCGACTGGCAGCAGATCACCTCCCGCCCGAACGCACGGATGGTCACCGCCGAGGTCCAACGGTGGAACTGCGCACTGCCGCAGTACCTGCCCGGCCACGCCGCACGCATCGCCGACATCGACGCCCAGATCGCGGACCTGCCCGGCCTCGAACTCGCCGGATCCGCTTTCGAGGGCGTCGGCATTCCCGCCTGCATCGCCCGCGCTGATGCCGTGGCGCAGAGACTGAACCGACCCGCCCAAAACGACCGTGACCACTGAGAACCAAGAGATGACAGAAGGAGCAGTGATGAGCGAATACAATCAGCCCACCGACGCCCAGATCGAGGAAGCGAACGAGCAGACGCGGTATATCGCCTATTCCGTCTTCGCCTCTGCGGGAGAGCTCGGCGATGCCGACCGCAGGGAACTCGCCGATGAGCTGCATGCAGCTCTGGAGCCCTTGACGGAACGCGGTCTCGTCGTGCGCGGAATCTACGACGTCTCGGCCCTCCGCGCCGACGCCGATGTCATGTTCTGGTACCACGCCCCCGAGGTCGAGGTCGTCCAGGCCGCGTACTCGGCGATCCGCCGCAGCCTCATCGGCGGAGTGCTCGAACCCATCTGGTCCGTTGTCGGAATCCACCGCCCGGCCGAGTTCAACAAGGCACACCTGCCCGCTCTCCTGACCGACCCGGAACCCGGCGACTACATCTGCGTCTACCCATTCGTGAGGTCCTACGACTGGTACCTTCTCGAGCCCGCCGAACGGGCGAAGATGCTGCGCGACCACGGTATGGCCGCCGCCGCCTACAAGGACATCAAGGCGAACACGATCTCTTCGTTCGCCCTCGGCGATTACGAATGGCTGCTGGCGTTCGAAGCCGCCGAACTGCACCGCATCGTCGACCTGATGCGCGACCTGCGCAACACTGAGGCACGCCTGCACGTGCGCGAAGAGGTTCCGTTCTACACCGGACCGCGCCGCGAACTCGTCGACATCATCTCCGACTGGCGCTGACTCGTCCGCCTGGGCGTGAGAACGTCAGGAGAAGGGCCGCCGCACCGGACAGGTGCGGCGGCCCTTGCCGTCTGCTGAGGAACGAGGAGCGGCCCGCGGCTACTTGCTGCCCTTCTTCACCACATAGGAGTGGCCGTTGGCATCGGTGCGCATCTCCAGTCCCATGGCATCGAGCTGTTGGTGTCGCAGGGTCTCATCCTCGTAGTATCCGCCCGGACGAGTGTTGTCGACCTGCGCGGGTCCGATGATCTTGCGGAAGAAGTTGTTCAGCCACCCGACGCCGCGCTGGGACTGCGGCTGCTGATTCTTCTTCCGCACCGGATTCTTCTGCTTCCGGTCCTGCTTCCGGTCCGCACCATCGGCGGGAGGCTGCGAGGAGGACGACATAGAGGGAATCCAATCGACGAGGCGCCGCATAGGCGGGAGGCGAGGCAGGTTTCACCAACAGTGTACACTAATCATTAGTGCACGAATTGTTTTTCGGTATGATTGCACGCCCTGATTTCCGACGCGGAGGATCGACGAAACACGATGCTGGAATCCGAACGTTCGACAGAGCAGTTGGACAATCCGCTGGCGCTCGAGAGCCAGATCTGCTTTGCCCTGGCTGTGGCCTCTCGCGGAGTGATCGGCGCCTACCGGTCCGTGCTCGAACCGATCAGTCTGACCCATCCGCAGTATCTGGTCATGCTCGCCTTATGGCAGCACGACAAGCTGCCCATGCGCGAGATCGCTCGGCTGCTGCGACTCGAGCCCGCCACGGTGTCGCCTCTGGTCAAACGTCTCGAAGCGCTGGACTATGTGACGAAGACCCGCAATGACAGCGATGAGCGGATCGTCGAGGTCACGCTCACCGACAGCGGTCGTGAACTGCGCAAGACCGCCGAGGCGATCCCCGGGACGATGATGGCCAAGCTCGGCATCGACGTCGCCGGAGTGCGTGAGCTGCATTCCATGATGCAGAAGATCATCGCCTCTGTGGACGCCGCCGAGGCCGAGGGCTGATGCGATTCAGTCGGCCGGGCGCTCCATCGGCGTGTGTTCGATCCCATCCTCATCGAAGCGCGGACCATTCGGCGCGAAGCCGAAGGACGCGTACAGGCCCTCGAGGTGGGACTGCGCATTGAGCGTCAGCGGTGTGGTCGACCAGGCGGAGACGATGTCTCTGAGCAGTCGGCGGCCCCACCCCTGTCCGCGGGCATCGGGATGGGTGGCGACGCGACTGATGCTGCGCGCACCTTCCCTGGCCGCCGGTCCGTCAGGGGCGTCGACTGGCAGCAGACGGGCGTAGGCCCACGGTGCGAGGTCGCGTCCGTGCTCGGCGCCGTGGGTGTCTGTCATCGGCGTGGCCGGCCGGGGGTAGAAGAAGTGCAGGGTCTGCGGCAGCGAATCCACCCCGTCCGGGTCGAGGAACACGCACTCCTGTTCGACGACGAAGACACGGGAGCGCAGCTGCAGAATTCCGTAGAGCTCTTCAGGCCGAAGCTCGGCGAAGGTCCGCACGACCGGTTCGGCAGGTGCTTCAGTCCTCAGCATCGACCGGTCCGCCCTGAGCAGCGGCGGGGTTGAGCTTCAGGGAGATCGAGTTGATGCAGTAGCGCTGATCGGTGGGAGTGTCATAGCCCTCGCCTGCGAAGACGTGGCCCATATGGGAATCACAGTTCGCGCAGCGGACCTCGACGCGCTCCATTCCCAGCGAGCTGTCGCGGATGTAGCGGACCCGGTCTTCGGCGAGAGGCGCGTAGAACGACGGCCATCCGCAGTGTGAGGCGAACTTCGTATCCGAAGGGAACAGGTCGGCGCCGCAGGCCCGACACTGGTACATCCCCATGGCCGTCTCTTCGTTGTACTCACCCGTGAAGGGGCGTTCGGTCCCACCCTGCCGCAGAACTGCGAACTCTTCGGGCGTGAGCACGTCCTGCCAGCGGATCTCCTCGGCCGCGGCCTCCTCGTTCGTCGCAGCTCCAGTGTTGACCTCTGATGACTGAGTCATCCTGACCTCCGGTGTTCGTCGATGGCGGTGATTGCGGTGAGTCGGAGATGGACTCCGCCTCTGCCGAGCACAACAGCGATCGGCACACGCTCATTCCGGACAACAGCGTTTGGTTCCTGATCATTCCGTAGGCAACAATGAACACAGGAGGTTTTCATGGTCCGCGACACGAAATTCCCCGCCCGCCTGCTGGCCGCCGGAATCGGCGTCGGCGCCGGGCTCGGTGCCCTGATCTCTGTGGCATCGTCGGGACTGGCCGCCTACTTCGCCCGCAGGATTGTGGTCCCGGAGAACGCGCCGGAAGAACTCGACATCCTGCACATCGACGGGTTCCCGCCGAATATGCGCATCCATCTGCCCGCAGATGAGGAGACCACGGTGCCCGGCACCTATGGTCTCTACTTCAATCAGGGATCCGGACATGCGGTGATCGGCGACATCGTCGAATACGATCCGCGCTCACGCACCGTCTCCCGAGAGATCCTCTCCGTCACCCGCGGTGATATCCGCCGGGCCTGGCAGGGCCGCTGGACCGGAATCGTCTACCCCGACCCGATCGCGGCCGGCGTGAACTTCGACGACATCGAGATCCGCTCCGATGCCGGGAACCTGCCCGCATGGCTGCTGCCCACCGACCACCCGGAGCCCCAGGACACCTGGGCGATCCTCATCCACGGTCGCGCCAGCACCCGGGCTGAAGGTCTGCGCGCCGCCGGAGTGCTCAACACGCTCGGTGTGCCCTCGATCGCCATGTCCTATCGCAACGACGCCGAGGTGCGGGTGGAGACCACATCCCGCTACGGACTCGGCGACACCGAATGGATCGACGTCGACGCCGCCATCGACTTCGCCGTCTCGCACGGGGCGAAGAACGTCGTCCTCTTCGGCTGGTCGATGGGTGGGGCCATCGCCCTGCAGGCCGCCTCTCGCGGCCGCAACCGCAGGTTCGTGAGCTCGCTGGTCCTCGACGGACCCGTCGTCGACTGGGTGAACGTGCTCGACGGGCAGGCGAAGAAGAACCTGCTGCCGACGCCGATTGCCAAGCTCACGCTCGAGATGATCACGCAGCCGTGGGCACGACCGATCACCGGTCTGGAGACCCCGCTCGACCTCGACCGCATGGACTGGGTGACGCGTGCGGCAGAACTCGATGTGCCCGTGCTGCTCATCCACTCCGATGACGACGAATTCGTCCCCTCCGGTCCCTCACACGCGCTGGCCGGGGTCAGGCGGGACCTCGTGACGATGCCGTCGTACAGCAAGGCCCACCACACGAAGGAATGGAACATCGACCCGGTGCGCTGGGAAGACGATGTCGCGAACTTCCTCGAAGCCAAGATCCTGCCCAAGGGCTGACCTCGCGGCGACCTGCCCCTTAAGGCTCGAGCGTGAGCGTGTCCTCTGCTGCCGCGGCCACGGCCCGCTTCGAATACGGCCAGGGGCGATTGACATTGGCCGCCCAATCATTCGTCTGATCGTCGTAGTGCGGGTGGAAGGCATGCCCCGAGGCACCCGTGAGGTTGATCCAATTCGAGGCGTCGAAGTTCGACAGATCGACCGTCTGCCGCATCGACGGCACCCAATTCGTCTCATAGCCGACCGAGGCATCCCATCCGGTGGCGTGGACGACGCCTGAACCGCCGGAGACCTCATAGGGTCCGCGGTTGAAGAGCTTCTCCACCGGTGTGATCCCGGATTCGCCGAGGCTGGCGTTGCGGATCGTCAGCCGGTGCAGGATTCCCCAGCGCCAGGTCACAGGCTCCGGTCCCAGCAGGTCCTCCGTCTCCGCCCAAGCCGACTTCATCGCTTTGCGCAGAGCCTCATCCCGGCCTTCGACGCCTTCCCCTGACCACCACTGCGAATTCGGGTCATCGAGGAGCTCGGAGAGCACGAGGTACCAGCGGGAGCCGCCGCCGGGCGAGACTCCCTCGGGCAGCTTCGAGCTGATCGTCTGTTCGAGCAGGGTCTTTGAGAGCACATTGAAATAGGCGGCCCCTGCGCTGCTGGCGGCATCACGGCCGTTCCACTGCTTGAGCAGCTTCTTCGCTTCGAGGATGTCCTCATCACCGTGGGAGTGGATCTTGACGGCTTCGGGCACGAGCTTCGCGGCAAATGGATTGAGGTCGTCGTTCTGGATCTCCGACATGTCCGCCGGCCGCAGCTCCCGCCCCTCATCCACGGCATCCTTGATGCGTTTGGTGATGCGTCGGGCACGATCTCCATAGTTGAAGTCCTCACCCAGCTGCACGGACTCACCGGGGGCGGCGGCAGGGTTGTTCGCGGTGACGATCCATCCGCGCTCGGGATTGTACAGGTGTGGGAGATCCTCGAAGTCGACCCAGCCCTGCCAGTCCTCCTCGGACTTCCAGCCGCGGCGTGGCACTGTGCCGTCGGCCTTGCCGCGGCGGGGGATCATCCCCGGCGCCTGATAGCCGATATTGCCGGCGACGTCGGCGTAGACGAGGTTCTGCGAAGGCACATCGAACAGGGAGGCCGCATGACGGAACTCCTGCCAGTTCGTGGCCTTGTTGATGGCGAACACCGCCGAGGCGGTCGTGCCCGGACGCAGAGCCGTCCAATCGAGGGCGAGACCATAGTGCTCATCGGCCGGTCCCGATTTCGGGTCCGCCGAATCCGCCCCGATCGTCGAATCAAGCACCTTGCGATAGGTGCCGTCGAGCTTCGACACCAGGGGGCCGTTGCGGGTGGAGCGGACAGTGATCTCGCGCGGGTCCTCGCCTGCGACCTCGATCGTCTCCTTGCGCACCTGCAGAGGTTCGTCTCCGTCGTCGTGGATGACCTTCCCGTGGCGGATCTTCTCCACTACGAGGTCGGTGACATCGGCGCCGAGGTTCGTCAGCCCCCAGGCGATCGATTGGTTGTGGCCGATGACGACGCCCGGCAGACCGGAGAAGGAGAACCCGGTGACGTCGAAGGGGCACTCGTCGGTGACCTTCTTGCATCGCAGGCCCACCTGGTACCAGACCGAGGGCATCGCCGGGGCGAGGTGCGGGTCATTGGACAGCAGCGGGCGACCGGTGTTCGTGTGCTCCCCGGAGATCACCCACGAGTTCGACCCGATGTCATCGCTGTTTCGTCCCAGCATCGGCGGCAGCGATGTGACCGTATCCCGCAGGTCGAGGAGATCATCGGTCGGGGCGGTCGCCTCGGCGGAGGAGTCCGTCCCGGTGACGGTGCCTCCTGCCTGCGCCTCGTCATCGACGTCGTCGCCGCTGCGGTCCTTCGGGGCCTTCTGACCGGCCTTGCCGCCGAGGATCGTCGGCCGGGTGCCATACGGATAGTCCGGGTAGAGGTCGCTCATCTGCTCTTCGGTCAGCTCCGAGCTCAGGATCGAACGGTCGATCTCGTCTTCGAGGTTCGAGCGCAGGTCCCAGGCCATCGCCTTGAGCCAGGCGACGCTGTCGACCGGGGTCCACTTCTCGACCTCGGTGCTGCCCGACTCCAGACCGAGGACGGCGTATTCGAGGGAGAGCTCTGTGGGCGATTTGTCCTTGAGATAGGCGTTGACGCCGTCTGCGTACGCTTCGTAGTAGCCCAGGCTCGTCTTGTCGAGCTTCTTGACCTCCTGTTCGGCGACCTCGCGCATTCCGAGAGTGCGGATGAAAGTGTCGGTGCCGAGTTGGGATTTGCCGAAGAGTTCGGAGAGTCGACCAGAGGTGACGTGACGGCGGAAATCCATCTCCCAGAATCGGTCCTGAGCATGGACGAAGCCTTGGGCCAGGAACAGGTCGTGGGCGGTTTCTGCCTCGATGGTGGGCACACCCGATTCGTCACGGTCGACCGTGACCGGCGCATCGAGTCCCGGCAGTGAGATCTCACCATCGGTGGTGGGGAAGGATCTGCGGACAAGGAACACCCCGACGAGGGCGAGGATGAGGGCGAGGACGAGGACCCCGGCGACGACTCGCAGCAGTACACGGGCACTGACCGAGAGGTTTGAACCGCTGGATGGGCGGAGCACCTTGAGCAATGCGCTCGATTCCTTCTCGTCCTGCGCATCGGGTGCCGCCATGAGTCTCCTTCGGCTGTCCTGAATGATTCGGTCCTCAGTAAGTATAGGTGTCAGGCGGCTTGGGTCTGTCGACGATGGTCACGAGGACGACGGAGATCATCATGAGCAGGAACCACGCCACGAGCTTCGTCAGCGGAACCAGATGCCAGCCCTCGTCCTGGCTCGGATACAGCCAGACCCCGGCAGCAGTGCCGATGTTCTCGGCCACCCAGATGAAGAAGGCCACGAGGACAAAGGCCAGCAGCACCGGCATTCTCAGAGTCCTGCGGTGGACGCTGAAGTACATGCGGCAGCGGAAGAAGACGACCACAGTGGCGGCGACGAGGAGGAGGCGGACGTCGACGATGAAGTGGTGAGTGAAGAAGTTGATGTAGATGGCGGCGGCGATGATCACGGTCAGCCACCTCGGCGGGTAATGGCTGAACCTCAGATCGAAGAGACGGTACACGCGGACGATATAGGACCCGACGGCGGCGTACATGAACCCTGTGAACAGAGGTACGGCACCGATGTGGAGGACTCCGCCGGGGGCGTAGTCCCATGAGCCGACGGCGGTCTTGAAGATCTCCATACCCGTGCCGACGATATGGAAGACGATGATGACGATGACCTCGCGGCCGGTCTCGAGGCGGGCCGCGAGCATACCGATCTGGATGAGCACGGCGAGGATGACGAGGAAGTCGTTGCGGGCCACCGCCGCATCGTCGGGATAGAACCACGAGGTGGCGATGATCGCAGCGAGCATGAGAGCGCCGAAGAGACACGCCCACGCCTGTTTGATTCCGAAGGCGAGGAACTCCCGGATGCCGTCGGGCACCCGAGGGAGGAGCCTGTCGGCGAAGGCGTCGAGGACGGCCTCGAGGCGAGTCAGTTCACGGCGATCGGCCATGGGGTCCTTCGGCGGGGAAGTGGGGAGACGTGCCGTGCCAGAGTATCGCGGGATTCGGCCGGCTCACTGGAGATGGGAATCCGGCGTTGCGCACTCGGGCGTAGGGCCCACCCGAAGTCTCACGTCGCCGACGACTGTCTGGCGTGAGGGGACATAGACTCGCATCATGCACATTCTCCTCTTCGGCGCCTCAGGCCACGTCGGCACCGGACTCGCCCAACGACTCAGCTCACACCACACAGTCACAGGCATCGTGCGCCGTCGCCCGGAGACGCAGACGGCCTACGCACCGGTGACTGTGCCGGAGTGGGTGGACGAACCCGAGGCGGTGCTCACGGCGCTCGCCGCCGCGAACCTGCCCTCGGTCGACGCCGTCATCGCGGCCGTCGGCGGATGGTACGTCGATGAACCGGTGCTCGAGAGGGGCCTGGCGAAGTTCGACGAAGACTACGACTCTTACTTGCGGGGGCACTTCGCTGCCTGCCATATTTCCGAACGCCTGGCAGCCGAACGTTCGGAGCCCGGTCGTTCGGAGCCCGGACAACCGGGCACTGACCACTCGGCGGCTGCGCCCTCGCGTGTCGTCCACCTGGCTCTCAACGGGGTCGCCAGCGTCGAGGCATTGGCCGGGTCCGGGGCGATCAGCGTCTTCGGTGCCGCGCAGAAGATGCTCATCGAGGTTGCCGCCGCGGAATCGTCGAGTGTGGACTTCCGTGAACTGCGGATCATGGCCCCCGTCGGCGGCGATGATCGCAACGACCTGACCGGGGGAGTGGAGACTGTCGCCCTGGCCGAGGTCGCCGAAGCAATCACAGCGATCCTGGACTCACCCGAACGCTTCGACGTGAACACGGAGATCCACCCGACCGCTTCGGCGTAGGCGCGGAGATCCAAGCGGACGCAGGGACTTCGGAACGCTGAGCCTGCGTCAGGCGCGCCTGTAGCGCAGAAAGACCTGACCGTCCTCGGTGTGAACATCGATGAGGCGCAGATCGATCTTGGCCTCGAGTCCGGAGAAATGACTGCCGGGTGTGCGGATATAGCGCGGACTCACACTCAGATGCAGTTCGGCACCCGGGCAGTGCTCGAGAATCCGGAACGCGAGATTCGGACCCGATTCGCACAGGAGCACCGCCTCGGTCGACTGCCGCGGGAGCGACTGCGCTGTGTCAGTCTCGGACTGTCGCGATTCGGGGGATGGTGCCGTCGGGAGTGCGGCGGCCACCTCGGTGATGGTGTCCGCGCTGAAAATCTTGGCACGGTAGTCGAGACCGCGGGCGTCGAGTTCGACCTGCAGTGCATCGGGGTCGGACTCGGTGAGCACATATACCGGTGTGTGCGCGAGCGTTTTGCCGGCCGCGTTGATGACGGGCAGCTGCGGATTCAGCGCGGTGCGGCGGTCGATGATGATTGCATTCGCGCTGCGTCGAAGGGCGAGGAAGCGCCGGAAGTCAGCGTCTGTGGACACTCCGGTCGACCAGCCGTCTTCTGCGAAGGATCCGTTGATCGACTGGACGAGGGAGATGATGACACGGCGTGCGGGCTCCTGCTCATCTGCCTGTTGGGCGCGGTTCTGCCTTTTCGGCTCGGTCATTGCTTCAGCTCGGTCGCCGGGCCCATGGCGATGCGGGGATGGGCGTCGGGGTCGATGGTGCGCATGATCCATTTGAGGTCCGCCTCGTCGAGGGTGACGCAGCCGTTCGTGCCGGAATCGTGGTCGAGGTGCAGCCAGATTCCGCCGCCCTTGTCCCATCCCATCGGCCGCGTCTTGTCCGTCGGCGGGGTGCCGGGCTTGCGGTTGTAATCGATGGCGATGATGTAGTCGAAGACCGATTCGTAGTCCGCCCCGTAGGCCACCGTCGCCGAGGAGGGCAGGCGATCGTCCTGGGTGTACGGAAGATCGGTGCCCGGGTTCGCCTTGAAACCGCCCGCGTCGCTGAGTGTGAACACGCCGATGGGGGTGGTCTTGTCTCCCTCGCGGCGATCCTGCAGCCACCCCTTGGAACCGTTGTGGGTGTCGAACGTCTTGAGCTTCTTCCACTTCTCGTCCGTGAACTCGAAGAAGCTCAGGGTCGAGTTCTCCGAGGCGGCTGTCGGTGAGGTGGCGACGAGGACCTGTGAGGTCTCTGCAGGGATCTGGTCCGTATATTCCTTCGTCAGACCAGGGACCGGGACGGGATGAGCCGGGCCGGTCGCCTCGGTGCCGGACTGGTCGGAGTCGGGCTGGTCGGCGCCGGATTCCGAGGAGCCGTCCCCAGTGGGGGAGTCCTGTGCCGGAGCCGCAAAATCGCCGAAACTCGTCTGCTGAGCAGGAGCGGCGAATCCTGCGGATTCGACAGTCGCGGAATCGTTCTTGTCGTCATCGGCATCGGCTCCGCAGGCGGTCAGGAGCAGAGCGCACGCGAAAAGCGCGGGCAGACCCGCGCGCCGGCAGACTCCATTGGACATGAGGTCATCATCTCACGAGGTATGAGAACTGGCCGGTAGCGACTATGCGAAAATGACCCCATGAGCATTCCACCTGTGCCGAATCATCCTCCGCGCCCTGGGCGTCGGAAGCCGGCCGAGGAGTCTCCGGAGTCGATCACAACCCAGTTGTTCATCGGCGAGGATGAGTCCGCGGCCGCCGACGGCTCCACCCAAGCGCTGACTCCCGCAGAACTTCAGAGGCTGCGGTCGATGGTCGAATCCGATGGCACAGATGCTACCGAGGTGCTCAGCCTCGAAGAGCTGCGCGGACTCGCCGCCGCTGAAGGATATGAGACCGGTGGGCTGCCGGCCGCGCCGCGCAAAGCGAACTCCGATGACATTGCCGCGGCCGAGGCTGCCTCGGCTCCGAAGCAGTGGAACCCGCTGCCCGCTTCGCATCC
This sequence comes from Brevibacterium sp. S22, assembly GCF_004745485.1. GTDB lineage: Bacteria > Actinomycetota > Actinomycetes > Actinomycetales > Brevibacteriaceae > Brevibacterium. The sequence continues at coordinate 104,822 of NZ_RHFG01000014.1, forward strand.
GGCCGAAGCGGACGCGCAGGAGGCTCAGCCGCACTCGCACCAGCCCGAACCGCACCCGCACCAGGGTCAGTGGGGAGGAGAATTCGGTGCTGCCGGTCAGGCCCCGCAGCCGCAGGCGGCCGGTCCGGTGCAGTCGCCGGTCGGACCTGACTACGGTCAGCCCGGAGCGGGCCAACCCGGAGCGGGCCAACCCGGAGCGGGCCAACCCGGAGCGGGCCAACCTGGTGGACCCGGTTACGGGCAGGCAGGGCAGTATGCCGCCGCACCTGCCGGCTACGCCGCCGGTTACGGCCCCAACGGCCCTCTAGGCCCGGGTGGACCCGGTGGACCGGGAGGCCCCGGCGGCCCCGGGAACCCCGGCGGACCGCACGACCCCTATGGTCGGCGCACCGACACGAAGAAGGTACCTGCGTGGCTGTGGGTGCTCGCAGCCATCGCGCTCGTCCTCGCTCTCGGCATCGTCGGCTATATCGTCTGGGACTCCGCTCAGGGGGAGGACACCACCACGGTCGGACCCACGGATGAGCCCTCGATCGGTCAGACCGATGACCCGGAGCCGTCTGATTCGGGCAGTTCGAAGGCTCCCGTCGCCGAAGAGACCTTCACTTCGCCGTCGGGCAATATCGCCTGCACCATCGACGACGAACGTGCTCGCTGTGTGATCAAAGACTACGAGTACTCGCCGCCGGAGAAACCCGATGACTGCAAGCTCGACGACTGGGGCTCCATCGTCGTGGCGAATAAGGAAGGCGCAGGATTCTCCTGCCTCGATGCGCCTGAGAGCAACGGGCCGGCACGTGTCCTCGGCTACGGTGATTCGATCTCCGCCGCGGGAATGACGTGCACCTCCAGCGAAGAGGGCATGAGCTGCAAATCCGATGACACCGGAGTCGGATTCAACGTCCGGCGTGCCTCGGTCGACTTCCTCAAATAGGTCGACCACAGCAGATAGGCGAGCCGACCCGGACTGATTGGACGCGGCCAGGGCGGAGCCGATGGGACGCGGCCAGGGCGGAGCCGCCTCGGCGATCTTAGGATGTGGACTGGATTCGGACGGAACGAGGGAAGAGGACTACGGTGATCACGTGGCTCACAGGTTCCTCCTCCTTCCTTGCCGCGACGAGTCCTGAACGGACAGCACGCTCGTCGCGGAGTCCTCGTATGCTGGTCAAGCGTTGAGAAACCGAGATAGAGGAACAATGAAACTGCAGAAGCCTTCTCCCATGCCGTTCGGCAAATACAAGTCGTTCCAGGACCGCATCGCTCTGGACATGCGCGACCGCACCTGGCCGGACCAGATCATCAGCAAGGCCCCGCGCTGGTTGAGCACCGACCTGCGCGACGGCAACCAGGCCCTCATCGACCCGATGACCCCGGACCGCAAACGCAAGATGTTCGATCTGCTCGTCAAGCTCGGTTTCAAGGAGATCGAGGTCGGATTCCCGGCAGCCAGCCAGGTCGACTTCGACTTCGTCCGCGAGATCATCGAACAGGACGCGATCCCCGACGATGTGCGCATCTCCGTGCTCACCCAGGCTCGTGAGGACCTCATCGAACGCACCGTCGAGTCGCTCGTCGGCGCGAAGAAGCCCACCGTCCACCTCTACAACGCGACCGCACCGGTCTTCCGCAAGGTCGTCTTCGGCTTCGACGGCGACGGCTTCGACCAGACTCGCGATATCGCCTTGCAGGGCACCCAGGCAGTGATGAAGCACGCCGAGACGCTGCTGTCCGACGCGGACTTCGGCTACCAGTACTCGCCGGAGATCTTCGTCGACACCGAACCCGAGTTCGCCCTGGACATCGTCGGCAACGTCCTTGACATGTGGCAGCCCGCCAGCGGTCGCGAAACCGTCGTCAACCTGCCTGCCACGGTCGAACGCGGAACCCCGAACACCTATGCGGACCAGATCGAATGGTTCTGCCGGAATATGCCCTACCGCGACGAGGTGGCCGTCTCCCTGCACCCTCACAACGACCGGGGCACCGGCGTGGCGGCCGCGGAGCTCGGCATGATGGCCGGAGCCGACCGCATCGAAGGCTGCCTGTTCGGCAACGGTGAGCGCACCGGAAACCTCGACCTCGTCACCGTCGCCCTCAACCTGTACACGCAGGGCGTCGACCCGGAGCTCGACTTCTCCGATATCGACGAGGTCATCCACACCGTCACCGAATGCAACCAGATCGGTGTCCACGAACGTCACCCTTACGGTGGTGACCTCGTCTTCACCTCGTTCTCGGGTTCGCACCAGGACGCGATCAACAAGGCCTTCGCCGATCGTGAGCAGAAGGCGAACGCGCAGGGCACCCCGGTCGACCTGATGGAATGGGACATGCCCTACCTGCCGGTGGATCCGAAGGACTTGGGCCGCTCCTACGAGGCGATCATCCGCGTCAACTCGCAGTCCGGCAAGGGCGGTGTGACCTACCTGCTCAAGAGCGAGCACGGACTCGAGCTGCCGCGTCGCATGCAGGTCGAATTCTCCCGTGCCGTCCAGCAGCACACCGAGGGCGGCGGAGAGGTCAACGCCGAGGAGATCCGCCGTATCTTCAACTACGAATACCTGCCCTCCGACGACCCCGAGAAGGTGTGGGGCCGGTTCCAGATCGTGGGCCTGCGCACCGACTCGGGCACCGTCGACGCTTCCGGATCGTCTGCCGAACGCATCGAGGTCGACCTCATCGTCGACGGACAGGAACGCACCTACGAGGGCCGCGGCAACGGACCGATCGATGCGCTCGTGAAGATCCTCATCGACAACTTCGACGTCGACGTGCGTCTGCAGGACTACTCCGAGCACGCCATCGGCTCCGGCGCCGACACCAATGCCGCGGCCTATGTCGAACTCGCCGTCGAAGACCGAGTCGTCTGGGGCGCCGGACTGCACCCGAACATCACGAAGGCCTCGCTCAAAGCCGTCGTCTCGGCCGTCAACCGTGCAGCACGGGACCGGGACCGGGAACGTTCGGCCTGAGGACGGGACTGCCAGAACCGGGGCCGCCGGCACGTCGCTTCGGACTCGCCGGCGCTCGGGTCACGCGAAAGTCGAAAAAGTCGCCACCGGTGACGTGGTTTTCGACTTTCGCGTGACCTGAGGCAGTTTTCGCCCGGAAGTGCGTGGCCCGAGGGCGTGTGACTGTCGCCGTCATGTTCGTTCGGCCCGAGTCTCCGCAGCCGATCTCACAGCAGCGACGCAGCGCGGCGGGATGATTCCCCGCCGCGCTCTGCGATAATGGGCGGGTGCACAACTATCGTGATGAAGGCATCGTGCTCCAGGGGCACAAGCTCGGCGAAGCCGACCGCATCGTCACCGTGCTCACCCGCAGCCACGGCCTCATCCGTGCCGTCGCGAAGGGGGTGCGCCGGACGAAATCGCGGTTCGGCTCCCGCCTCGAACCTTTTATGCTCGTCGACCTCCAGTGTCATGTCGGGCGCAGCCTCGACATCGTCACCCAGGTCGAACTCATCGAACCCTTCGCCCGCGGAATCGCCGCGGACTACGATGTCTACTCGGCCGCCTCGGTGATGGCCGAGACGGCACGCAGCATCACCGAGGCCGAACCCCAATCCCGTACGCACTTCCTTCTCCTCGTCTCCGCGATCCGCTCGCTGTGCAACCGCGAGCACCCGCCGAGGCTGTCCTTGGATGCGTACCTGCTGCGCGCAATGTCCGTGGCCGGATGGGCGCCGAGCCTGCTCGACTGTGCCCAGTGCGGAAGCCCCGGACCTCACCGCGCGTTCTCGGCTGCGTTGGGCGGAGCCGTGTGCACGAACTGCCGCCCCTCCGGTGCGGCACTGCCCGACACCGATGCGCTCGACCATATGGCCGCGCTCCTGTCTGGGGACTGGGAGCGGGCCGAGGCCGCTGATCTGCACGATCAGATCGACGGGTCGAAGCTGGTCTCGGACTGGGTGTCCTGGCATCTCGAGCGCAATATCCGATCACTGAGAGTTCTGGAGAGCACATGAGCTATCCCGCACCACCGACCCACCCCAGCGGGGCGCGGCCTCCGCAGATCGATGCGAAGTTCGTGCCGCGCCACGTCGCGATCGTCATGGACGGCAATGGTCGGTGGGCGAACCAGCGGGGGCTGCCGCGCACGGAAGGGCATAAGGCCGGTGAGGCTTCGCTGCTCGACGTCATCCACGGCGCGATCGAAATCGGTGTGGATTACCTGTCGGCGTATGCGTTCTCGACGGAGAACTGGAAGCGCTCACCCGAAGAGGTGCGGTTCCTCATGGGCTTCAACCGCGACGTCATCCGACGCCGGCGCGACGAGCTCAACGCCCTCGGTGTGCGCATCGTCTGGTCGGGCCGGCGGGGGAGGCTCTGGCGGTCGGTCATCGACGAGCTCGAAACCGCCGCGGAGATGACGAAGAACAACACCGGACTCGTGCTCCAGTTCTGCGTCAACTACGGCGGACGCTCCGAGATCGTCGATGCGATCAATGAGATCACCGCCGAGGTGGCCGCCGGCAGGCTCAAACCCGGCAAGGTCTCGGAGAAGACCGTCCGCTCCCGCCTCTACGCGCCCATCGTGCCCGACGTCGACCTGTTCATGAGGTCATCGGGGGAGCAGCGGACCTCGAACTTCCTGCTCTGGCAGGCTGCTTATGCCGAGATGGTCTTCCAAGACGTGCTGTGGCCCGACGTCGACCGGCGCACCCTGTGGGCTGCGATCGAAGAGTACGCCCGCCGCGACCGTCGCTTCGGCGGCGCGGTCGACACACCGACCGCCTGAGGCCAGCGCGCGCCGTCCGCCTAAGCGGCGGAAGGCCGCCTAGGTGGGCGAAATAGTCACGAGGTCGGCGGTTTCTGGTGACCATTTCGACCTCTTGAACACGGTCCTCTTACGCACGGTGACATCGTGGCACCAAAACAGTCGGCTTCACTGCCTTATGGCTGTGTCTGCGCTATTCAGTTCGGTCCACGTGACAGTTCGGCCCCGCAGCACAATGCTGCGGGGCCGAACTGTCACTTCAGTGCGAGCTCACGTCGGGCGAGCACGTTCGTCTCAGTAGCGGTCACGCGGGCGGTCGCCACGTCCGCCGCCGAACTTCTTACCGCCTCGGCGATCATTGCGGAAGTTGCGTCCGTCACCGGGCTGCTTATCGAAATTGCGCTTCTTGAACGGGCGTCCCGGGCGGCCGGAATCCGGACGGATGTCGATGGGGCGACCCTGGATCTCGGTGTGGGCGAGCTTGCGCAGCACCGAGGGATCGAGGTCCTTGGGCAGGTCGACCAGCGTGTGGTTCGAACGGATGTCGATATGGCCGATCTGCTTCGAGGTGATTCCGCCCTCGTTCGCAATCGCGCCGACGACGGCACCCGGTTGGAGACGCTCATTGCGTCCCACCGCCAGACGGTAGGTCGCCATGTTCTCATCACGGGCACGTCCTCCGCGGCCCGGACGACCGCCGTCACGGCCGGCGTCGCGGTCTCGGTCACGGCCTTGACGACGAGCCGGCTCAGGCATCGGTTCGGCCTTGAGGGTGTTCGACTCGAGGACGAGGGACGCCAGAGCGGCCGCGATGTTCGAGGCAGGCACATCGCGGGAGAGCGAATACTGCTCGATGACATCGGTGAGTTCGGACAGTTCGGTCTGAGCGAGCACATCGTCGATGCGCTTCGTGAACTTTTCGACACGAGTGCTCGTCAGCTCTTCGACGCTGGGCAGGGTCAGCGGTTCGACCTTCTGCTTCGTGGCACGTTCGATGGAGCCGAGCATGCGCTGCTCACGTGGGGTGACGAAGAGGATCGCCTCGCCGGAGCGTCCGGCACGACCGGTGCGGCCGATGCGGTGGACATAGGATTCGGTGTCGTGCGGGATGTCGTAGTTGACGACCAGCGTGATGCGTTCGACGTCGAGTCCGCGGGCGGCCACATCGGTGGCGACGAGGATGTCGATCTTGCCTTCGCGGAGCATGTCGATCGTGCGCTCACGAGCCTGCTGCGGGATATCGCCGTTGATCGCGGCGGTCTTGAACCCGCGGGCTCTCAGCTTCTCGGCGAGCTCCTCGGTGGCCTGCTTCGTGCGCACGAACATGATGATGCCCTCGTACTCCTCGACCTCGAGGATGCGGGTCAGGGCGTCGAGCTTGTGCGAGTGCTGGACCATGAAGTAGCGCTGGCGGATGTTCGCACCCGTCTGCGACTTCGCGGCGACCCGGACTTCCTTCGGATCATTGAGGTACTTGCCGGTGATCCGGTGGATTGACGTCGGCATGGTAGCGGAGAACAGCGCTACCTGACGCTCGTCGCCGACCTGGCTGAAGATCTCTTCGATGTCTTCGGCGAAGCCCATCTTGAGCATCTCGTCGGCCTCATCGAGGATGAGGTGGCGCAGGCTGCCCAGTTTGAGCGAACCCTTTTTGAGGTGATCGATGACACGGCCCGGGGTGCCCACGACGACCTGTGCACCGCGGCGCAGACCGGCCAGCTGCGGACCATAGGCCTGACCGCCGTAGATCGGGAGCACGGAGAAGTCGGACAGCTCGGTGGCGTAGGAGGTGAACGCCTCGGCGACCTGGATCGCGAGTTCGCGAGTGGGGGTGAGCACGAGAGCGAACGGGCCGTCGTCGGCGCGCCCCGCCTCGGCGAGATCGGACAGGGCCGGCAGGGCGAAAGCCGCGGTCTTACCGGTTCCGGTCTGTGCGAGACCGATGACGTCACGCCCCGACAAGAGGGTCGGGATCGTCTCGGCCTGGATGGGGGTGGGGATCTCGTACCCCTGCGCCTCTACGGCCTTGAGTACGAGCGGGTGAAGCCCCAGTTCGGAGAATCTCGGAGTGGTTTCTTCGGTTGCGGACACATCGGTCATGAGTGATCTCTCTCACGTCGGCACACACTTGATCGCAGATGACTGTAGTGGCGATCTACCCTGCGGCCGCTTGTGCAATCATCGTGAGCAATCCGGGCCGAAACCGTAGAGATCCAAGAACACGCTTGGACAGACGTGGAAACGTCGGTACGGAGAAAGGTTTGGGTGTACCCCCAAGTCTACATGCCGCACCCTCGCCGAGGCGGTCCCGGACCGGGAAACCGAATGTGAGATCAGTCGCCTCCCGCGCTCATTCCGGCAGGGCAGGTCGGGGTTGAGGATGCGCATCGCCGACCAGATAGGCTGGTACCTGCGCGCCACGGCAGCCGGCCGTCGGCGAACCGAATCAAGGAGAGAACTAGTGGCACAGTCCAAGTTGGATGCCGTCATCGCCCTGGCCAAGCGCAGAGGATTCGTCTTTCAAGCCGGAGAGATCTACGGCGGTTCCCGCTCGGCATGGGACTACGGGCCTTTGGGCGTGGAGCTCAAGGACAATATCAAGGCCCAGTGGTGGCAGCAGTTCGTGCGCGGTCGCGAAGATGTCGTCGGCCTCGACTCCTCGATCATCCTGCCCAAGCGCGTCTGGGAAGCCTCCGGCCACGTCGAGACCTTCGTCGATCCGCTCGTCGAGTGCCTCAACTGCCACAAACGCCACCGCGAGGACCACCTCATCGAGGCGTATGAGACGAAGAACAAGAAGGCTCCGGAGAACGGAATGGCCGATATCGTCTGCCCCGACTGCGGCACCCGCGGCCAATGGACGGAGCCGCAGGAGTTCTCCGGCCTGGTCAAGACCTTCCTCGGCCCCGTCGACTCCGAATCGGGCCTCCATTACCTGCGCCCGGAGACCGCTCAGGGCATCTTCGTGAACTTCAACAATGTGCTCACCGCGGCCCGGAAGAAGCCGCCGTTCGGCATCGGCCAGATCGGCAAGGCCTTCCGCAACGAGATCACCCCCGGCAACTTCATCTTCCGCACCCGTGAGTTCGAGCAGATGGAGATCGAGTACTTCGTCCACCCAGATGAAGCCGATGACTACTACAAACAGTGGGTCGAAGACTGCTGGGCCTGGTTCCTCGATCTGGGCATCTCCGAGGACAACGTCCGCCGCTTCGACGTTCCTGCCGAGGACCGCGCGCACTACTCGGCCGGGACCATCGACATCGAATACCGCTTCGGCTTCCAGGGGTCAGAATGGGGAGAGCTGATGGGTGTGGCCAATCGCACCGACTACGATCTCGGCACCCACACCGAGGTTTCGGGAGCGAAGCTGCAGTACTTCGACCAGGCCAGCGGCGACCGCTACACTCCCTATGTCGTTGAGCCCTCCTTCGGCCTGACCCGGTCGATGATGGCGTTCCTCGTCGAGGCCTACAGCGAAGACGAGGCACCGAACACGAAGGGTGGTGTCGACAAGCGCGTCGTGCTTAAGCTCGATCCGCGCCTGGCTCCGGTCAAGGCAGCTGTGCTGCCGCTGAGCCGCAATGAGAAGCTGACTCCGGCGGCAAAGGATCTGGCTGCCCGTCTGCGTCGGCGCTGGAACATCGACTTCGACGATGCCGGGGCAATCGGCCGCCGCTATCGTCGTCAGGACGAGATCGGCACCCCGCTGTGCATCACCGTCGACTTCGACACTCTCGATGATCAGGCGGTGACGATCCGCAAGCGCGACGACATGAGTCAGGAACGTGTGAGCATCGACCAGGTGGAGAACTACCTGGCCGACCACCTCGCCGGAGCCTGATCCCAATTTGCTACCTGACGGCGGCTCTGCAACCTGGCGCTGGAGTGGTCCCCGAAAGTTGGACTGTGATTAACACAGGACAACTTGAAGGGACCACTCCATGCGTCACAACTGTCTGATCACCGACGAGCAAGCCCAAGCCGCGGTCGAACTCTTCGATCAC
>NZ_RHFG01000015.1 GCF_004745485.1 Brevibacterium sp. S22
GTTGCAGTATGAATCCCAGCAAGACAGCCAACCCCTCACAGGGGTGAGAAGGTTGACCAAAAAAAACGACCACACACCCACAACACCCACCACGATGAATGGTTCGGCGAAGAACCACCCACACAGGGTGAACCGGATGCCTGATCGTGTGATTGTCTCACCAGAAATATTAAATGTTCTGGCATCACAACTTGTTCAAACAAACACGCTATTGGATTCTCAAACCACAAACACACACCCATCACCACACCACACACAAGCAGGCGTGTTCACTGGGGGTATCAGCTTCTATGTGCACTTTCCGTCTTGCGACTCGCTGTGCCAGCGGATGTCTACTCTACATGGTTGTTCCGATCCGCGCAACTCGAAGTTCATCTTCGGTTTGCTCGCATCGTCCCCGATCAGAGCGACTGTTGCCGTTCCTTGCGTCCTGGCAACCTGGACAACGATACACACATCTGCGGTCCCCTGCAAAACCACCTCGACAGCACACGCGCAGACTCCCGATATCTCAGGGCAGAACCACAGCCTCGGATCGCTCGGCCTCAGGTCCATGCGAGGTTGAAATCAGCACCGGAACAAACAATTCCGCGCCGAATCTTCCCGAACACAGCTGCCTGAGGGTCAGGGGTGACCGGTGGAGTGATCTACGCCACGGGTTCTGCGAGCTCCGGTGAATCGTTGCGGACGTTGCCCACTGCTGTGCCCACCTTGTGCCGAGTGACGCTCGCAGGATCGACCTGGTCGAGAGTCGCCGCCAGCAATTCCGGCACATCGTTCGTCAGCACTCCCGGGTCGATCCAGTCACTGATCTGGTCGCGCCCGAGGAACACCGGCATCCGGTGGTGGACTTCGCTGAGGTGCCCTGCGGACTCCATGGTCAGTATTGTCGTGGAAACCAGCCAGGTCTCATCCGGCTGCTTCCAGAACTCGAAGAGTCCGGCCATGAAGAGAGGGTCCTCACCAGCGGCGGTCATCATCCACGGCTGCTTGCCGTCCTCTCTGTTCTCCCATTCGTAGTAGGCCGGGATCGGCAGAGCGCAACGTCGGCGCCTGCTGGCCTGCCGGAACATCGGCTTCTCGAGCACGGTCTCGGAACGGGCATTGAATGCTTTGAAACCGATCTTTGGGTCTTTGGCCCAGGCCGGGACCAATCCCCAGGAGGCGGTTTCGAGCCGACGATGGAGCTGACCGTCCTCATCAAGGCGTTCGACGACGATCGGCACGAATGACCCCGGAGGCACATTGAAGCGCGGCGCAAAGTCATAGGAGATGACATCCAACCGCAGCTCATCGGCGAGATCTGCCGGATCGAGAGACATATTGAGTCGACCGCACATGCGCCCATCTTCTCACTTCACTACACTGTCGACAATGGCGGCAGAAGAGAATACAGGCACCGGGTTCGACCCGATCGAAGAGTCCCGTCGGCAGTGGCTGGCCCACGGGTGGGACGACGCAGCCGACGGAATGACGACGGTGATCTCGGTGATGAGGATCCACCAGCTGTTCCTGGCTCGCGTCGACACGGCCCTCAAGCCCTTCGCACTGACGTTCTCGCGCTATGAAGTCCTCACCCTGCTGTCCTTCACCAGGGCCGGCACCCTGCCGATGTCGAAGATCTCGGCTCGCCTGCAGGTGCATGCGACGTCGACGACGAACTCGGTCGATCGGCTGGAGAAGGCCGGACTCGTTGCCAGGCGCAGCCATCCCGATGATCGCCGGACGACCTTAGTCGACCTCACGGATGCCGGACGCGAGCTCGCCACTCGAGCGACGACGGCACTCAACGACGAGGTCTTCTCCTCCTCCGACTTCGCCGGCATCGACCTCGACTCCCTCCTCCCCCACCTCGAAACGCTGCGCTCGGGCCTCGAAGCCGACAACTGAGCCGGCTCGCCGCGGACGGCGTCGGCTGCGGCGGCGGAAACGAACACCGACGCTGACCCGGAGCCTGCTCCACTGCCCACCGCCGGCCGGCACACCGACGGTCGGCCGCCTCGGCGAGAAATTAGTTGGATGTCCAAGTAATAAGGACGTATCGTGGTGTCGATCACCAGATACGTGTCCGATTCTTGGAGGAACCATGTCCCGCAGTACAGCCGCTGCCCTACCTTTCGGTCTCACCGACGAACAGCAGACCGTCTCCGGGATGGTGCGCGAGTTCGCCGATACCGAGATCGCCCCGCACGCCCTCGAATGGGACGCCGAGCACTTCTTCCCCGTCGATGTGATCAGGAAATCCGCCGACCTCGGGATGGGCGGAATCTACGTCAGCGAGGAAGCCGGCGGCACCGGAATGGGCCGGATGGATGCCGCTCTCATCTTCGAAGCGATGTCGACCGGGTGCCCGTCCGTCGCCGCCTATATCTCCATCCACAACATGGTCGCGTGGATGATCGACCAGTTCGGCAATGACGACCAGAAGGCGAAGTACCTCGAGAAGCTCGTCTCCATGGAGCACCTCGGCAGCTACTGCCTGACCGAACCCAATGCGGGCTCCGACGCCGCTGCACTGCGCACGTCCGCCCGCGAGGACGGTGATCACTATGTTCTCAACGGCGCCAAGCAATTCATCTCCGGCGCCGGCACGTCCGAGACCTACCTCGTCATGGCACGTTCCGGACAGGAAGGTGCGCGCGGAATCTCCGCCTTCATCCTGGAGAAGGGCATGGAAGGCCTGAGCTTCGGCCCCGACGAGCAGAAGATGGGCTGGCGTGCCCAGCCGACCCGCCAGGTCATCATGGAAAACGTGCGTGTGCCCAAGGAGAACATGCTGGGCGAACCCGGCCAGGGCTTCAAAATCGCGATGTCCGGACTCGACGGCGGACGCCTCAACATCGGTGCCTGCTCGCTGGGCGGCGGACAGGCGGCGCTGGAGAAGGCCATCGTCTATATGGGCGAACGTCAGGCCTTCGGCAGCGAGCTCTCGGGATTCCAGGCGCTGCGCTTCGAGGTCGCTCAGATGCAGGCCGATCTCGAAGGCGCCAGGTCCCTGCTGTGGCGGGCGGCGAGTGCCTATGACGCAGGAGATCCGAACACCTCTCTGCTCTCGGCCATGGCCAAGCTCAAGGCCACCGACACCGGCTTCGACGTCGCGAACAGGGCACTCCAGTTGCACGGCGGCTACGGCTATCTGACAGAGTATGGAATTGAGAAGCTGGTTCGTGACCTGCGAGTCCACCAGATTCTGGAAGGCACCAACGAAATCATGCGCGTGATCATCTCGCGCAAGAGCACAGGAGTGGGCTGATATGACAGAACCTTCGGCAGAGCAGGCGGACGCCTCCGTCATCACCTCGGTATCCAACGGGGTCGGCCGAATCGAACTCAACAGACCGAAGCTGATCAATGCGCTCAGCCAAGACATGGTCGCACGCATCGATGACGCCCTGAAGGCCTGGCGTGACGATGACGCGGTCAAGCTCGTCCTCGTCACCGGCCGCGGCGAACGCGGACTGTGCGCGGGCGGTGACATCAAGGCCGTGTACAACGACATCGTGGCCGGCAGCGACGAGAACGCGAAGTTCTGGAACCGCGAATACAAGATGAACCACGCGATCTCCGAGTTCCCCAAGCCCTACGTCGTGATCATGAATGGGATCACGATGGGCGGCGGAGTCGGCATCTCCGGACACGGCTCGCACCGCATCGTCACCGAGTCGACGAAAGTCGGGATGCCGGAGACCGGAATCGGGCTCTTCCCCGACGTCGGCGGCACCCACCTGCTGGCCAACAGTCCCGGAGAGCTCGGCACGCACCTCGCGCTCACCGGACAGCCCGTCGGTGCGGGCACCGCGATCAGCCTCGGGCTCGCCGACCGCTTCGTCCCCGATGCGCAGATCCCCGATCTCATCGCCGACCTCACTGCCGGTGAGGATCTCGAGTCCGTCCTCGGCAGGTACACAGAAGAGGCTCCTGCCGATGATCTCGCCGAGGCGGCCGACTGGATCGATGCCTGCTACGTCGGCGATGACGCCGAGGCCATCGTCGCGGCTCTCGCCGCGCACGAGAACCCCGATGCTCAGGCCACAGCGGAGCTCATCGGAACGAAGGCCCCAACCTCGGTGAAGGTGACCCTGGCCGCGGTCCGCAAGGCCGCGTCCATGACCCTGGCCGAAGTCCTCGAACAGGACTATCGCGTCGCGGTCACCCTGACCGGACTGCCGGACCTCAAGGAAGGCATCCGCGCACAGGTCATCGACAAGGACCGCAATCCGCAGTGGAACCCCGCCTCGCTGGCCGAGGTCAGCGACGAGCAGGTCCAGTCCATCCTCACCACCGATCACGAAGACAAGGTGTTCTCATGAGCGAATTCGAAACCATCCTCACCGCCGTCGACTCCGGCGTCGCCACCATCACCCTCAACCGCCCCAAGGCGCTCAATGCCCTCAACCTGCAGGTGCTCACCGACATCACCGATGCCGCGACCGCCTTCGACGCAGATGACTCGGTCAAGGCGATCATCATCACCGGCAGCGACAAGGCCTTTGCCGCCGGCGCTGATATCAAGGAGATGTCGAGCCTCGACTTCGCCACCGCGTACAAGGCCGACTGGTTCGCCGGATGGACCCGGCTGACCGATGTGCGCAAACCGGTCATCACCGCGGTGGGCGGCTTCGCTCTCGGCGGCGGCTGCGAGCTGGCGATGATGGGAGACATCCTCATCGCCTCGACGAAGGCGAAGTTCGGCCAGCCCGAGATCAACCTCGGCGTGCTGCCGGGTATGGGCGGATCACAGCGCCTGACCCGCGCGATCGGCAAGGCGAAGTCGATGGACATGTGCCTGACCGGGCGGATGATGGGCGCTGAGGAGGCCGAACGCTCCGGTCTCGTCGCTCGGGTCGTCGAACCCGAGGAGCTCCTGACAACGGCCAACGAGATCGCGCAGACGATCGCGGGCAAGTCCCGAATCGCCTCGGCGATGGTCAAGGAAGCGGTGAACACCGCGTTCGAGACGACCCTGGAGCAGGGCCTGCGCTACGAGCGTCGCCTCTTCCACTCCACCCTGGCCACCAACGATCAGACCGAGGGCATGGCCGCCTTCGTCGAGAAGCGGGACCCGAACTTCACGGATTCCTGAGTTCATCGCAGAGGCCATTCGAGCCTCGGCCGTCTGCGAATACAGCGGCGCAGACTCCATCGCGGAGTCTGCGCCGCTGTCGTTTCTGCGAAGAAAGGCAAGTACATCCGGCGCGGGGGCGAACTCGGCGATCAACTGAGGAATCAGCACCGGGAGACAGCACCGGACAATGTGCTGCATATCCCATTTAACAAACGTTCGGTTAGAGTGGGAATATGCATTCATCATCGCAAGGAGGCACCGTGACAACTTTCACCGATCTGCTCTCCCAACTCCGCCTGCCCGTCGTCGGCTCCCCCATGTTCATCGCTTCGGGACCCGAACTCGTCAAGGCTCAGTGCCAAGCCGGAATCGTCGGATCTTTCCCCTCGCTCAACGCCCGTCCTGCTTCGCAGCTGACCGACTGGCTCGATGAGATCACCGAATCGAACGCAGCGCACACCGAGGCCGATCCTCAGCACCCTGCCGCGCCGTTCGCGGTCAACCTCATCGTCCACCGTTCGAACAACCGTCTCGAGGAGGACCTCGCCGAGGTGGTCCGCCACCAGGTGCCGATCGTCATCACCTCCCTCGGCGCCCGTGAAGAGGTCAACGAAGCCGTCCATTCCTACGGCGGCGTCGTCCTCCACGACGTCATCAACAACCGCTTCGCCAACAAGGCGGTCGAGAAGGGCGCCGACGGCGTCATCGCCGTGGCCGCCGGAGCCGGCGGCCACGCCGGAGCACAGTCGCCGTTCGCGCTCGTGCAGGAGATCCGTTCCTGGTTCGACGGCCCCCTGCTGCTGTCGGGCGCCATCGCGCACGGCCGTTCGATCCTCGCTGCTCTGGCTGCCGGTGCCGACCTCGCCTACGTCGGTTCGGCGTTCCTGTCCACCCCCGAGGCCAATGTCGTCGACGACTACCGGCAGATGATCGTCGAATCCGGTGCTGATGACGTCGTCTACTCGAACTACTTCACCGGGGTCAAGGGCAACTACCTGCGCGGGTCCATCGTCGCTTCGGGCCTCGACCCGGACGATCTGCCCGATGCCGATCCGACGAAGATGGACTTCAGCTCCGCTCCGGGTTCGGATTCGAAGGCCTGGCGCGACATCTGGGGTTCGGGCCAAGGCATCGGTGCACTCGGCCAGCAGCGGACGACCGCTAAGCTCGTCGAGACCTTCGCCGTCCAGTACGAAGTGGCGCAGCAGGAGCTCAAAAGCCGCCTGGGCTGAGCCGACAAGACCACCTGGGCCCCTCAATTGCTACGTGACGGCGGCTCTGCAACCTGGCGCCAGGTTGCTGAGCCGCCGTCACGTAGCAATTGAGGGGCGGGTCAGATGGTCGAGATGATTCCACGTTCAGTCAGGCGGGAGGCCAGGCCCGCGCCGTCGGGAGCATAGATCCACGGCACGCCCTGGCCGCGACCATGACGTTTCGACCGACCGCCGGCCCACACCGCCTCGCCGACGGTGAGCTGCCGAATCGCGACAGCGGCGACATTCTTCGGATGGTTCTCGACAAACTCACCGTAGACTTCCTCGTCCTTCTGGCCGTCGTCACCGATGAGCAGCCACTTCATCCATGGGAATTCCCGGGACAGGCGCTCGAGCATGTTGCGTTTGTGTTCCTTGCCCGAGCGGAAGACGCGCGTCGTCGTCGGTCCCCAGTCCGTGAGCAGCAGAGGGCCCATCGGGTAGAGATTGCGGGAGAGGAACCGCTTGATGGTCAGCGCCGAGTTCCACGCACCCGTCGACAGATAGATCATCGGAGTGTCCGGGCGCATAAAGGTGATCCGGTCATAGAGCACGGCCATTCCCGCCACCGGAGACCTCGCATGCTCGCTGAGGACGAAGGTGTTCCATGCGGCGAGGAAAGGCCGGGGCAGAGAGGTGACCATGACCGTGTCATCGATATCGGAGATGATGCCGAAGGTCGAGTCCTCTCCGATGATGCGCACCGCCGCAGAATCGACGAGCGAACCGTCCGTCCACAGTTCGATCTCCGTCTCTCCCGGTTCGAAGTCGCCGGGAATCACGGTGTCGATGATGCCGCCGCGGTCGGAGGTCACCATATGCTCTTCGTCGTTGACGCGCACCCATGCGGTGTCATTGGGCAGGGGCACACTGACGAAGGACTTCCACCCGCGAATGCTCGCGTGGACATCAGCGGCCGGCTGGCCGTTCGGAGTGAGCACCAGACGCCCAAGCACCCGAACCCAACCGGTCCCGCCGTACGTGTCGTAGGCGATGACGGTGCGATGGTAGGCGTGGTCGGTGGCCCGATTCTGGATCCACCCGTTGAACCGGTCCTCCACCCGCGCAGCGGTGTGGAGCATATCCGGTGTGAGGTTGAGCGGCCCCTCGTCGGGTTTCTTCTTCGCCACGATCAGATGAAGCCGATCTTGTCGTAGACCTCGCGCAGAGTCGCCTCGGCGATGGCGCCGGCCTTCTCGGCCCCGCGATCGAGGATCGTCTGCAGCTGAGCCCGGTCTTCGAGGAGTTCCACCGTCCGCTCCCGCACGGGCGTCAGGGTCTCCACGGCCACCTCGGCGAGGTCGACCTTGAGATGTCCGTACATCTTCCCTTCGTATTCGGCGACGATGTCGTCGACCGGACGCGCGGTCAGGGATGAGTAGATCGTCAGCAGGTTCGACACTCCCGGTTTGCTCTCCGGGTCGTAGGCGATCTGGGTGCCGTCGTCGGTCACGGCAGACTTGATCTTCTTCGTCAGCGCCTTCGCATCATCGAGGATGTCGATGCGGCCCTGCGGGCTCGGCTGGGATTTCGACATCTTCGCGCCCGGGTTCTGCAGGTCATAGATCTTCGCAGTCGCTCTGAGGATCTGGGCCTCGGGCACGGTGAAGGTCCTGCCGAAACGATAGTTGAAGCGTTCGGCAAGGTTGCGGGTCAGTTCGAGGTGCTGGCGCTGGTCCTCACCGACGGGAACGAGCTGCGGGTTGTACAGAAGGATGTCCGCGGCCATCAGCGCCGGGTAGGTGAGCAGACCCAGGGACACATGCTCCTGCTTCGAGGACTTGTCCTTGAACTGAGTCATCCGGCTCGCCTCACCCATCGAGGTGGTGCATTCGAGGACCCAGGACAGCTGCGAATGGGCAGGCACCTGGGACTGGACGAAGATCGTCGACTTCTCCGGATCGAGGCCTGCGGCGATGAACTGCGCGGCCGTGCGCAGGGTGCGCTCCCGCAGCTCCGCAGGATCCTGCTCGACGGTGATCGCGTGCATGTTCGCGATGAAGTAGAAGGCGTCGTGCGACTCCTGGTGAGTCACGAACTGCTGCAGGGCTCCGATGTAGTTGCCGAGATGAAGGGAATCGGAGGTGGCTTGGATACCTGAGACAGTGCGCGGCTGTGAAGAGTTCGTCATAGTCCTATGATGCCATCTCCCCTGTCGGGGTCTGATCAGCCGTCCAGTCTGGTGCCAAGGCTCACGCAGACATGCGGACCAGCGGTATAGTGACGTAGCAGATCACATGATTCACCAAGGTGTCTCCCAGTCCTCGAACATCTCTCGAGCGGTGGCCAGCGACGGTCCGATCATGCTGAGCACTCAATAACCCTGATGCGTCATCTCTCAAGGAGGAGGACTATGTCGGTCGAATACATCAAGACCGAGGACGACCTGCCGCCGGTCGCCGTGGTCGAGAAGCCACGCTGGACGCCGGCGAAGATCGTGCTGTGGGTGGTCATCGCCCTCATCGCCGGTGCGGGCTGGTCGATGATCGCGTTCGTCCGCGGTGAAGAGCTGTCCGCCAGCTGGTTCGTCGCTGCGGCCGTCGGCAGCTACCTCATCGGCTTCCGCTTCTACGCGAAGCTCATCGAATGGAAGATCTGCCGTCCGAACCCGAAGCGCGCCACCCCCGCAGAGCTCAACGACAACGGCCGCGACTTTGCGCCGACCGACCGCCGTGTCCTGTTCGGCCACCACTTCGCTGCGATCTCCGGTGCAGGCCCGCTCGTGGGGCCGATCCTCGCCGCACAGATGGGCTATCTTCCCGGAACCCTGTGGATCGTCTTCGGCGTCATCCTCGCCGGCGGTGTCCAGGACTATATGGTGCTGTTCTTCTCCATGCGCCGCAACGGCCGCTCCCTGGGACAGATGACCCGTGACGAGCTCGGCCGCACCGGCGGGATCATCGCCTCCATCGGCATCATCCTCATCATGGTCATCCTCATCGCGGTCCTCGGCGTCGTCATCATCAATGCACTGGCCGAAAGCCCCTGGGGCGTCTTCTCCATCGCCATGACCATTCCGATCGCCGTGTTCATGGGCATCTACATGCGCTACCTGCGTCCCGGCAAGGTCATCGAGACCTCCGTCATCGGCATCGTGCTCCTCGTCGTCGCCATCATCGCCGGCGGCTGGGTCCACAGCTCGCCGTTCTGGTCTGAGGTCTTCCACCTGGACAAGGTGACGCTGGCGTGGTGTCTGATGATCTACGGCTTCCTCGCCGCCGTGCTGCCCGTGTGGGTGCTGCTGGCCCCACGCGACTACCTGTCGACATTCATGAAGATCGGCACCATCGTGCTGCTGGCCGTGGGCATCCTCATCGTCAATCCGACCGTGCAGATGCCTGCCTTGACCGAGTTCGCATTCAACTCAGAGGGTCCGGCCTTCGCCGGGGCATTGTTCCCGTTCCTGTTCATCACCATCGCCTGTGGAGCGTTGTCGGGCTTCCACGCCCTCATCTCTTCGGGTACGACACCGAAGCTCATCGAGAAGGAGACGCAGGCACGCCTCATCGGCTACGGCGGAATGCTCATGGAGTCCTTCGTCGCGATTATGGCTCTGGTGGCTGCGATCTGCCTCGACAAGGGTCTCTACTTCGCGATGAACGCCGCCGAACCGCTGACCGGCGGTACGGTGCAGGGAGCCTCGGACTTCATCAACAACTCCTTGGGCATGTCCGGGGTCGAGACGAGTCCGGAAGTCCTCGACCAGGCGGCCAAGGATGTCGGCGAGGAGAGCATCGTCTCGCGCACAGGCGGTGCCCCGACGCTGGCCATGGGGATGGCGCACATCCTCCACAACGTCTTCGGCGGACCGGCGTGGATGTCCTTCTGGTACCACTTCGCCGTGATGTTCGAGGCGCTGTTCATCCTGACCACGATCGATGCAGGTACCCGCGTCGCCCGTTTCATGCTCTCGGATGCGCTCGGCAACTTCTCGAAGAAGTTCCGCGACCCGTCCTGGACACCGGGAGCGTGGCTGACGACCGCGATCATGGTGGCCGCCTGGGGATCGATTCTGCTCATGGGTGTCACCGACCCCCTCGGCGGGATCAACACGCTGTTCCCGCTCTTCGGCATCTCGAACCAGCTGCTCGCCGCGATCGCTCTGGCCGTCATCTTCGCCATCGTGTGCAAGATGGGTTTGGCCAAGTGGGCGTGGATCCCCGGCATTCCTCTCGTCTGGGACCTGTTGGTCACGATGGTCGCCTCGTGGCAGAAGATCTTCTCGTCCGACCCGAAGCTCGGCTACTGGGCTCAGCACTTCGCGTACAAGGACGCGCTGGCGGCCGGCGAGACCTCGATGGGCAACACCGAGGGCGTGGAGGCCATGAGCGCCGTCGTGCGCAACACCTTCGTCCAGGGCACCCTGTCGATCGTCTTCGCGCTCCTTGTCGCAATGGTCGTCGTCATGGCAGTCTGGAAGTCCATCCAGGCCGTCAAGAAGGGTTCCCTGCCGACGACGGAGGAACCTCTCGTCGAGACGAAGATGTTCGCCCCGGCGGGTCTCATCGCTCGCAAGCCCGAGCGTGAGCTGCAGGCGCAGTGGGACGAACACGAGGCAGGAAGGCAGAAGGAATGAGCACCGCACATCCGCTCAGTCGCATCGCAAGCGATCCATGGGGGTCGGTGCGCGCAGGCGCCTCCTGGCTGCATTGGTACCTCAAGGAGATCATGGGCGAGAACGCCTACCTCCACTACCTCGAATCCTACGAACGCCGCCACGGCACCCGTGAGGGAGCGATGGAGGAGAAGGCCTTCTGGCGTGATCTCACCGATGAGCAGGACCGCAATCCCAAGGCCCGCTGCTGCTGAGGTGCGCTTTCGCCGGCGCCTCTGAACGGCCGACCAGCCGACGAAGAGCCCGGATGCACAGGACGAAACTTCCTGAGCATCCGGGCTCTCTGCGTGTCGCGGACCGGTCCGAGGCTGTGCCGGGGACCCGCGGAAAGGCCCCGGTGCCGCTGTCGGGGGACAGATTTCGAGCAGCCGCCTCGGTGAGGGCCTGTCTGTGTCAGGCCTTGACGGCCGGGAGGTCGTAGTCGATGACCAGCGGAGCATGGTCCGACCAGCGTTCGGCCCAGCTGTCGGCCTTGTCCACGGTGGCCTTGACCGCAGTGCCGGCCAGGCCGGGAGTGGCCATCTGATAGTCGATGCGCCATCCGGTGTCATTGTCGAAGGCCTTCCCGCGCATCGACCACCAGGTGTAGGGGCCGTCGACGTCGCCGCTGAGCTGGCGGTGGACGTCGGAGTAGCCGATCTCGCCGAAGAACTTGTCGAAGTAGGCGCGTTCTTCGGGCAGGAATCCCGACTTCTTCCGGTTCGCCTTCCAATTCTTCAGATCGCGCTCGGTGTGGCAGACGTTGAGGTCGCCGGTGATGAGCACATGGTCGGCGGTCTCGGCCAGCTGCGGCATCCGCTCGATCATGCGGTCGAGGAACCGGTACTTGTCATCCTGTTTGGGAGTGTCGGCCTCACCGGAATGGACATACGCGGACACGAGGGTCAGCAGTGATCCGTCGCCGAGGCGGAAGTCCGTCTCCACCCACCGCCCCGCACGGTCGAAGTAGCCGTCGTCGCCGAGTCCTTCCCGCACGGCTTCCGGCTCTGTGCGGGCCAACACGGCGACGCCGGCGCGGCCCTTGGCCTCGGCGTCGTGGCTGACAGTGGTGTAGCCGGTGTCGGCAAGGACACTGTGCGCGATATCGTTGGCGGCGCGCACCTCCTGGAGGGTGATGAAGTCGGGTTTCGCCGCATCGATCCAGGTGGGCATCCCCTTTCGCCATGCTGCGCGGACTCCGTTGACGTTGACTGAAGCAATCCGAATCATGTGATCTATGATGACATGAAGCGCACTATTCTTCCGGGACAGGGCGTTATAGAGTGAGGGTAAGAACGAACACATCAGGAGGCGCAATGGCCGTTGACGAAACTATCGAAACCGAGCAGCTGAGCATCAGTCCGCTCGATGAGGTCGACGCCCGCGAGATGCGCGAATTCCTGCTCGACGCCCAAGAGAAGTTCTGGGGAGACCGCGACCTCAGCGGTGACCATGATGCCTACTGGTTCCGTCAGTTCGTGACCTCGGGGCTCGTGGCCCGCTACCGTTCGGAGATCGTCGGTTACCTGCTCGGGGTCATTCCGCACGACGGACCCGCCTACATCCACCTGGTGGCGGCGCGCACCGATTTCCGTCACCAGGGCATCGGCCGTCACCTCTACAAGCACTTCATCGACCGTTCCCGTCAGCTCGGCGTCTCCTCGGTGCAGGCGACGACGTTGCCGGAGTCCTCGGGTGCGATCTCCTTCCACTCCTCAATGGGCTTCAGCGGTGAACTCATCGAGGACTATGCCGGACCGGGCAACCCGCGTGTCTTCTTCGAGCTCAAGCTCGCTGAGGACTGATCACCCGACACCAACCTCCCACAACTACCTGACGGCGGCTCAGCAACCTCGCGCGAGGTTGCTGAGCCGCCGTCAGGTAGTAATCAGGAAGTGCGCTGAGCGGTGTCGACGACGTTCTTGAGCAGCAGGGCCCTCGTCATCGGTCCCACTCCTCCCGGGTTCGGTGAGACCCAAGACGCCACCTCGGCGACCGCCGGATCCACATCTCCGACGATCTTCGACTTCCCCGTCTCCGGATCCTCCTCACGGGAGACTCCCACATCGAGGACGACGGCTCCGGGCTTGACCGCTTCCGCCTTCACGATGCGGGCGGCGCCGGCGGCCGCGACGATGACATCGGCCTGCGCCAGCAGCTCATCGAGGTTGCGAGTGCCGGTGTGCGTCAGCGTCACGGTCGCGTTGTGCTCACGCCGGGTCAGCAGCGCACCGATGGACCGCCCCACAGTGACCCCGCGACCGATGACGACGACATGCTTGCCGGCCAGATCGATGCCGTTTCGCGTGATCAGTTCGATGGCCCCGCGCGGAGTGCACGGCAGCGGTGTGGTGATCTCCGAATTGACGTTGAGCACGAGTCGCCCCAGATTGGTCGGGTGCAGACCGTCGGCGTCCTTGGCCGGATCGATGGCCTCGAGGATGGTGTCCGTGTCGATATGGTCCGGCAGCGGAAGCTGCACGATGTAGCCGGTGCAGGCATCATCGTTGTTGAGTTCGTCGATGACGGCCAACAGCTCGTCCTGGCTCACCGATTCCGGAAGATCACGGCGGATCGAGTTGATTCCGACCTCGGCGCAGTCACGGTGCTTGCCGGCGACGTACCACTTCGATCCGGGGTCCTCCCCCACGAGGACCGTGCCGAGGCCCGGGATGATCCCGGACTCCGCCAGGGCCGCCACCGCCTCGGTGAGTTCGGCCTTGATCTGCTTCGCACAGGCTCTGCCGTCGAGAATCTGTGCACTCATCAGTACTGTTCCAAGTCTTCGTAGAGGGGGAAGTCGTCGCTGAGCTTCTTCACGCGGGCGGCGAGCGCTTCGACGTCGGCTCCCGGTTTGAGCGCCTCCGCGATGACGTCTGCGACCACGGCGAACTCGTCGTCGCCGAATCCGCGGGTGGCCAAGGCCGGCGTGCCGATGCGCAGCCCCGAGGTGACCATCGGCGGGCGCGGGTCGAAGGGCACAGCATTGCGGTTGACGGTGATGCCGACCGCGTGGAGAAGATCCTCAGCCTGCTGGCCGTCGAGGGCAGAATTGCGCAGGTCGACGAGCACGAGGTGGACATCGGTGCCGCCGGTGAGCACAGTGGCTCCGGCTTCGGCGACGTCGGAGGCCAGAAGTCGTTCGGCCAGGATCTGAGCACCGCGCACAGTCCGTTCCTGGCGTTCCTTGAACTCCGCGGAGGCCGCGAGCTTGAAGGCCACTGCCTTGGCGGCGACGACGTGCATGAGCGGTCCGCCCTGCTGGCCGGGGAAGACGGCGGAGTTGAGCTTCTTCGCGTATTCCTGCTTGCCGAGGATGAAACCGGAGCGGGGTCCGCCGATGGTCTTGTGCACCGTCGAGGACACGACATCGGCGAAAGGCACCGGGTTCGGGTGCAGGTCGGCGGCGACGAGTCCGGCGAAGTGGGCCATATCGACCCACAGCTTCGCGTCGACTTCGTCGGCGATATCGCGGAAAGCCTGGAAGTCCAGCTGACGGGGATAGGCCGACCAGCCGGCGACGATGACATCGGGACGGTGCTCGAGCGCCTTCTCGCGCACCTTGTCCATATCGATGCGGTAGGTGTCGGGGTCGACCTCGTAGGAGGCGACATCGTAGAGCCGACCGGAGAAGTTGATCTTCATGCCATGGGTGAGGTGACCGCCGTGAGCCAGGGACAGACCGAGCATCTTGTCGCCCTGACGTGCCAGAGCGTGCATGACCGCGGCGTTGGCCGAAGCGCCCGAATGAGGCTGGACATTGGCGTATTCGGCTCCGAAGAGGCTCTTGGCACGGTCGATGGCGAGGTTCTCCGCGACGTCGACGTACTCGCAGCCGCCGTAGTAGCGCTTACCGGGATAACCCTCGGCGTATTTGTTCGTCAGCACCGACCCCTGTGCTTCGAGCACGGCGCGGGGCACGAAATTCTCCGAGGCGATCATCTCAAGCGTCGAACGCTGGCGGCCCAGCTCGAGGTCGAGGACTTCGGCAATCTGCGGGTCGATGTCGGCAAGCGAAGCCTGCATCGAGTTTTCGGTCATGAGTACTCTCCTGTGGCATCCGATGATGTGAGCGAGGCAGCGCGCAAACTGGCGCCGTCACCCGGGACCATGCTAACAGCGACGCCCCCGTGTTCCGGGGCCGCGACCGCTATCCGGATGCCGACACCGGATCGGTGAAATCCGCACCCACCGATTAGGATCGAGACCATGAGCTGCGAATGGATCCTGAGAGTCACCTGCCCCGATTCGACCGGCATCGTCCATGCCGTGACCGGAGCACTGGCAGGGTTCGGCGGCAACATCACCGAATCTCAGCAGTTCTCCTCCCCCGATTCCCGTCAGTTCTTCCTGCGCCTGCAGTTCTCGACGCCTGCTCAGATCACGGCCCGGACCGTGGAAGACGCCCTCGCCGAGGTGGCTCCCCGGTTCGCAATGACCGTGAGTCTGCAGCCGGTGGAGAAGAAGACCCGCACCCTGATCATGGTGTCCAAGGCCGCGCACTGCCTCAATACCCTGCTGTTCCGGCATTCGGCCGGTCAGCTGCCCATCGACATCGTCGGCATAGCCGGCAACCATGATGATCTGCGCCCGCTCGCCGAGTTCCACGGCCATGATTTCCACCATATTCCGATCACCGGCGATACGAAGGCCGAAGCCGAGGCGAGGCTCTCGGCCCTCGTCGACGAGCTCGATGTCGAACTCATCGTCTTGGCCCGTTATATGCAGATCCTCTCCCCCGAACTCTGTGACCGCCTCGAAGGTCGGGTCATCAACATCCACCATTCGTTCCTGCCCAGCTTCAAGGGTGCGAAACCGTACCATCAGGCACATGCCCGAGGCGTGAAGATCATCGGCGCGACCGCGCACTATGTCACCAGCGACCTCGACGAAGGGCCCATCATCGAACAGGATGTGGCCCGGGTCGATCACAATCAGGCGATCACCGATTTCGTCCGACACGGTCAGGACGTCGAGGCGGCCGTGCTCGCTCGGGCCGTCGCCTGGCATGCGGAGGGCCGGGTCCTCATGGACGGTCACCGTACGGTCGTCTTCGATTGAAGCATCGCCCCGCCGCAACGGCTGATCCTCTCACCGGACCGCCTCGGTGCGAGGATCAGCCGTTGCGGAGCACCTCGCCGAGGTGCTCCGTCACTCACCGGGCCGCCTCGGTGATGGTCGGGGAACGTGCCGTCGTTTGATGCGGTTCTGACACATCTCCTGATTTTCCGTATCCCCGGCCCGGCGGCTGGGTTAGCCTCGAACCATGAGAGAGACCCGCCTCGCCGAACTCCGCCGTCTGCCCATCCCCCGCGGTCCTGTGAATCTGACCCGGCAGGCCGTGCTGCGCCTGGCGAACGTCGGTCTCACCGCCGCGTACGGCGCCTACCGGGCGCACCCGGCGATCTGGCGCTTCACCGCCCGCCACTACAGTCCGAGACTCGAACCCTTCGCGAAGCTCAACGCGTGGATGATCTGCCAACAGGCCTCCCTCGATGTGCCCGCGTACCAGGACTTCCTGGCGCGCACCGGATTCGAGTTCCGATGGTGGGACCTCGAGGCCTACACACCGACGTCGAAAGATGAATTCGTTCGCCGCTACAGCGAGGAACATCGCTGCTGGGACGGTCGGATCGACCGCATCGGCACCGTCGTCGACGAGTCCTCAGGGTCCTCCGGCACCCCATTCAACTGGATGCGGTCGAAGAAGGAACTCGACACCGTCCACAAGAACGTCGCCGGCTACGTCACGATGCTCTTCGACCACAAGGATCTGTTCTGCATCAATGCCTTCTCGATGGGAGCCTGGGCGACGGGGACGAACACAGGCCTCGCCATGGCCAAAGTGGCGATGGTGAAGAACACGGGTCCGGATCTCGAAAAGATCCTCGACACGATGCAGCACTTCGGGCCGAACCACACCTACCTCATCAGCGCCTACCCACCGTTCCTCAAACATCTCGTCGACCGGATGGACTCCGAACCCGAGAGATGGGCAGGCTACCGGCTCAACGGATTCGTCGGCGGAGAGGCGATGACGGAAGGTCTGCGAGACTACCTCGAGGTGCGTTTCGACCGGGTGTACTCCGGATACGGGGCCAGCGATCTGACGATCGGGATGGCCGGCGAGACCGACCTCTCCGTCGTCATCCGCCGGGCGCTGGCCCACGATCTCGACTTCCGTGCCGATGTGCTCGGCCCTGACGAGTCGCGTGTGCCGATGGTCTTCCAGTACAACCCCCTGGAGACCTACCTGGAGACTACGGCTGAGGGCGAGTTGGTCGCCACGATCAACTCGGCCGCGGTGATGAGCCCGCGACTGCGCTACAACATCGGCGACGAGGCCACGCTCATCGACTTCCCCACCATGGTCGCTCTGACCCGCCGCCATCCGGACTTGGCGCGGGCCTGTTCGGCGGCATTCGCCGACAATGGGATGAAGCTGCCGTTCGTGCTGCTGTTCGGGCGGGCTGATTCGACGATCTCGTATATGGGCGCCAACATCTACCCCCTCGACATCGAGAACGGGCTCTACCGTGACAATCCGCAGGCTCACCTCATCGAGTCCTTCCGCATCGAGCTGCGCGAGATCGCCGGTCATGAACAGCGCCCTGCTCTGCACATCCAGCTGCGGGAGGAAGCACCGACCATGGACTCTGCTACGCGGCAGGAGCTCGCGGAGACGATCCAGGCCGGAGTGCTCGGGCACCTGGCCTCCGTGTCGAGAGACTTCGCACAGAGCATGGAGGAGGACCCGACCACCGCGGAGATCCACGTCGAGATCCACGACCATGCCACCGGCCCGTTCGAAACGGGGAACACGAAGATCAAGAACGTCTATGTGCAGAGAACGCAGGAGGGCGACAATGCGATCGAATGATTTCTCCCAGGCCCCGCCTCAGGCCCGCGCCGAGGCGTTCTTCCTCGGTGCGAACCGCTACCGCAATCCGCTGGCGATGGTCGGCCAGCTGCGGCGATGGCCGCGGGTGGCCAAGGGGCTGAAGAACTCCGCCGGCTACCTGTGGCATCGCAGCTATTATGAGTTCCCCGACCGGATCGGGCTGATGGTCGCCTTCGCCACTCAGGACGACCTTCTGGCCTACGCGCGCACACCCGAGCACCGGGAGATCATGCAGTGGCTGGTCGGCAAGGGCAAGGACTCCCCGGCCCGAGGCGGCTTCATCCGGATCCTCGCCGCGGAGGAATGGGGATACACCAATGGTGAGTACCGGGCCGAAGACGGTCGGCTGGGCATGATCGACGAGTTCACGAAGCTCAGTTCCGAATGAGACCGCGGCAGGTGAGCTCCCGTGCCGACCTCGCGGAGTTCATCGACCTGGCCCCGCGCCTGGCGCGGGCGCGAGGTGAGCACGACCATCATGTCCCTCTCTTCGCTGCCGATCTCCGCAACTGGTTCACTGGGCGAGGGTGGTTCGACGAACCCGTCGAGCTGTGGCTGTTCGACGACGGTTCGGGAGAAGCTGAGGCTCGAGTCATGTGCCACCGGTCTGCGGCCCTGGCCGCCGAGCTCCACCCCGATGAGGCTTCCGCACCTCCTCTGTTCTTCGGTGCCGTCGAAGCCGCTGACACGAAGGCGCTCAATGAGGTGATCGCGTTTCTCATCGAGCGGGCCGGGCACGTAGGAGCATCACGGATCTTCGGCCCGGTCTCGCCCCTGCCGAACGTCACCGGCGGTCTGCTCACCGATGGTCAGCACCGTCCCGGATTCTTCGACACCGCTTGGAATCCCGACTTCTATTGGCCGGCTTTCGCCGAGGCCGGGTTCGCTGCCTGGGGTCCGGCACACACGTGGGAGGTGCCTGTCGGCTCCATTCCCGCGAGCCGAGCCACCGCCATCACCGCTGCCGAATGGCACACACGAGGTCTGCGTCGCCGCCATGTCTCTCGATTCGGCCTGCACCGCTTCCGCGACCGGCTGCTGCCGACTCTCAATGCGGCCTTCTCCGATCTGCCCTATTACACCGAGATCTCGCCCGAGCAGCTGCGTTCACAGATGCAGGGCCTGTCTGCCCTGATGGATCCTGATCTCATCATCGATATCGCTGGTGCAGACGATCCTGCCGACGCCCCTCCTCGCTGCTTCGCACTCGTCATCCCCGACCCGGTTCCGATCCTGCGCCGCCATGGCGGCCGGCTCGGTGTCCGCACCGTTCTCGACCTGCTCCGGCGTCGTCGCACGATGACAGACGCCGTGCTCATCATCCAGGGCACCGACCCCAGCCACCAAGGGTCGGGTCTGCTCAGCCTGGCCATCCGCGAACTCAACTCGGCACTGGTCGCCAATGGATATCGACGGCTGCGGGTCACGTTCATCGCCGAGGACAATCCCGCCTCGGCGGCGGTCTTCGCCCGCTCCGGCGGCAGGGAGATGCACCGGCTCGTGTTCGTCGACCGCTTTCTGACCCCGACCCCGTCTCAGGAGCGCCGATGACGCTGACCACCTCTGGCATCGAGTCGCTCTTCGCGATCGCCGCTTCCGCACCGTCTGCCCACAACACGCAGCCATGGGTCCCCGAAATCACTGACTGCACGCCTGCGGCCGCCGAGGTGCGGGTCTGTGTCGATCCCGCACGTGCGCTGCCGCACGGGGACCCGCGCAGCGAGGATCTCCACCTGAGCATGGGCTGTTGGGTCGAATCGCTGACGATCGCCGCCGCCGAGGCGGGGGTGCGCACCGAATCGGTCACCGTCCGCGGACATGGTCCCACCTTGGACATCCGGCTGCGCCTCGCCGCCGCGGAAGCCGCGGCAGACCCAACGGGGTCGGACTCAGCCGCGGCGGAGGGGAGTGTTTGGCCGAGGTTCACGGTCGCCGACCTCCACCATCGTCAGGTCGATCGCGGGCCCTTGGACCCCGCTGATTCCCGCATCGCTGAGGCCACCGCGATCTGCCGCACCGCCATGGCCGAAACAGGGGTCCGCCTGGTGGAGATCCCCGACCGCACCTGGCGGGCATGGCTGCGTCGTGCCACACTGCATTCCTATGGTGACCGGTCGGTGTTCGCAGAGACTCTGCGCTGGCTGCGGTTCGATGCTCGCGATCCGCACTACCACCAGGACGGACTCACCGCCGAGTGCCTGCGCCTGCCCACGGCCGCGGCTCGAGCCGCGGCCGTTCTCGATCGACCATGGCTGCATCCCTGGATCGTCGGCCTCGCATCGGCGGCTCTCACACCTGTCTCGTTGGCAGGAACGGCGAAGAGGTCGTTCGCGCGTACAGAGCTGGGCTCGCGTCTCGCAGCGCTTCCCCATGAGCTGCGTGGCAGACTGCTCTCGGCGTCTGCGGCGACGGACCCCTCGACGGCCGCACGGACCCCTCATCATCTGGTCCTCTCCGTCATCGACCAACCAGCGTTGTCGGCCGCGGACGAGGTGGAGATCGGTCGGATCTTACTGAGGATCTGGCTGACGCTCGACCGGCACGGGCTGCGCGTCGATGTCCACTCCGAACTCAAAGACAGCCCGACGGTCCGAAGCGAACTGGCGAGCCACCTTCGCGATTCGGCAAAGGATCGGGACAGCGCGCAGACTCCAGACGGTGACCAGCCCCGGAAGAGCCTCGACGAGGAATCGGGAGGCGACCGCCTCGTCGATCAGGGATTCGACCGACCGATCGCCGCATTCACGGTGGGAGTCTCCACAAAGCCGGTCCCCCGTGCACCCCGACTGTCACCGCTCTAGCCCTGCCGCCGGCGGCAGGTCGAGGTGTATCCTCACAGCAGGCAGTCACTCAGGCAATTCACACCTCCGACCTCTTGTGCGCTAAGGTCGGCTCGGCCTATTAAAGGAGCTGTGCTCAGATGTCGGAAACCACCTTCCGCACGATCGCGATCGTCCTCTACTTCATCGGCATGCTGGCCATCGGCTGGTTTGCCTACCGCAGGACGAAGAACAACCTCGATGACTATATGCTCGCGGGGCGTGGACTGCGACCCAGCGTTGCGGCTCTGAGTGCCGGGGCATCGGATATGTCCGGCTGGCTGCTGATGGGTCTGCCCGGCGCCATCTACGTCTCCGGACTCATCGAAGCCTGGATCGCCATCGGCCTCACCGTCGGTGCATGGATCAACTGGAAGCTCGTCGCCCCTCGACTGCGCGCCTTCACGGAGAAGGCCGGCGACTCGATCACGATCCCCAGCTTCTTCGAACAGCGGCTGAAGGATAGGACGCGACTGCTGCGCATCGTCTGCGGCGTCATCATCCTCGTGTTCTTCACCTTCTATGTCTCGTCCGGCATGGTGGCGGCGGGCAAGTTCTTCGAGTCGAGCTTCGGGCTCAATTACCTCGCAGGAATGCTCCTCGTCGCCGCAGTCACGATGCTCTACACACTCTTCGGCGGCTTCCTCGGTGCGACCCTCACCGACGTCGCCCAGGGGCTGCTGATGTTCGCCGCCCTGGTTGCCGTGCCGATCGTCGCCGTCATCAACGCCGGTGGGCCATCGACCGTGATCAAGAACGTCTCCGACATCGATCCCGGGCTGCTCAGCCTCTTCGGCTCCGGGGACTTCTGGACGTTTGCGACGATCGCATCCATCGTCTCTGCGCTGGCCTGGGGCCTGGGCTATTTCGGGCAGCCGCATATCATCGTCCGCTTCATGGCTCTGCGCTCCCCCGCCGATGCCGGTGTCGCGCGTCGCATCGGCGTCGGCTGGATGGGGATCTCCGCCCTCGGCGCCGTCGCCACCGCCATCGTCGGCATCTCCTACTTCTCCCAGCACGCGGATATGGAACCCGCCGACGCCGAGACCGTCTTCCTCGACCTCGCGCAGATCCTCTTCCACCCGTTCATCGCCGGACTCGTGCTGGCTGCGGTGCTGGCAGCGATCATGTCGACGGTCTCCTCCCAGCTCGTCGTCACCTCGTCGGCACTCATCGAAGACCTCTTCAAGATCGTGGCCCTGCGCACCGGATCGACGCGCACGCTGCACGATAAGACCTATGTGCTGCTCGGCCGCCTCGGTGTGCTCGTGGTCGCGGTCATCGCGGTGGTGCTGGCCATCTCGCCGTCGAACAGCATCCTCGACCTCGTGGCGTTCGCGTGGGCAGGATTCGGGGCGTCGTTCGGCCCGATCGTCCTGCTCACTCTATTCTGGAAGCGTCTGAGCAACTGGGGCGCCCTGTTCGGTCTGCTCTCCGGTGCCGTCGTCGCCTTCGTCTGGGGCCAGGTGAGCACTCCGATGACGGATGCGATCTACGAGATCATCCCCGGCTTCATCGTCAACCTCATCGTGGCCGTCGTCGTCAGCCGCTTCACCTACAAACACGATGAGGCCTCCGACATCGAGTTCGACGAGTCCGTGGCGCTTTCACGTGTGAAGTAAGCACAGGCGCGAAGCAGACACCGCCGACGCGAATTCAGCGACGAAGGCCGGGGCACGACGATGCCCCGGCCTTCGTCGCGTTCCTCGCAGCGGTTCCCGTTCGTCGCGTTCCCGGTGTTCTTCCCGTTCCTCGCGGCGGTTCCCGTTATTCGTGGCCCTTCGCGTTCATCACGTTCCTCGCGGCGGTTCCCGTTCGTCGCGTTCCTCGCTGCCCTTCGCGGCCCAGGGTCGGCATCACATTCCATCCGGCCGCCATCACGTTTCGTCACTCCCTGACCACTTTTCGTCCCACGTCGACCACTTCGTGGACATACCATCGGGATCGAAACAGATGCAGGGAACGAAAAGTGGTACCCGGCGCCGAGGCGGCGGTTGGGAGGTCCACGCGGATGTGCCGGGGCGGCCGTCGAGAGATCCGTATGTGCGCCATGCCTCCGTACCCTTGCGCCGCGCATTGAGCCGACTGTGAATAGACTTCAGGCGGGCACCCACCTGGGTGCCCGCCTGAAGTGTGCGGCTGCGTAAGCTCCGAGCCGGCGAGGTTACTTCTCCTCGGCAGCCTCGGTGGGCTCTTCAGCGGTCTCGGCGTCGGCCTCGACAGCGGCTTCTTCCGAAGCCTCGGCCGGAGCCTCGTCGACGACCTCTTCGGACTCGACGACCTCGGCCTCGGCCTCGACCGGTGCCTCTTCTGCCGGAGCGGCAGCAGCGGCGGTCGCCTGCTCGGCTTCCTTCACGGTCGCCTGCTTCGGCGAGTAGGGCTCGAGGACCAGTTCGATGACGGCCATCGGAGCGTTGTCGCCGGGACGAGGACCGATCTTGGTGATCCGGGTGTATCCACCGGGACGCTCGGCCATCGTTTCAGCGATCGAGGTGAAGAGCTCGTGCACGATCGACTTGTCGGAGATCTGGCCGAGCACGCGACGACGTGCAGCCAGGTCACCCTTCTTGGCGTTCGTGATCATCCGCTCGGCGACCGGACGCAGGCGCTTGGCCTTGGTCACGGTCGTCTTGATCTGCTTGTGCTCGAACAGCTGGGCAGCCAGGTTGTTGAGCATCATACGCTCGTGTGTGGGCGAACCGCCGAGGCGCGGGCCCTTGGTTGGGGTTGGCATTGTCAGTTACTCCTAGGTCTTAATCAGTACTGTTCGTCTTCGACGAAGGACTGGTCCTCATCAACGAGGCCGGCATCGAATCCGGCAGGACTGTCCTTGAGGCTCAGGCCGAGCTCGTTGAGCTTCGCCTTGACCTCGTCGATCGACTTCGAACCAAAGTTGCGGATATCCATCAGATCGGCTTCGCTGCGAGCAACGAGCTCACCGACGGTGTGGATGCCTTCGCGCTTGAGGCAGTTGTAGGAGCGCACGGTCAGGTCGAGATCTTCGATCGCCAGCGCCAGGTCCGCGGCCAGAGCCGCATCCACTGGCGAGGGCCCGATCTCGATGCCTTCAGCTTCGACGTTGAGCTCTCGAGCCAGGCCGAAGAGCTCGACCAGGGTCTTGCCCGCAGATGCGATGGCATCGCGCGGGGTCATCGAGGGCTTGGTTTCGACGTCGAGGACCAGACGATCGAAGTCGGTGCGCTGTTCGACACGCGTGGCTTCGACCTTGTAGGTGACCTTGAGAACCGGGGAGTAGATCGAATCGACCGGGATCCGGCCGATCTCTGCATCCGCATTCTTGTTCTGAGCGCTCGAAACGTATCCGCGTCCGCGTTCGATGGTCAGTTCCATGTCCAGACGACCCTCACCATTCAGCGTGGCGATGTGCAGGTCCGGATTGTGGATCTCGACCCCAGCAGGAGCAGAGACATCGGCAGCGGTCACGGTGCCAGGTCCCTGCTTGCGCAGGTAGGCAACGACCGGTTCGTCGAATTCGGACGATACGACCAGGGACTTCAGGTTGAGGATGAACTCGGTGACATCCTCTTTGACTCCCGGCACGGTGCTGAACTCGTGGAGCACTCCGTCGATCCGGATGGACGTGACGGCGGCCCCTGGGATCGAGGACAGCAGGGTCCGGCGAAGCGAGTTGCCGAGGGTGTAGCCGAATCCGGGCTCGAGCGGTTCGATGGCGAACCGTGAGCGGTTATCGGAGACGACTTCTTCCGTGAGCGTTGGGCGCTGTGCAATGAGCACGTGGGCTTCCTTTCAGCGAACATCCGCTATATGACGTTCGCACTGCACGTCATGGCCTTAGGGCCATGAAGAACGGTTCGGGTTATCTGGGAATCCGTTCTGCGACCGATGTCGGGCTCGTGCCCGTCATCCGTTGCAGTTCCACGGAAGGATCAGCCGCGGCGGCGCTTGGGAGGACGGCAGCCGTTGAACGGAACCGGGGTGACATCCTGGATGGTTCCCAGTTCCAGACCGGCGGCCTGCAGCGAACGGATCGCCGTCTCGCGGCCCGAACCCGGTCCCTTGACGAACACGTCGACCTTCTTCAGGCCGTGTTCCTGCGCCCGGCGAGCAGCCGATTCAGCAGCCATCTGAGCGGCGTACGGGGTCGACTTGCGCGAACCCTTGAAGCCGATCTCACCTGAGGAGGCCCAGGAGATGACAGCACCGGTCGGATCGGTGATCGACACGATGGTGTTGTTGAAGGTTGATTTGATGTGAGCCTGACCGGCAACGATATTCTTCTTCAGCTTGCGGCGAGGCTTGCGCACTGTAGCGGCGCGTGACTTGGGAGGCATATGTCCTACTCCTGATCGAGGTGGTTGGGTCTGGCCAACCGGGTGAGCGAGTTACTTCTTCTTACCGGCCACGGTGCGCTTGGGTCCCTTGCGGGTACGCGCATTCGTCTTGGTCCGCTGACCGCGAACCGGGAGACCGCGGCGGTGACGCAGGCCTTCATAGCTTCCGATTTCGACCTTGCGGCGGATATCGGCGGCCACCTCACGACGGAGGTCACCCTCAACCTGGAATGTGCCCTCGATGTAGTCACGCAGCTGGACGAGCTCTGCGTCGCTCAAGTCCTTCACACGGGTATCAGGGCTGATTCCCGTTTCGGTCAGGGTCTGGCGCGCACGGGTGCGGCCCACACCATAGATGTAAGTCAAGGCGACTTCCACGCGCTTTTCACGCGGGATGTCGACTCCGGCAAGTCGTGCCATGGGTACTGTCTCCTGTTGTTGTTTCGGAGGTGCTGATGCAAACCTGTCCTTGGTCTCCCTAGGTCTCCGGCCCCCGACCGGAGGTATCGTCCTGTGTTCGCTGCCTGGAAGCTCTCACTTCCCTTGGCTCCGAACGCAGATGGCGAGGTTTGCGCGGGTGTGGTGCTGCTGAAGCTCCTCCGCAGAGGAGCCTCGATCTGCTCGGAACGAGCTGCTCAGCCCTGGCGCTGCTTGTGGCGCGGGTTGGAGCAGATGACGATGACCCGACCGTGACGGCGGGTAATCTGGCAGTTCTCGCAGATCTTCTTGACGCTGGGCTTAACCTTCATCGTTTTTCCTTCTTTCGGTCCCTGCCCCGGCGGAGCAGGACGCGAATGATCGAAGATCCTTACTTGTAGCGGTAAACGATTCGTCCGCGCGAGAGATCGTATGGAGACAGCTCCACAATGACCCGGTCCTCGGGAAGGATGCGGATGTAGTGCTGACGCATCTTTCCGGAGATATGCGCGAGCACCTTGTGCCCGTTGCTCAGCTCAACCCGAAACGATGCGTTCGGCAGAGCTTCGACAACGGTGCCTTCGATCTCAATGACCCCTTCTTTTTTGGCCATATCGTTCGCTAACCTCGTATTCCCGCGAAACCTTCGCGTTCGACGTAATCGTGTATCACCGACTCAATGCCGGTGACCCCTCGGCCTGCGGTCCTCGTCACCACATGAAAAGAAGTGGATGGCAGAAGCCGCCCACATCTGAAAAAGGGTGAGTTGAATGAGAACAGACCAATCATCAACCCTACACCACAGGGAAAGAATCTTCCACACGGTGTTCGCTTCTGGGCGTGAAGTCCCTTACAATCCCATCTCCGCCGAGGCGGCCCGCATTTCCCGTGACCCCGGACTACGTTCGGAGCCCGCCATCGGCACCCCGACTGCTAGCGTGAGAATCCCAGCCGACGCAGTCCCCGATGAGGAGCACACAGATGTCCGATTTCGATGCCATCTCCGAAGAGTCTCTGGTCGCGAAAGGCGGCCGCAAATGGTCATCCTTCCCCGGTTCCATCGGCGCCTTCATCGCCGAGATGGACTTCGGTGTCGCTCCCGCGGTGCGTCAGTCGCTTCAGACCATCGATGATCGCGACCTCTACGGATATGCTCCCGCCGATCTGGTCACCGAACTCAAAACAGCCACCTCGGACTTCTGCGCCGAGCACTACGGCTGGCAGGTTCCCGTCGATCACATCGAACCGGCCAGTGATGTGCTGGCCGCCTTTCTCGGCGTGCTCGCCCACCTCACCCCGGCCGACTCTCCGATCGTGCTGCCGACGCCGGCCTATATGCCCTTCTTCGATGTCGCGCGCGTGACCGGACGCACACTCATCGAGGTTCCGATGCTGCGGTCGGAAACCGGCTGGTCCCTCGACCTCGAGGCCATCGCCTCGGCCCTCACACCCGGCGCGACGTTCGTCCTGTGCAATCCGCACAATCCGATCGGCAAGGTCTACACCGAAGCCGAGCTGCTCGCCCTCGCGGACGTCATCGAGGAGGCCGGAGCCCGCGTGTTCTCCGATGAGATCCACGCTCCCGTCATCTATGCCCCCTCTCAGCACACCACCTACGCCGCCCTCACCGAGGCGACCGCCGCCCACACCGCCACCGCAACGGCAGCGTCGAAGGCCTTCAACATCCCCGGCCTCAAATGCGCTCAGCTCATCCTCACCTCCGCTGCAGATCGTGAGGTCTGGGCGAAGAAGGGACAGTTCGTCTCCGGAGCGGCCTCCAACCCGGGAATTCTGGCGACCACCGCTGCGTACACTAGGGCGGACGACTGGCTGCGTGAGGTCAACGGCTATCTCAAGGGCAACCGTGATCACTTCACCGACCTTGTCAGCTCGCTGCTGCCCAACGCCGCCTATATCGAACCGGAGGGCACATATCTGGCGTGGTTGGATCTGCGCGGCTACGGTCTGGAGGCGGGCCTGTCCGATCACATCCGCTCCCGCGCCGAGGTGGCAGTGACCGAAGGCCGACTGTGCGGTGAGGTCGGGGCCGGGCATATCCGGTTCAACTTCGCACTCCCCCGCCCCCTGCTCACCGAGGCGGTCGAGAGGATCGCTCGCATCCTCTGAGCTTCATGCCCGCGGGCAGTTCGACATCCGACGACTCAGCGCTCGGGCAGCCATTCGATGAGGTCGAAGGATGAACTGGCCGCCGCCGACTCGCGCATCTGCTGATCGAAGCGCAGATAGTATTCGAGATTGCACTGCTGCATCAGGGCACGGAACCGCAGGGCCGGCTGCCTGCCGTCGACAAGGTCTTCGGGCAGAAGCGGGTGGGTCATGACGGCACGGGCGACGTCGTAGTACAGATCGAAGAAGCCTCCCAGGCTCAGGCCAGCACATCCGGTGCCTGGGAATGACCCTCCCGCACTCAGCGCGTTCATGCGCTCCTCCAACGGAGGCAGATGGGCGAGGGCTGCGTCGAGCTCGAAGGCCCGAGTCGTCATCCTCCGTGCTGCCGCGATGGAGTCGGGTGTCAGAACCCCCGCCTCAGACCAGCTCGGGCCGGGGATCTCGGGCAGCCGCGCCAGGAGCTGAGTGGACCGGTCTGAGAAGCCGATGAGGATTCCGGGTCGCAGCTGCCGGTATCCGAGGCTCCTGGCGATGTACTGCAGTCGGTCGCGCAGAGCACGCTCGGCTTCCGGAACCGAATACACGATGGCGTGGAAGTGTCCCTCATAGTCGGGAAAGACATGGTCCCCCGCGATGTCGCCGAAGTCTGCGAGGATGTGTTCGCTCAGGCGATAGACGGAGACCCGCCCGGCTCTCTCGCTGCTGATGATGCCTCGCTGGACCATCCGCACAAGCTGGTTGTGCACACTCGAGGACGAATACCCGTGTTCACCCAACACACTGACGATGACAGGACCCGGCAGTCCGCTCGCCTGCAGACACCCGAACGCGGAGATCACGTCGAAGGCGATCCGAGTCATCCGATATCGATCACCCACATCTGTCCGACGTTTCGGGACATCGTGGACACTCGTCATGGCCAGATCTTACCGTGACAACACAAGGATCGGTGCCGACAGGACCGAGATCGCAACGACGCGACGAGGAGCCACGACATGGATGACGAGAACAGCACAATCGAGCAGCGTGCGTATGAGATGTCTCGAACATCGGGACTGCTGGCGGGAGCCATCACGGCTTTCATCGCCTTCTGCGCATTCCAGATCTTCGGGTTCACCATCGCCGAGACCGCGACATGGATGTTCGCGCTCGCGCTGATGGCGGCGTCGGGAACTTTCGCGGCGGTCTACTTCGTCGGCAGGTCGGCGTTGAAGAGGCAGATGCCGGCGACCTGAATTCTCCCCTCAGGCGCCCTTCGGAGGCACGGGAGTGATTCCGAACGGCGCCAATCCGGCCGCTCCCCCGTCGACGGCTGTGAGTACCCAGACTCCCCCGTCATGGCGAGCCACACTGTGTTCCCAGTGGCTTGACCGTGAACCATCCGCCGTCACGACCGTCCAGTCGTCGGCCAGAGTGCGGGTGTCCGCACCGCCCGTGGTGAGCATCGGTTCGATGGCCAGGCACATTCCGGGCTTGATCTTCGGGCCGTTGGAGCGTGCACGGTAGTTGAGCACCTCGGGTGCCATATGCATGGAGGTGCCGATACCGTGACCGGTGAATTCCTCGACGAGGCCCAGATGCGGGAAGGACTCTGTGACGAAGTCATCGATGGCGTCTCCGATGTCGCTGACCTTCGCGCCGGTCGCGAACGCGGCGATGCCTGTCCACATGGCAGCCTCAGTGGCAGATGACAGCTCGCGATCGGCAGCAGTGCCCGCGGAATCGCCGCCGACGATCATCGTGATCGCTGAGTCCCCGTGGAAGCCTTCGACGATGGCACCGCCGTCGATCGAGACGATATCGCCGGCTTCGAGCACACGTGATCCCGGGATGCCGTGGACGATCTCCTCGTTCACGGAGATGCACACGACCGCAGGAAATCCTTGATAGCCCTTGAAGTTCGAACAGGCGCCGGCGGAGTCGATCACAGCTTCGGCGGCGGCGTCCACCTCGGCGGTGGTGGCCCCGGGAACGGCCGCGGACCGGGCCGCTGAGAGTACTTGAGAAGTCAGCTGCCCGGCCCGATGCATGAGCTCAAGCTCCGCAGGAGTCTTCAGCTCGATACGAGGTCCGAAGATCATCGAATGGTCGACAGAATGCGTTCAGTGATGTCGTCGACCTCGCCGAGACCGTCGACCTGGCGCAGCAGTCCGCGGCTGCGATAGATGTCGGTCAGCGGCTGAGTCTGCTCTTCGTAGACATCAAGACGGTGGCGAATGACGTCTTCGCTGTCATCGGCGCGGCCCTCGGTCTGAGCACGAGCGAGCAGGCGCGCCACGACCTCGTCGGTGTCAGCCGTGAGTTCGACGACGTGTTCGATGGCCTTGTCCTCGGCCGCGAGGATTCTGTCGAGCTCATCGACCTGAGCACTGGTGCGGGGATATCCGTCGAGGAGGAACCCTTCGGCAGCATCATCCTGTGCCAGACGATCGGCGACCATTGAGTTGGTGACCTCGTCGGGCACGTATTCTCCGGCATCCATATAGCGCTTGGCCAGTTTGCCCAGCTCGGTCTCGCCCTTCACATTCGCCCGGAAGATGTCTCCGGTGGAGATGGCCGGGACGCCGAGCGCCTCGGACAGGCGAGCGGCCTGGGTGCCCTTGCCGGCGCCGGGAGGGCCGATCAGGATGATGCGTGAACTCATAAGGTGTCCTTCCAATGGGATGTCCGCTGATCGTCAGCGTCCGGTCGAATCAGCGCAGCAGGCCCTCATAGTGGCGCTGCTGCATCTGCGCGTCGATCTGCTTGACCGTTTCGAGCCCGACTCCGACGACGATCAGCAGCGAGGTGCCGCCGAACGGGAAGTTCTGGTTCGCGTTGATGAGCACCAGCGCGATCAGCGGGATGAGGGCGACGAAGGCAAGATAGAGCGAGCCGGGGAAGTTGATGCGGCCGAGTACGTAGCTCAAGTATTCGGCAGTTGGGCGACCTGCGCGGATACCAGGGATGAAGCCGCCGTACTTCTTCATATTGTCCGCAACCTCTTCAGGGTTGAAGGTGATGGCGACGTAGAAGTAGGCGAAGAAGATCGTCAGCAGCGCGTACACGGTGATGTAGAGCGGATGGTCACCGCGGGTGAAGTAGGTGTTGATCCATTCGACCACATTGGATTCCGGATCGAAGAACTGCGAGATCAGGCTCGGCAGGTAGAGCACCGAGGAGGCGAAGATGACGGGGATGACACCGGCCATATTCACCTTGATCGGAATATAGGTCGAGGTTCCGCCGAACATGCGACGACCCACCATGCGCTTGGCGTACTGGACGGGGACCCGGCGCTGCGACTGCTCGACGAACACGACGAGGGCGACGAGGACGAGCCCGACGGCCAAGACGATGAGGAAGATGTCGACGCCCTGCTCCCGGAAGATCGCTCCGAGGGAGGAGGGGAAGGCGGATGCGACGGAGGTGAAGATGAGCAGCGACATTCCGTTGCCCACACCGTGTTCGGTGATCTGCTCGCCCAGCCACATGATCAGGCCGGTGCCGGCGGTGAGAGTGACCACGAGGACCGCAATCCCCCACCAAGTGTCGTTGGCGATGAGGTCCTGGCAGTTTTCGACCTGCCCGAAGAGCGCGCCGGAGCGGACGGTGGCCACGAGCGTGGTCGCGTTGAGGACCGCGAGGCCGATGGTGAGATAGCGGGTGTACTGAGTCAGCTTCGCCTGGCCGGATGCGCCTTCCTTGTGCAGAGCTTCGAAGCGCGGAATGACCACGCGAAGCAGCTGGACGATGATGCTCGCGGTGATATAGGGCATGATGCCCAGGGCGAAGATCGACAGCTGCAGCAGAGCGCCGCCGCTGAAGAGGTTGATCATGGCGAATCCGCCCTCATTGAGCTGAGGCGAAGCCACGCATTCCTGCACCTGGGTGTAATCGATGCCGGGCGAAGGAATGAACGAGCCGAGTCGGAAGATGACAAGAATGCCCAGGGTGAAGAGGAGTTTGTTCCTCAAGTCGGGCGTTCTGAAGGCCCTCCGGATTGCGCCGATCAAGCGTCCTCCTCGTTGGGGGATGAAAAGTCAGAGTCGTGGTCGCGACCTGGCGATTGAGACAAATACCTGCAAAAGACTATCAGGGTATGCCCTCCAGGCCGAAACCGGCGAAGGCCGATTCAGGCTCGTCACAGCCTGTGATCCGGGTGGCTTCCGAGTCGTCCCCGACAGGTCCTGAGCCAGTCTCCATCACGGTCTCGGAGATGCAGAAGGGGGCGGCCACGATAGTGACCGCCCCCGCACCAGCGTTGAAGCCGGTAAACCGTTCCGAGTGGAACGGATCAGGCCTCGTTGGTGCTTCCGCCTGCAGCCTTGATCTTCTCGGCCGCAGAGCCGGAGAACTTGTCTGCAGTGATGTTCAGGGCCACGGTGATCTCACCGGTGCCGAGAACCTTGACGGGCTGCTTTGCACGCACAGCGCCCTTCTCCACGAGATCGGCGACGGTGACGTCTCCGCCCTCGGGGAACAGGCTGGACAGCTTGTCGAGGTTGACAACCTGGAACTCCACCTTGGCGGGGTTCTTGAACCCGCGCAGCTTCGGCAGACGCATGTGCATCGGAGTCTGGCCGCCCTCGAAGCCGTGCGGAACCTGGTAACGGGCCTTCGTGCCCTTGGTTCCGCGACCGGCGGTCTTACCCTTCGAAGCCTCACCACGACCGACGCGGGTCTTGGAGGTCTTGGCTCCCGGGGCAGGGCGCAGATCATGCAGCTTCAGTGAGTCGTTGTTCGACATATCAATCGACCTCTTCCACAGTCACGATGTGGCGGACAGCGTTGATCATTCCCCGGATCTCGGGGCGATCTTCCTGCACCACAACGTCGTTGGTCCGCTTGAGACCGAGCGAACGCAGCGTGTCACGCTGGCTCTGACGGTATCCGATTGCGGACTTGCGCTGAGTAATCTTGAGCTTTGCCATCAGGACTTCGCCCCACTTTCAGCAGCTGCCCGCAGCAGTGCGTGCGGAGCAACCTCGTCGACCGGCAGACCACGGCGAGCCGCGACCTCTTCCGGACGCTCGAGGCCCTTCAGCGCGGTGATCGCAGCGTGCACGATGTTGATCGCGTTCGCGGAACCCAGCGACTTGGACAGGACGTCCTGGACGCCTGCCGCATCGAGGACCGCACGAACGGGTCCACCGGCGATGACACCGGTACCAGGAGCGGCCGGACGCAGCAGGACGACGCCTGCGGCCTCCTCGCCCTGGATCGGGTGCGGAATGGTCTTCTGGATACGGGGAACGCGGAAGAAGTTCTTCTTCGCTTCCTCGACACCCTTGGCGATGGCGGCAGGAACTTCCTTTGCCTTGCCATAGCCCATGCCGACCATGCCGTCGCCGTCTCCGACCACGACGAGAGCCGTGAAGGAGAACCGACGTCCACCCTTGACGACCTTCGACACGCGGTTGATCGTGATGACGTGTTCGATGAACTGGTTCTTGTCTTCACGGTCGTTGCGACCGCCGCGTCCACGGCCTTCGCCGCGTCCGCGCCCCTGGCCGCCCTGTCCACCCTGGCCGCGGCCACGGGAGGAGCGGTCACCGCTGTTGTCGGTGGGGGTCTCAGCAGCTGGCTGCTGTTCCTTGTTCTCTTCAGTGCTCATAGGGCCAATCCTCCTTCACGGGCACCTTCGGCGATTGCCTGCACGCGGCCGTGGTAGGCATTGCCTCCACGGTCGAAGACGACGGCTTCGATTCCGGCGTCCTTGGCGCGCTGAGCAACCAGCTCGCCCACCTTGCGGGCCTTGCCGGTCTTATCGCCCTCGAATGTCCGCAGGTCGGCTTCCATGGTGGAGGCCGACACCAGGGTCTTGCCGACGGTGTCGTCGATGACCTGGACAAAGACGTGGCGCGTGGAGCGAGTCACTGAGAGGCGAGGGCGCTCGGTCGTGCCGCTGACATGCTTGCGCAGACGAGCGTGACGACGCTTGCGAGCAGCTGCCCTGCCTTTGCCGTAGCTTTCCTTTTTGCCAAAGGCCATCGTTACTTACCAGCCTTTCCGACCTTGCGACGGACGATTTCGCCGGCGTAGCGCACACCCTTGCCCTTATAGGGCTCGGGCTTACGCAGCTTCCGGATGTTCGCAGCGGTCTCACCGACGAGCTGCTTGTCGATTCCGTGGACAGCAACCTTGGTCTGACCGTCGACGCTGAAGGAGATACCCTCCGGCGGTTCAACGACGATGGGGTGGCTGTAGCCGAGGGCGAACTCCAGGTTCGATCCCTTTGCCAGGACACGGTAACCGGTACCGACGATCTCGAGGGCCTTGGAATAGCCTTCGGTCACACCGACGATCATATTGTTGACGAGCGTCCGAGACAGTCCGTGCAGCGAACGCGATTCGCGCTCTTCGTCCGGACGGGCCACCGTGATGACACCGTCGTCGAACGCAACGGCGATCGGCTCGGGGATGGTGACGGACAGTTCACCCTTAGGTCCCTTCACGGCGACAGCCTGGCCGTCGACCTTGACCTCGACGCCGCTGGGAACGGAGATCGGGTTCTTGCCAATACGTGACATGTTCTTCTCTCCTTCCTTTACCAGACGTAGGCGAGGACTTCCCCACCCACACCCTTCTTGGCGGCCTGACGGTCCGTCAGGAGGCCTGACGAAGTCGACAGGATGGCGATGCCGAGGCCGCCGAGAACCTTGGGCAGGTTCGTGGACTTCGCGTAGACGCGCAGTCCCGGCTTCGACACACGGCGCAGGCCGGCGATCGAACGTTCCCGGTTGGGTCCGAACTTCAGGTCCAGGAGCAGCGTCTTGCCGACTTCGGCGTCTTCGACGCTCCAGCCAGTGATGTAGCCCTCGGTCTTGAGGATCTCGGCGATGTTCGACTTGAGCTTCGAGAACGGCATGGTGACGTCCTCGTGATAAGCCGAGTTGGCGTTGCGCAGACGCGTAAGCATATCTGCGACTGGATCAGTCATTGTCATTTGGGCACTTGCCCTTCCTCGTTACGGTTTCCGCCCACATACTGTGCTTGGACCTGCAACGTAGCGATTATTTTTGCTTGAACGGGAACCCGAGGTGACGCAGCAGTGCGCGTCCCTCGTCGTCGGTTGTCGCGGTGGTGACGACGGTGATATCCATACCGCGGACTCGGTCGATCCGGTCCTGGTCGATCTCGTGGAACATGGACTGCTCCGTGAGACCGAAGGTGTAGTTACCGTTTCCGTCGAACTGACGATCCGAGAGTCCGCGGAAGTCGCGGATACGCGGCAGTGCCAGAGTGATGACGCGGTCGATGAACTCCCACATCCGTGCTCCACGCATGGTCACGTGTGCACCGATGGGCTGACCTTCGCGCAGCTTGAACTGGGCGATGGACTTCCGAGCACGGGTCACGACGGGCTTCTGACCGGTGATCAGAGTCAGGTCGTTGATCGCGCCTTCGATCATCTTGGAATCGCGCGCTGCGTCACCCACACCCATGTTCACGACGACCTTGGTCAGTCCGGGAACCTGCATGGGGTTGGCGTAGTTGAACTCTTCCTGCAGCTTCGCAACGATCTCTTCGCGGTAAATCTGCTTGAGACGCGGTGCGGGACGGCTGGTGGTTGTTTCCGTCATCAGATCTCCTCCCCGGTGCGACGCGAGAAGCGAACCCGAATGGTCTTGGTGCGACCGTCGCGTTCGACGCTCTCCTCGCGGTATCCGACGCGGGTAGGCTTGTTGTCCTTGGGGTCAACGAGCGCCACGTTGGACACGTGGATGGGGGCTTCGTGGGTCTCACGGCCACCAGCGGTGCCGCCGGCCTGAGTCTGCGTAGCCTTCTTGTGCTTGATCACGCGGTTGACGCCCTCGACGAGGACGCGGTTGCGTTCGGGGTAGACGGCAAGGACCTTGCCCTGCTTCCCACGATCGCCGCCACGGGACTCACGAGCGCCGGCGATGACCTGGACGAGGTCGCCCTTCTTGATCTTGAGCTTGTTCGCCATGCTCACAACACCTCCGGTGCCAGGGAGACGATCTTCATGAACTTCTTGTCGCGGAGTTCGCGTCCTACGGGCCCGAAGATACGGGTTCCGCGTGGTTCCTCATCATTCTTGAGGATGACGGCTGCATTCTCGTCGAACTTGATGTAGGAACCGTCGGGACGACGGCGTTCCTTGGCAGTGCGAACGATGACGGCCTTGACGACGTCACCCTTCTTCACGTTGCCGCCCGGGATTGCATCCTTGACGGTTGCCACGATGGTGTCACCGATCGAGGCGTAGCGCCGACCGGAGCCACCCAGGATCCTGATTGCCAGGATCTGCTTGGCGCCAGTGTTGTCGGCGACTTTGAGTCGCGACTCTTGCTGAATCACTATTTTCTCCTGTCGTCGCGCTGGTTCTCACGCCTGAGCGCGAGCCTTGCGGAACGGATTCATTGACATTTCACCCCGTTCCCGGTAGCCGCCCGCGACCTCCAAGAGGCCGCGGGCGGGACCGGGTGGGTGGGGTGGCGTTGACTACTTGGCGCGTTCGATGATCTCGACGAGCCGCCAACGCTTCGCGGCCGAAAGGGGCCGCGTCTCGGCCACGAGGACGAGATCGCCGATGCCGGCGGTGTTCTCTTCGTCGTGAACCTTGTACTTGACCGACTTACGCATGACCTTGCCGTAGAGGCGGTGCTTCATGCGCTCCTCGACCTCGACGACGATGGTCTTGTCCATCTTGTCGGATACGACGTAACCACGTGCTGTCTTGCGGGAGTTGCGTTCCGCAGCAGTGGCCTCGGTGTTCGTGGTCTCCGCCATCACTTG
The DNA here is from genome assembly GCF_004745485.1 of Brevibacterium sp. S22. Lineage (GTDB taxonomy): Bacteria > Actinomycetota > Actinomycetes > Actinomycetales > Brevibacteriaceae > Brevibacterium. Next base: position 36,235 of record NZ_RHFG01000015.1, read on the forward strand.
CTCTCTTCCTTGGCATCAGCGGGGTTCGGACGGATGTCCAGCTCCCGTTCGTTGAGCACGGTGTAGATACGAGCGATGTCTCGACGCACGGCCTTGAGGCGACCGTGGCTCTCCAGCTGGCCCGTGGCCGACTGGAATCGCAGGTTGAACAGCTCGGCCTTGGCCTTCTTGAGCTCTTCGGCCAGACGCTCGTTGTCGTAACCGTCCAGCGCGTCGATGGAAAGGTTCTTCGAACCGATAGCCATTCTCACTCACCACCTTCGCGGGCCACGATACGGGCCTTGAGCGGAAGCTTGTGGATCGCCAGGCGCAGAGCCTCGCGAGCAACTTCCTCGGACACACCGCCGAGTTCGAACATGACTCGACCGGGTTTGACATTGGCGATCCACCACTCCGGCGAACCCTTACCGGAGCCCATGCGGGTCTCGGCAGGCTTCTTCGTCAGCGGGTGATCAGGGTAGATGTTGATCCACACTTTGCCACCGCGCTTGATGTAGCGGGTCATGGCAATACGTGCGGCCTCGATCTGACGGTTGGTGACATAAGCCGGCTCGAGAGCCTGGATGCCGTAGTCACCGAAGGACACCGTCGTGCCTCCCTTGGCGGCGCCGCCCCGGTTGGGATGGTGCTGCTTGCGGAATTTCACTCGACGAGGGATCAGCATATCTCAGCCCTCCGATCCGGCCTCAGCCGCGGGGGCTTCGGCACTGTTCTCAGTATTACGGGCCTGGTCGCCGCGGCGCGGTGCGCCTTCCTGACCACGTCCGCGGCCTCCACGACCACGCCCACGGCCACGTGGGCCACGAGCAGCAGGAGCCTTGGCCTGCTCGGCAGCAAGCTCCTTGTCGGTCATGTCGCCCTTGTAGATCCACACCTTGACGCCGATGCGTCCGAAAGTGGTGTGGGCTTCGTGAACGCCGAAGTCGATGTTCGCACGCAGGGTGTGCAGCGGCACACGACCTTCGCGGTAGAACTCGGACCGGCTCATCTCAGCACCGCCGAGGCGGCCGGAGCACTGCACACGGATGCCCTTGGCACCTGCGCGCTGGGCGCTCTGGATCGCCTTGCGCATCGCGCGGCGGAAGGCCACACGGCTGGCGAGCTGTTCGGCAACACCCTGGGCGACGAGCTGTGCGTCGACCTCGGCGTTCTTCACCTCAAGGATGTTGAGCTGAATCTGCTTGCCGGTGAGCTTTTCGAGCTGACTGCGGATGCGGTCCGCTTCTGCTCCGCGACGACCGATGACGATGCCCGGGCGTGCGGTGTGGATGTCGACGCGGACACGGTCACGTGTGCGTTCGATGTTGACCTTCGAGATGCCGGCCCGTTCGAGACCGGTGTTCATCATCTGGCGGATCTTCACATCTTCGAGCACGTAGTCCTTGTAGCGCTGCCCCGGCTTGGTCGAGTCAGCGAACCACTTTGACTTGTGATCCGTGGTGATTCCGAGTCGGAATCCGTTCGGATTGATCTTCTGGCCCATTAACGGTTCCCCTTCCGGCTCTTGCGCTGAGGCAGGTCGTCACCGCTGGCCAGGACCACTGTCACGTGGCTGGTGCGCTTCTCAATGCGAAAAGCGCGACCCTGGGCACGCGGACGGAACCGCTTCATGGTCGGCCCCTCATCCACGAAGGCTTCGGAGATGACCAGTTCGTTCTCGTCGAACGCAACGCCTTCCTCGTCGGCCCGGACACGCGCATTGGCGATGCCGGAGGCCACGAGCTTGTAAATCGGATCTGATGCCGACTGTTCTGCAAACTTCAACACTGCAAGTGCTTCGGTCGCCTGCTGACCACGAATGAGGTCGATGACGCGCCGAGCCTTGCGAGGCGTAACGCGCAGGTACCGCGCCTTAGCCTTGGCTTCCATCGCTTCCTTCTCTCTTCTCTAGGATCGAAAGAGTGCCCCGCCTCAGCGGCGGCGCCCCTTGCGATCGTCCTTTTCGTGGCCACGGAACGTCCGTGTCGGTGCGAACTCGCCGAGCTTGTGTCCGACCATCGACTCAGTGATGAAGACGGGGACATGCTTGCGTCCGTCATGTACTGCGATGGTGTGTCCCAGGAAGTCCGGGATGATCATCGAGCGACGAGACCATGTTTTGATGACATTTTTGGTGTTCTTCTCGTTCTGACGAGCCACCTTCTGGAAGAGGTGTTCGTCGACGAAAGGACCCTTTTTGAGGCTACGAGGCATAAGTCAGTACTCCAATCAGCGCTTCTTGCCGGTCCGGCGACGGCGCACGATGTACTTGTCGCTCTCCTTGTTCGGCCGGCGTGTGCGGCCCTCCAACTGACCCCACGGGCTGACTGGGTGACGACCACCCGAAGTACGGCCCTCGCCACCACCATGCGGGTGGTCGATCGGGTTCATCACGACACCGCGGACGGAGGGGCGCTTGCCCTTCCAACGCATGCGGCCTGCTTTGCCCCAGCTGATGTTCGACTGCTCGGCATTGCCGACCTCGCCGATCGTCGCACGGCAGCGCGCATCCACATTGCGGATTTCGCCCGAAGGCATCCGCAGCTGAGCGAAACGGCCGTACTTCGCCACGAGCTGCACGGACGAACCTGCAGAACGAGCGATCTTGGCACCGCCGCCGGGACGCATTTCAACTGCGTGCACAACGGTGCCCACCGGGATGTTGCGCAGGGCAAGATTGTTGCCCGGCTTGATGTCTGCACCCGAACCGGCTTCCACCTGTGCGCCCTGCTTGAGGTTCTGCGGGGCGATGATGTAGCGCTTCTCTCCGTCTGCATAGTGCAGCAGAGCGATGCGAGCCGTACGGTTCGGGTCATATTCGATGTGTGCGACCTTCGCCGGAACGCCATCTTTGTCATGGCGGCGGAAGTCGATGACACGGTACTGACGCTTGTGACCGCCGCCCTGGTGGCGGGTGGTCACGCGTCCCTGACTGTTGCGGCCGCCGCGCTTGGGCAGCGGGCGCAGAAGCGACTTCTCCGGTGTAGACCGGGTCACTTCGACGAAGTCGGCGACCGACGAGCCACGGCGGCCCGGGGTCGTCGGCTTGTGCTTACGGATTCCCATGAGTCTTGTCCTTCTTTGACGAAGGATCGCTTAGAGCGATCCACCGAAGATGTCGATCGATCCGTCCTTGAGGGCAACGATGGCACGCTTGGTGTCCTTGCGCTTCCCCCAACCGGTGCGGGTGCGGCGGCGCTTGCCCTGACGATTCAGGGTGTTGACCTTTGCGACCTGCACATCGAAGATCGTTTCAATGGCTTGCTTGATCTCGGATTTGTTCGAGTCCTGGTCGACGAGGAAGGTGTACTTGCCTTCGTCCATCAGGCTGTAGGTCTTCTCCGAGACGACCGGTGCGACGATGATGTCGCGCGGGTCCTTGAAGTTCAGACTCATGATGCGTCCTCCGATTTGCGGTTTCCGCTCAGGAACGCGGCCAGAGCCGCCTCGGTGAACACGATGTCATCGGCGAGCAGCACATCATAGGTGTTGAGCTGATCGGAGGTGAGCACGTGGACGTGAGGCAGGTTGCGCACGCTCAGGTAATTGAGCTCGTCGTCGCGCTCGAGCACCACGAGAGTGTTCTTGCGCTCGGACAGGCCGGCCAGTGCGGCCTTCGCCTGCTTGGTCGACGGGGCATCGCCGGTGACCAGGTTCTTCATCACGAAGACCTGGTCGAGGCGTGCACGATCAGACAGAGCACCACGCAGAGCGGCGGCCTTCATCTTCTTGGGGGTCCGCTGCGAGTAGTCACGCGGGACCGGTCCGTGCACGATTCCGCCACCGTTGTACTGAGGAGCGCGGATCGAACCCTGACGGGCGTTGCCGGTTCCCTTCTGACGGTAGGGCTTGCGACCGCCACCGCGAACTTCGGAGCGGGTCTTCGTCTTGTGCGTGCCCTGGCGGGCCGCAGCCAGCTGTGCGACGACGACCTGGTGGATCAGGGGCACGTTGGTCGGCACGCCGAAGACCTCGGCGGGCAGATCAACTGAGCCGGCCTTCGCACCAGCGGCGTCGATGACGTCGACTGTCTTGACATCAGTCATTACGTTCAGGCCTCCTTCACGGCCGAGCGAACGAGGACGACTCCACCCTTGGGGCCGGGAACGGCGCCCTTGATGAGCAGGAAGTGGTTCTCGTTGTCCACGGCGTGGATCGTGAGGTTCTGGGTGGTGTGCTTGACAGCGCCCATACGGCCGGCCATGCGCATACCCTTGAACACGCGACCAGGTGTCGCGGCTCCGCCGATCGAACCTGGCTTGCGGTGGTTGCGGTGCTGACCGTGGGAGGCACCGACACCGGCGAAGCCGTGACGCTTCATGACGCCGGCGGTTCCCTTGCCCTTGGTCTTAGCGGTCACGTCGACCTTGAGTCCGGCTTCGAACGTGTCGACACCGAGTTCCTGGCCGAGCTCGTAGTCAGCAGCATCTGCAGTGCGCAGTTCGACGAGGTGACGGCGTGGGGTCACACCGGCCTTCTCGAAGTGGCCTGCAGTCGGCTTGTTGACCTTGCGAGGATCGATCTCGCCGAACGCGATCTGCACAGCGGGGTAACCATCGGTTTCCTCGTTGCGGACCTGAGTTACGACGTTGTTCCCGGTGGCCACAACGGTCACCGGAACGAGGTTGTTCTGCTCATCCCAGACCTGGGTCATGCCCAGCTTGGTTCCCAGAAGGCCCTTGACCTTGCGGGTGGTCGGGAGAGCGGATGAACGAGTGTTCGCCATTGCTGCCTCCCTTAGAGCTTGATCTCGATGTTGACGTCGTCAGCGAGGTCGAGACGCATCAGCGAGTCAACTGCCTTCGGCGTCGGGTCGACGATGTCGATCAGACGCTTGTGCGTGCGCATTTCGAAATGCTCACGGCTGTCCTTGTATTTGTGCGGCGAACGGATGACGCAGTACACGTTCTTCTCCGTCGGCAACGGCACGGGGCCCACAACAGTCGCACCTGCGCGAGTGACGGTGTCCACGATCTTGCGTGCGGCACTGTCAATCACAGCGTGGTCGTACGACTTGAGCCGAATGCGGATCTTCTGTCCCGCCATGGCGTCGTCTCTTTCTTCAGTAACTTCCGGCCATCAACCTGCAGAGCATCAGAGATGTCTGCGGTCTGTGCCGGCTGACCATGACCGACCCCCGAGGTCGGGCGTGTCGGCTGATCCTGGCGGAGAATTTCTCACTTCTCCCCCAAGCACCGACGGCGCTTCTACTCATTGGCTGCTCGGTCCGAACCCGCGTGGCGCAGATTCATCGATCCGATAGTGTTTCGGGCAGTTCGCGGTATCACTACCGCAGTGCAGGGGTCAACGCCCAAAACGCAACCTCACTATCTTGTCACATAGCACTGAACCCGCGCAATTCCGTGAACCGTGCCTGTGAGGGAACTCTCAATGTTCAGGTGTCCTCGATCTGTACGCATCTGGCACCTGGCAACCTTCGAGTCCCCCAGTCGCAGCCTCCGACCGGACATCCACGCGCGGAGTCCGGACATGCGACAAGGGCCGCAGTTCCGAAGAACTGCGGCCCTTGCCTGGTGGTGCTCAGTAAGTCAGATCAGGCGTTGATCTTGGTGACTCGACCGGCGCCGACGGTGCGGCCGCCCTCGCGGATAGCGAAGCGGAGGCCGTCCTCCATGGCGATCGGCTGGATGAGCTCGACCGACATATCGGTGTTGTCGCCGGGCATGACCATCTCGGTGCCCTCGGGCAGCGTGATGACGCCGGTGACGTCCGTGGTCCGGAAGTAGAACTGCGGACGGTAGTTCGAGTAGAACGGGTTGTGACGTCCGCCCTCGTCCTTGCTCAGGATGTAGACCTGGGCTTCGAACTTGGTGTGCGGGGTGATCGAACCCGGCTTCACGATGACCTGACCGCGCTCCACGTCCTCACGCTTGGTGCCGCGCAGCAGCAGACCGACGTTCTCACCTGCACGGGCGTCCGGCAGGGTCTTGCGGAACATCTCGATGGCGGTGACGGTCGTCTTGGACGACTTCTCCTTGATGCCGACGATTTCGATTTCGTCGTTCGGCAGGAGCACGCCGCGCTCGACACGACCGGTGACGACGGTTCCACGACCGGTGATCGTGAAGACGTCCTCGACGGGCATGAGGAACGGCTTGTCGACGTCGCGCTCCGGCTCCGGAACGTTGTCATCGACAGCAGCCATCAGATCCTGGACGCTCTTGACCCACTTCTCGTCGCCTTCCAGCGCCTTGAGAGCGGAGACCGGGATGACCGGGGCGTTGTCGCCGTCGAAGTCCTGGCTCGAGAGCAGGTCGCGGACCTCGAATTCGACGAGCTCGAGGAGCTCCTCGTCATCGACCATGTCGGACTTGTTCAGCGCGCACACGATGTAGGGGACGCCGACCTGACGCGCGAGCAGCACGTGCTCACGGGTCTGGGGCATCGGACCGTCGGTGGCGGCGACGACGAGGATCGCACCGTCCATCTGAGCGGCACCGGTGATCATGTTCTTGACATAGTCGGCGTGGCCCGGGGCATCGACGTGAGCGTAGTGACGCTTCTCCGTCTGGTACTCAACGTGCGAGACGTTGATGGTGATGCCGCGCTCCTTCTCCTCAGGTGCGTTGTCGACCTGGTCGAAGGCGCGAGCCTCGTTGAGATCCGGGTACTGATCCGCCAGGACCTTGGTGATCGCGGCGGTCAGGGTGGTCTTTCCATGGTCAACGTGGCCGATGGTGCCGATGTTGACGTGCGGCTTATTCCGTTCGAAACTAGCCTTTGCCACTGGGTTCCTCCTCGTGGTTGTCAAAAGATATGCGGTTCATATCTTAGACCTTCTGTTGATTATCTTTCATTCCGGCGACCATGTTCTTGATCACCGGGGCGACCGGAATTCGGAGATTACTCTCCGCCGCGCACCTTCTGGACGATCTCCTCGGCAACAGCCTTCGGGACCTCCGCATAGCTGGAGAAAGTCATCGTGTACACCGCACGGCCCTGGGTCTTCGACCGCAGATCACCGATGTAACCGAACATCTCCGAGAGCGGGACCACAGCCTTGACGACCTTCACACCGGAAGCATCGTCCATCGACTGAATCTGTCCACGCCGGGAATTCAGGTCGCCGATGACGTCACCCATGTATTCCTCAGGGGTACGCACCTCGACGTCCATGACCGGTTCGAGCAGAACCGGGTTCGCCCGCTGGACGGCCTCCTTGAAGACCATCGAACCGGCGATCTTGAATGCCATCTCCGAAGAGTCGACATCATGGTAGGCGCCGTCGACCAGAGTGGCCTTGACACCGACCATCGGGTAACCGGCAAGGGCACCGAGCTGCATGGCGTCCTGGATGCCGGCATCGACGCTCGGAATGTACTCGCGCGGAACGCGTCCGCCCGTGATGGCATTCTCGAACTCGTAAATCGTATCGCCTTCGACCTCGAGAGGCTCGAAGGTGACCTGGACCTTCGCGAACTGTCCCGATCCACCCGTCTGCTTCTTGTGGGTGTAGTCGTACTTGTCGACAGTGCGACGGATGGTCTCACGGTAAGCGACCTGCGGCTTGCCGACGTTCGCCTCGACCTTGAACTCGCGACGCATGCGGTCGACGAGGATGTCGAGGTGGAGCTCGCCCATTCCGCGGATGACGGTCTGGCCGGTCTCCTCGTCAAGTTCGACCTGGTACGTCGGGTCTTCCTTGACGAACTTCTGGATAGCCGTGGACAGCTTCTCCTGGTCGCTCTTCGTCTTCGGCTCGATGGCAACGGAGATCACAGGCTCCGGGAAGGTCATCGATTCGAGAGCGATCGGGTTCGCGGGGTCGCTGAGGGTATCGCCAGTCGTGGTCTCCTTGAGACCGATGAAGGCGTAGATGTGGCCGGCGAATGCCTCTTCGACAGGGTTCTCCTTGTTGGAGTGCATCTGGAAGAGCTTGCCGACGCGTTCCTTCTTGCCCGAGGTCGTGTTGAGCACCTGTTCACCGGACTTCACATGACCGGAGTACACACGCACGTAGGTCAGCGATCCGAAGAACGGGTGAGAGGCGACCTTGAAGGCCAGAGCCGAGAACGGCTCGTCCGTCGAAGGCTTGCGGGTCAGTTCCTCTTCGTCGTTGCTCGGGCTGTGTCCGATCATCGGAGGCACATCGAGCGGCGAGGGGAGGTAGTCGATGACCGCGTTGAGCATGGGCTGCACACCCTTGTTCTTGTACGCAGAACCGCACATGACCGGGAAGGCCTCGGACTTGATGACGAGCTCACGGATACCGGCCTTGACGTCGGCGGTCGTGAGCTCTTCGCCTTCGAGGTACTTCTCCATGAGCTCTTCCGAGCTCTCGGCGACGTCCTCGACGAGCTGCGCACGGTACTGAACAGCCTTCTCCTTGAGATCATCGGGGATCTCGATCTCGGTCATGTCCTGGCCCATCTTGGATTCGTCGGGCCAGGTGTAGGCCTTCATCTCAAGCAGGTCGACGACACCGGCGAATTCGCTTTCGGCACCGATCGGCAGCTGGATGACCAGCGGCTTCGCGCCGAGGCGCTCCTTGATGGTGTCGACGGTGAAGTAGAAGTCGGCACCGAGCTTGTCCATCTTGTTGACGAAGCACACGCGCGGAACGTCGTACTTGTCGGCCTGACGCCACACGGTCTCGGACTGGGGCTCAACGCCCTCCTTGCCGTCGAACACAGCAACGGCACCATCGAGGACGCGCAGGGAGCGCTCGACCTCGACCGTGAAGTCGACGTGGCCGGGGGTGTCGATGATGTTGATCTGGTTGTCGTGCCAGTAGCAGGTCGTCGCGGCGGACGTGATCGTGATGCCGCGCTCCTTCTCCTGGTCCATCCAGTCCATGGTGCCGGCGCCGTCGTGGGTCTCGCCCATCTTGTAGTTGACGCCGGTGTAGAAGAGGATGCGTTCGGTCGTCGTTGTCTTACCGGCATCGATGTGGGCCATGATGCCGATATTACGGACCTTGTTCAGGTCGCTGAGCACGTCAAGTGCCACGGTGTCTCTCTCTCAATCGATGATTTGCTCGACTCCCCCGGACTGCCGGTCGGCAGAACTCGCGCACGAGTTCCGCCGGCCAGAGGCCAGGGCAGGCGATTACCAGCGGTAGTGGGCGAAGGCCTTGTTGGACTCGGCCATCTTGTGAGTGTCCTCGCGGCGCTTGACTGCTGCACCGAGGCCGTTGCCGGCATCGAGGATCTCATTCATGAGTCGTTCGGTCATGGTCTTCTCACGACGCTGGCGGGAGTATCCCACGAGCCACCGCAGAGCCAGGGTGGTCGAACGAGCCGGACGAACATCAATCGGCACCTGGTAGGTCGCACCGCCGACACGGCGGGAGCGGACTTCGAGGGACGGACGGATGTTGTCGAGAGCCTTCTTCAGGTTGACAACGGGATCGTTGCCGTTCTTCTCACGAGTGCCTTCGAGGGCACCGTAGACGATCCGCTCGGCGGTCGAGCGCTTGCCGTCGAGCAGGATCTTGTTGATCAGCTGCGTGACGAGCGGTGAGCTGAAGACCGGGTCAACGACGATCGGTCGCTTGGGTGCAGGACCTTTACGTGGCATTACTTCTTCTCCCTCTTCGCACCGTACTTGCTGCGGGCCTGCTGGCGACCCTTGACGCCCTGGGTGTCGAGCGAACCGCGGACGATCCGGTAGCGAACACCGGGCAGATCCTTGACGCGGCCACCACGCACGAGCACAATCGAGTGCTCCTGCAGGTTGTGTCCCTCGCCCGGGATGTAGGCGGTCACCTCGATCTGGCTCGAAAGCTTGACACGAGCGACCTTGCGAAGAGCCGAGTTCGGCTTCTTGGGGGTAGTGGTGTACACGCGGGTGCACACTCCGCGACGCTGCGGGCTGCCCTTGAGGGCAGGAGCGTCCGATCCTGCTGTATTGACATGCCGTCCCTTGCGGACGAGCTGTTGGATTGTCGGCACTAAGCGTTCTCCATTTGCTTCTCGATAGACCTAATTCCCAATTTCGGCCACGACCGCAGTCGCCTCTATGAACCGTGGGACATATCCGACCGGACACCGGGTGAAGCTTGGCTCCCGATGCCAGTAACCACGCGAGTCATCGACCCCTGCGCCCGGGTGTGTCGCAAGGACACGGAAGCGCAGAGACGACTTCTCGGCGGCCTGCAGCGACGACTTCTCTCAGAGGTTCCGGGCCTCACAGAACACCCGGCAGGATCAATCGACGACGCAGTTAACACAATCAGTCGCCTACCAGAATATCTCTCTCGAGCACGTCTGGTCAAAATGGCAATCAACGATCCTACCTCGCCCCGCTGCTGAAATCACGTGGACGCCCCATCACCTGAAATCACGGGCCGGAAACACTCTGCTCAACCGTACGCGAACCAACCTCACGGATCAGCCCCGCTTCAATGCGATCGGGTCGGCCGCCTCGGCGAGGGTCCGCGAACCTTTCCTTGACTGATTCAAAAGAACCAGGCATTCTGGTGCTGTGAACGGGACGAAGTATGAACACGACGAAGACGCTGCCGCGGCTCTGCGGCAGACGTCGCTGCGCGTGACGAAACAGCGGATCGCAGTCCTCGACGCCGTGCGGGACCACCCGCATGCGGATACCGAAACCGTCATCCGCTCCGTCCGCGAGTCGCTGCCGGCGGTCTCCCACCAGGCCGTCTATGACTCGCTGCACACACTCACCGAGGTAGGGCTCGTCCGCTGCATCCAGCCTTCGGGCTCCGTGGCTCGGTACGAGCGTCGGATCGGGGACAATCATCACCATCTGGTGTGCCGATCGTGCAATCTCATCGTCGATGTCGACTGCACGATCGGGCAAGCCCCGTGCCTGACTCCGTCCCACGATGCCGGCTTCGTCATCGAACAGGCCGAAGTGACGTTCTGGGGCCTGTGCCCCGACTGTGCTCATGTCGGTGTACAGGCGGCCGGCGACAGCCAGCCATCGGTCGTGTGATTCCCGACTGCCGTTCAACACCATCCGTCTTCTCGCGAGGACATGACTATGCCCTTTTAGCGAGGGTGGCCCATCCCGTCATCCGAGTCGTCGACAGCGGCTCGACTGTGAAAGGAACACAATGACCAACCCGACCACCGGCGGCTGCCCAGTCGGCCACACCACCACGGAGCCGGCGACGGCGCCGGATTCCGGCCAGCTGGTCAACCCCGTCCAGGGCGATGCCAATGCTCAGTGGTGGCCCAATCGCCTCAACCTCAAGATCCTCGCCAAGGGCCAGCCGGCTCGCGACCCCATGGATCTGGATTTCGACTACGAAGCGGAGTTCAACAGCCTCGACTACTTCGCGCTCAAGGCCGATATCGAAGCGCTGCAGAAGGAGAACCAGGAGTGGTGGTCTGCTGACTTCGGCAACTACGGCCCCTTCATGATCCGTATGGCCTGGCACTCGGCCGGCACCTACCGCGTCCAGGACGGACGCGGCGGAGGCGGAGAGGGCCAGCAGCGCTTCGCTCCCCTGAACTCGTGGCCCGACAACGTCCTGCTGGACAAGGCCCGTCGCCTCCTGTGGCCGGTGAAGAAGAGGTACGGCAAGAAGATCTCCTGGGCCGACCTGTTCATCCTGGCCGGCAATGTCGCCCTCGAGCAGATGGGATTCGAACCCTTCGGCTTCGCCGGCGGTCGCACCGACGTGTGGGAGCCCGACAACGACGTGTACTGGGGGTCGGAGAACGAGTGGCTGGGCACCGACAAGCGCTATGTCGGCAACGGTGAGCTGCAGAAGCCGCTGGCTGCGACCACCATGGGCCTCATCTACGTCAACCCCGAAGGCCCCGAGGGCGAGCCCGATCCGCTGAAGTCGGCGGTCGAGATCCGCGAGACTTTCGGCCGGATGGCGATGAACGATGAGGAGACCGTCGCTCTCATCGCCGGCGGCCACACCTTCGGAAAGACCCACGGTGCGGCTCCCGAGTCCCACAAGGCGGCCGACCCCGAGGCAGCTCCCCTCGAAGAGCAGGGCCTGGGCTGGCGCAGCGACTTCGGGTCCGGTCAGGGCAACGACACCGTCGGAAGCGGCATCGAGGTCACCTGGACCTACCATCCCACGCGCTGGGACAACGAGTTCTTCCACATCCTCTTCGCCTACGAGTGGGAGGTCTTCGAGAACGAGGGCGGTCACCTCCAGTGGCGCCCCATCGACGGCGGCGGCGACGACATGGTGCCGATGGCCCAGGGCACGGGACGTCGGGAGCCCCGCATGCTCACGACCGACCTGGCGTTGCGTTTCGACCCGATCTACGGAGAGATCTCGCGCCGCTTCAAGGATGACCAGAAGGCATTCGAGGACGCCTTTGCTCGCGCTTGGTTCAAGCTCACCCACCGCGACATGGGACCGGCCACTCGCTATCTCGGGCCCGAGGCTCCCACCGAAGAACTCATCTGGCAGGACCCTGTTCCCGCGGGCACTGCGCTCGACGAAGCCGGGCTCGCCGCCGTCAAGGCTGCAGTCGCCGATTCGGGTCTGACGGTGTCCCAGCTGGTCTCGACCGCCTGGGCAGCCGCCTCATCGCACCGTGTCTCGGATATGCGCGGCGGCATCAACGGCGGACGTCTCCGCCTCGAACCGCAGCGCAGCTGGGACGCCAATGAACCGGCCAAGTTGGCGCAGGTGCTGCCCGTCCTCGAAGGCATCGCCGAGTCGACCGGCGCTTCGTTCGCTGATGTGCTGGCCATCGCCGGTGCCGTCGGAGTCGAAACCGCAGCGAAGGCGGCCGGACATGAGGTCACCGTGCCGGTGTCCACCGGACGTGGGGATGCCACCCAGGAGCAGACGGATGTCCATTCCTTCGGATTCCTCGAGCCGACCCACGACGGCTTCCGCAACTATCTCACCGAGGGCCTTCCGCTCAAGGCCGAGTACCTGCTGCTGGACAAGGCCAGCCTGCTCGGGCTGACCCCGCCGGAGCTGACCGTGCTCATCGGCGGGCTGCGCGTCCTCGGCGTCAACTACGGAGACTCCGAGCTCGGTGTCTTCACCGATCGTCCGGGAGAGCTGACGAACGACTTCTTCGTCAACCTCCTCGAGCTCGGCAACGCGTGGAAGCCGGTCGGCGACTCCGAGACTGCCGAAGAATACGAATGCTTCTCGCCCGCAGGTGAGAAGCTGTGGACCGGCAGCCGCGTCGACCTGCTCTTCGGCGCGAACTCCGAACTGCGTGCCATCGCCGAGGTCTACGGCTCCGATGATGCCGCGGCCAAGTTCGTTGCCGACTTCGTCAAGGTCTGGACCAAACTGGTCGAAGCCGATCGCTACGATCTCCAGCGCTGAACCGCGTGATGAGCTCTGAGATCTGAAGAGTTCTCAGGCTGACAGCACGATGCCCCCACCGGTTTCGGTGGGGGCATCGTCGTGTCCGGAATGCGGTAGGCACTGCGACGGTTTCGCATCACCGCGGTGCTGTCGCCGGCAATGAGGTCACGGACGACGATGGCCCAGGCAGGCCCGTCCGAACCGGCACGGCAGGGATGCGAGCGGGGTCTCACTCGTCCCGATTGAGGACGGCGAATCCGGAGAAGATCTGCTCGAAGTGCATGACGGCGGCGTTGTCGATCGTCGTGTCATCGGTGCTCGCCGAGGCGCTGTCTTCGCTCGAGTTCGTACCACCAGCGGAGCTTCCGTCCGAGCTGGAGCCGTTCTGATTGCCCGGCATGCCGTTGGATCGGCCACCGGACATATCGCCGCCGTCCGACTGCCCGCCAGGCATTCCGCCGCCCTCCTGGCTGCCCATTCCTCCCGGCCCGTTCTGGCCACCCGGACCCTGACTCGTACCTGAATCGTTCGACGCATCGGCCGCTGATGCTCCGATCGCTCCCCCAGCGAGTCCACCGACGACGAACAGTGCCGAACCGGCGAGCACTGTGGGAACCAGCGGGACGCGACGCTTCTGCTTTCGCGGCATTGCGGTGCTTCCGAACTGCGTGACCTGGTTGAGGTTCTCGTTGGGGTTCTAGTTTTCGGTCATGGGATCTCCTCTGATTATCGATGACTCCACTCTCAGACCCCGCGCTGTAGCCCTTCCCAGCGGTACCTGTGGTCAACCTGTGCGATTCTGCTCAGACGGCGGGCAGTCGGAGTTCGAAGGTCGTGCCCGCGTCCGTGCTCGACATCGCGATGCTGCCGTGCATGAGGTCGACGAGGCCGGATGCGATCGCCAGCCCCAGGCCCGAGGAACCTCCCTTGACTCCGTCCTGCCGCGCCCGCGAGGCGTCCCCGCGGACGAAGCGGTCGAAGACCCTGTCGCGGATATCAGGCGGAATGCCCTGCCCGTCGTCGCTGATGCGGATCGCCACGATATCGCTGGGCAGCTGCCCCGAGACCGGCTTGCGCGTCACCTGCGCCTCGACGTGCGCCCTGGTGCCCGGGGGCGTGTGCACGCAGGCATTCGTGAGCACGATCGACACGACCCGGCGCACCTGGTCGACCTCGCCGCGCACTTCGAGAGCCTCCGGAGGGACATCAAGTGAGATCGAGTGATCGGGATTGACCACATGGGCGTCCTCGACGAGCTCGACGAGCAGAGAGGAGACGTCAACGGTGTCCTCACTCGTCGGCTGGCGGCCGGCTTCGAGTCGTGCGAGGAGGAGGAGGTCATCGACCAGGGAGGACATCCGCATCGCTCCGGAATCGATCTTGCCCAAGGAGGTGGTCACCTCGGCGGGCAGATCGTCGCGGTACGGGCGGGTGAGGTCGGCCCAGCCGCGGATCGTCGCGATCGGGGTGCGCAGCTCATGGGAGGCATCGGCGTCGAAGCGGCGCATCTGCTCCGTGCCCCGATAACGCTCCTCGAGGGCGGAGCCGACATGGTCGAGCATCCTGTTGACCGAGGCGCCTACGTCGCCGACCTCCGTGCCTGGCTCTGCGAGTTCGGCGGGGACCCGGAGCGCGAGCTCGGGTTCGCCGGCGCTGAGCTCGAGATCGGTGACTTCCCTCGCGGTGCGGGCGACCTCACGCAGGTCACGCAGCTGACGGTGGATGATCACGGCCATGAGCGCGGCCGTGGCGATGACGCCGATGATGACCACAGACGCGGTGGTCCAGGCGGTGCGTTCGAGGGCACCGTCGACGCTGCCCTGTGGAACGCCATACACGGTGGTGGTTCCGCCGTCGTCGAAAGCGACGACACGGTAGGCACCGAACCCGGGCACTCGCACGGACTCGTGGGCGGACGCATCGCCGCCGGACTCACCCCCGCCGTGTTCGACGTCGAGCAGTGCGTCGATCGCCGCCGGGGACAGGGCCCGCGGGCGGGTCAGCCCCGCCTCGGCGATGAGTCCTTCTCCCCCATCGCCGGAGTCGACGGCGACGAGGGCACCGTCGCCGACCCCCGGCTGGAAGAGGTAGCGCAGAGCCGAATCGACCGCCGCCGACGGTTCGTCACCCCCACCCGAGGTTCCCGGGTTCCCGGTCGACACGGGGCCCGCGCCGGGTCCGTCGCCCGAACGCGCATGCGACGTCATCGACGTCAGCCGTGCATCGAGGTCGGACATCAGCGAGCTGCGTACGCTCAGCCAAGAGGCGGTTCCGATCCCGGCCCCGACGAGGAGGAGGACGAGGCCGGCGAGGACGATGAGCCTCGTCTGCAGTCGCCACCGGCGCAGTGTCACTGCTGCGCTCGCAGGATGTATCCGGCTCCGCGCTTGGTGTGGAAGAGGTTCGGCAGGTCCGGGAATGGAGTGTCGATCTTCTTCCGCAGGTAGGAGACGTAGAGTTCGACGATGTTGCCGTTGCCGCCGAAGTCGTAGTCCCACACTCGGTCGAGGATCTGGGATTCCGACAGCACCGCTCGCGGGTTGCGCATGAACAGCAGCAGCACCTCGTATTCGCGGGCGGTGAGTTCGATCGGCTGTCCGGCGCGGTTGACCTCGTGAGAGCGTTCGTCGAGTTCGAGATCGCCCACGCGCAGAACATCGTCTTCGTCGACCGGACCGGCCGATGCCCCACGGCGCAGACGCACCTCGATGCGGGCGATGACCTCATCGAGGTTGAACGGCTTCGTCACATAGTCGTCCCCGCCCAGCCGCAGGCCCGTCAGCCGGTCGTCGACCTCGTCGCGGGCAGAGAGGAAGACCACCGGAGTGTCGATTCCCTCCCTGCGGATCTTCTCGATCACGGCGAACCCGTCGAGGTCGGGCAGCATGACGTCGAGGACGATCACGTCGAAGCGCTGACTCCTGGCCAGCGCGACGGCATCACGGCCCGTGCCGACCCCTTCGGCCTCCCACCCTCTGACGTGACAGGCCATGACGAGGAGTTCGGAGAGGTTCGCCTCGTCGTCGACGATGAGGATGCGCGCCGGCGGATTCGCTGTCGGGTTCATAGGTCGATTATCCTCTCATCCGGCGCTGAGATCGTAGAGCGAAACGGAGTCGACGGTGGTCGCCTCGCAGTTCGCCTCGACCCAGGCTGCGATCTGAGACGACGACGAGTCCGAGTCTGCACCGCCGGGGCCCTGTCCGCTGGAGCCCGATCCGATGTAGTAGTGGATCTTGCCGTCAGCCACGAGCTGTTTGAACTGTGCGAGGCTCGGCGAAGGATCGGTGCCGTTGAACCCTCCGATCGCCATGACGGGCTCGTCAAGGCCCAGTTGGTATCCGGCAGCCTGGTTCGCCCCGGTCGTCGCGGCCACCCACGTGTAGTCCGAGGCGTCCTGTCCGAGCAGCTCTGTGAGCTCGTCGGAGGGTTCGGAGCCGTTGAGCAGACCGCCTATTCCGCCTCCGCCGCCTGGCATTCCTCCGCCGCCGGGCCCACTGCCCATGCCCGAGCTCGTGCCGGCGATCGTGACGATCGATCCCTGCGTCGTGCCGGCGATTGTGCGCACGGCCAGCTGAGCTGGAATCGCGGCGCTGCCGAGGACGGCCAGCGCAATGAGCACCGAGGCGAGCGCCGTTCCGAGCCTGCGGTGTGCGGTGATGATGAGAACCAGTGCACCGAGGATCGCCACGATGAGCACAGCCCAGCACAGGACACCCGGGATTCCGGTCATCTGTGAGCTGAGGACGAACTGCCACGCCCCGGTCAGGGCCCACGCGACCGCCAGCAGCAGTCGCGGGAGGGATCCGGGCCGATCGAGCAGGACCGCGCAGCCGAGACCGATGACGGCCGCGATGGCAGGAACGAGCGCAACCGTGTAGTACTCGTGCACGATCCCATTCATGTTCGACAGCACGAGCCAGGTGATGACGAGCCACGCACTCCACATGAACAGTCCCGCACCGAAATTGCCCGCACCGGATGAGTCAGCCGTATCGGAGGCCCCGGATGCGGGCACCGCACGGTCACCGCCCGTGACGGTGGGGACACGGCGACGGCGGGCCACCTCGGCGAGGATGAGAAGAACGATCGTGACGACGAGGAGGAACAGGTCGGTGGGCAGGAACCACGACACCTGCTGGCCGAAGCTGCCGGTGAACAGCCGGGTGATGCCCGTTTCGCCCCATCCTCCGCCGCCTCCCCCACCGACGGACCCGGTCTCGTTGCCGGTGAGACGTCCGAAGCCGTTATAGCCGAAGGTGAGCTCGAGGAACGAGTTCGACTGGGAGCCGCCGACGTAGGGCCTGGAGCCTGCAGGGGTGAGTTCGACGAGGGCGATCCACCAGCCGGCGCTGACGATCATCGCTCCGACCGGCACGAGCAGCCACAGCAGGCGGCGCGGCCAGGAGGTGCGGGCGAAGAACATCCAGGCCAGGGCGAGGCCGGGGACGATGAGCAGGACCTGGAACGCCTTGGTCAGGAACCCGAGGCCGAGGCAGACTCCGGCAAGGACGAGCCAACCGGCGATATGGCGGTGCGGCTGGTTTTCGGTCAGGTCGCGCAGTGCATGCTGCGTCGCGACGACCGCGCCGATCATCAGGACCACGAGCAGGGCATCCGGGTTGTTGAACCGGAACATCAGTGCCACCACCGGGGAGACGGCGAAGATTCCACCGGCCCCCAGCGCCGCAGCCTTCTCAATGCCCGGTCCGACGCGAGAACGCAGGCTCAGCCGTACCGAATGGACGATGAGCAGCACGCTCACTCCGGCCAGCAAGACCTGGGGCAGAAGCATCGAGAACGACGAGAACCCGAAGACGCGGGCGCTCAGAGCCATCAGCCACAGGGCGGCCGGCGGTTTGTCGACGGTGATCGCATTCGCCGAGTCGAGGGAGCCGAAGAGGAAGGCCTCCCAGTTCTCCGCGCCGGCCTGCACGGCCGCCGCATAGAAGGAGTTCGCCCAGCCGTTGGCACTGAGGTCGGCGAGGAAGGCGGCGATCGTGCCGAGGGTGAGGGTGGTCAGCACCGCCGGGTACCAACTGCGGCGGAGTCTGCCGGTGTGGGATCCGTCCGGACTCGTTGACTTGCGGCTTTCAGTCATGGCCGGGTCCTGCCTTCGGGAGGTGGTCGGTGCTGCGTCCGGATTCGGACGTCGTCGTCTGCCTGTCAGCATTCGACGCGCCCAGACGTGTTCCCCGGGCGAAGACCCAGGTGCGCATGAGCACGAAGCGGACCACAGTGGCGGCGAGGTTCGCGAGCGTCAGCACCCCGAGCGTGCCGACGCTCGCCCACGGACCGGTGAACCCGTCGGCGACGGCCAGCCCCGCCGAGGTGAAGGCCAGGCACAGACCGAAGGCCGCCAAGCCTTTGAGCTGGGAGGTCAGTCGGTGGTGCGGGGCTCGCACCCCGAAGGTGTGGCTGCGATTGAGCGCCGTATTGGCCACCGTCGACAGGAACAGGGCGATGATGTTCGCCGTGACGGCGGAGACGATCTGGGAGCCGAAGAGGAGAATCATCGCGTAGAGGACGGTGCTGATGATTCCGACGTCGATGAAGTGGAGGATCTGAGCACCTGTGTTCGGTGCCGGAGGTTCGGCCGAGACGTGGGCACGGTCGTCCTTGCGCAGCCTGACAATGCCTTTGATGTCCTTCCACGCCGTGCTGATGACGTCGACGGAGGAATCCGGATCGTCCGTCCAATCCGTGCCGAACTCGTGGATGCGGTATCCGGCCCATTCTGCGCGGGTGAGCAGCTCCGTGTCGAAGAACCATTCGGTGTCTTCGATCTGTGGCAGAAGTTCCTGTGCCGCACGCGCTGACATCGCTTTGAACGCGCATTGGGCGTCGCTGAATCTGACGCCGAGGCTGATCCTGAGCAGGCGGTTGTAGCAGCGGGAGACGATCTCGCGCTTGATGCCTCGCTCGACCGCGAGTCCCGGCCGCAGGCGGGAGGCGATGGCCAAATCGGCCAGCCCGGAGCGGATCACCTCGACCATCGGTTCGAGGACGCGGATGTCCGTGGCGAGGTCGACATCCGTATAGGCGACGATATCCGCAGTCGAGGACTGCCACACCTGGCTCAGTGCACGGCCACGCCCCTTCGCCTCGAGCCGCACGTATTCGACATTCGGATGTTCGGCAGCAAGAGCCGCGGCGATCCTCGGCGTCGAATCGCTGCTCGCATTGTCGGCGATGATGATCGTGACCTCGGTACTGCGACCGGTGCCGGAGGCGAGGAGGGTCTCGATGGAGGAGGCCAGAGTGTCCTCCTCGTCATAGACCGGCACGACGAGGTCGACAGTCGTGGTCGTCCGGAGGGACGTGGAACCTGGGTGCGCCGAGGATCGGTTCCCGGCGCTGCTCTCGTATCTCATGGCGTCCACATTCGCGTCCCCGCATAGGCCCAGCATCGGTCGCACCTGTGGCCCGGCTGTGGACAGCACGACATGACACACCGCCCTGTCCGACCGGCTCACCGGGCCGACCGGTCTGTGCAGGTGAATCCCGCTACACTGGGGGCCATGGCCGATGATGACTCCCCTCCCCCACAGCGCCGGATACGTGCCTCCGACAAGGACCGTGACGAGGTCCTCACCGTGATCACCGAGGCGGTGACGAACGGTCGCCTCGACGCTGAGGAGACCGCTGAGCGCCAGGACACTGCCATCTCTGCGAAGTTCATCGACGAACTGCTGCCTCTCCTCGACGATCTTCCCGAAGGTGCGGCACTCCACCGCAGGTTCGCCCGGCAGGTCGGTCAGGGAAATGGACCGACCGCTCCCGGTACGCAGCTGCAGCGCCGCAGTGCCGCAGAGCTCAGTCCTGCCGCGGATCCGGGGTCGGCCCCGCCGATGAGCTCCGTGGCCATCATGTCCGGACGCCAGATCGATGTCCGGCCCGGGACGGCCGAGGTCACAAGCTATTCCCTCATCGGCGGTGACGATATCGACCTCTGCGATGTCATGGGACCCGAGGTGACGGTTGTGGTCAACGCGTATGCGATGTGGGCCGGCAACAACATCTACGTCCCGCCGGGTGTGAACGTCCGCGACGAGACGATCAACATCATGGCCGGGAACGAGATCCGGCGTTCTGCACAGGGCGACGGTTCCAACGGCACCGTCGTCCTCAAAGGCTTCTCACTCATGGCCGGACATGACGTCCGGCTGGCCAAAGGCTACCGAGCAAAGGATCAGGGTCAACTCGAATGAAGATCGGTGTACTCACATCGGGCGGAGACTGCCCGGGCCTCAACGCTGTCATCCGCGGAATCGTCCGCAAGGGAATCCGCACTCACAAAGCCTCGTTCGTCGGCATCCGCGATGGTTGGCGAGGACTCCTCGAGGATGACCTGTTCGATATGACGATGCTCGATGTGCGTGGCCTCTCCGGTCGCGGCGGCACCATCCTCGGCACCTCCCGCACCCACCCCTATGAGGACGGCGGTCCCGACCGCATGCGCGAAGTCATGGCCGCCCACGGCATCGATTCGCTCATCGCGATCGGCGGCGAAGGCACCCTCGCCGGGGCTTCGCGACTGGTCAACGAGGAGGGTCTGCACATCGTCGGCGTGCCCAAGACCATCGACAACGACCTCGGCAACACCGACTACACCTTCGGATTCGACACCGCTCAGTCCATCGCCACTGAGGCGATCGACCGACTGCGCACCACAGCCGAATCCCACCACCGCTGCATGGTCATCGAGGTCATGGGCCGCAATGTCGGGTGGATCGCTCTGCACGCCGGCATGGCCGCCGGTGCCCATGCGATCCTCATGCCCGAATTCCCTGTCTCCTTCGATCAGATCGCCGAATGGGTGACCTCGGCCAGAGAACGCGGTCGCGCCCCGATCGTCGTCGTTGCCGAAGGGTTCGTCCCCGAAGGCTTCGACTCCCAGGTCGCCGACCACGGCCTCGACAATCAGGGCCGCGTCCGCCTCGGCGGGATCGGGAACTACCTCGCACCCAAGATCGAGGAGATCACCGGAATCGAATCGCGGGCCACCATCCTCGGGCACCTGCAACGAGGCGGCTCCCCCACCGCGTACGACCGTGTGCTGTCGACCCGGCTGGGGATGGCGGCAGCGGATCTCGCGCAGCACGGCCACTGGGGCAAGATGGCCAGCCTCAAAGGCACGGACATCGTCTCCGTCGAGATGTCCTCCGCCGTGCACAGCCTCAAATCGGTGCCGCTGCACCGCTGGGAAGAGGCACAGGTGCTCTTCGGCTAGGGCAGTCCTGCCGAGACAACGGGGGAGCGCCGAGACACCTGTGCAGACACAGTGGTCTCGGCGCTCCCCCGTTGTCTCGGCCTCCGCGGCCATACAGAAGGGGCACCCGCCTTCCGGCGAGTGCCCCTTCTGATTGTCAGCTCTTCAGCCGCTCAGCCTCAGCTGAACGCACCGTAGTCGTAGTCCTCCAGCGGGATGGCGGAGCCGGAATCGGCACCGATGCCCGCGTAGAAGTCGCCGTAGCTGTTCGTGAACATCTCGGCCTTGGCCTCTTCGGTCGGCTCCACCACAAGATTGCGGTGAGTCTGCAGGCCGGTGCCGGCAGGGATGAGCTTACCGAGGATGACGTTCTCCTTGAGTCCCATGAGCGTATCCGACTTGCCTTCCATGGCCGCCTCGGTGAGGACGCGGGTGGTCTCCTGGAAGGACGCGGCCGACAGCCACGATTCGGTGGCCAGCGAAGCCTTCGTGATGCCCATCAGTTCGTCACGAGCCGATGCCGGCTGGCCGCCTTCGGCGACCACCCGACGGTTCTCCGCCTGATAGCGGCCACGGTCGACGAGCTCGCCGGGCAGGAGGTTCGTATCGCCCGACTCGATCACGGTCACGCGACGCAGCATCTGCCGCACGATGACCTCGATGTGCTTGTCGTGGATGCCCACACCCTGCGAACGGTAGACCTTCTGGACTTCCTCGACGAGGAAGCGCTCGGCCTCGCGGCGACCGCGGATCCGCAGCACCTGCTTCGGATCGACCGCACCCACGATGAGCTGTTCGCCGGCATTGACGTGCTGGCCGTCCTCGACCATGAGACGAGCACGCTTGGATACTGCGTGCTCGATCTCTTCGCTGCCGTCATCAGGGGTGATGATGACGAAGCGGGTCTTGCGGCTGTCGTCGATCTTGGCCCGTCCGGTCGCCTCGGCGATGGGGGCGAAGCCCTTCGGTGTGCGAGCTTCGAAGAGCTCGGTCACACGCGGCAGCCCCTGCGTGATATCACCCGAGGATGCGGCAGCACCACCGGTGTGGAACGTACGCATCGTCAGCTGGGTGCCGGGCTCACCGATCGACTGGGCCGCGACAGTGCCGATGGCCTCGCCGATGTCGACGAGCTGACCGGTCGCCATCGAGCGACCGTAGTGCTCGGCGGAGATCTGCGCGTCGGAGTCCGCGGTCAGCACGGAGTGGACCTTGAGCTCCTCGATGCCGTTGGCCACGAGCATGTCCACCACAGCACCGGTGACATCGGACTTGCCCGGCAGGAGCACATTGCCCTCGGCGTCGGTGACATCGGAGACGGTGAGACGACCGTAGACACTGGTCTCGGCGTACTCGTGCGGAACCAGGTTGCCCTCGTGATCGCGTTCGGCGATCGGCAGGGTGATGCCCTTGTTCGACTCGGCTTCTGCCGCACGGATGATGACATCCTGCGAGACGTCGACGAGTCGACGGGTCAGGTAACCGGAGTCAGCGGTACGCAGAGCGGTATCGGCCAGACCCTTACGAGCACCGTGCGAGGCGATGAAGTACTCGAGCACTGCGAGCCCCTCACGGTAGTTCGACACGATCGGACGCGGGATGATCTCACCCTGCGGGTTCGTCACCAGGC
This sequence comes from Brevibacterium sp. S22, assembly GCF_004745485.1. GTDB lineage: Bacteria > Actinomycetota > Actinomycetes > Actinomycetales > Brevibacteriaceae > Brevibacterium. The sequence continues at coordinate 59,290 of NZ_RHFG01000015.1, forward strand.
CACGCATACCGGCCAGCTGACGCACCTGCATCCAGTTACCGGAGGCACCGGACTCGACCAGACGCATCACCGAGTTCTCCTCGGGGAAGTTCGTGCGCATGATCTGGTCGACCTTCTCGGTCGTCTCGGTCCACAGCTTGACGAGCTCGTTACGACGCTCGTCGTCGGTCAGTGCACCGAGTTCGTACTGCTGCTGGACCTTCGTATCGATGGCTTCGGCATCGTCGATGATCTCGGTCTTCGCCTCGGGTGAGACGACGTCCGACATCGCAATAGTGATGCCGGAGCGGGTGGCCCAGTAGAAGCCGCCGGCCTTGAAGTTGTCCAGCGTGTGTGCGACCTCGACCTTCGGGTACTCCTCGGCCAGGTGGTTGACGATCCGGCTCAGAGCCTTCTTGTCGATCGTCGAGTTCACGAATGAGTAGTCGGCAGGCAGGTACTCGTTGAACTGTGCGCGACCCAGAGTGGTCTGCACGTCCAGCGGATCGCCGGCCTCCCAGCCTTCGGGAAGCTCCATGTCCGCACCGGGGACGACGTTCTCCAGGCGGATGGTGATCGGCGAACCGAGGTCGAGCTCTTCGCGGTCGAAGGCCATGATGGCTTCGCCCATTCCGGAGAACGCGCGTCCGTCGCCGGCCAGTCCCTTGCGCTCGGAGGTGAGGTGGTACAGACCGATGATCATATCCTGCGAAGGCATGGTCACCGGTTTGCCGTCCGAAGGCTTGAGGATGTTGTTGGCCGAGAGCATGAGGATGCGGGCCTCGGCCTGCGCCTCGGGGCTCAGCGGCAGATGCACAGCCATCTGGTCACCGTCGAAGTCAGCGTTGAACGCCGAGCAGACGAGCGGGTGCAGCTGGATGGCCTTACCCTCGATGAGCTGCGGCTCGAACGCCTGGATGCCCAGACGGTGCAGGGTCGGTGCACGGTTGAGCAGAACCGGGTGTTCAGTGATGACCTCTTCGAGGACGTCCCACACCTGCGGGTGCTGACGCTCGACCATGCGCTTGGCCGACTTGATGTTCTGAGCGTGGTTGAGATCGACCAGGCGCTTCATCACGAAGGGCTTGAACAGCTCCAGAGCCATGGTCTTGGGCAGACCGCACTGGTGCAGGTGCAGCTGCGGACCGACGACGATGACCGAACGGCCCGAGTAGTCCACACGCTTACCGAGCAGGTTCTGACGGAACCGTCCCTGCTTGCCCTTGAGCATGTCCGACAGAGACTTGAGCGGGCGGTTGCCCGGTCCGGTCACCGGACGTCCGCGACGTCCGTTGTCGAACAGCGAGTCCACGGCTTCCTGCAGCATCCGCTTCTCGTTGTTGACGATGATCTCGGGGGCGCCGAGGTCGAGCAGACGCTTGAGGCGGTTGTTGCGGTTGATGACGCGACGGTAGAGGTCGTTGAGATCCGAGGTCGCGAAGCGTCCGCCATCGAGCTGCACCATCGGGCGCAGCTCCGGCGGGATCACTGGGACGACGTCGAGGACCATGCCCTCGGGGTTGTTGTCAGTGGTCAGGAACGCGTTGACGACCTTGAGGCGCTTGAGCGCACGGGTCTTACGCTGTCCCTTGCCGGTGGCGATGAGCTCACGCAGCTTCTCAGCTTCGCCTTCGAGGTCGAAGTCGATGAGGCGCTTCTGGATCGCTTCGGCACCCATGGCACCGGTGAAGTACAGGCCGAAGCGGTGGAACATCTCGCGGTACAGGCTCTCGTCACCTTCGAGGTCGTTGACCTTGAGGTTCTTGAACCGGTCCCACACCTGCTCGATACGGTCGACCTCGCGGTCGGCGTTCTTGCGCAGCTTGTCCATTTCCTTCTCGGCGGTATCGCGCAGCTTCTTCTTGGCCTGGGCGGTTCCGCCTTCGGCCTCGAGCGCGGCGAGATCCTCTTCGAGCTTCTTGGCACGACGATCGATGTCGGCGTCACGGCGGGTGCCGATCTGCTGCTTCTCGACGTCGATCTTGTTCTGCAGGCTGGGCAGATCGCGGTGACGGGAATCCTCGTCGATCGAGGTGATCATGTAGGCCGCGAAGTAGATGACCTTCTCGAGGTCCTTCGGAGCCAGGTCCAGCAGGTAGCCCAGGCGTGAGGGCACACCCTTGAAGTACCAGATGTGGGTCACGGGAGCGGCGAGCTCGAGGTGGCCCATCCGCTCACGACGCACCTTGGCACGGGTCACCTCGACGCCGCAGCGTTCGCAGATGATGCCCTTGAAGCGGACTCGCTTGTACTTTCCGCAGGCGCACTCCCAGTCACGGGTGGGTCCGAAGATCTTCTCGCAGAAGAGTCCGTCCTTCTCCGGCTTCAGGGTGCGGTAGTTGATGGTCTCAGGCTTTTTCACCTCACCGTGTGACCAGCCGCGGATGTTCTCCGTGGTGGCAAGACCGATGCGCAGTTCATCAAAGAAATTGACGTCAGGCACGTAAATCCTCTTTCCTGGCGATGAACGAATCGTTCATCAAAAAGTTGTGTCGGTTGAAGTGGAAGTCCTCAGACTTCTTCTACGGTCTGTGCTTCGCGGCGGGAGAGGTCGATGCCGAGTTCCTCGGCGGCACGGTAGACCTCGTCCTCCGACTCGCCCATCTCGACGTGGCCTCCGTCGGAAGACAGGACTTCGACGTTGAGGCACAGGGACTGCATCTCCTTGATGAGGACCTTGAACGACTCCGGGATTCCCGGATCCGGCAGGTTATCACCCTTGACGATGGCTTCGTAGACCTTCACACGGCCTGGGATGTCATCGGACTTGATCGTCAGAAGCTCCTGCAGGGTGTAGGCGGCGCCGTAGGCCTCGAGGGCCCAGACTTCCATCTCACCGAAGCGCTGACCACCGAACTGTGCCTTACCACCGAGCGGCTGCTGGGTGATCATCGAGTACGGTCCGGTCGAACGTGCGTGGATCTTGTCGTCGACGAGGTGGTGGAGCTTGAGCATGTACATGTAACCGACCGAGATCGGGTACGGGAACGGCTCGCCGGAGCGGCCGTCGAACAGCTGAGCCTTGCCCGAGGAATCGATGAGGCGGTCCCCATCGCGGTTCGGGGTCGTCGAATCCAGCAGTCCGCGCAGCTCCTGCTCGTGCGCACCGTCGAAGACCGGGGTGGCCAGGTTGGTGCCGGACTCGGCTTCGCGAGCGGCGTCGGGAAGCTCGGCGGCCCACTCGGGGTTGCCTTCGATCTTCCAGCCCTGCTTCGAGATCCATCCGAGGTGGACTTCGAAGACCTGGCCGATGTTCATGCGGCGGGGAACACCGTGCGGGTTGAGGATGACGTCGACGGGGGTGCCGTCGGCGAGGAACGGCATGTCCTCGACCGGCAGGATCGTGGAGATGACGCCCTTGTTTCCGTGACGGCCGGCCATCTTGTCACCGATGGTGATCTTGCGGCGCTGCGCCACATAGACGCGGACCATCTGGTTGACACCGGGCGAGAGCTCGTCGTCGTCCTCACGGTCGAAGACACGGACGCCGATGACGGTGCCGATCTCGCCGTGGGGAACGCGCAGCGAGGTGTCGCGGACCTCGCGGGACTTCTCACCGAAGATGGCGCGCAGCAGGCGCTCCTCCGGGGTCAGCTCGGTCTCACCCTTCGGGGTGACCTTGCCGACGAGGATGTCGCCGTCGGTGACTTCGGCGCCGATGCGGATGATGCCGCGGTCGTCGAGGTCGGCCAGTGCATCGGGGGAGATGTTCGGAATGTCCCGAGTGATCTCCTCGGCACCGAGCTTGGTGTCGCGAGCGTCGACCTCGTGCTCCTCGATGTGGATTGAGGAGAGCACATCGTCCTGGACGAGGCGCTGGGAGAGGATGATCGCATCCTCGTAGTTGTAGCCTTCCCACGACATGAACGCCACGAGGAGGTTCTTGCCCAGAGCCATCTCGCCGTTCTCGGTGGACGGTCCGTCGGCGAGGACGGCGCCGGCTTCGACGCGGTCGCCTTCGTCGACGAGGATGCGCTGGTTGTACGAGGTGCCGTGGTTCGACCGCTTGAACTTCGCAGCTTTGTGGGTGAGCTGGGTTCCGTCGTCGGCGAGCACCGTGACGAAGTCGGCTGAGACCTCGGTGATGACACCGGACTTCTCAGCGGTGATGACATCTCCTGCGTCGACGGCGGCACGGTATTCCATGCCCGTGCCTACGACCGGGGATTCGGCCATCACCAGCGGCACGGCCTGGCGCTGCATGTTCGCACCCATGAGGGCACGGTTGGCGTCATCGTGCTCGAGGAACGGAATCAGAGCCGAAGCCACAGACACCATCTGACGTGCGGAGACGTCCATGAAGTCGATCTGGTCGTGCTGGACCAGTTCGGCTTCACCGCCGCCGCCCTTCGGACGGGCCAGGACCTCGATCTCGGCGAAACGCTGGTCATCGGTCAGCGGCGCGTTGGCCTGGGCGATGTTGAACTCGAGCTCGTCATCGGCGGTCAGGTACTGCGTCTCATCGGTCACGACCCCGTCGACGACCTTGCGGTAAGGCGTCTCGATGAAGCCGAAGGGGTTGATGCGGGCGTAAGACGCCAGCGAACCGATCAGACCGATGTTCGGACCTTCGGGGGTCTCGATCGGGCACATGCGGCCGTAGTGCGAGGGGTGGACGTCACGGACTTCCATGGCGGCACGGTCACGCGACAGGCCACCCGGTCCCAAGGCGGAGAGACGGCGCTTGTGGGTCAGTCCCGCGAGCGGGTTGTTCTGATCCATGAACTGCGAGAGCTGCGAGGTGCCGAAGAACTCCTTGATCGCAGCCACCACGGGGCGGATGTTGATCAGGGTCTGCGGAGTGATCGCCTCGACGTCCTGAGTTGTCATGCGCTCACGCACGACGCGCTCCATACGGGACAGGCCGGTGCGGATCTGGTTCTCGATGAGCTCACCGACGGCGCGGATGCGGCGGTTGCCGAAGTGATCGATGTCGTCGAGCTTGACGCTGATCTCGACCTCTTCACCGTCGCGGGTGCCCTTGGCGGTGTCCACTCCGGCGTGCAGCGACACGAGGTAGCGGATGGTGGCGACGACGTCCTCGGTGGAGAGCACCGAGTCCGACAGCGGGGCTTCGACGCCGAGTTTGCGGTTGACCTTGTAGCGGCCGACCTTGGCCAGGTCGTAGCGCTTCGGGTTGAAGTAGAGGTTGTTGAGCAGGTTGCGGGCCGCCTCAGCGGTCGCGGGCTCTGCCGGGCGCAGCTTCTTGTAGATGTCGAGCAGCGCTTCGTCCTGTGTGGTGACGGTGTCCTTGGCCATCGTCTCGCGGATCGACTCGAACTCGCCGAACTCTTCGAGGATCTTCGCTTCGGTCCAGCCGAGGGCCTTGAGCAGCACGGTCACGGACTGCTTGCGCTTGCGGTCGAGGCGAACCCCGACCTGGTCGCGCTTGTCGACCTCGAACTCCAGCCAGGCACCGCGGGACGGAATGATCTTCGCGGTGAAGATGTCCTTGTCCGTGGTCTTGTCGACGCTGGACTCGAAGTAGGCACCGGGCGAACGCACGAGCTGGGAGACGACGACACGCTCGGTGCCGTTGACGATGAACGTGCCCTTGTCGGTCATGAGGGGGAAGTCACCCATGAACACGGTCTGGCTCTTGATCTCACCCGTGTTGTTGTTCATGAACTCGGCCGTGACGTACAGCGGCGCCGAGTAGGTCATATCGCGCTCCTTGCACTCATCGATCGAGTACTTGGGAGCTTCGAACCGGTGCTCGCGGAACGACAGCGACATGGATCCGCCGAAGTCTTCGATCGGCGAGATCTCTTCGAAGATGTCTTCGAGTCCCGAGGTGGTTGCGACGGAGTCATCCCCGATCTCGATGGCCTCGGCGACGCGGTCCTGCCACGCCTCCGATCCGATCAGCCAGTCGAAGCTGTCCGTCTGCAGACCGAGCAGATCGGGAACCTCGAGGGGCTCGCGAATCTTCGCGAAGGAAATTCTCTTGGGGGGATTAGCGGTCCTGGTGTTGTCGTTGGCGGCGGCCAATTGGTTCCTTCCGAGTGCTTCACCATCTGATACTTCGTCTGCCCACTCATCTTCGCTTCGTCGACCCGAGGGTGTGTCAGATTTCGACTCTCGGCATCGACGTGGTTCACTTGAGTGGAAATGACGTGCCCACCGCTATATGAAGGCACACCACAGGCAGAACGATGCAAATATCAAGCTTATAGCATCAGGTCAAGTCTGGCAAGGTCGTTTCAGTTCTGCATTCTCAGTCCAGGATCTTCTTCCACAGGCCGACCCATCCCACGGCGTTGAATCCCGCTCTGTCGTTGATCGCGAGCATCCACGAATTCTCCGCCGCGTTCCAGGTATAGACGCGTTCGACCGGCGAGTCGCGGCGCAGGGCGGCATGGTTGGCGATCTTCAGCCTCGCGCCCAATCCGTTGCCTCGATGCTCGCGCCGGACCAAGGTCGCACCCTGGAACGCCACGTGGGGTCGCTCGGCGTAGCTGACCACCTCGGTGAATCCGACTCCCTCCCCGCCGAGGAGGGCCAGCGCAGTGTGAGTCCGCCCGTGCGCGAATTCGCGGTCGCTTTCGAGAGCGCGCACGCGATCGGCGTCCCATGTCTCCTCGTCGTAGAGGTCGGCGGCCCCGGGAACATCGGTCGACATCTTCTGGTGCAGCAGCGCGAGCGCTTCGATGTGTTCATTCGGAGTCGGACCCGTCCAGGTCCGGATGATGTAGCCGTCATCGGCTCCTCCCGCATCCCCCTCGCAGGCTGGAGACTCCCAGCCCTCGGCTGCGTCCGTCGCCTCCCTCCTCTCGGCGCCGCGGATGTGTGCCGCAGAGCACCGCTCGATCTGCTGGAGGCCGTATCCTCGGTGCCCCGCGAAGGCGACCGATCCGTGTTCGGCAGGCAGAACGCCGGTGCCGGCGGCCGCGGCGACCCGGGGTCGGCGCAGGTCGTCGGCTGCCCCCGCGGCGGGGATCTCGCACCACCCGTTCAGGCGCGTCCGGCCGTCTGTCCGCAGCTGCCCCTCCATGGCTGCGAGGATCTCGGTGCCCAGGCCGCGACGCCGCCATGCGGGCAGGACACCGGCATAGACATCCGCGACATCGGTGTTGTCCCGCAGACTCAGGTAGGCGCCCGCCTTCGCGACGAGGTGCCCGTCGATGCGGCCCAGCCAGAGCTCATGGGCGGTGAAGGCGTCGGTGCGCACGAGTTTGCCGCGGACCGAACCAGGCAGCGGGTCGAAGTCGGGGCTGAGTCCGAGGTCGTGATTGATCGCCCGGTCGAAGTCGACGATCTCGGTTAACAACACGTCGACGGTCGGGTCGGCGAGGTCGCCTGAGCATATCCGTGTGATCTCCATGGGTTCATTCCGAGCCATCGACGTCTCTCATCCATTCGCGGCCGACCGCTTCGCGCATCGTCGCGCTGACAGTCGATGCCGGACATTCTAGACTGCGGACATGACACGAGTGAATGTTCTCAGCTTCGATCCTGCCGCGATCAACTGCGGAATCATCGTCGGCACCGATCGCGTCCTGCTCGTCGATGCGGGGCCCGGCCCCGCGGCCGCCGCCCATCTGGTGGAACGGGCAGGCCGCCTCGGCGAGGGTCATCCGCGCGCGATCGATCTGGCGATCACCCATGATCATTGGGATCACTTCTTCGGTGCCGCCGCAGCCGTGTCCGCCGGCGTCACCGCCGTATACGCATCGTCATCATTCGCCGCCGATCAGGAGGCCACGGCCTGGATCGCGCTCGACGGGGTCACCAACGGCGACTTCCCGGATGACTACCGGGCAAGTCTTCCCGACGATCCCGGCGACCTCATCGTCGAGGTCTCCCCCGTCGATCCGTCGCCCAGTGATGTGTGGCACCTCGACCTCGGCGACTGTCCCGTCGAATTCCATGTCCTCGGCGGGCATTCGACCGCCGACCTCGTCGTCCGCCTGCCCTTACTGGGCATCGTCTTCGCCGGTGACCTCGTCGAGGAGGCCGCTCCCCCGCAGGCCGGTGCCGATGCTTCCCTGAGCGAATGGGCTTCGAGCCTGCGCACGCTGCTGTCGTTTCCCGAAGCGAAGACCTTCGTTCCCGGACATGGGGTCCCGGTCGACCGTGAGTTCGTCACCCGTCAGCTCGGCGATATCGAGGGGCTGAGAGTCGATCAGGGCGACGCCGAGGTGGCTCTGCCTGCTCGTTCCATGCCGGGTGAGCATGACCGGGCGATTCCGCGGGAGATCCGTCTGGTCTGAACAGTCGTTGGTCGGAAACGCCGGCGGCGATGTCACAGCCGGCGCAGGGAGGTGACGAAGCAAAGAACCCCCACAGCGGACTGTGGGGGTTCGAAGCCTAGGCAGCAGTCAGGCTGCTGCGAAGAAGATCACTTGAGGGTGACAGTCGCGCCGGCAGCCTCGAGGGTCTCCTTGGCCTTCTCGGCGTCTTCCTTCGAAGCGCCTTCGACGACGGCCTTGGGGGCTCCGTCGACGAGGTCCTTGGCTTCCTTGAGTCCGAGGGAGGTGAGTCCGCGGACTTCCTTGATGACGGGGACCTTCTTCTCGCCGGCCGATTCGAGGATGACGTCGAATTCGGTCTGCTCTTCAGCAGGAGCCTCTCCGCCACCGGAGGCAGGGGCGACGGCGACAGCGGCGGCCGGAGCGGCAGCCTCGACGTCGAACTCTTCTTCGAACTTCTTGACGAAGTCGGACAGTTCGATGAGGGTGAGCTCCTTGAAAGCGTCGAGGAGCTCGTCGGTGGTGAGCTTAGCCATGGTGGCTAGTCCTTCCTGTTTTGGTCACGATCAGTGACCGGTTCGGTTTGGGGTGATGCTCAGGCGTCGGAAGCAGGAGCGTCGTCCTGCTTCTCGCGGAGAGCATCGACAGTGCGCACGGCCTTGACCAGCGGAGCGGTGAAGAGGTAAGCCGCCTGGTGGAGGCTTGCCTTCATGGCACCGGCTGCCTTTGCAAGCAGCACTTCGCGGGATTCGAGGTCGGCGAGCTGGTTGACCTGTTCGGGGCTGAGCGCGGCTCCATCGAAGTAGCCGCCCTTCACCACGAGCTTGTCGTTCGCCTTGGCAAAGTTACGCAGAGCCTTGGCAGCCTCAGGTGGTTCGCCGTTGACGAACGCGATCGCGGTGGGCCCATTGAGGTGCTCATCGAGACCGGTGACTCCGGCTTCCTTGGCTGCAATCTTGGTCAGCGTGTTCTTTACCACGGCGTAGCTGACGTTCTCACCGAGAGAGACGCGCAGTTCTTTCATCTGCGCGACGGTGAGACCGCGGTACTCGGTCAGCAACACAGCGTCGGAGTTCTCAAACTGCTGTTTGATCTCCTCGACTGCGGCTGCCTTGTCTGGCCTCGCCATGGTGTTCCTTTCATAAGTCGTCCGGCCTGTCCCGACAACAGAAAAAGCGCTCCACGCAGGTAGGCGTGAAACGCTTGGCCGTCGATTCCATAGGGAATGCAACGGAAGAATCTCGAGCTCACCTGCGTGGGTCACTCACTGGGAGTCTTCGTCTGCGGGCACCGAGATCCGATGGCGGATCCTGATGATTCCACAGAGACCGACGGTCTTGGGTGATTCAAGCCTAACCGAGTCCTTCCCGGCAAGTCCAATCCACCCACCGAGACCCCTCCCACAACTACCTGACGGCGGCTCTGCAACCTTGCGCGAGGTTGCAGAGCCGCCGTCAGGTAGTTGTGGGCGGATCGCTGCTGTTTCGTCAGTATTCGATGACGACGCGACCGTCGATCTTGCCATGGATCATCTCATCGAAGATCGCGTTGATATCTTCGAGCGGCCGCTTCGAGAACGTCGGGTGGATCTTGCCCGCGGCATAGAACTCGAGCGCTTCGACCATGTCCTGCCGGGTGCCGACGATCGAGCCTCGGATCGTCAGCCCCTTGAGCACGATGTCGAAGATCGGGGCCGGGAACTCACCCGGCGGCAGTCCGTTGAATACGATGGTGCCGCCTCGGCGGGTCATGCTGATCGCCTGACCGAACGCGGCCGGGTGGACAGCGGTGACGAGGACTCCGTGGGAGCCGCCGATCTTGTCCTGGATGATCTCGGCCGGATCCTCGGCGAAGGCGTTGACGGTGATCTCTGCCCCGTGCTTCTTCGCCAGAGCCAGTTTGTCGTCAGCGACATCGACCGCGACGACGCGCATGCCCATGGCAACAGCGTATTGGACTGCGATGTGTCCGAGACCGCCGATTCCTGAGATGACGACCCATTGACCCGGCTGAACTTCGGTGCGTTTGAGCCCCTTGTACACGGTGACGCCGGCGCAGAGGACCGGAGCGATCTCATAGGGATCGGATCCTTCGGGGATGATCGCTGCGAACCTCGTGTCGACGAGCATGTACTCGCCGAAGGAACCGTCGACGCCGTAGCCGCCGTTGATCTGAGATTCGCAGAGGGTCTCCCAACCCCGTCGGCAATGCTCACAGGTTCCGCACGCAGTCCACAGCCAGGCATTGCCGACCATCTGTCCGACCTCGACATCTGTGACACCTTCGCCGACCTTCTCGACGATGCCGACTCCTTCGTGGCCCGGGATGAGCGGGACCTTCGGTTTGACCGGCCAGTCACCATGTGCGGCGTGGAGATCAGTGTGGCAGACACCCGAGGCGATGAGTTTGACGAGTGCCTGACCCGGTCCGGGTTCGGGAACCGCGTTGTCTCCGACGACGAGTTCCTGGCCGAAGTCCTCGACCACTGCAGCTTTCATTGCGGACATCATTCGCTCCTTTGTGATGATGGTTCATGTGACAATGCGGGGTTTGAGCTTGAGGTGGAACTACCCGACGGCGGCGCTGCAACGTGGCGCCAGGTTGCTGAGCCGCCCTCGGGTAGCAATTTGGGTCAGAAGAATCCCTGGGCGTTCTCCGAATAGCTGACAAGCAGGTTCTTCGTCTGCTGGTAGTGGTCGAGCATCATCAGGTGGTTCTCACGACCGATGCCCGACGCCTTGTAGCCGCCGAAGGCCGCATGGGCCGGGTAGGCGTGGTAGTTGTTCACCCATACACGGCCCGCCTGGATATCCCGGCCGGCACGGTAGGCGGTGTTGCCATCACGCGACCAGACTCCGGCGCCGAGGCCGTAGAGCGTGTCATTGGCGGTGGCCAGAGCATCGTCGTAGCCGGAGAACGTCGCCACCGAGACGACAGGCCCGAAGATCTCCTCCTGGAAGATGCGCATCTTGTTCGTGCCCTTGAAGATGGTGGGCTGGACGTAGAAGCCACCTGACAGGTCTCCTCCGAGCTCGGCTTTGCCGCCGCCGGTGAGCACTTCGGCTCCTTCCTGACGTCCGATGTCGAGGTAGGACATGATCTTCTCGAACTGGTCGTTCGACGCCTGCGCACCCATCATCGTGTCGGTGTCGAGTGGGTTGCCCTGGACGATGTTCTGGGTTCTGGCGACGACCTTTTCGAGGAAGGGATCGGCGATCGACTCCTGAATGAGCGCACGAGACGGGCAGGTGCAGACCTCACCCTGGTTGAGTGCGAACATCGTGAAGCCCTCCTGCGCTTTGTCCGCGTAGGAGTCGTCCTTGGCCAGCACATCTTCGAAGAAGATGTTCGGCGACTTACCTCCCAGCTCAAGGGTCACCGGAATGATGTTCTGTGAGGCGTACTGCATGATCAGGCGGCCGGTCGTGGTCTCACCAGTGAACGCGATCTTCGAGATCCGTTTGTTCGACGCCAACGGCTTGCCGGCTTCGAGTCCGAAGCCGTTGACGATGTTGAGCACACCTTCCGGCAGCAGGTCGCCGATCAGTTCGGCAAGCACGAGGATCGAGGCAGGGGTCTGCTCCGCCGGCTTGAGGACGATCGCATTCCCTGCGGCCAGTGCCGGGGCGATCTTCCACACGCCCATGAGAATCGGGAAGTTCCAAGGAATGATCTGTCCGACCACGCCGAGGGGCTCATGGAAGTGGTAGGCGACGGTGTCGTCGTCGATCTGCGACAGTCCGCCCTCCTGGGCGCGGATCGCTCCCGCAAAATAGCGGAAATGATCGATGGCCAGGGGGATATCTGCGTTGAGGGGCTCGCGGATCGCCTTCCCGTTGTCCCAGGTCTCAGCGACGGCGATCGTCTCGAGGTTCGCCTCGATGCGGTCGGCGATCTTGTTGAGGATGTTCGCCCGTTCGGCCACCGCCGTCTTGCCCCAGGCAGGAGCGGCCTTGTGTGCGGCGTCGAGGGCGAGTTCGATGTCTTCAGCGGTGCTGGCCGGGACCTCCGTGAAGGTCTTGCCGGTGACCGGGCTGGGGTTCTCGAAATAGTTGCCCTTGACCGGCGGCACCCATTTGCCGCCGATGTAGTTCTCGTAGCGGGACTTGAAGGTGACGAGCGCCCCGTCCTGACCGGGCTGTGCATAGACAGTCATTGCAACTCCTTTGATGCGGTCTGGTTCCACCGGATGTTCTCCGTGTGACCACGACGCTACAGAGGGCAACGTTGCATGTGGGTTGCATCACATCACCGAGGCGACCGCACCGCTTCGAGTCCAGAACCGCAGCGGGTTCGCCGAGGTCAGAGGCCCAGCGCCTCCAGACGCACGACCGCGGCATTGCGTTCGGCGGCCTCGGGTGGGGCCAGACGCAGCACCGTCATAAGGACTTCGACGTCATCGCGGAAGTCCGGCAGGTTCGCGAACCGCCACAGCTGCTGCCAGGTCCCTTCCTGCAACAGAGTCTCCCGCATGAGCGCATCCACTTCTGCCCCGATCTCGCGCACTCCCGGTGCTTCGGAGTCCGGCAGCACAGTTCCGCTGAACCGTTCGAGTGCCGAATCCGCGTCTCCTTTCGCCAGGGCCTGTACGGTGCGCTCGAGGTCCGAATCGACGTCTCCTCGCAGTCGATAGGGTCGAGCCTCGATGCGCAGATCGCCGAGGTCGCCGATCGTTCTGCGCAGACGATTGATCTCCGCCCGGACCGTGACTTCGCTGCCGCCGACCGTCCACAGCCGCTCCACGAGTCCGGCACCGCTGATGCCCTCAGGGAACCGGTGCAGCAAGAGCAGAATCTCGGCATGACGGCGGGTCAAGGGAATCCGTCGTCCACCAGGGGCTTCCAGAGCGGGGCTGGGCCCGAGGACGGTGAGTCTGGTGCCGACCGCCTCGGTGCCGGTGTGAATCTGCTGCGGGGTGAAGAGCTGGGACAACTGGGCGCCTGCGGCCTTCGCCGTCGAGGACAGCAGGGGCAGCACGATGGAGGACACTGCGTCGTCTCCCCCTGTGACGTCGATGATGCCGATGACCTGCCCGGTCAGAGGATGGGTGACAGGAACCGCGCTGCAGCTCCAGGAGCGGACGTCGGGGGCGAAATGCTCGGCCTGGCTGACCTGCACTGGTCGACCCGAGCGCAGAGCCAACGCTGGGGCTGAGGTGCCCATGACCTCTTCGGACCAATCCGATCCGGAGACGAACCCCATCGCTTCGGCTCGGTTGCGCACGCCGCGCTCCCCTTCGACCCACAGCAGTCGCCCCTGCTCGTCGCCGAGAGCCGCCAGCAGGCCGGCGTCCCTGGCGGGTTCGATGAGGTGAGATCGCAGCAGCGGCATGATCGCGTGGAAGGGATGACGCCGCCGCACCTCGGCGAGCCGATCGGCTTCGAATGCGACTTGGACCTGCACGCTGTCGGGGTCACGCAGCCGGGCCAGAGACCGATCCCACGATTCCAACACCGAGGTGCGCACCACAGGACCTGACGAACGTGTTTGAAGGCCCGTATCCGACGGTCCGGCCAGACGCTCATGTGCGCGTCGAACGGCGCGCTGGTAGGCGTCTTCGAGCAGCAGCGTCGAATCCATGGGGGACGGTCCACCTCCATCGGCGGGTGTCGGAAGTGAGTCTCAACTGCTCATAATCTAATCGCGAACCCGTCCGTGGACAAGTGCCCGTCCACCCACCAGAACTACCCGACGGCGGCTGTGCAACCTCGCGCGAGGTTGCACAGCCGCCGTCGGGTAGCAATTTGGGGAGAGGAAAGGGCGGGAGCGATTACTCGCTTCCCGCCCTCTTCCTGTGCATCGATCAGATGCGCAGGCCCGAGTGGTCGACGGGAACGGCAGGGCCGTTCGACGTCGTGACCGTGGCCTTGCTGATGTAGCGGCCCTTCGACGACGACGGCTTCAGACGCAGGATCTCTTCGATCGCTGCATCGAAGTTCGCCTGCAGAGCTTCCTCGGAGAAGGAGACCTTTCCGATGATGAAGTGCAGGTTCGAGTGCTTGTCGACGCGGAATTCGATCTTTCCGCCCTTGATGTCGGTGACGGCCTTGGCGACATCCATGGTCACAGTGCCGGTCTTCGGGTTCGGCATCAGGCCACGGGGACCCAGCACCTTACCGAGACGACCGACCTTGCCCATCATGTCGGGGGTCGCAACAGCGGCATCGAAGTCGGTGAACCCTCCGGCCACCTTCTCCAGCAGGTCATCGGAACCGACGTAGTCAGCACCTGCTTCACGGGCAGCTTCTGCACGGTCGCCGGCAGCGAACACCAGGACCCGAGCGGTCTTACCGGTACCATGCGGAAGGTTCACGGTGCCGCGCACCATCTGGTCCGCCTTGCGGGGATCAACACCCAGGCGGAGAGCGACCTCGACGGTGGCGTCGTACTTCGCCACTGTGGTCTCTTTGGCCAGGGCGATTGCCTGAGCCGGTTCGTAGTTCACATCTGCGGCGATCTTCTCTGCCGCGGCCTGGTAGGCCTTAGAACGCTTTGCCATCTGCTTTACTCCTTGCAGTCGTGGTGTGGGCTGCGTAGGCCCTACCACTGTGTGGGTTGAGGTCTCAGACCTCGATGTCGGTGGTGACGCCCATGGAACGCGCGGTTCCGGCGACGATGCGGTCGGCCTGTTCCAGGGTGTTGGCGTTCAGGTCGGGCATCTTCGTGGTTGCGATCTCACGCACCTGGTCGGCGCTCAGGTGAGCGACCTTCACGGTGTGCGGGGTGGCCGAACCCGACTTCACTCCGGCGGCCTTCTTGATCAGCTCGGCTGCCGGCGGAGTCTTGAGAACGAAGTCGAACGAACGATCTTCGTACACAGTGATCTCGACGGGAACGATGTTTCCACGCTGGGATTCTGTGGCGGCATTGTAGGCCTTGCAGAATTCCATGATGTTGACGCCGTGCTGGGCAAGCGCCGGACCGATCGGAGGAGCCGGGTTAGCGGCACCTGCCTGAATCTGGAGCTTGACGAGGCCGGCTACCTTTTTCTTGGGAGGCATGTACGGTCCTTAATCTTGAAGTTTCGATGTGCCAGACATATACAGCACATCGTTCGACGGCGACCTTCCGATAAGGGCCGCAATCAAACCACACCAGTATTCCATGCGCGCACACCTGTGGGCAAATGCTGGCGAGGCGGATCACCTGGTTGACTTCCCGTTCAAGCGCAGGCCCGAATATCGACCGAAGGAAGGCTCGAAATCCGGGCTCAGCCTTGAACGGGGGAATATCCTCGCCGAGGCGGCCGCCCCGGCAATGCGGAAGGGGCCCGGAATCGTCCGGGCCCCTTCGGTGATGATCGCCTCAGGGCGATCAAGCAGATCTGCGTGGTCTCAGAGCTTCGAGACCTGATCGAAGCCGAGCTCGACGGGAACATCGCGTTCGAAGATCGACAGCAGCACGGTGAGCTTCTGCGATTCCGGACGGATCTCCTGGATCGTGGCGGGGTGTCCTTCGAAGGACCCCTCCTTGACGAGGACGGACTCGCCGACCTCGAATTCCACCTCGGTCACGGGCGCGGACTTCGCGGCAGCCTCGGCGGCCGGCCCCTCGGCAGCGGCGGCCTCGGCCTGGCGCTCTTCGAAGATCGGCGCGAGCATCGAGAAGACCTCGTCGATCGACAGCGGGGTGGGGTCGTAGGCGTTGCCGACGAATCCGGTGACGCCCGGAGTGTGGCGGACTGCGCCCCACGACTCGTCGGTCAGCTCCATACGCACGAGCACGTAGCCGGGGATGCGCACGCGGCGGACCTGTTTGCGCTGGCCGTTCTTGATCTCGACGACGTCTTCCATCGGCACCTGGGACTCGAAGATGAACTCTTCGAGGTTGAGGCTGACCGTGCGGTTCTCGAGGTTCTGCTTCACGCGGTTCTCATAGCCTGCGTAAGAGTGGATGACGTACCAGTCACCCTCCTGCATACGCAGCTCGGCCTTGAATTCCTCGGCCGGGTCGACCTCGTCGACAGCGTCGCCGTCTACAGCGGCATCGTTCTGCGCAACGTCGGCTTCAGCAGCGTCGCCGTCTTCAGCGGCATCGTCCTGGACAACGTCAGCTTCAGCAGCGTCTGCGGACTCGTCGTCTGCGTTCTCGGCGGCGGTCGACTCGGCGTCGCCGGCCATCTCTTCGGGCTCGGGCACCACAGCGGCACCCGACTCTTCGGGAGTGACGTCCTGGGTCTCAGGGGTCTCCTGCTCAGGTGAGTTGGTATCCGACACCGATCAATTCCTCGCTTCGCGTTTTGTGATTCCCGGATGGGGGTGAAGTTTGAGCTTTGGGGCAGTCACGGCTGAGGCCGTGTCACCACAGGGGCCACAGCGGAGTTCCGCCGAATACGAATCCGACGAGCTTGCCGAAGACCAGGTCGAGGCCCGTGACGAGAAGCATCATGAACAGGATGAAGCCCAGCACGACGAGCGTGTAGTTGAGCAGCTGCTTCCGAGTCGGCGTGACGACCTTCTTGAGCTCTGCCACAACTTCGCGGAAGAACTGCAGGATTCGTCCGAAGAATCCGAGCTTCTTGGGACTGGAGGCACTATTGGGTGCGCTGCCAGTCTTCTTTGCCGGTGTGTCGCTCACACATCCTCACTCGGTCGGTTTCGTTTGGCTTCCACAATTGTTCGTGCCGGTCGAGGACGGCGCCTGGCCGATGAGACTTCGGCAGAGTCAACTGCGCAGGGGTGACAGGACTCGAACCTGCAACCTACGGTTTTGGAGACCGTTGCGCTACCAATTGCGCCACACCCCTCTGGTCGGATCGAAGAGATCTTGTCGATCCCTGTGGTGTCCGACCACGAGAAACGAGCATACCGTGCCCGACCGTCGTTCGTCGAACCGAGGGTCGAAGCACTGTCTCGAACGTGTCGACGCTCACTCACCGGCGGGTTCGTCGACCGGTGGCTGGCTCACGAGCGGCCGGGGTTCGGGGAAGCGGACCCACGGTTCGATCTGCACCTGTCTGTCCGGTGTGACGGTGATGATCTGCACGTCGATGGGCCGTTTCGTCTCGTTGTCGACGCGGATGATGCTCAGTTCCGCGTTCATCTTCAGTGGTCCCGGCGTCAGCGCATTAGCCAGGGCGCCGCCGGTCGTGGAGCTGACGTAGCGGGTTCCCGAACCGAAGTTCTCCGGTCCGACCCGACGGTGCCAGTGTCCGCTCAGAGCGTAGTCTGCGCATCCCGAGCGCAGAGTCGGTCCGCCGACGGCAGGATCGTGGATGAGCATGATGTCGAAGTCGGCCTCGCAGGCTTCGTCACGCAGCCGCTGCGCATACTGGTCGGCGGTCAGGTCGGTTTCGAGCTGCGGCCCGGATCCGAACACTGTGCGGCGAGGGTCGGCGGCGCCGAAGAAGGTCACCCCTGCCATCTCCGCGGTGGAGTCTTCGAGGACCTTCCAGCCGCGGGCCTTCGCATGCTGGGTCGTGCCCATGGAATCGTGGTTGCCCTTGACGATCATCCGCGGCAGCTTCTCCGGCAGTTCGTCGTCGAGCACATCGAGGCAGTAGTTCTCTGCCGACGTTCCGGTCATAGAGATGTCACCGCCGTCGATGTAGGCATCGGCCCGGCTCATTCCCGCGACCTCACCGACGACGCGAGCCATTCCGATATTGCAGTGGATATCGGATCCATAGACGAAGGTCGACACGCCTTTCTGTCCCTGGCCCTCACCGCTGTCAGCAGCGGGTGCTCCGATGCCGGCGGGTGGGACGAGTCCCCGGTCGGTCCAATTGCCGGTGATCGGGCGGTCGTTCCATTGCGCCCGCAGGGCCTCCAGAACGTCGTCGTAGAAGGCATCGTTGTCGTCGGCGAAGTCCTGCACCGCCCCGAACGCGGTGTCGATGATTCCGCCGAGGCGGCCCGTGACCTGGGAACCCGCCAGGGGCGTGCCTTCGAATGCCGGATCGGCGGCGATCGGTTTCGGACGGTTGAGCACGACGGTGCCGAGCCCGGTGAGGACGAGCACGAGCACCAGTCCGATTCCGAGGAGTTCTTTGCCGACGAAGGCCCGGATGACTGTGTCGCCCCGAGTGGGCCCGAGGAAGAGGACCAGACCGACGAGTCCGCCGGTGATCACACAGACGGCCAGCGCCCACCGGGTGAGGATCTCTTGGCTGAGTCCCTCGATGACCTGGTCGATCTGTGCCTGCGGGGCCGAGAACAGAGAGGCGTAGGAGGCGATGTCGCCGCCGAGGGCATCGACGGCTCCCCCGCCCGGATCCGCGACCGCCTCGGGGTCGGCTGCGGGGCGCTCTGCGTCGCTGGAGTCGCCGGACACGGGGATCTCTCCGATGTCGACGTGCAGTCCCAGGCCGAGGGGGATGACATCCTCGGTGGGGACGAGCAGCTTGCCCAGGGGGCCGAAGTCGACGGTGAGCCGGGAGTCAGCGGTGACCCGGTACTGCGCCTCATGCGGGCCGAAGGTGAGGTCGGCCCGCGAGGTGAACAGCGCCCAGGGCAGGGTGACGAGTGCAACCGCGGCCAAGGTGATGATGAGTGCGGTGATTCTGCGACGTGATGACACGGCCACCAGTCTAAGGACGCTTCCCGTCGTCGATGGAGCAGCCGATGAAGGTCGGTTCGGGTTCGAGTGTGATGTCGAAGGCGTCTTCGACACCGGAGACGATGGTCGCAGCGAGTTCGATCACATCTGCCGCGCTCGCGTGTCCCCGGTTCGTCAGCGCCAGGGTGTGCTTGGTCGACAGCGATGCCCGTCCGTCGCCGAGGCTGAAGCCCTTGGCGAATCCGGCATGCTCGATCAGCCAGGCCGCCGATGTCTTCGTCCTGCCCTCGATCTTCGCTCCGCTCAGCGGGTCGGTCACCGGGTAGCGAGGAGCCTCGGCGGGCAGGACCGCTGCGTCGTCGACGATGGGGTTGGTGAAGAAGGAACCGGCCGACCAGGAGTCGTGATCAGCCTCATCGAGGACCATGCCCTTCGAGCGGCGCAGCGCGATGACGTTCTCTCGCACGCGCTTCGCCGGGACGCGGGTGCCGATCTCGACGTCGAGTGTCGAGGCCAGCTGAGCGTAGCGCACCGGCAGCGACTCGTCACTGCGTCGGAGGTCGAAGGTCACTGAGAGCACGACGAACTGAGGGGTGCCGGCCGCGATCTGGGCACGTTTGAGCGCCGAGGTGCGGTAGCCGAATTCGAGTTCGACGGCGGTGAGGTGGCGGATCTGACCGGCCACACGGTCGAACACCTCGACAGAGGAGATGAGCTCACCGACCTCGGTGCCGTATGCGCCGACGTTCTGTATCGGGGTCGCACCGACCGATCCCGGGATCCCGGACAGCGCTTCCAACCCGGAGAGCCCGAAGTCGAGTGTATGGGCGACGAACGCGTCCCAGTCCTCCCCTGCCTCGGCGGTGACCCGGGTGTCGGTCGCCGTGGTCTCGGTCGTCTCCACTCCGGTGGTCCGGACCACGCAGACGGCGCCGTCGAACCCCGCATCGGCGATGAGCAGGTTCGATCCGCCGCCGATGAAGAGCACCCCGGCCCTCTCCCGACCGCTGAGTGCGAGCGGATGAGCGCGGCAGAAGTCGAGCAGCTCGTCCCGGGTGTTCGCGACGGTCACCTGCGGGGCCGGCCCGCCGAGGCGGAAGGTGGTGAACGCCGCGAGTTCCTGGGTGCGGGCTTCGGTCACCGCGAGATCCGAACCTGGGTGCGGCTGAGGACATCTGCCGCACCGGACTTCACGGTGATGTCGATGCGGGCGGTGCCGACGGCTGGGTCGACGGCGCCGACCGTGGCGGTGAGGGCGAGCGAGGTCGTCGGGGTCGCAGGTGATCCGGCTGCGGCGTCAGGGACGACGACGGGTGCGGAGAAGCGGGTCCGGTAGTCCACGATCGCACCGGGATCACCGAGCCATTCGGCGACCGGGGCGATGACCGCTGCCATCGAGAGCATCCCGTGGGCGATGACATCGTCGAGTCCGACTTCGCGGGCGAAGCGTTCGTTCCAGTGGATCGGATTGTGGTCGCCCGAGGCTGCGGCGTAGTCGACCAGGGAGGCCCGCGACAGCGGGATCTCCGATTCGACGACGGTGTCTCCGATGGTCAGTGCGGAGAGGTCGATGGGGCTCATTCTCCGTCTCCTCTCACGACGATGGTCGAGGTCACGGCGACGACGGGCTGCTGCGCGGCATCGGTGATCTCGGTGCGGGTGGTGATCATGGCGTTGCTGCCGGCAGCTCGGACACCATCGACGTGGGTGACGGCCGACAGCTGGTCACCGGCGACGATGGGGCGGGTGAACGAGAACTGCTCGGAGCCGTGGACGACCTTCGAGAAGTCGATGCCCGAATCGGGGTCGGAGATATAGGCGGCTTCGGACTTCTGCGCGATGATCACGGCGAAGGTGGTCGGAGCGACGACGTCGCGGTAGCCCAGAGCGGTGGCCGCCTCGGTGTCGAAATGGTAATCGGCCTTCGACCCGGTGGCGAGCGCGAACTCCGCGATCGCCTCCCGGGAGACCTCATAGGGCTCAGGCAGGGAGAACGAGGCCCCCTGCTTCTCCGTATTCACCGGCATATGCGCTCTCTCTTCCACTGGGGTCAGTATCGACACCAGCCTAAAGCACGGCCTGAGGGCGACGCTCACCGGCGAAGAATTGATCGCGCGTTCGTGTCCGGTTCACACAATTCCTGCACCATCAGGCTCATGGCCTCGAAACTGGTATATGTTGTCCACATCACATCAGGTAAGGAGTAGTGCGATGACGAACGAATCCTCCAGCGCTGACCCGAAGAGCTCCGAGGCACAGGCGGCGAAACCCGGCGCCCGAGTCAAAGACGCAGTCGCGGTCCCCTCACCGCAGGCGCCCGGTCCCGGTGCCCCCGCCGCTGCTGCACCAGCAGCCGCTGCCTCCGGATCCGGCCCGGCACCGGCCTCTGCCGATGCCGCCCCACCGCAGCTCGAGGTGGCTGTGGCCACCGATGCAGCCTATGCCGGTGAGGAAGCCGACAGAGTCCAGCTGCGCCGACCGCTGCGCAACATCTCCGAGGTCCGGCACTTCTTCCGCACGAATCAGACCCCGATCTATTTCGTCGGAGCCACCCCGTTCAACCTGCTCGGCCTCGACCGGTGGGTGCGCAACTTCTCCTACATCACCTACTACGACGGCTGGGACGGTGGACATCCGCGCGTGTTCTCCCCGCGCTACAGACCCTATGTCGAGTTCGAATCCGGTGAGGCGATCAACAATTGGCTGCTGCTCAACGCCGAGGTGCGCGCTCATATGACGCGCAATGTCCCCCATGGTGAACGAGTCAAGGTCGCGATGGTCTTCTTCGACGAGGAGACTGAGCGGATCTGCCGGGAACTCGGCTACGATCTCATCCTGCCTTCGGCGGCGCTGCGCAATCAGCTCGATTCGAAGATCGAGACGACGAAGCTCGGCAATGAGGCCGGTGCGTTCTCCGTTCCGAATGTCCTCACCACCGCTGACACCTATGAAGAGCTCAATGACCGAGCCGCCGAGGCGGGGCTGGGGACCGATCTCGTCGTGCAGACTCCGTACGGTGATTCGGGCAAGACGACGTTCTTCATCTCCGATGCCGCTGGTTGGGAGACGCACAAAGACGACATCATCGGCGAGCAGCTGAAGGTGATGAAGCGGATCAACAACACCCCGGTCGCCGTCGAAGCGGTCATCACCTCCAGCGGTGTCGTCGTCGGTCCTTATCTGACCGAGCTGGCCGGTTTTGCCGAGCTCACCCCGTACAAGGGCGGGTGGTGCGGCAATGAGATGAAGCCCGATGTGCTCAACGCCGAGCAGCGGGCACAGACCCGTGACCTCGTGGGTCGGATGGGTGAGGGACTGCGCACCCGCGGGTATCGCGGGTTCTTCGAGGTCGATGTCCTCGTCGATCTCGACAGCGACGACGTCTACCTCGGCGAACTCAATCCGCGGATCTCCGGTGCCTCGGCGATCACGAACGTCACGGCCGGTGCCTATGCTGATGTGCCGCTGTTCCTGTTCCACCTGCTCGAATACCTCGATGTCGAATTCGACCTCGACGTCAAGGAGATCAACGAGCGGTGGGAAGAGCTCTCCGGCGCCGATGAGTGGAGCCAGATGATCATCAAGGAGACGGCGCCGATCACCGAGTACATCACACATTCGCCGCTGACGGGTCAGTACTACCTCGATCAGTACGGAACGCTGACATACAAGCGCGCGGCCCTGGACTGGCACCCTCTGCAGAACGGCAGCGAGGTGTTCTTCCTGCGCATCTTCGGCGCCGGAGACTACCGGTGGAAGGGCGCGGACCTCGGAGTGCTGGTGACGAAGAATCCGCTGCAGACGAACGTCGGCGGACCCGATGCGCTGAGCATCCGCGCCAAGCACTTCATCGATTCGATCCGCGCGATGTATGCCGGAGTTCCGGTCGTCGCGGATGATCCGTCGCCGGCTCTCGGCGGGCCCGGAGCCAAAGGCGACTGAATCGGAGCCCGGCCGCCTCGATGATAATCTCAACACGACCCGAGGCGGCGAGCAGCTGCCGTCCGCGGATCCGTTCCGCGGACAGACCGACCCGAGAATCAGAGGTGAAGAGTGATCGAACCGGCACCGGAGCAGACCGCGGCCACTCCCCCGGCGGAGCCAGCCGTGACCCCATCGGCACCTGTCGATCCGGCGGCCGGAATCGACCGGGACAACTGGCAGGATCCCGTCAACGTCCGGTGGTCGTTCCAGAACGTCGCCCGGGTTCTGCCGACGACGCCGATCTCCCGGGGCACCGGGCCGGTGGCCGAACTTCCAGCCGATCTGCAGGACCTCGGCGAGGTCGAGATCCCGGCGACGGAGCACTCGAAGGCTCGCAGCGTCCGCAGCGTCATCGAATCCACCGACACGGATGCCTGGATGCTCATGCACAACGGGACCGTGCTCACCGAAGAGTATTTCGGAGAGATGACCGCGTCGACCGAGCATCTGCTGATGTCGGTGTCGAAGTCACTCGTCGGCACAGTTGCCGGCGTGCTCGTCGGATCCGGTGACCTCGACCCGGATCGTCTCATCACCGACTACGTCCCGGAGCTTGCGACGTCCGGCTATGCCGGTGCCACGGTGCGCCACATCCTCGACATGCGTTCGGGCATCCGCTTCTCCGAGGACTACCTCGACCCGAAGTCCGAAGTGAGGCAGATCGAAGAGCAGATCGGCTGGTCGGAAGCCAAGCGCGAGAATCCGGGCATCGGCATGTACGAGTTCCTCACCACACTTGAGGCGAAGTCCGAACACGGCGGGGTCTTCGAGTACCGGTCCTGCGAGACCGATGTGCTCGGATGGGTATGCGAGAAGATCGCCGGCGAGCGCATGCAGCCGCTCATGTCACGGGTGCTGTGGTCCCGGCTCGGTGCCGAACAGGACGCGATCATCGCCACCGACCAGTACGGGGTCGGGATGTTCGACGGCGGCATCAACACGAGTCTGCGCGATCTTGCCCGCTTCGGCTTCGTCTACATCAACCGCGGTCAGTCTCTGACCGGGCAGCAGGTCGCTCCCACGACGTGGATCGGCGATACGCTCACCACCTCCGACGATGTGCGCCGGGCCTTCGCCGATGGGCCCGGAGACAACCGGATGCCGGGCGGGGCATATCACAACCAATTCTGGTTCCCGTTCCCCGACTCTCATGCCTTCCTCGCTCTCGGCATCCACGGTCAGATGATCTACATGAACCCGGGCGCGAACGTCCTCGGCGTCAAACTCTCGAGTTGGGGACTGCCGCAGGATGCGACGAAGCTGTTCCCGACGATTCGCGCTTTCGAGGCCCTCGCGAAGGCCGTCAACTCCCCTGCCGCGGAATAGGCGTCAACAGCTTCGTCTCGAATCGAACCTCATCACCGCCCCGGGGTGGTCGGAGGCAGACACCACTGAGCAGACGAAGACTGACGTCACGGAACAGGCGAAGCCAGACGCCGTGGAACAGACGGCGGCAGACGCCACTGAGCAGACGAAGGCAGACGTCACGGAGCATCACGCACCATTGCCCGCACACCGCACCGGCAACGTCTTCCCCTACAGGCACTCAACCATCACAGCTCTTTCCTCGCATAACCACCCACTGCAGCGGGTGGTTATGCGGGCAGCGGTGGCGGATGGTCACTTCCCGGCCCGAAAGTTACTCACTCCCCGGCCCGAATGTGCCCGAATCGTCACAGGTGTCGCCGGATCTGCACACCGAACCGGCGTCTGCGGCAATGCGCCGTGGCAGAATCGTGGTGTATAGACAACGCTTGTGATCGCCTGAGTGCGAAGGAGAAACACGATGACCCCGATTCGCCGGTCCGCTTGGATGCCCCGCCTGTTGACGGCGGCTGCTGGAACCGCTCTTGCATTGTCCCTGACCGCCTGCGGAGGATCCGGAGACGACAAACCGGCCGAAGACGAGAACTCCGAAGCAGCTCAGACCGAAAAGGGCGGATTCGGCGGAGGTGCCGTCGAGTCGGAAGCGGCCGAGGCCCAGGGTTCTGAACCCGCCGAGAAAGAGCCTACCGACACCAAGTCGTCCGATCTGTTCGCCGACGCTGCGAAGACGACGAACTGGGCCAGTGACGACGGCATGAAGATCGACAAGAAGGGCAACGGCATCGTGCCCGCCGCATCGATCGAAGCCGACCTCATCGATCTGTTCGAGAACAAGCTCGAATTGAAGGTCAAGGAAGCCGCGTGCGACTCCGATATGGAGCTCAAGGAATGGTACGGATACAAGTCCTGCCAGGTCACCATCAAAGACAAACAGTCCTACAACAATGAGAAGAAGTTCTTCGGATCGGTGAAGATCGTCGACCACAAGGACAAGATGGTCAAGTACGAACTCATGTTCCCCGGCATCGACAAGGAAGACTTCGACTTCAAGGACTGACTCGGTCAGATTCCAGCAGGCACCACCCCGACGCAACCCCGTCCCCGTCACTCGGCGGGGACGGGGTCTCTGTGCCGCGGCTGCGCATCGACCTTCCCGCCGCGGTTGGCACCGAGTAGCATGAAGGGCCAGGCCGCAGGCACGCCTCCAGACAGGCAGACACGGACGCGGCCGGGAAGGATCCCTCATGACTGAACACCGTCCCCCATTGCCGCCGTTCGATCGGGACTCCGCCGCGCAGAAGGTCCAGGGCGCCGAGGATGCGTGGAACACTCGCAGTCCGCGGACAGTCGCCTCGGCCTACACCGTGGATTCGGTGTGGCGCAATCGCGATGAGTTCATTACCGGCCGCGATGAGATCCTTGCGTTCCTCACCCGCAAATGGGACCGCGAACTCGACTACGCGCTGCGCAAGAATCTGTGGGCATTCGATGACAACCGCATTGCCGTCCGCTTCCAATACGAATGGCACGATGCCGGCGGTCAGTGGTGGCGCAGCTATGGAAACGAGTTGTGGGAGTTCGATGCTCAGGGGCTGATGGCACGCCGTGAAGCAAGCATCAATGATGTCGCCATCGCCGAGGCGGACCGCTGGATCCGTGGGCCCCGACCGGCCGAGGACCGCGGCAGGGAATTCGACCTCCGGTAAGACATTCGTGGGCTCAATCGCCGCCTTGGGCGGTGGCGGAGGCATCCCACCAGTCGAGGATCCGCTGGGCTTGCAGCGTCACCCATTTCGAGGGTTCGCCGACGGGTGCGTCGACATGGAACCAGACTTCCCCGCCGAGGCGGTGCTCCTGTTGCCAGCGTCCGTCCGCTCCTCGGCGAGACCGGATCATCTCAACGGCTTCGCGCATGCGCGGATCCGGATCGGTGCCATCGGTTCGTGCCGCTTCTCGGAAGTAATCGAGTGCCGGCAGGATCCCGTAGAACCACCGTCTGGGGCAGAACAGCGCCAGGGCACGTTCGTCGAAGGGTTCGCCGGTGCCTCGGCGGCGGAACAGATCTCGGACGAGCAGGTATTCCTCTCCCCCGGCCCGGGCCTGAGCTACGCGTGCGCTGTCGCCGGTGGACTTCTGGTAATCGAGGAGCGCGACGAGGGCGTTGAGGGTGGAATGGAAGGAGGACACCTTCGCACCGTCGACCCATTCGCAGTTCCACCCGCCGTCATCGAGCTGGTGGTCGAGGAACCAGTCGACGAGCCCGTCGACATCGGCACCCAGCCAGAGGCCGTTCGACAGTGTCCACGCATTGATGCACACATCGACTTCGCCGCCCCAGTAGGACAGGTTCTCGTATTCCCACCGAACGGGCGCCAGTTTCTCTGCGGTCCCTGCCAGCACCGACGCAGCCACTCCCCACTCGCGCAGGTCCTTGAGCGCCCAGGTCGTCGCCGTCCACGGCTGTGAACGCTCAGTGTCGAAATCGAAGCCGGCGGGGAAATATGCTCCGCCGGCCCATTGCCCATCCGGGTCCTGCCTGGCGAGCAGCTCGGCACCGAATCCGACGTGTGCGACTTCGGCTCTGCTTGACTGCCAGGTCGAGTCCTCAGCACCGAGGAGGTCACGTTCGACCTGCCAGCGCAAGGACGGTTCGGAATCGAGCAGCCAGTCGGACAGTTGTGCGTTGATCATCGTTGATCTCCCGCTTCGGTCGAACAGTCTCTATGAGAGTAGGTGACAAACCGTCCGATGACCATACCCCGCCGCCGAATTGCGGTCGAACGGACATCCGTCGCGCTCGGACCGGCCCTGAGCATAAGAGAAGACCCCCACGCCGGGACCTTATCCCTGGTGAGGGGCTTGATCGGTAGCGGGAGGGGCCCTGTTTGCACCCACAACATGCCCGTGCGGGCCGCATTATCGGTCTGCTCGAGGGCGTTGGTTTCAATGCTGTTGACGTGATCACCTATCGTCATGCCGTCCGGTGTGCGGTCGATCGCGTGGTAGGTCATGGCGAGTTCGATGGGGGGCGTTGCGGATGCGGCGGCGTTGCTTCTCGCCTTCTTGGTATCTGACGTATTCAACGTTCATTTGCCACCCCCTGCGAGGTTGCTGAGGATCCGTGGGATCTCGGTGGTCGAGGTCTGCATCTGTTCGGGTGTGGCACTGATGCCGGTGAGGAGTGATGTGAGGACGGTTTCGAACTGGGCGCCCGTCTGCTCGGCGATACGCACTTGGCGTTCGTCCACGCCGGCCTTGAGTGTTTCGCCGGCGTACTTCGCGAGCTGGTCCTGCGCTTTGTGCAACAGCGTGTAGACGATGTGTTGGCGGGCTTCCTCGGTGCGTTCGAACTGTTCCCCGAACTCCGGGTTGTCCTTGCCGACGACCTTGGTTTCACCCCACCAGAGGTCGCCGTCGGTTTCGAGGAGCTCCACCTGGTGTCGCAACCACTCCACTTCGCCGGCTTTGGATGCGACGAGGTCCAGCAGTGCCTGTGCGGGGTCGAGGTTCTCGTGAGGTGTGCCGAGACGACGGGCGACGCGGGTGAGTTTCTCCTGCTCGAGGTTGCGGGTAGCTGCGGTACGGGCTTTCTTCGATCCCCCGCCGTGGCGTAGGCATACGCGGAGGCCGCGGACGGGGTAGTTTTTGCACTGGTCGCCGCGTTTCTTGCTGGTGGCTTGGCATTTCTCCGGATCCCAACCGGACTTGTCGACCATCAGAGTCCGCTCACTTCGGTGGTGACGTACACGGTCGCGTCGTTGGGTACCGAGTGCAGGTGGTCGCCGATGCGGAGGGTACTCGTGTCGGTGGCGGTTTCGAGGGTGATGGAGTGGAGTGTGCCGCTACGGCACCGGCCGAGGGCTGCGAGGGTCGGCAGGGTGACGGTCTTACCGATGTACTCGGCGGTCAAGTGTCGGATGATCATGCCCGTAGCTTGTGACCGGACACGGAAGAGTTGCCAGCGACGACACGCGAGGTTCTGGGCGCAAGTTGAGGAACGAAAACAGCCCCCGGCCATTCAGGCTCAGGGGCTGTTTACTTCAACTACCAACAAATGGCGGATACGCGCCGAGGCTCGATCGAAGTCTGATGCCTCGCAATGTCATTCGACGATGAAGTTGCTCAGGCCAGCGATCCTTAGGATGAACGGTGCGATCGACATCAGAACCAGGACCGATGAGACCACCCAGAGCCACACCATCTTTGCCTTATGCGAGCGGACGCTCGTGCCTAAAGCAAACAAAGGGCTAAGCAAGGGCAGACCGTAGAAGATCGGTGTCAACACAAATGCGAGTGCGAGGAAGCCGATGAACTTCCATTCCGTCTTTGAGAGGAATCGCTCACGCTGATCGGTCGCCATATCTTGCACCTGCATCCGTTTAGTCCTGACTGCGTTGATGATTGATTCAATATTAGCCGCCAACCTGCCAGGTTTTAACCGCCCCTGACTTGGACGTGCGGTAGTGAAGGCCCACGCCGAGAGTGATCGGACTTCCCTTCACGAAGAGCGAAGCGTCGAACCGGTAGTACGAATCAGCGTAGGTGCCAGCCTTGGGTTTGGTGCACCGGGTGGGCTTGACAGACCAGCCAACCTGCCACGATCCTTCGGAGTGGCAAGTGTGATCATGCTCGACGGCACCTACTTCAACGGTTGGTGCGTGCTCATCGCCTACACCGGCACTCACGTCATCGACTGGCAATGGTGCGACCAGGAGAAGAACGCGTCCTGGACAGCCCTCATCAGCCGCATCCCCGCCCCGGTGGCTGCGATCGTCGATGGCAACGGACCATTGACGACAACGATCAAGCGACTCTGGCCGACCACCCGTATCTAACGGTGTCACTTCCACATCCGACAGGCCGCACATCGGTACCTGACCATGCGGCCCGTCCTGCCGGCGAACAAGGAACTCCTCGGCCTGTTCAAGATGCTGCCGAAGGTCACCAGCCTCGACGAAGCCACGAAGTGGACAGGCGCATTCACGTCCTGGGAAGCGAAATGGGAATCGTTCCTCAAACACCGCACCCAGGTGCGGCCAGGAACACCCCGACCGGCACACGTGAAGCCGGGACAGCGCTGGTGGTACACGCATCTTCGGACCCGTCGATCCCACAACCTGCTGACAGGACTCCTCCGCGACCGGCAACTGTTCACGTGGCTAGAACTAGCCGAAGACGACTACACGATCGCGAAGACTACGACCCCATTAGAGGGCGGCCCGAACAAAGCGATCAAGGACTTCCTCCGAGCCCATCGAGGACTGAACATCGATCATGCCCGCCGAGGAGTCGACTGGCTGTTGTATCTGCGCACCGAGGCACCCAAGGACCCGTGGTCGTTCGTTACTCCACGAGCGTGGACACCACCGCGCAGCGTCCCGAATGTGGTGAAACCCGACACGGGCCGAGAGGAGACGAATCTTCTCTACGGGACGGGATTCAGCGTCGAGGATGGCAATGGGATCCAGAAGGGCTGGGGTGGCAGAACCCGGTGAGAACCAGCATCGACACGCCCTGCCCATACACACATTTTGGCCTATAACCCTCGGTTGCCGTCTCTGGGCAGAAAAATAGCCCCTCACCGGGACGTTATCCCTGGTGAGGGGCTTGAAAGTAGCGGGAGGGGGACTCGATCCCCCGACCTCACGATTATGAGTCGTGCGCTCTAACCAGCTGAGCTACCCCGCCCCAGCACCGCTTCTAGGCGGCACGAGAGCCCCGAAAGGGAATCGAACCCTTGACCTTCTCCTTACCATGGAGATGCTCTGCCGACTGAGCTATCGGGGCAACAGGTAAGAATTTACACGGGTTCGCTCGCTCCGGGCAAATCGGACTCCAGTGACGTCACTCACACGAGACGGAAACTTCGATGAAACCTCACGCAGACCCCTAAACTGAACCGCTCTCACCAGCGAAAGCAGCTATTTCACAGGGTCGAATCGCCCCGCCAGGAATCCCTGCAGTCGACCGGGATGGTTCGTGATGATCCCATCGACCTCGGCTCCGAGGAGCTCCCGCCATTCGTTCATCTCGTCAGCAGTCCAGACGAAGACGCCGAGGTCGTTGTCCATGATCTCGGTGACCACCGATCTGCGCATGGAGAACCCCTTGTACGAAGGATTGATCGCCACCGCCCCGAGCTTGCGAGCGATCTCGATGTCCTCAGGTTTGGGAACCATGCGCAACAGGAAACGCGCGACCATCGGCAGCATGTCCCGACAGGCCTCAAGCGTCTCGATATTGAACGACTGGACGATCATCCGGTCGGCGATACCGGTCTCCACAACCATTTCAGAGACCCGCGCCACCGCACCCGATGACCACTCCCCTTTGAGCTCGAGGAGGAGTTCGCCGCCTCGGTGCTGGATATCCCTCATCACGGCTGACAGGGTCGGGATGCGCACTCCGTTGAATCCGGGCCCCATCCAGGAACCGGCGTCGACGAACGACAGCTCTTCGGCGGTGAGGTTGACGACGGGGCCCTTCCGGTTCGTGGTCCGGTCCAGATCGGGGTCGTGGAGGATCACCGGGACGCCATCGGCACTGGTCGACGTGTCGACTTCGATGAAGTCGACCCCGAGGGCGCGTGCGGCATCGACTGCGGCGAGGCTGTTCTCGGGCACAACGGCGGAATAACCGCGATGGGCGATCACCAACGGGCGGCTTCCGGCTCCGGGGCGCTCGACGATGCCCCGTTCGTGGAGGAACTGCTGAAAACTCATGGCTTCAGCCTATGCCCTCACCGAGCGTGATCTCACCCTCGACCTCAACCCCCTCGCCTCAGTACTGGTCGTCGGATTCGCCTGTCTGGGACTTCTGGTCATCCTCGCTGAATACTCGGCGAACATGCTGACCAACCGATGGCCGCCGACTCATATCGGCCTCAGCGGCGGAAGAGCTGCCACCATCGCCGAGGCGACCCGGCCGATTCCGCATCACTGTCGCCGGGCAGTCGGCCGCCCTCATTCGAGTCCGCGCGGCTTCCACCCCGATCCCAGCCGGGCGCATTCGGATCCTTGGAACGCTCCCCCGGACCTGCCTCGGCGCCGGTGTCGTTCTTCTTCACGATCCGCCGCTGCCGCCAGGCGACGACCTCCTTCTCGACGTCCCGGGGCGGGGTGAACACGGGCGGGCCGTCACGCAGATCCATCACCGCTTCGCGGACTCTCGCGTTGAACCCCGCGAGGTAGTCGCGGACCTCGGATTCGGTCATGAAGGCGTCGACGGTGTCTTCGAGGACTGCGTTCTCCTTACGGAGCTGGAACGCGGCCGGAGCGACGCCGTTGATGCCTTCGGCATCCATCTTCTGCTTGATCCACCAATCGGGATCAGAGGAGCTGTGCAACCCGGTCAGCGGCTTGCCCAAGCCCGGCAGATCATCGAAATCACCGCGCTTGATGGCCCTGTCGAGGGCTGATTCGACGACGGC
This sequence comes from Brevibacterium sp. S22, assembly GCF_004745485.1. GTDB lineage: Bacteria > Actinomycetota > Actinomycetes > Actinomycetales > Brevibacteriaceae > Brevibacterium. The sequence continues at coordinate 90,697 of NZ_RHFG01000015.1, forward strand.
GTTGCGATCTTCGAGCGAATTCAAGCGCCGAGGCGCTTCGCCCTCGGCCGGATTCTCAGCCATTGCCCCGCCCCTCCTTTGCGCAGATCTGCGCGTGGTGTCCTCACACGCTAGGTGTCCGCGGTTGGCTTGGCAAGCATCGAGAGACCCGCAACCCCAGCATCGGATACACAGACGATCAAGCTCCTGCCGGACGCAGGCTCCACTCACAACCCCGCGACTGACCGACGCATGCTCACGTTCCGCGACCGTGCTCAACACAACTGTGCGCCGAAAGTGCATACGTGCTGCATTTGTGCACTACGTGTGCACTTCTGGCCCACGGTAGCCGCGGGTCATAGGTCCGGCAACCCTCAAACATGGAAGAAGCTCCGTGACCGATCGGTCACGGAGCTTCTCTATTCTGCGTGGCAGATGAAGGATTCGAACCTTCGAAGGCAATGCCGGCTGATTTACAGTCAGCTCCCTTTGGCCGCTCGGGCAATCTGCCGCAGGTGGCGCTCGATGAGCACCTGAAAAGAATACAAGGCCCAGACCCGAATCTCCAACTCGGTAGACGCAGATCACAATTCGGGGCCTCGACTACACTCGGAGACAACAGCCTCGCCCGTTCTCAACGGGCAAAACCATCGCAGACTAAGGAGCATTCATGGCCAGCGAATCCTCATTCGACATCGTCAGCAAGGTCGACCGTCAGGAGGCCGACAACGCACTGAACCAGGCGGCGAAGGAGATCAACTCCCGCTACGACTTCCGCGGCACCGACGCCTCGATCGCCTGGAGCGGCGAAGCCGTGCAGATGAAGGCCAACAGCGAAGACCGGGTCAAGGCCATCCTCGACGTCTTCCAGTCGAAGCTGGTCAAGCGCGGAATCTCGCTGAAGTCCCTCGAAGACGGCGACCCTTACCCCTCCGGCAAGGAGTACCGCATCGATGCCTCGATCAAGGAGGGCATCGACAAGGACAATGCGAAGAAGATCTCGAAGATCATCCGCGAAGAGGGCCCCAAGGGTGTCAAGGCACAGATCCAAGGCGACGAGCTGCGCGTGAGCTCGAAGAAGCGCGACGACCTGCAGGACGTCATCGCCCTGCTCAAGGGACAGGACCTCGAGGTCGACCTGCAGTTCACCAATTACCGCTGAGGTCCTTGACGCTCACTCACTTCGCACTCTCTCGGCAAATTCGAGCAGCTCGGTCGTGACGGTCGAGTTCATCTGCTCATCGTCGATGCGAGGAGAACCGTCGACTTTCTGCGCACCGTAGTCGCCGAAGCTCGAGTGGCTGGCTCCCGGGATCTCGACCATCGTCGCCGAGGCGGGGAGCTTCTCTCGGGCATCGGCGACTTTCTGCGGTGTGGAGAGTCCGTCCTCGCTGCCGGAGAGGCTGAGCACCGGAAGCTGATCGCCGGAGAGATCAGCTGCGCAGTAGGAACCGAAGAGCACGAGGGCGTCGGCGTCATCGGCAGCGGAACAAGCGCGGACCCCGCCCATGGAATGTCCGCCGACCATCCATGTCTGCGTCTCCGGCGAGTAGTCCGTGAATGTCGACGGGCCGCGTGGATCGATGATGGCCAGGCGCAGCCACGGCTTGACGATGACGACAGTGGCAGAGGCGTCGGCCACGATCCCGCTCAGTTTCCGGGCGTAGGCTTCTGCGTCGACCTTCGCGCCGGGGTAGAAGACGAGACCGACCGACGTCGCCGTCTTCTCGGCCGGGCGCAGCACCACAGCGTTCGCATGCTCTTCCACGGTGATTCTCGGGTCAGTGAGAACAGACTCCCAGGCCTCCGCCTCGGCGTGCATCACTCCCGATTTCGCCCAGATCACCAACGCGACGACGGCGAGGACACAGAGCGCCAGCACACCGGCCACCACTCGGACGGCCCAGCGGCGTAATATTCGAATGGAAGTCACTCAAGGAGTCTACGCGTCGGTTCGAACCGGTCAGAAGATGTTCGACCCCGGCTCGAGATAGTGATCTCGACCGGGGTGAAACTGATTACCAATACTATATCGGGGACGAACAGCCATCTTGATCCGCCCAACGATCCCATACCGCATCCGTCCCCCGGTCGCCTGACCATGACGGACTGAGTCCTCTTCTGACCGAACCGTACGTTCCTTGACCCTCCCGTGACGGGCTATGACGCCGATCACCGGTCCCGACCGCACGCCCCTGCCTCCGCTGCCAGGATGGCGGCATGTCCATCACTACAGCGATCCCCAGGATCTCCGCCTCGGCACCGGACTCCGCGGCCGAGCTCCACCCTCCGTCACGTCGACGGCTGCGCCGAGCACTGTCCTTCGAGGTCATCCCGCCCCGATCTGAGAAGCAGGCCGCACGGCTGCCCGGGCTGCTGCGTTTCCTTGACTCACTGACCCCCGACTACCTCGCTGTGACCTCCTCGGCGAACAGCGGCTGGCTGCAGGGCACCGCGGATTTCATCGCCGACATCACCGCCACCACCTCACTGCGGCCCTTGGCCCACCTGACCTGCACGGCCAGCACCGAGGCGGAGCTGCTGCCGTGGATCGACCACCTCCTCGGCGTCGGGGTCCGTGGATTCCTCGCCATCCGCGGCGACTTTCCAGACCGGGAAGCGAGCCTGCCGCCCGGGCACCTCCCCCACGCCGATGCCCTCGTTCAGCTGCTGCGCACCGTCGAGACCGACAACGTCGCCCGCTTGGCCGCCGGACGCCTCGGCATCGGCGTCGCCGCCTATCCTTCCGGGCATCCCGAGTCCACAGGTCCGGAAGAAGACCTCGACGTGCTCGCGGCCAAACAGCGCAATGGCGCCGACTTCGCGATCACGCAGCTCTTCTTCGACCCGAACGCCTATGCCAGGCTGCGCCGCCGTGCCGAACATGCCGGCATCACCATTCCGATCATTCCCGGAATTCTGCCGATCACCGATCTCAAGCGTCTGCACACGATGGGCCGCCTCTCCGGACTCCCCGTCCCCGACCACCTCATCGCCCGCTTCGATCATGCCGGGGATGCCGCCGCTGCGCGACGCATCGGTCTCGAGATCACCGCCGAGCACACGGCCGCGATCCTCGACCATGATGCCGACGGCCTCCACTTCTATACCTTCAATGACCTGTCCACCACCGAAGAGCTGCTCACCGCACTCGATGACAAAGGAGTATCCGTGTCCTCATTCCCACCACCGCCACCACCCCGGCGGTGGCCGCCGACAACCGACAGTGAAACCACACCACAGAAGGAAGCACGTTCATGACCAGCACATTCCCACAGGCCACGATCACCGGCTACCCGCGCATCGGAGCCCGACGCGAACAGAAGAAGGCCCTCGAATCCTATTGGGCCGGCCGCATCGACGCCGCTGAGTTCGCCCAGGCCGTGCACACCCTGCGCATCGACACCTACCACCGACTGCATACGCTCGGACTCACCGAGGACTACGCGATCCCCGCCTCCTACAGCCACTACGATCACGTCCTCGACACCGCCCTGACCGTCGGCCTCATTCCTTCCGCGACCACCGGCACCGACCTCGACGAATACTTCGCCCTCGCCCGCGGAACCGCCGAACGCTCCCCGCTCGAGATGACGAAGTGGTTCGACACGAACTACCACTTCCTCGTACCCGAACTCGAGGATTCGACAACCTTCAAGGCCCACCCGCAGCATCTGCTCTCCCTCGTCTCCGAGGCCAGGACCGCCGGCCACCTCGTCCGCCCCGTCCTCGTCGGACCGATCACCCTGCTCACTCTGGCGAAGACCGCACCAGGCACCACCACCTCGCCGCTGGATCGCCTCGAGGAGCTCACCGCCGTCTACCTCGACATCATCTCCATCCTCGCCGCCGCCGGCGTCGAGTGGGTCCAGTTCGATGAGCCGGCGCTCGTCACCGACGTTCCCGGTTTCACCGATGAGCAGCTCGCCGAGGCGGCCCGGCGCACCTACGCCGCACTGTCCGGGGCGAGCACGCATCCGAAGATCTTCGTCACTGCCCCGTACGGTTCCCTGCGATCCGGGCTCTCGGCACTGGCGACCTCGGGCATCGACGCACTCGGCGTCGACATCTCCGCGGCCACCCGCACCATCGACCCGGGGTACCTCGACCGCGTGGCCGACGAGGTGCCCGAGTCGACCCACCTCGTCGCCGGCATCATCGACGGACGCAATGTGTGGGCCGCTGACCTGGATGAGAGCCTCGACGTGCTCACCGGTCTGGGGCGCGAATCACTGAGTGTCTCGACCTCGACGTCCCTGCTCCACGTGCCCTACACCGTGGCCAACGAATCCGCGCTGCCGGTCGATGTCGCCTCGTGGCTGTCCTTCGCCGAGGAGAAGGTCACCGAGGTCGAGGCCCTGTCGGCCGCCCTGTCTTCCGGCCCCGATTCCCGCACCGAGGCGTTCAACCGTTCGGACCGTGCCCGGCGCACCCGCGCCGAGTCGGCACGGGTCCACAGCGCTGAGATGACCGCCCGCACCGCGGCCCTGACCGGAGACGACGGCTTCCGCACCGACTATGCGACGAGGCAGGAGGCCCAGTCCGCCCTCGAGATCCCATCCTTGCCCACGACGACCATCGGATCGTTCCCACAGACCGCCGAGGTGCGGAAGGCACGCGCCGATCACCGCGCCGGCCGACTCGACGCCACCGCCTACGACACGGCGATGAAGGCGGAGATCGATCGGGTCGTGACACTGCAGGAGGACCTCGGACTCGACGTCATCGTCCACGGTGAACCCGAACGCAACGACATGGTCCAGTACTTCGCGGAGAACCTCGACGGGTTCGCCACCACGGACAACGGCTGGGTCCAGTCCTACGGCTCACGCTGCACCCGGCCGCCGATCCTCTTCGGCGACGTCTCCCGGCCCGCACCCATCACCGTCGGCTGGTCGACCTACACCGCTGAACGGACCGAGCGACTCGTCAAGGGCATGCTCACCGGACCGGTGACGATCCTCGCATGGTCCTTCGTCCGTGACGACGTTCCGCTGAGCGAGTCCGCCGACCAGATCGCCCTGGCACTGGCCGACGAGGTCGCCGACCTCGAGGCCGCCGGCATCGGCATCATCCAGGTCGACGAACCGGCCCTGCGAGAGCTGCTGCCGCTGCGGGAAGCCGATCGGCAGGCCTACCTCGACTGGTCGGTGCGTTCCTTCCGCCTCGTCAACGCCCGGGTCGCACCAACCACGCAGATCCACACTCACCTGTGCTATTCGGAATTCGGGGAGATCATCGAAGCGATCAACGCTCTCGACGCCGACGTCACGAGCATCGAGGCGGCACGGTCACGGATGGAGGTCCTCGACGACATCGCCGACTTCGACTTCGTGCGTGGAATCGGCCCCGGCGTCTACGACATCCATTCGCCGCGAGTGCCCTCGGTGCCCGAACTCACCGAACTCATCGAGGCGGCCCTCAAGCACGTGCCTGCCGAACGGCTGTGGATCAACCCCGACTGCGGATTGAAGACCCGCGGCTACGCCGAGGTCCGGGCGTCCCTGGCCAACCTCGTCGCTGCCAGGAATACGTTGCTCACAGCGCAGAGCGTCCCGGCCTGATCTCCTCGTGAGACCCCGCCTGGCCTCCGCGTGAGCGGAGGCGATCAGCGTCGAGGAAGCTCGAGCGGGATGTAGTACAGCCCTTTCGAGTCCTCCTCGACGCTGACCCGCAGCCGATCATCGATGCGGACGTAGTCGTTGACTTTGATCGTGCCCTTCGTCTCGCTGAGACGACGGATCGCAAACGCCGGGATGAGGCCCTGTCGTCCCGAACCGTCGACGGCGAGAGCGTATTTCGGGCCGGTCGCTCGGACCCGGACCTCGATACCGGTGTCCTGTTCACGCAGCTCCTCGAGTTCGACCACGGGTTCGGGGTTCGTCAATGCCGTGAGTTCGACGGCCAGGGTGTCGGCCATGTCGTCGACGGTGGCGAGCATGTTCGCCATGGCCCGGGCAAATTCGCCGTGCAGCTTGCTCGGCTTCATCGCAGCACCGGGTTTGTACATGTCCTCGTGTGTCAGCTCGCTCCAGGCGTCCTGGAGTCGCGTCTTCACCTGAATTTCTGCGAAGACCGGCTGTCCCCGGTCGGAGGGGATGCGCAGGATGACGTGGCAGGCACGGTAGCCGCTGGCCTTCGGCGGGTCCGTGTAGTCTTTCCACTCGATGAGCTCGAACGAACCGAGCTGCTCGGGATCGCGCAGAGCGGCGAACATCATCGACTGATCGCGCGGTGACTTGCACAGCACCTTGACGCCGACGATGTCACGGATCTGATCCTCGACATCCTCGGTGGAGGTGAGCGTGAGCTCCGGATCGTCTTCGGCCTTCTCCGTCAGCTTCGCCAGGGTGCGGGCCGCATCCTTGATCCGGTGCCCGTCGACGTCGAGGCGGGAGATGTCCTTGTCCTTGAGCAGGCCCTTCTGCTGCTCGGTGAGCCAGTGTTTGATCCGCACGGCCGCCGTCTGCCAGGCGTCGAGTCGTTCGGCATAGGCACGTTCGACGATCGTTCTGAGCAGCGATTCGTTTCTCACGAGGTCTCCTCTGCCGGCCGACGGACGCCTTGACACGCACGCGGGAGCGATCTGGACGTCTCCGACTCTACGCGGTGGAAGCATCAGACACCGGCAGCGACTCGTCTGCCCGCTGCAGCGGGTGGAGAAGCCGCTGCCGGTGCCCGATGGCCTCCGGAATGTAGGAGGTGGCCCTAACTGTAGGAGATGGCTCGGTGAAGCCACCGCCTGGCGGAGTCAGCTGCCGGTGGCCGGCTCACCGACGGATTCGGCGGTGACATGCATACGCGCCTCGGCGACCATCGCCTCACGGGTGGCGAGCTTGATCCGCTCACGGCCCTCGACCTCGCCGGCGGCCTTCTCAGCGGCCTCGACGCGGTGGTAGCCCTCCCAATCGACGAAGTCGGTGCCCTTGGACTCGAGCAGTTCGACGATGGCCGCTTCGTCCGGGTACACCGGATCGGTGAGCACCCCGGCGGCACGGTCGTCGAGGATGTGTCCGATGGTTTCGAGCGCATCGCCCTTCGTGTGGCCGATGAGGCCGACGGGTCCGCGCTTGATCCATCCGGTGGTGTAGACACCCTGGACGACATCGGCTTCGGCAGCCTCCGACTGGTCATCGCAGTCGACGACTCGTCCTTCATGGTTCGGGATCACACGCTTGCGCTCGTCGAAGGGCAGCTGGGGCAGCTGAGTGCCCGCATAGCCGACGGCACGGTAGACGGCATCGAGGTCCCAGTCGTGGAAGCTGCCGGTGCCGTTGACGCCGCCGGTGCCGTCGAGTTCCTGACGTTCCGTGCGCAGTCCGGTCACCTTGTCCTCGCCGAGGATGGCGACCGGCGCGTGGAGGAAGTGCAGGTGGAGACGTCGCTTCGCTCCCGTGGGTTCACGCATCGTGAAGTCCGTGAGGGTCTTTGCCACCTGTTTGGTCTGGTTGCTCGACTCGATCGCCTGCATCGACCCGTCGTCGAACTCGAAGTCCTCGGGGTAGACGATGATGTCGACATCCTTGACCTGGCCGAGTTCGCGCAGCTCCAGCGGAGTGAACTTCGCCTGAGCCGGACCGCGGCGACCGAAGATGTGGACATCGGTGACGCGGGAGGCCTTGAGGCCCTCGTAGACGTGATCGGGGATCTCCGTGGTGTGCATATCGTCGGCCTGCTTCGCCAGCACGCGGGCGACGTCGAGTGCGACATTGCCGTTGCCGATGACAGCGACGCGCTGCGCATCCAGCGGCCATTCCTGGCTGACATCGGGGTGCGAGTCGTACCAGTTGACGAAGTCCGCGGCACCATAGGAGCCGGGCAGATCGATGCCGGGCAGATCGAGTCCGGCATCGACGAAGCAGCCGGTGGAGAAGATCACCGCGTCGTAGCGGTCTGTGAGCTCTTCGAGGTGGAGGTCGACTCCGTACTCGACATTGGAGAACAGTCGGATATCACCGCGGTCGAGGACCTTGATCAGGGCGTTGATGATGCCCTTGATCCGCGGGTGGTCGGGGGCGACCCCATAGCGGACGAGACCGAAGGGAGTCGGCAGACGGTCGAAGAGATCGATGCTCAGATCGAAATCACGCTCCGCCTTCGTCATGAGATCGGCCGCGTAGATCCCGGCGGGACCGGCGCCGACGATGGCCACCCGGAAGGGACGAGTCATTCTCACACCTCTCTTTTCATTCCCAACGAGTCTATCGTCAATGTAGGTCATCCTTACAATGACGTGATCAAACTCGCATTGCCTCCTGCCCGACACACCGCCGTCCACTCCACCTCGTCATCTCGTCAGCAGGCCGCGGTCTCCCCCGCGCCCCCATCTCATTAGACTGAAGCCTGTGAGTCAGAACCCTGCCCCCGATGAGAGCGCAATCCGCCGTGCCGGCCTGATCAACGGATTCTCCGCCTACCTGCTGTGGGGCGTGATGCCGCTGCTCTTCGCGGCGGCGGCACCCACCGGCGCCCTCGAACTCGTCTCCCACCGAGTCATCTGGTCGCTGGGCTTCTGCGGCATCCTCCTCATCTTCACCGGCGGATTCCTGCGCACCTGGCAGATCCTGCGCTCACCGCGCCTCTTCGGCCTCCTGCTCCTGGCCTCTGTGCTCATCGCCATCAACTGGACGACGTTCATCTACGGAGTCGAAACCAATCAACTCGTCGAGATCTCCCTCGGCTATTACCTCAACCCGCTCATCTCCATCGGCCTCGGTGTGGTCTTCCTCGGCGAGAAGCTGCGTCCGCTGCAGTGGACGGCCGTCGGCTTCGGCCTGCTCGCCGTCATCATCGTCGGCATCGGCCTCGGCCGCGTCCCCTACCTTGCGTTCACCGTCGCCCTGTCGTTCGGCCTCTACGGACTAGCCAAGAACAAGGTCGGCGGCCGCGTGGGCGCCCTCGAAGGCATGGCTGTCGAAAGCCTCGTCCTCACCGTACCCTCGGCGATCTACCTCATCTCCCTCGGTTCGCTGGGCCTGCAGACGTTCACCGGCTTCGGCGGCTGGCACGTCTTCGTCATCATCATCACCGGCCCGGCCACTGCGATCCCGCTCATCCTCTTCAGCGCCGCAGCACGCCGCATCCCCCTGTCCTGGGTGGGCATGCTCCAGTACCTCACCCCGACCATCCAATTCACGCTCGGCGTCACGGTGCTCGGGGAGATGATGTCGACGACCCGGTGGATCGGCTTCTTCGTCATCTGGATCGCCGTGATCCTCCTGTGCACGGACATGATCCGCCACAGCCGACACCGCTGACCCCGCCCCACACCACCACCGAGGCGGCCCCGCCGTCACCCTCGTCGGGGCGGCATCACCGTGCCCGACCGGAGAATTCTCCGCGCTGATCGGTCAAAGAACCGAAGCCGAATCTCTTGACATCCCCACCGGCACCATGGTTCATTAGTTAGGTAACTAACCGACATACATGGAGCCAGCCGTGATCGACGACACCAAACCCCTCTTCACTCAGATCGCCGAGAAGATCGAGGACTCGATCCTCAACGGAACCCTGCCCGAGCTCTCGCGGGCGCCGTCAACCAACGAGCTCGCCGGCTTCTATTCGATCAATCCGGCCACTGCGGCCAAGGGCATCAATCAACTCGTGTCCAAGGGCGTGCTGGAGAAACGGCGCGGCATCGGAATGTTCGTCACCGAGGGTGCCCGCGCTCTGCTCATCAACGAACATCGCACCACGTTCTCCGACAACTTCATCACTCCCCTGCTGGCCGAGGCCAACCGTCTCGGCTTGGGGTCAAGGGACGTGATCGCGCTCATCGAAGAGCGCTCCCAAGAACTCCATCTGACCACTGCACTCGATCCAACCGCAGCGAAAGGATGACCAATGAACTCCGTCATCGAGGTCCGCCACCTCACCAAGACATACAAGAACACGACCGCGCTGGATGATGTCAGCCTGAGCATCGAAGAGGATTCGATCTACGGGCTGTTGGGGCGCAACGGCGCCGGCAAGACGACGCTGATGTCGATCCTCACCGCCCAGAACTTCGCCACCAGCGGCGAGGTCGAGGTCTTCGGCGAGAACCCGTACGAGAACGCCCGAGCACTCAACCGCATGTGCTTCGTCCGTGAGAGCCAGAAATATCCAGACGATTCGAATGCCAGGCACGCGCTCACGAATGCCCGGCTGTTCTTCCCCCACTGGGATCAGGACCTTGCCGAAGCGCTCATCGATGACTTTCGCCTGCCGCTGAAGACAGTCATCAAGAAGCTCTCCCGCGGTCAGCAGTCCGCCATCGGCGTCATCATCGGGCTGGCCTCCCGCGCCGAGATCACCTTCTTCGACGAGCCCTACCTCGGCTTCGACGCCGTGGCTCGGCAGACCTTCTACGACCGGCTCATCACCGACTACGCAGACCATCCTCGCACCATCATGCTCTCGAGCCACCTCATCGACGAGGTCGCCGATCTCATCGAGAACGTCATCGTCATCGACCGCGGCCGCATCATCATCGATGAGGCCACCGAGGAAGTCCGCAACCGCGCGGTCAACGTCGTCGGCGATGTCGACGCGATCAACCGCCTCGCGGCCGGCCGTGAGGTCATCCACCGCGAATCACTCGGTCGAGTGGCCTCGGTGACGATGCTCGGCCATCTCAGCAGAACCGACCGTGACTTCATCGCCGAGGCGAACCTCGATCTCACTCCCGTCTCCCTGCAGCAGCTCATCGTCCGCAGCACGCAGGCAGATTCCCCCGACCATCCCGCAGCCGACACCGAAGTCAGGAGCCTGCAGTCATGACCGCTGCGATCGAACGCCCATCCCGAACCGCTCCCTCCCGTCCGAGGAACCGCACGCTGGGAGTCGTCCGACTCCAGTTCACGAACACTCAGACCTTCGTCTGGGTCCCCGTCGTCGTCCTCGGCGGGGTATGGCTGGTCACCCTCATCATCTACTGGATCATCTCGGCGTCGGGCGTCGACGGGCCGATGTACAGCGGCGGATCTCAGGCTCCGCTGTGGTACTTCGCCGTCGTCGGAGCCCAGGCGATGAACCTCACGTTCTACTTCTCCCAGGCCATGAGCCTCACTCGCCGGGAGTTCTACCTCGGTTCCCTTATGGCGGCCGCGATCAGCGCCGTCGGAATCTCGACCGTCTTCGTCGCCCTCGGACTCATCGAGCAGGCCACCGACGGCTACGGCATGGGCGGCTATTTCGCATACTTGCCGTGGGTGTGGGAGGCCGGACCCTTGGCCGCCGGTCTCATCTACTTCGTACTCACGATGCTGTGGTTCGTCCTCGGCTTCTGGTTCGCGATCGCCAATAAGCGCTTCGGTTCGCTCATCCTCACGCTCGCGATCTTCGCCATCGCTTTGGTGCTGTTGGCCGGTGCCGCCTGGCTGAGCTTCAACCAGTCCTGGGGCGAGCTGTGGATGTGGTTGTTGGAGACGCAGGCGATCGGCCTGGCGCTCTGGGCGCTGGGATTGACTGCGATCTTCGCGCTGGGGTCGTACCTCACGCTGCGCCGCCTGACCTCCTAGCTCAGCACCGCCAGCGTTCCCCCGGCGAGTATCGCGGCCACCGCCACGGCGGCACCCATCGCCGCGGTCGTCCTCCACCCCATCGCCTTGCCGACCATGACCATCGACGGAATGCTCAGGGCAGGCAGGGCGATGAGCAGGGCTCCGGTGACGCCGGCACCGACGCCCAGGGGCAGGAGGGTGAGGATGATCGGGATCTCTCCCCCAGTGGGGATGACGAGCAGGGTCGCCACCACTGCCACGACGAGCACCGCACCAGCGCCCAGCTGAGCTTCGAGGCCATAGACCCCGGTCAGCCACGGGGCGAGCAGTCCGATGAGGAAGACGAGCGCGAAGTGTTCGGGCACGAGGATGAGCGTGAACCGTCCCAGCGACCGCAGGCAGCGTGCCGGCAGGGACGTCAGCCTCGCCGAGGAGGGGCTCGGGTCGGGCACGATCTCGCTGCGTCCGGTCCCCCACCGTCCGATCAGCGCACTCGCGCCCACCGCGATGAGAACGGCGAAGACGATGCGCACGGCCACATACTGCCACGGCAGGACGAGGGCTAAGAAGATGAGCACGGCCGGGTTGAGCAGCGGATTGCCGACCCAGTACGCCAGCGCCGCGGACCGTCTCACCCCGGTGTCGCGCAGACCGGCAGCAACGGGTGCCGCACAGCAGGTGCACATCATGCTCGGCGTGGACAGAGCGGCTCCGACGAGGGCCTGACCCGTGTGGCTGCGGCGGTTGAGCAGCCGCAGCAGCCAGTCGCGAGGCACGAGGGCATCGATGGCCGCAGCGACGAGCAGTGCCACGAGCAGCGCCTTCCACACAGCCGTGAAGTACACGAGCGTGAAGTCCCAGGCCCCGGCGAGCGAGATCGTGTCGCCGGCCGCGTCGAAGAGCGGGCTTCCGTCCCACACCGAGGTCTGGCTCATCGTCCAAGCTTTGTCCCAGTAGGGAAGCCATTTCGACCAGCTCAGCCCCACCACGAGGACGGCGACGAGGACGCCCAGGCCGATCCAATCGGCGGGAGCCAGTCGTCTTGAGGACTGTGTGGGCAACGGTGCCGCTGGGCTGGTCATCGCTGTTCGTCCTTGCTTCGGCCGGCGTGATGCGGCACGGAATCGTGAGCGGGAGAAGTTCAGGAGGTGCGGGAGACGACGGAGTCGGCGAACGCGAACAGGGAGTCCTTGACCTGACCCGTCGGGAGCGGCTCGAGTGCGGCCTTCGCCTCATCGGCCCAACGCAGAGCCTCGGCGCGGGCGCGTTCGGTCACAGGATGCGCAGCCAGGGCGGCCCGGGCAGTCTCCAAGGCGGCGTCGGAGCTCAGATCCTGATCGAGGAGGCGCACCACCTCGGCGGCGGAATCATCACCGTCCGCGGCCGCGGCACGCACATAGAGCACGGGCAGGGTCGGGACGCGTTCGCGCAGGTCCGTACCCGGAGTCTTGCCCGACACCGAGGACGTGGTGGTGAGGTCGATGATGTCGTCGGCGAGCTGGAAGGCCACGCCCACGCGCTCACCGAAGATCCGCACGGGTTCGGCCAGCGCCGGATCCGCACCGGAGAACATGACCCCGAACTGCGCCGAGGTGGCGATGAGCGAGCCCGTTTTGTCCGCGAGCACCTGGATGTAGTGATCGATGACGTCGGCGCCCTCCGGTGGTCCGGCGAATTCGTTGAGTTGACCGAGGACGAGGCGTTCGAAGGTCTCGGCCTGGATGCGCACGGCCTCGGGACCGAGCTTCGCCGTCACCCCGGAGGCCTTGGAGAACAGCAGATCGCCGGTGAGGATGGCCACCGAGTTGCCCCACACCTCGTGGGCGGCCGGTGCCCCGCGGCGCACGGGGGCGTCGTCCATGACGTCGTCATGGTAGAGCGAGGCGAGGTGGATGAGCTCGACGGCCACGGCCGCGTCGATGATGTCCTCGGTGTCGGCCTGGCCCAGGCGGGCGGTGAGCAGCACGAGGTTCGGGCGGGCGCGCTTGCCGCCGGCGGCCAGCAGATGCTTCGAGGTCTCATCGGGCAGCCGACGCATCTGCGCGGTCACCTCGTAGAGCCTGGCCTCGACGGCGTCCAACTGAGTCGAGATCTCCGCCGCGAGCTGGGCGTCGTCACCGGTGAAGGTGGCCGGAGAGGCTGGGTGGCTCATGTCCTCGTCATTCGTCGTAGTCGGTGGTTGTCCTCGCCCTTGCGCGCGAAGCCTTCGCTCACACGTTCAGACATTGCTGGTGGCCGGGACGATTCGGGTCAGGGCCGAGATGACCCTGTCGATGAGATCGGCCTCGGAGACCTTCGGGTCGCGGTAGAGGTTCGCCAACAATTTGACGACGAACTCCATCACAACGTCAACACCCATACCGTACTTGATTCCGAACTGCATGAGCGCAGGATGGCCGATGATCGAGGCGAAAACTCGGCCCAGGGTGAAATAGCCTCCCAGAGAGTCTCCGAGCAGTGCCGGGTACTCCTGCAGCCGGCGACGCATCACGGCCTGCGGATAGCGGGAATATGTGGAGATCACCTCGGCGGCGATGCGTGCGGATTCCAGGGCATAGTCGATGCCTTCGCCGTTGAACGGATTGACCATTCCCCCGGAATCGCCGACGAGCAGCAGCCCACGGTGGAAATGCGGGGTGCGGTTGAAGGCCATCGGCAGGGCCGCGGACTTGATCGGTCCCAGGGCGGTGGATTCGTCGATGCCCCACTCATGGCCCATGTCCGCAATCCAACTGCTCATCATTGCCCGCAGGTCCACCGACTTGAACTGGGGTGAGGAGTCAAGCAGTCCGGCACCGATATTCACGGTGCCGTCGCCGAGGGGGAAGATCCATCCGTACCCGGGCAGGGTCTCGGATTCCCCAGCCGCGTTCGTCGACCTCATCTCCACCCAGGATTCGATGTAGTCGTCGGCGTGCCGAGGCGTCGTGTGATAAGCGCGGGCGGCTATTCCCATCGGACGATCGTCGCGCTTCTCCATGCCCATGGACACAGCCAGGCGGGAGGAGACTCCGTCTGCGGCAATGACGATCGGTGCCCTGAAGTGGGCTTCGGGACCGACACGGCGACCCCGGTGGTCGGTGCCGGAGGCATGGATCCCGCGGATCCATCCGTCGTCACCGATGTCCGGAGACATGGCCCGCACCTGTTCGAAGAGTCTCGCACCGCTGCGCTGAGCATGCCGGGCGAAGGCTTCGTCCATGCTCATGCGCGGGCGGGTGAGCCCATAGTTCGGAGTGCCGTCGATGTCCGGCCAGTCGAGTTCGAGCCGGTGCCCGCCGCCGATGAGCCGCAGCCCCTTGTTCTTGTGCCAGCCGTCGGAGGCGGGCAGCTCCATTCCCAGGTAGCCGGCTTCCTTGACCGCACGCGGAGTCAGGGCATCGCCGCAGATCTTATCGCGTGGGAAACCGGACTTCTCTACGATGATGACCTCGTGCCCGGCCTGGGCGAGGTAGGCGCCGATCGCCGAGCCGGCCGGGCCGGCACCGACGACGACGACCTCGGCATCGAACTCATTCATCGTCAAGGCTGGGTCGGCTCCGTGGTGTCGGCCTCTGCTGCTGAGTCCGTGCTCGCTGCGGCGGGCTTGAGGGCATGGTGGACGGCGACGATGCCGCCGGTGAGATTGCGGTGCTTCACCTGGTCGAAGCCGGCGTCGAGGATCTGGTGGGCGAAGGCATCCTGGTTCGGCCAGTCGCGGATCGACTCGGCCAGGTAGGCATAGGCGTCCGGATTCGAGGACACGGCCCGGGCAACGGCCGGCAGGGCCCGCATCAGATATTCCTTGTACACAAGGCTGAATGAGTCACATGTCGGGGTGGAGAATTCGCAGATGACGAGGCGGCCGCCGGGCTTGAGCACACGCAGCATCTCGCCAAGGGCCTGATCGACATCGTTGACGTTGCGGATGCCGAAGGAGATCGTGACGACATCGAAGCTGGAATCGGCGAAGGGCAGATCCATCGCATCGGCGTAGATGAAATCGATCTCGGGGTGGCGGCGGCGACCTTCGGTGAGCATTCCAGTGGAGATGTCCCCGGCGACCACCTCGGCGCCATGGTGGGTGAATGCCATCGAGGAGGTGCCGGTTCCGGCAGCCAGATCGAGCACTCGCTCACCGGGCCCGGCGGCCACGGAATGGGCGACGGTGCGCCTCCAGACGCGGGCGAGTCCGAAGGAGAGGACATCGTTCGTGAGATCGTATCGAGAGGCGACATCATCGAACATCGACGCGACGTCGGCGGGCTGTTTGTCCAGCTTGGCACGGTTCATGACCATATTCTCTCAACACCTGAACCGGGAGGGCGAATCCGGATCCCCGACGGCTGATGTCCTCGTCTACAATCGAGGCGACATGACTTTGACTTTCGACACTTCCGACATCCTCTCCGCTCCTCCGCGTCTGCGTGTGCGGTCCCGTTTCGTCGACGACGTCGATCCCGGACCCGGCTTCCCCTTCGAATCGGGCCTGCCCACGACCGTGGAGCAGACGCTCGAACTGCTGCCGACCGACGGGTTCTCCTGCTGGGTCCGTGACACCTCCGGTCTCATCGGCTTCGGCCGCGCCGTGCGCATCCGGGCCCGCGGTCCCGAAAGGTTCACCGACCTGTCGGATGCCTGGAAGGCCATCACCGAGGCGGCTGAGGTCGAGGATGAGGTCGATCTGCTCGGCTCCGGACTCATGTGCTTTGCCACGGTCGCGTATTCGGGCGAATCCGCGGTCGATTCGATCATCCACGTCCCCGAATTCGTGCTCGGTCGCCGCGGCGGTCGTGTGTGGCTGACGTCGATCTCCACCGAAGAGACGCCGCCTCTGCCTCCGATCCTTCAGGCCGAACCGCTGCAGCGCGTGCATTCGGCCCGCGCCGAGGCCGGGGATCTCGACCCCGAGAGGTGGTCCCGACTCGTCGAACAGGTCGCTGCCATGCTCACCCCGGTCGACACCTCGGCGGAAGTGGACGCGTTCTCGAATGATCCGACTCTGCGCAAGATCGTCCTCGCCCGCGACGAGGTGGTCACCACCGAGGAGGACATCGACGTGCGTGCGGTGCTCGGCGCACTCAACCGCAGCTACCCGAGCTGCTGGACCTTCGACATCGCCGGTCTCATCGGGTCGACCCCGGAGCTGCTCATCGGAGTCGAGGACAACAAGGTGACCTCGCGTGTCCTGGCTGGGACCTATCGGGTGGAGAAGAACCCGATGGAGGAGATGCCGGAGGCCAGGAAGCTTCTCAGCGCGCACAAGGACAGCACCGAGCATGCGTTCGCCATCGCCTCGCTGCAGCGCAGTCTGGATTCGGTTGCCGAGGATGTCACCGTCGACGAGCGTCCCCACCTGCTGCCCTTGGCCAATGTCATCCATTCCGCTTCGGATGCGCAGGCGAACCTCTCCCCCGACTCCGGGCTCACCGCCCTCGACGTCGCCGCAGCGGTCCATCCCACTGCTGCCGTCGGAGGGTATCCGCAGGCGAGCGCGGTTGCTCATGTCGATGAGCTCGAACCCCTCGACCGCGGTCGTTACTCCGGTCCCGTCGGTTGGATGGACGGGCGCGGCAACGGCCAGTTCGGCATCGCTCTGCGCTGCGGTCAGCTTGAGGACCGCAACCGGATCCGACTGTATGCCGGTGCCGGGATCATGCCCGATTCGGATCCCGCCGCCGAGGTGGCCGAGACGAATGCGAAGCTCGCTCCCATGCGTCGGGCGCTCGGACTCGACTGAGCGCCGGATCAGGCGGCTCACTCACCGCCTGCGTCGAAGAACGTGCCGTGCACGGCGTGTTCTTCGACGCAGGCGATGAGTGAGCGGACTAGGTCAGCGCGCGGGCGACTTCGATGATGCGGCGAGTGACCGCAGCAGTGACTGAACCGGTCACGTCTGTGGCGCCTCCACCGGCCAAGGCGCGTTCGAACTCGCCTGCGCTCTCGACCGACGCATAGTCCCAGCCGAAGGCGGCGGCGAGTTCTGCGAATCCGCGACCATGCGGGACCGTGAAGTACCGGTCCAAGAAACCCTCGAGGTGGGACTGGGAATGTTCGAGTCCGGAGAAGATCGCTCCCCCGTCGTCGTTGAGCACCACGATCGTCACGTCCCCGGCGTCTTCGGCACTGGGGGTGAGCAGTCCGCCGATGTCGTGGAGCATGGCAATGTCTCCGATGAGCAGGACCACTGGTTCGTCCAGTCCCAGGGACAGTCCCGTGGCGGTGGAGACCAGTCCGTCGATTCCGGCCAGTCCGCGGGAGGCGTGGATGCGGGCGCGGATGTCGGTGGCGTCGCTGAGATAGCGCACCGAGTTCGAACTCGCCACGAAGAGGGTGATGTCCTGGGCGGCGAGGTGTTCGGTGATCGCCCGTGCAGTCGATGGGAATCCCTTCGCCGAGGCGGCGCACGCGGGTCCGGCTGTGTCGGATTCCGCATGCCGTTCTGCCCGTGCGGCTGCGACAAGGGACGTCCCGGCTTCGATCCACGCGCGCACCCAGCTCGGCCCCGAGGCGGCGTTGCCCTGTGCCTCTCCCGCGCCCGTCGCGTCATCCGCGACAGTCGTCTCGTCGGCGACGGTCAGGGTCAGGGCATCAATATCGTCGGGCATGCGCTGAACAGTCACCGATTCGTCGGCGATCAGTGCTGCGACGGGCCTCGTCAGGGTCGGTTTGCCGTGGACGATGACGGTGCGGATCGCCTCCCGCAGCTCGGCGTGGTCGCTGAGCACGCGGGCGTGAGCGGGCACCGAGGTCGAATGCTCGGCGGCGCTGGAGGCCGAGGGCCGCGACGTACGCGCCAACGGACTCGAGGGTTCGGCGAGCATCGGCAGGTGGTGGTCTGCGGCCAGCCCCCGCAGGGACTCGGCTGAATGGCCGCCGGCGTCTCCGGCGACGATGACCGTCCCATCGGTGATGGTCACGGTGGCTTCGGGGCGCGACTCATCAGTCGGCTCCGCCTCGGCGACCGTCTCGGCGACCGTCTCGGACGATGCGACGGTCACGGCCTGCCTGGCCGTCTTCGACGAAGGCTCGGACTCGGTCACCTCCACGATCTCATCGGTCCACATCCTCAGTTCGTCTGGGGTCGGGACCAGCGGGGTGTCGAACTGCACATTGAACTGGACCGGTCCGGCCACCTCGGTGTCGGCTGCACCGACCTGACTCACCGACACCGTCACAGCGGCGGTCACCGCACGATCAACGGTCTCCGGATCCGCACCGGCGGGAATGTCGAAGCGAGCACGGACATCCGAGAGCACCTGCGACTGATCGTCGATGGTCTGGTTGGCTCCGGTGGCACGCAGTCGGGCGGGACGGTCCGCGGTGAGCGCGAGCAGCGGCAGATGCCCGTACGAGGCCTCAAGGATCGCGGGATGGAGGTTGGCCACGGCCGATCCGGATGTCGTCACGACCGCCACCGCGGACTCGCTGCCGCGGGCACGCAGGCCGCGGGCCAGGCCGAGTGCGAGGAAGGCGGCGTCGCGCTCATCGATGCGCACATGAGTGCGGATCAGCCCCGCCTCGGCGAGTGGGCCGAGGGCATAGACCAAGGGAGCGGACCGGGATCCGGGGGCGAAGACGACATCACTGACCCCGGTCAGGACCAGAGTTCGGGCAATCTGCTGCGCCACCGCGCTCGAATTCGACATCACCTGATATTCAACCACCTGACCACCTGTGGTTCATCTCTGCCCTCTAATCTCGAGAAATGCGCCGCTCGTTGATCATCGCGATGGGAGCACGTGCCATCCGCACCCTGACCGCGGCTCGCTCCCAACGCGGACGCTATCCCGCCCGCGACCAGACCACCTCCTTCCTCGGCCCCGAACCGCGCGGGAAGGACGCCCGGACCTGGCATATCCGGGACAAGCGGAAACTCTCGCCGAGGCTGCGCGAATTCTTCCTCTACTCCCCTGCGCTCGGCCGCACCGTCGGAGTGCGGGTGCTGCTGCCGGGGATTCCCGCCGAGGTCAGCCCCGTCATCTGCCTCTTCCACGGAGGCGGTGACGATTTCCGGTCATGGACGGATTTCGGGTCCGCCGAAGAGCTCACCATCGACTCGCCGTACCTCGTCGTCATGCCCGACGGCGGGGCGGGGACCTATTCGCGCCTGGCCGTCGGCAGTGAAGTCCACGATTGGCCGCGATTCCACACCGAGGAGATCCCAGCGTTCCTCTCAGCGAACTTCTCCGTCGATCGGGCGCCGAGCAGTCAGCTGCTGGCGGGACTGTCGATGGGCGGATACGGCGCGATGAAGTACGCGGCCTGGCATCCGGATCGGTACGGTTCGGCAGCAGCGTTCTCCTCTCCCCTGGATCCGCTGTCGACCGTTCCGGCCTTCGACATCATCGCAATGCGCGAAGGCGCCCGGTCACTGAGCCTGTTCGGTGATCCGGCCTCCGACCGCAGCGAATGGCTGGCCAATTCCCCCTATGCACTGGCCGAGAATCTCCGCGGGCTCGATCTGTGGTTCAGCGCCGGGTCCGGCAGCCTCGAGGGAGTAAAGGATCGAGACCTGTTGGAGACGCTGATCAGCAGTCAGGGCGAGCGCTTCTCCGCCCGCCTCAATGCCCTCGGCATCCGCCATTCCTGGTTTCCGCGCACCAGCGGTCTCCACAACTGGACCAGCTGGGAACGGGAACTCGGAGCGTGGCTGAAAACACTCGCCAGGCGACGCGACTATGCGAGTTCGGACCGTGGCCTCACCGATCGCGTGGCCGACGGCGGCCAGTTCACCTACCTCTCCGGTCATGCCCTCTTCGACATCCACGGTTGGCGGGTCGAGATCTCCCGCCGTCGCGCACAGGTCGTGCGCTTCGACGCCGTCAGTGCCGCCGGCTTCTCGCTGACCGGCACCGGCAGCTTCCGCGTCCGCACTCCGGGACTCTTCGAACCCGGCCGCCGCTACGACATCAGTGTGTCCGGTCCCAGCGGGGACAACGCCTACCAGCAGAAGGCGGACAAGAAGGGGCGGCTGACGTTCACCGGTCGGTTGGCCGCTGCCATGCACGACCCGATCATCCCCGGAAAGCGCACGGCCCACTTCACCGCGCTGGGACGGGACGAGGTGACTACAGTGAGGATCGCCTCGGCACCGGAGGATGCTGCTGCCGACCGCGGACACACCGGGGCGGGGGTGCGTGGAGGACGGTCCACGGCCGATGTTCCAGATCCGGCACAGGCAGGTTCCGCGGATGAGACCGCAGAAGACTATATTGAGTACAGTCGCGAATCGTCGACCGCTGATTCCGCAGAACGCTGACTCGAGAGGCCAACATGAAACGCATACTCCCAGCCATCGCTCTCATCGCCGGGCTCTCGCTCGTCGGCTGTACGGGCGGCGGCGACAATCCGGACCAGGCTGACAACGGCGATTCCGCACCGGCGGGCGAGGCACAGCCGGAAGCGAAGAAGCTCGACGCAGCCCAGCTCAAGGAGATCCTCGAATCGACCCAGGTCGACGGCCAGTCGTTCAAGGCCGTCGACGGTGCCGGCCAGGACAACGGCGAGATGGCCAAGGCGCTGGAGAGCTCGGAGTTCGAGCCTGCCGAGTGCAAAGACATCACTCTCGACCTGGTCAATTCGAACCTCGCCTCGGGCGGCACCAATGTGGCTGGGTCCTCAACAGACAACGTCCTGTCCGCGGGTCTGTCCAGCTTCGACAGCGTCGACGACGCACAGACACAGCTCGACGGCACTGCGAAGATCGCCGAAGAGTGCAGCGACGTGAAGATGACGACTGCAGGCCTGGAGATGTCGATGAAGTACAAGACCTTCGACGCCGAGGTCGCCGGGGCCGACGAAGCCTCAGGCGTCGTCGCTTCTGTCGAAACCGGCGGGCAGACCGCCACCGAGATCCGCATCATCACCTCTCGGGTCGGCAACAACCTCGTCTCCGTGACCAATCTCGCCGATGTCGAAGAAGCGACCGTGACGAATGCCGCAGACGCTTTCGTCGAGGCCGTGAAGAAAGAGGGCTGACCCGCTTCAGCCGAGCTCGGTCGAACCGCGCAGAGCGTTCCAGCAGTTCTGAAGCCGCCCGGCCCACCACTCGTATCGTCCCGGATCCACCGCCAGCTGCTGCAGGCGGTCAGGGTCCGGGACGATTCTCTTCACCGCGATAGTGCCGTCGATCGGGGTCAGGGCCTCGTCCTCGGCGACGACATCGGCGGTGAAGAGACGACCGGTGCCCAGACCACAGGCCACCCGATCACCGAGGATGTCCCGACTGCGGTCGGTGCGCGGAAGCCTGGCGGCGAGTTCGGCTCCGGCGGCCAGACCGACGGACGACTCGAGGGCCGAGGACACGACGGCGGGCAGACCCGAGGTGCTGATGACGTCGAGGGCGGCGCCGATGCCACCCAGCGGCTGGACCTTGACGATGATGACCTCGGCGGCCCCGAGTTCGGCCACGCGCAGCGGGTCCTCGGCCTTACGGATCGATTCGTCGGCGGCGATCACGATCGGCAGTCCTCGTCGAGCGAGCTCTTCACGCAGTTCGGCGAGCTGCTCGACCTCGGGCACGGGCTGTTCGAAGTACTGGAGGTCGAAATCGGCGAAGGCCGAACAGACCTCAACCGCTTCGGCAGGGGTGTATCCTGCGTTCGCGTCCAGCCGCAGAGTCGTGTCCGGGCAGAGCCGGCGGAACTCCCGCAGCCGCGCCAGGTCGGCTTCGAAAGAGGCGAAACCGTGCTCGGCGACCTTCGCCTTGACGGTGCTGACCTGACCGTAGCGGGACAGGATCGATTCGACGTGATCCGGCGGGCACGCCGGCAGGGTGCCGTTGACGGCGACGATCTCACCGTCCGTCTCGGCGGCCGGGGCGGCACCGCCCCCGGGACCGGTGGAGGGGGCGTCTCTTCTACCCGTCTGACGCAGCCGACGCATCACG
>NZ_RHFG01000016.1 GCF_004745485.1 Brevibacterium sp. S22
TTTGCCTACGTCAAGCAATGGCGGGGGTTAGCGACGAGATACGACAAGCTCGCCATCACCTATCGAGCGGCCGTCGTGATCAGCGCGATCCTGACATGGCTCCGCCAATAAAGGAGACATGCCCTAGTCAGAGTTCTTTCAGACCAGCCGATTCACGCCGACAGTTACTTGTTCTTAGTTCTGTAGAGCCCGATCACGCCGATGATCGAGAGGATGATCTGGACGATCGAAAAAGTCATTACCGACCACGGACTGTTCCCAGTCGCGTTGAGCAGCCATTGGGCAATGATCGGTGTGGTTCCGCCGAAGATTGTGGCGCACAGCTGATAGGCAAGTGAAACGCCGGTGTATCGAACTCGCGCAGGGAATGCATCAGAAAGTGCGGTAGCCAGCATGGCGTAGTAAGCAGTCGCGCCGATTGTGCTTATCACGATCGTTATTCCCAAGAAGATGGCATTCGTGGACTGGATCGCTAAGAACATTGGCGGTGTCACCACCAAGTTGAGAACCAGACCCCAGATCAATATCGTCCTGATCCCGTACTTCTCCGATAATTTGGCCGCCATTGGCTGCCAAATGAACTGCACCACCGCAGACAGTAGGATGAGATTGAGGATCACAGTGCGATCCATCCCTAGGATTCCTGTGGTCCACGAGAGCATGAAGGTGTTGTTGAAATATGCCGAGGCTATGCCCACGATTGAAGCCAGGACTCCGAAAAAGATAAATAGACCTGCGACGTTGAAAGCTTCAACGACAGGAACTCTTGGAGCCTCGCCCTTTTCCTTGACCTCAGTGAACTCTTGAGACTCCTCAACCCGGGATCGGATGACGAGCGCGACGACGACGAGCACTGCTGAGAAGATAAATGGGATCCTCCATCCCCAAGATATGAACTGTTCATCGGGGAGTAGGCCGACCAGCATGAAGGCAACGGTAGAAAGAATTGACCCGGCGGGAGAACCCTGTTGAACCCACGCGCCCGCCAACCCACGTTTTGTCTCTTTCGAGTTTTCGGTAGCGAGCACGACAGCTCCGCCCCATTCGCCACCGACTGCCAGTCCTTGAATTGCACGGCAAACAATTAGCAAGATCGGGGCTACGATTCCGATCTGCCCGTAAGTTGGCAGAAGACCGATGCACGTCGTGGCGATTCCCATCATGAATAGGGTGACGATGAGAGTGTTCTTGCGTCCGAATCGATCACCGAAATGGCTGAAAACCAGCCCGCCGATTGGACGGGCCAGGAAGCCCACCCAGAATGTGGCAAATGAAGCAAGCAATCCAGAGCCTTGAGCGAGATCGGGGTAGAACACCGTCCCGAATACGAGGGCTGCTGCGGTGCCAAACGAGAAGAAGTCATACCATTCGATCGCTGTGCCGACGAAAGCTCCGGTGATCGAACGTCGCTGTCGCTGTTCCGCATTCTGTGTGGATACTGTCATGGCAGTAAGTCTCCATTGACGAAAGCTGACGCAATCCGAGGACGTAAAAATCCGAATGCGACTGACCTCTCTACCTTACGATCAGTCTATTTATGCACGCTAATACTTGTTTCTGAGGCATGTGATAACTTCCGTGCATGGATATCATGGCGTGCTTGAGCTTCTTGGCAGTATTCGACACGGGTTCTGCCACTGTGGCGGCACAGCGAAGATTCATTTCCCAGCCTGCGCTGTCTCGACAGATTCAGACGCTCGAGAAGAAATGCAGCACCAGTCTCTTTACCCGGTCCAAGACCGGCATGCAGCCGACACATGCAGCAAGGCAGCTCGAACCGATCATCCGTCGACTCATGACGAACGTAAAAGATGTCGATACCGCGATCTCCGAATTTGGCCGAGACACAGTGCCTCTTACAATCGCATGTCCGATCCTCGTCGCGGAAGGGGTGGTCCTCCCCTTTGCTGCCGAAACGAACACGGTCTTGGCAGATATTGTTGAGTACCCGACCAACCGACTCCACGAGGCACTTTCACGACGCGAGGCTGACCTCTCCCTTATCCCGGCTATACCTCCACCGGAATTTGAGTCGAGGCTGCTGTACCGAATTCCCTATACCCTCCAGGTCCGTTCAGATTCGCCACTGGCACGTCGGGAATCAATCGACGTTCAAGAGCTCTCTAATGAAAACGTGATTGTCCCAGACCGCTCGAGTGGTACTCGGCGTGAACTCGACCGCCAGCTAACGATGGCATGCGTCCGGTTTACACCTTTGCAAGAAGTCTCGCGCGCCCATATTGGCCAGGCCATGGTGAGGGCAGGTAAAGGATCGGTCATCACCGTTGATCCTCCAAAGTACGGGCTGATTCCACTACCAGTCACAGTCTCGAGTACCGCGCTCACACTAGAGGAATGGGCCGCCTGGCCAGCGGATCACTATGCTGCGGACACGATCTCCCATTTCATTGACGAGCTGTTGACATGGATGAAGACCAAACCGATTTTCGAAACATTGGAGTTCACTTGAATCAGCGAATTGCCCTTCACCCGACGGCGGCGACGGCAGCATTCCAGCTTCCGTAGAACTTCCGCACCGCCGCGGCCGAGGGCACTTCGCCCTTATGCTCGGCGGCGTATTCGGTGTAGGACTTGTAGGTGGCTGCGAGACCTCGGGCTTCGCAGTCGGCGAGGAATTCGCCGATCGACTTGTCGTAGGCGGCCGAATCGAAGCGCAGCTGCCCCTTGGCTCGTCCGATCTTGTTCGTGGCCAATCCAGCGGCCTTGAGCGCATCGTTCCACGACCCGAACCTCTGCACCGCGGTCTGGCTGGTCGGCGGCCACACGGTGGCGCCCTTGACCGATGCCGCGCCGAGTCCGCCGAGCGCCGCCTTGCGCAAAACGTCGTAGCGGCTGGCGGTGAGGCTCGGGGCCTCCGCACGGCCACGCACATACGCGATGGCGGCGGCCACCTCGGCGAGGGTGGAGGTCACGGTCGACGCAGAACCCGCGGGCTCGTCGGCGCGATCAGAACCATCGGATTGCGCGGTCAGGGCGAGCTCCACCTCGGCAAGGATGTCCCTGTCGGCCGGGCTCAGTTGGGCGGGGTCGGCACTCGCGGGGGTGCCGGGAACGTCGGCGGAAACGAGGCTGCGCGCGGTGATGAACAGCAGCGCGCCGAGCACTGCCGGCGACGACGTGTGGGCTTTCCCGGAATCAGACATCCCCTCCATACTACGATCTCAGTCGTCGGCGCGCTCCCACGACAGGACGGCCGCGGGCCTGCCGAACGACCTTCCCATCGGCCCACACACCCAAAGCGAGGACGACACCGGCGAGGATTGCGCCGATGGTCGCGGCAGCCAGGGCCGAGTCGACGATGAGCAGATACCCTCCGCCGAGGATGAGCAGTGAGGCTCCTGCGGAGACGAATCGCCCGGTGAGCGATCCGGCTGCGTCGCTGCCGTCGATGATCACGTCGATCACCGACGTGAGGACGAACCAGGCGGCGAAGACTCCGAGTGTCGCCAGGAGCGCATCGGCGAGGTCGAGTCGCATCGGCAAGCGGATCACCCAGCCGATGATGGTCGCGGAGAACGGGAGGACGACCGGCAGGCCCAGCGCCACGAGCACGAATGCCGAGAACGTCAGCGGGCGGTGGTGTCGGTGTGCGATGGTCATGGGTCTTCCTCTCTCGTGTGGTGCAGGATCGTGTGGTGCCGGGATTCGGTGGGTACCGAGTCAGGTCGTGCGGGCTCCGGGAGCTTCAGCCAGCGAGCAGAGTGAGCGCGCCGGTCGCGATGAGCGTGGTCAGGGTCGTCCAGGCGATGATGGCGATGCCCTGCCAGAGCAGAATCCACGAGGTCTTCACGCCCGCACCGACGAGGATCGTCGAGGTGATCTGGGTGGGGATCGCGAGTGGCCCGAGCAGGCTCGCTCCGGGAACGCCGAACCGGGTGAGGAAGCGCTTGAACTTGATCCGGCCCTTCGATTCGGGTTTGCCCTCCTCGCCGAGGTCGTCCTCGGCAACCGTGTCACCTGCGGTGCCATCGGCCGGTGGGGCTTCAGCCGCCGTCCCGGCGCCGACACTGACTCCGGCGCCGACGGCAGCGAGCTCTCGCTTCTCGGCCTTTCGGGTGACGACGGCACGGCGGGCTCGGGCGCCGAAGAGCACGATGACGGTGACGCAGATGAAGTTGCCGATGGCGCCGGCGATTCCGGCGACGATCGGGTTCATTCCGGCCCAGACGCCGATGATCGAAGAGAGCTCTCCTTCGATGAAGGGAACGGCTCCGGCGGCGGCGATGATGAAAGGCTGGAGAAGGTCGGGAACGTGGGCGGCGAGGCCCTGGAAGAAATCGATGACGGGGTTCATGGTGTCCTCCTGAACGGTGATCGTCAGATCCGGTCCGGTTGAGCCGGATCTCGTGGTCGATGTGTTCAGTACAGACTGTGTTCTCGGAACAGGGTCAAGCCCTCAGCGGCGAACTCAGGGAACCCTCAGTCTTCCTCCTCTTCGCGGATCATCTGCTGGATATAGGCGATGAACCGTTCACGGTCGGCCTCAGGGATGTCGAGAGTCGGGAAGACGGAGACAAATGCGCGCTGGACGACGTCGATCTGCGCCTTGTTATAGAGCTCGCTGATCGTGCCGATGATGGCGGCCTGCCCCATCTTCACATCGCCTTTCATCCGCGCCGTCGGTGCGAGCAGCCAGGGTTTGGCTTCGAGGCTGCGCTTCATACTGGGGGCGATCTGCTCGGCCAGCCGCGCACGAGTCTCCTCGTCGGCATCCTCGGCGAGTTCGTCGACTTCCTGGTCGTATGGGGTGGTGTCGGACATGATCGACCGCATCTCCGACATCGCCGATTCGTCGTAGAGGCTCGAGTAGATGTTCATCAGGCTGCGGTCGGCGTGCGACATCCGCGCGGCGATGTCGATGAAACTCGAGGCCGTATCGATCGGTGCCCCGTGCTCAAGGAGTTGGGTCACCTCGGTCCGGGCCTTCTCCAGCGCGGCGATCTGGTCGCCGAGGTCACGCTCGAGCTGCTTGAGTGCGAGCTGCTGCTGTTCGTGGTCGTCGTCGACGGAACCGATGTCGGAGAGCGGGATCCCGAGTTCGCGCATCCGCCGAAGCTGGTGGAGTCGGAGCAGGTGGGAGGCTCCGTACTGTTTGTAGCCGTTGCTCATCCGTTCGGGCTCGGTGAGCAGGCCGAGCTTGTGATAATGCCGGATGGTGTTGACCGTCGTGCCGGTCAGGCGCGCCAGTTCACTCGTGCTCCATCCCACGGTCGGTCCCCTTCGTCGGTGCCGTGTTGTTGCCGGATGCGTGCCAGTCTATGCGGTGGGCCTGACATAGACGCTCTGGCGGCCTCGGGCTACCGTGAAACCATGACAGCACGATTCGACAGGGTAGAGGCCCTGGTCTTCGATATGTTCGGCACCGTCGTCGACTGGAGGAGCAGTGTCGCCGCCGAGGTGGCCCTGCACTTGCGCAACCATGTTCCCGATCTTGATGCACATGAGTTCGCCGATCGCTGGCGAGCGCAGTACCAGCCGTCGATGGAGCGGGTGCGCAGCGGCGGGCGTGAGTTCGTCCGTCTCGATGTGCTCCATCGGGAGAACCTTGAGACCGTGCTCGCCGAGGCGGGGGTCAATCCCGCATCGATCCCGACCGGGGTGCTCGAGGAGACGAATCTCGCCTGGCATCGCCTCGATCCGTGGCCGGACGCGGTCCCCGGGTTGACCCAGCTGAAGGAGCGGTTCATCATCGCGCCGCTGTCGAACGCGAACATCCGCTTGGCTCTCGACGTGGCAAAACGCGCAGAGCTTCCGTGGGATGCGATCCTCGGCGCCGAGGTGGCTGGAGCCTACAAACCCGATCCCGCCGCGTACCTGCGCACCGCCGATGTCCTCGGTCTCGAACCCAACCAGGTCTGCATGGTCGCCGCTCACAACGGAGACCTCGCCGCCGCTGCAGAGCTCGGCCTGCGCACCGCGTTCGTCCGCAGGCCGACCGAGTACGGCCCGGCCCAGACGAGCGACCTCGAACCGACAGGTGACTGGGATGTCATCGTCGACGACTTCGAGGACCTCGCTCGTCAGATCGTCTGAAGTCACCGCAGCTGTGCCAGGGCCTCCTCGGCGCGCTTGCGTCGATCCTCGACCGTCATCTCCCACCAATAGTCGCCGCGCTCTCCCAGACCGTGTTTGGCGATATCCACTCGGCGCCTGGCCTGCTTGAGTTCACCCTCTGTTCCGTTCTTCTTCGCAGTGCGGACCGCGTTCCTCGCCTTTCCGAGGTGGCTCTTGAGTTCTTCGACGACCGTCGACTCCAACTCGGGGTCGGTCCGACGCCACCGTCGCCCCTTGACGACCAGCCACTTGTCGTCGTCGGTGTACGAGTCTTCGCTCATGCGATCCGAAGAATCAGGCATCGCCTGGGTCTCCTCTCAGTCAAGAACCGGCGGCGTGAGGACTGTGATCCTCCGCCCCTCCTCAGCGCATGGACACGAGGATCTTCACTTCGTCCTGACTCGACGTCAGACGCTCGAATCCCTCGGTGACGATGTCATCGGCCGAGATCGTCGAGGTGATGAAGGGAGCGAGATCGACTTTGCCCGAGCGCACCAGGTCGATCGCTTCGGCGTGGTCGTGGGCGTAGCCGACGCTCGCCCCGAGGACGCGGTCCTGCATCATCAGCGCTCCGGTCAGGTCGATCTGGACGGGTGCGGTGTGGATGGCGATCACCTGGAGCCGTCCCAATGCGCCGAGCACGTCGAGGAGCTGGCCCACGACAGGAGGGGCGCCGGCGGCGTCGAAGGCCAAGTCGGCCATCGCGCCGTTGGTCTGGTCGGAGACGACAGCACCGAGGTCGTCCTGCGTGGGGTCGACGACGACGTCGGCGACTCCCGAAGTCTGCGCCTTTGTACGACGTGCCGCGGAGACTTCGCTGACGACCGTCGTCAGTCCCTTGGCCTTGAGCACCGCTGCGACGAGGAGGCCGATCGGCCCGGCTCCTCCGACGACGGCAACCTGTCCGGCAGCAGCATTGGTCTGGTTGACGCCGTGGACGGCCACCGCAAGGGGTTCGATCATGGCGGCCTGGTCGAGTGGCATGTCGCCGACAGAGTGGACCCACTGGGATTCGACGACGATGTGTTCACTCAGACCTCCTCCGCGGCCGGAGATGCCGATGAATCCCATCTGCTCGCAGAGGTTGTAAGCGCCTTTCCGGCAGGCAGGGCAGGTGCCGTCAACCATGAGCGGCTCAACGACGACGGAGTCGCCGACGGTGACGTGGTCGACTCCTTCACCGACTTCCTCGACGACGCCTGAGAACTCGTGACCGAGCACGACGGGAAGGGTCTCACCGTAGAGAGGATGAGCCTCCTCGGCGGTGGGGGCCGGAGGGATCGGACCATCGTGGTACAGGTGCAGGTCGCTGCCGCAGATGCCGTTGAACGCCGGTGCGATCTTCACCGTCCCCGGTCGCACCTCGGGCTCTTCGATCTCCTCGACGCGGAGATCTTCCTTGCCGTAGTACCGCACTGCCTTCATTGTCCGCACTCCTTAATGATTCGTCCTGATTCCGAACGTACTCCGCCCAGATCAGACCGGCAATGGCAATCAGCCGAAGGTGACTCAGCTCGCTCCCCCACCGGCCGGCACCGCCTTCAAAACGCCACCACCCGAATCACTCCGCCCGGATGTGCACGGGCCGACTGGCGATGACTCCAGAGATGAGCTGAACGACCAGGAGCACGCCGAGGACGATCATCGGCGCTGTCCACGTGCCGGTCGCTGCGTGGATCGCCCCGATGCCCACCGGCCCCAGTCCGGCCAGCAGGTAGCCGATGCCCTGCGACATCGTCGACAGGTGCCCCGTGCGATGGGCCGTCGGCGAGCGCCAGACGATGAACGTCAGCGACAGGCTGATCGCCGCACCCTGCCCGAGGCCGAGCAGCGACATCCACACGATCGCACCATCGGACGGCACCACGGCCAGACCGAGATAGGCAGCTCCGATGAGCGCCGCCGAGATCACCACGGGCAGCCACCTCGGCCGCATCCTCGCCGCCACAGCCGGGGTGACAAGTGAGGCGAGGATGCCGGGGAATGCGGAATACGCGAGCATCCCGCCGGCGAGACCAGCGCTCATACCCGCGTCCTGAAGAATGGTCGGCACCCAGGTCAGCGCCGTGTAATAGCTGACCGACTGCAACCCCATCAGACCGGTCACGGCGAGCGCCGTCGGGTCGGTCAGGAAGGATCGGAACGACGGTTCACCACGATCAGACGGTGCGTCCGCCACGCCCGCTCCGGTCTTCATCCGACCCGGCCGGCGACGCAGCTGAGGGATCCACACGACGAGTGCGAGCAGCGCGGGAATCGCCCACACTGCCAAAGCCGGTCGCCAGTTCCCGCCCATCGCCGTCAGCAGCGGAGCGGTCAGCCCCGAGGCGATGGCCGCCCCGACGAACAGCGCCGCCGAATACAGGCCCATCATCAGCCCCGACCGGTGGGCGAAGTCCTGCTTGATAGCCGCCGGCATGACGACATTGCCCACGGCGATGGCGACCCCGACGAGGACGGTGCCGGCGAAGAGGGCGAGCAGGCTCGGATGCAACCGCAGCAGGATCCCCACTGCGAGGACGGCCATCGTCAGCCCGAGCAGCCGGTGCATGCCGAAGCGCCTGGTCAGGCCCGGGGTGAGGAATGCGAAGGCGCCGAAGGCGAAGACGGGGATCGTCGTGAGCAGACTCGCCGAGGTGGCCGACAGTTCCAGCGACACTCGAATGTCCCCGAGGACGGGTCCGATCGAGGCGACCCCGATGCGCAGATTGAGCCCGAGGAGAATGAGTCCGATCCCGAGGACGAGCAGGGCCCACTTCCCACGCGGTAGCTCGGTGGGCTCTCCCACCTCGGCGGGGGTCGGAGGTTCGCCGCCGGGGACGGGATAGTCCTCAAGCGGAGAGTGGAGAGTGGGCGAATCAAGGCGTGGCGATGTCATGGAATCCTTCGGTGGTCGGTGGGCAGTGAGGGCGAACGCGGCGCAGCACCAGTCCATCCTCGTGTGCGCCAACAGGGCGCTCAACCGTTAAACTGCAGACTGATGCTCGAATTCCGCCACGACCACTATTCACCCGAGCTGATCCAACGTCTCGGCCACGCCGAGCTCACCCCTGCCCACGTTCATGACCAGGGGCACCTCGTCTATCCGGCCAGCGGCGTGCTGTCGATGGTCACCGATTCCGGCTCCTGGATCGCGCCGTCGAACCGGGCGGTGTGGATCCCCGCGCACTTCACCCACCAGCACCGAGCCCACGGGATCACCGACATGCGAGTCGTCTTCATGACCGCACCCTTCGCCGAACTCCTGCCGCCCCGCCCGGCCGTCCTCGCGGTCTCGGCGCTGGCCAGGGAGGCCCTGCTCGCGCTCACCGCAGCCGAGGACCCTGGCGTCCCCCGGCGGTCGGTGCCCGCGCGGGACCGGCTGCGCATGGTCGTCATCGACGACGCGGTCTCCACTGCCGAACAGCCTCTCCACCTGCCCGAGCCCCGCGATGAGCGTCTGCTCGCGCTCACCCACATCGTCGAGGACGACATGGCCAGTCCCGCCACGCTCGCCGAGCTGGGCAGGCGGATCGGCGCGAGCGAACGGACCCTGTCTCGCCTCTTCGCCGAGGAGACCGGAATGAGCTTTCGCCAGTGGCGGACCCAGCTGCGCATCCACCGCGCCCTGCTCATGCTCACCGACGGCACCTCGGTCATCGACACCGCCACCGCCTGCGGCTGGGCCAACCCGAGCGCCTTCATCGACGCGTTCACCGCCCTCGTCGGCCAAACTCCGGGCCGGTACCGGCGGGCGCTGCATTCCTGAGCGGATCGCGAGCCCCGCACCCCGTGTCACCGTCCAATGAGATGATGGCTTCGTGCCCGAGAACCGTTCGAACCCCGCCGCGGCGCCCCATGGTGTAATCGTGACTATTGATCAGTCAGAAGCGCCCTTCCGGCCGCGGATTTCACCATAGTCAGCTGACTACTCACCGACCTGCCCAACGAGCAATTCCCCGGGCGGCGACTCCTCCCTGATCATTGAGCGCGAGAGCCTCAGTCTCGCCGTTCTCCTGATCGCGAACAGCGAGGGTGATCGCGTGATCTACGAATAGCGGTGCGGAGGCGGTGAAGCCGAAAGTCGCTGGCTGCCCTCCACTGTGACTGCTGATCACAGCGTCCAGAAGGAGGTTCCTGGTCAACGGTCCGTGCACAAGTAGACCTGGTAGCCTTTCGGCTTCCTGCGCCCACTCGAGATCGTAATGAACCCGATGAGTATTGAAAGTGATTGCGGAAAAGCGGAAGAGGTGGCGGGAGTCTGGGGCGAATGTGCTCGTCTGCCATTCCTCACCGAGGCGAACGTGGTCGAAGGTCGGCTCCGATCCTTCAAGCGCTCCCGAACTCTCACCAAGGAATACGTCGTGCCACACCGTTTCGATCGCCAGCTCGCCCCCGACGGAATATGTGCGTTCGATATCGGCGAAGACCAGGCGCCCACGGTTACCGTTCTTCTCTTTGACGACGCCCAGTGACTCAGTCTGCTCGACTGTCTCCCCTAGGCGGAGTGGCCTGTGGAAGACAGTGTCCTCACCGGCGTACATACGTCTGGGAAGACCGAAGTCGGGGACCACATCGTCAAGTGGCGTTCCATCCGGTCGCAACCCGTCTATGCCGCTGGCGAATGGAAAGTAGAATCCTTCCCAGCCTGCCGGCAGCACATCACCGACGACAAGGCGACTCATTGCTGGAGCAAACGTGTTTCGGTAGTTCTCGGCGCGTTGCGGATCGAGGGTTTCTGCACGGTTGCGAACCTCGTTGGTCAACCTCTCCGCTGTCTCGTCGTCAGCTCTGGCTGTGTTCTCATCGGGAGCCATATCAGATCACTCCCCCATTTTTGAGCTCGGCGATGGCATCGTCTGTGTACCCAGCGAATTCCTTCAACACCACGTCGGTGTGTTCGCCTAGCCGGTTTGCCTTTCGATTGGGGACTGCGGGAGTGCGACTGAGTTTGATGGGCTGGCCGAACATCTTCAGTGTTCCCATCGGGCCGTAATCTGCCTCGACGATCATCTCGCGTTCGGCCGTACCGGGATCGTCGACGACCTCACCCACGTCGCGTAGAGCTGTCAGAGGCACTGTGTCACCCGCCATCTCCTCCAACTCAGACTGAGTGCGATTCGCGAACCACGATTGGACCACTGGTTTGACCTTGCGCTCATAAACGGCTTCGTCGAAGCGTTTCCGCATCGTGTCGATCTCCGGATCCGTTGCGGCCTCGGGCGTACCGAACAGTTCGCAACTGACCTTCCAGAGCTTGTCCGTGTATCCAGCGAAGAACACTTGGCCGTCGGCGCAGTCGAAGAGACCGTAGGGGCGGACCCACGCGTGGTCATTGCCCTCTGGCTTCGCTACGGTCCCGTCAACGGTGTAGTCGACCACAGCCGTCTCCGTGATCGCAAGCACGCTGTCAATCTGCGCTACGTCGACCAGCTGACCCTCACCGGAACGCTCAGCGTGGCGGAGGGCAGACAATGTCCCGATGAGCGCGAACAGTGCGGCCGAGATGTCACCGATCACCACCCCTACTCGCACCGGTGGCATGTCCTCGTAACCTGTCATGGACCATAGGCCGCCGGCAGCTTGTGCAGTGGAGTCGAAAGCCGGGCGGCGGCTGCGAGAGCCGGTCTGTCCGTAGCCAGAGATTGCTGCGTAAACAAGTGCAGGGTTGATTTCCGCGAGAGTCTCGTACCCCACCCCGAGTTTGTCCATGGTTCCTGGCCGGAAGTTTTCGACGAGAATATCGGCATTCTTGACGAGATCCTTCAGTACCTGTTTTCCAGCCGGTTCGGCGAGATTGATCGTTGTGCCGAGTTTTCCGCGATTGTACTGGCCGTAATACGCGCTGAACTCCTCATCGCCGGCGCTGAGATAGGGAGGAAACCCTCGAGAGACATCAGGATCATTCGGATTCTCGATCTTGATCACGGTGGCTCCGAGATCCGCGAGTATCTCGCCGGCAAAGGGACCGGCAAGTACGCGCGAAAGATCTAGGACGACTACTCCATCGAGGGCACCGGATCCGCCCGCGAGCTGTTTGATGAGTTCCGGTGTGGGGTTCATTGTTTCACTTCCTTGTGTGGCGGTGTGTTCGGTGGGTCGACTGCTGAAAGTGCTGGTCTTCACACTGCGAGGCGGGCCGCGTAGGCGCTGACGACTCGCGAGGGCGCCGGACGCCCAGACTGCGCGGAGAACCACAACGATGTTGCGACGAGGTCGTCGAGATTGATTCCGGTCTCGACCCCCAGTCCGTCTAATAACCAGACGAGATCTTCCGTGGCAAGGTTGCCGGCAGCCCCCGGGGCATAGGGACAGCGACCGAGCCCGCCGGCAGAAGCGTCAAAGGTCGTTATCCCCTCCTCCATCGCGGAATACACATTGGCCAACGCCAGCCCGTACGTGTCGTGGAGGTGCAGAGCAAGTGCACTCGTCGGAACTCCCGCTGAAGTGGCGGCGCGGAGAACTGCGCGCACATGCCCGGGAGTCGCGGTTCCGATGGTGTCGCCCAGAGCGATCTGTTGACAGCCTGCCTCGTAGAGAGTGGCCGTGAGATCAGCCACGCGAGCCGGATCCACGTGGCCTTCCCACGGGTCGCCGAAGGCCATAGACAGGTATCCGCGCACGGAGATACCCAGCGAGTTCGCGGCGCTCGCAATGTCACAGACTCGCGCCAAAGTTCCCGGCGCGTTCGTATTCAGATTGGCCCGGGCGAAGCTCTCCGTGCAGCTCGCCACAGCGGCGACAGCTCTGAAGCCGGCGGCGTACGCGCGTTCGAGTCCCCGGATGTTCGGCACGAGCGCCACAGCTGAATCGTTTCGGTCCGGGATTTCGAGCCGTGCCGCAAGATCCTCAGCATCTGCCAGCTGTGGGATCCACGCAGGCGGGACGAAACTTGTCACTTCGAGGTTGGACACCCCTGAGGCCCAGAGTCGTTCGCAGAATTCGGTTTTGAGGTCGGTATCGAGGACAACCGTCTCTGCCTGCAGACCGTCCCTCGGCGCGACTTCGTAGACCGACACAACCTCGGCAGTACTCTCTTCACGCACTGTCAGTGGTTTCGGCTCCCACAACGGAGGTATCGGCTCCGAGCCAGGTTGGTTCATTTGGTCACTCGGAGCTCAGACAGGATCTGCTCAGCCCGGTCGCTGCGGATCGTTCCGTCTGCAACCAGCTTTCCGGCCACTTCAGTCACCTCGCCGCCGGTCGCTCCTGCTGAGACTGCGACAGTACGAGCGTGCAGCGTCATATGGCCTCGTTGTATGCCCTCAGCCGCAAGTGCTCGGCAGGCTGCGAGATTCTGCACCAGCCCGACCGCAGCGATAACCGATCCCAATTCGGTGGCAGTCTCCACGTTCAGGAGTTCGATCGCCGCTTGAGCAGCGGGATGCGCACGTGTGGCACCGCCCACGAGCCCTACTGCCAGTGGGACCTCGATGGTGCCGACGACATCACCATTCTCCGTGCGTTCGAATGTCGACAATCCCGCATACTTGCCTTTGCGTGCAGCGTAGGCGTGGCACCCCGCCTCAATAGCGCGGGTGTCGTTTCCCGTAGCAAGCACCACGGCAGTGATGCCGTTCATGATGCCTTTGTTGTGGGTGGCGGCCCGATAGGAATCTGCAGCGGCAAAGGCACTGGCGAGGACGATGTCATCAACGACGACGCCGCCTCCGAGCATTTCACCATCGAATACTCCGCGTGCACGGACAAGACGCTGGTCTGCCTTGTTGGTCAGAATCCGTAGGACCGAGCGCCCACCTGCGATCGAAGCCAGGGTGGGGGCGATCGCCTCGGCCATGGAGTTGACCGCATTGGCGCCCATCGCATCGCGTACGTCAACTAGCAGATGCACGATCACTTGGGTTCCAGACGAGGTCGGGATGACACGAACCTCGATGTCCTCAGCACCTCCGCCGAGGTCGACGAGAACAGGGTCGATTGTGTTGGCTGCGGCGAGAATGTCGTCCTTCTGCTGCAGGATTGCGAACCGAGCGGCTTCGGGATTCGGAACGTCAACGAGTTGAATCTGTGCGATCATCACCGGTGCCGTCGTCGATGTGTGAATACCGCCGTGGGCACGGGCCATTCGAGCCACATTGGAGGCAGCAGCGACTACGCTCGGCTCTTCCGTGGCCATCGGTATGAGGTGGTCGCGACCGTTGACCGTGAAGTTGGTAGCGACACCGACCGGCACAGCAAGCGTGCCTACGACGTTCTCAATCATGAGATCAGCCTGCTCCGACTGCAGCCCTCGTGCTGGTTCGAACGCTGCAAGGCCCTCGTCCTCCAAGCCGGCTTCCCGTGCGACCCGGTCGCGCCTCTCTCTGACACCGAGGTTCTTCAATCCCTGGATCCGACTATTCACGGTCACTGGTCCCTCCTTGGTCCGGCCACACACGTGTTGGTGCTCTAGCCATCACGGTACGGACAAAGCCACCTCGCCTACTATGGGCGCATCGCATACCTTTTTCTGCTCAGGTTGGTGGAAGCACACATAAGTCATCGAGTGATTTAGGGCCTCACGCTCGCTATTCAAATATCGGACCCCTCGGTGTCTGCCCTTTGCTTGGTGGTTCCGGCGTCACCGCCGCAACTCACCGCTCCTATCGAGCAGATTCTCGCGCATCTCGTCCAGACGTACTGCCATAGACAGTCGGAAGTAGGGTTCATCCATGCGCCACTCGGCCCCCAGCAGGGAATCAATGCGCTCAAGCCTCTGATTGACTGTATTGACGTGATAGTTGAGCGCACGTGCCGTGCGAGCAGGACTGGCGCCATTATGCACATATGCCCGCAAAGTTCGCAGAAGCTCGCCGCCGCGACGCTCGTCATTGCGACGAAGCGCGCCCAAAGCTCTGCCGATGAACTCATTGATCTCACGTGAGTCGGGCGCAAAGAGCGAAGCATATGGTAGGTACTCCTCGGTGCTGACCAAACCGTTGCGGACCCCGAGACCATCAAGCAGGCGCGCGACACGTGTAGCGACAGCGAACGCTCTCGACAAATCGCCGCTAGGCGGTAGGACGGCGAGCACCTCCGTTCGCAGACTAGCGGACAGTTCGTCCCTCATCTGCCGCGCGAATTCGTGCGCCCGCGTGCTTCCCACGATCACAAGGCTGCCTCGGAGCTCAGAGAAGAGAAGTCCGGCGGGTGTCAACATTCGGCCCTTACGCAGTGCGACCTCTCGCTGCTCGGCCGGCACCTTCAGATAGACGAGTGAATCGAAGGTGGAGACATCGATACCCCGTCTGCGTGCGATTTCCACCACCATGTCTCGATCCTCGTTCGGGGACAGAAGGTCTCGCACCACATCGCCTTGCGCACGATACTCTGCCTCGGCGACTGCCTCGTCGGAGAGAAATAGAAGAGAGCCGACTAACGCCGCCCTCTCGACCGTGCGCGCGTCAACATCTCCGATCGGGAATTCGCCTGCTCCTAACAGGAGCGCGGCGAAGCGACGCTCACCAGCCGCGAGAGCAGAAACCCCCTGGATATCCCTCTGCACTCCGAGCGCAATGTAGCGACCCGTGTTCGCGCTCTCTTCCAGTGCTTCAGCAACGGGTCTCTCGCCCCAAAGGCTCACAACGGCGTCACTCCATGATCCGGCCCTGCACACGGAGTTGCCGTCCATGTCGACGAGCATTACTGGTCTCGAAAGCTCGGTGGAGAGGATTTCGACAACCTTCTCCAATCCGCCTCCGGTGAGCACCGCTTCCATCAGCTGTCGGTGGACAGCATGGGCACGATCGCGCTCCAGGAGCGTTTGTGAGAGTCTCGCAACTGCCCTTCTCGAATCGTCTTCGGCTCTGCGGAGGCCTTTGAGACTGCGAGCTGTCTGCAGAACTACTGAGGCGTGGTTCGCCAGTGCGGTGAGCAACGCAATCTCTTCGACATCGAACTCATACTCTCGACGAATCGCGACGAAGATGACGCCAAGCACTTCTTCATCGGCGAGCATCGGCACCCCCAGCATCGAGACAATACCCTCAGCTCGCACCGCCGCGTCGATTCCCTCTTCGTGCCGTTCGCTTTCAAACGCCTCATACCGTGTGGTGCTGATACCGGTGCGCTGCTCAACCACCATGCTGGCCAACCCCTTACCCGGCGGCACTCTCAGTTTCTGGAAGTCTGAAGACACAGAACCCACTGTCTCGCGTACAAACAGCTCGCCTGTCCGGGCGTCATACTCCGACAGGTACGTGAGGTCACTGTTGACCAGATCGTGGGCACGGTCGACGATGCGCGCGAGAAGGATGTTGGCGTCATCGATCGCAGCCAGCTCCCTGGCACTGGAGTACAGGGCGCCGAGTTCGGACTCCCGTCGTTGCAGGCGTGCGAACTCCTCCCCGGCCTTCGAAATGCGCTCGGTCAGACGTCGACGCTGATCGGTCGGCACTCCCAGCACATCCAGTTCATGCGGAAGCTCCAGTGCTACTGACCTCTCGCCCATGACAGCGTCGATAATTGCCCCTGCCGCAGTTGTCACTTCCGCCGCATTTACCGCACGGGTGCCTCCTCGGTCAACGACCATCTTTTCCTCCTCAGGCCGATTGCTCCATTGCATCTCTGATTTTATGTGTTGTTCGCACATAACTGCGAGGTCGAGGGAACACTACCGTAGTGAAGTGCCCACATCCTGTGCGAGCCTCACCGCCGAGACCACCAGAGGAATACGCTATGACTGCGCATGAGACGCCGATTCACAACGAGACGACTGCGAAGCATGAGATCGATCGTGCTGGACTCGATTCCAACCGTCAGCGACGGCGCGCAGTGATCGCAAGTTCGGTCGGCACGATCATCGAATGGTACGACTTCACTCTATACGGGTTGGCCGCCGCCCTCGTTTTCGCACCATTGTTCTTCGGCGGCAGCGAGCTCGCCGGGGTGTTGGGCGCTTTCGCCACTTTCGCCGTCGGGTTCTTTGCCCGGCCTTTTGGCGGGCTCATCCTCTCCCATTATGGGGACAGGCTCGGCCGTAAGGGGACTCTGCTAGTCACACTGTTGCTCATGGGCGGGGCTTCCACGCTGATCGGTGCGCTGCCCACCTATGATCAAGTCGGAATCTGGGCTCCGACGTCACTCATCCTTCTGCGAATTATCCAGGGAGCCGGTGCCGGTGCTGAGTTCGCCGGTGCGATGACGATGTCCTCAGAGTCCGCGACTACCGGCAGACGCGCCTACACCGCAGGGTTCCCCGGCGCTGCCGTTTATGTCGGTATGGCGATCGCCACCTGCACATTCGCGATCCTCACTTCAGTCATGTCCATCGAAGCGTTCCGGTCGTGGGGGTGGCGTCTGCCGTTTCTCGCAAGCATCGTCATTGTCGCGTTAGCCCTGTACTTTCGTATGCGGGTGAAGGAGACTGCTGCTTTCGAAACCGTTGAGGAGGAGGGCGCCGTAAGCCGACTGCCTCTCATGGATGCTCTCCGCTCACAGCCTGGTTTCATCCTCGCCGGAATGGGACTCTTCGTATTCGCTCTGCCATGGGTGTATGTGGTCCAGACTTTTGCAGTCTCTTACACGACCGGCACGCTGAATGTCGACTCCACTCACGCCCTCCTCGGTCTCATTGCCGCGATGGTGCTCACCATCCCTGCCACCCTGATATCGGGGACGATCGCCGATCGGATCGGTCGCAAGCCCCTACTGATGTTCGCCGCAGTATTCGGTGTCGTGTACGCCTTTCCTATGTTCTTGCTGTTCGAGACAGAGAACTCGCTGTTGGTCGCGATCGGCCTCGTGTTGGGACTTGCAGTGGTTCAAGGAACGACGATCGGTGTGTCGGCGGCAATGATCGCAGAGCTCTTCCCCACCAGGATGCGCTGGAGCGGCATCGCCCTATGCCGCGAGATACCGGCAGCCTTGGCGGGCGGTACTGCACCTTTTGTCGCCACGTGGCTAGTTTCATTGGCTGGAGGAAGTCCGTGGCTGGTCGCTGGATACATGGTGCTGCTCAGCCTCATCGGGGTGATTGCCGTGTGGAAGCTGCCGGAGACGTTGTCCGTGCAATCGACATGAGAGTCTCGACGCGGCGCTCTCACTCTCAGATGTCCTTCCAAGTGATTCGTCCACCCAGCAGGGTCGCAGCCACAGGCATTGTTCGCAGGTCCGTCGCCGAAGCCGACATCGGGTCATATTCGACGAGCACCAGATCGGCCGCGTCTCCCTCAGACACGTCGGTGTCCCCTCGTGTGGAAGCGGCCAATGCGGTTCGACGATCAAGACTCTGTTCGGGGTGCCACTCCTCGCGTCCGTCGCGACTTCGCGACACTGCAGCCGCGAGCGCGATCCATGGATCCAGGGGTGCCACCGGAGCGTCCGAGCCCAAACGGATCTGAGTTCCTGACTCCTGCAGCGACGCAAACGCGAATGCTCGCTCAGTTCGTCCTGCCCAATGACGATCGGCGACGTCCCGATCATCCATCGCATGCTCGGGCTGGATGCTCGCGGTCAGTCCGAGTCGACCGAAACGGGCGAAATCGGAGGCTCTGACCAACTGCGCGTGC
Organism: Brevibacterium sp. S22; assembly: GCF_004745485.1. Taxonomy (GTDB): domain Bacteria; phylum Actinomycetota; class Actinomycetes; order Actinomycetales; family Brevibacteriaceae; genus Brevibacterium. The sequence goes on from NZ_RHFG01000016.1 coordinate 18,564, forward strand.
TCAACCGATCCTGTCATTTGCAGATGGTCGAACGCATCAAGAACTCCGGAGTTCGCTCGGTCTCCGATCGCGTGGATGGCCGCGGAGATTCCGGCATCGCGAGCCTTGCGCATTACGTCCTCGAGCTCATCGAGCGGGACTGTTGCCGCACCGCAAGGGTGTGCATGATCAGGGCTCAGTCCCGGATAGGGGTCCCAACACCACGCGGTGCGTGTGTTGAGAGAACCGTCAACGACCACCTTCAGCGATCCCATCCGCACGAGCCCCAACTCGTCGAGCACGTCACCGGTGCGCACACCCTGGGCAATCGCCGTGTCAAGTCGATGCGGCCACACCGAGGTCTCGACCCGGAGGCTGTTGACTCCGTCGGCCACTCTGGCCGGCCACAGTGTCAGATTGTCCGTATTCTCGAACTCGACGATGCCGACGACACCACGTCGCGCAGCGAACTCTGCGGATGCCCGGTAATCTGCGATTGAAAGCATCGACGGATCTTGCAACCCTCTGAGCGCACCGAACCACTCAGCTTCTCGCACTAAACCGGCTACCGGGTCCGGGTTCACAGCCAGCAGCCTCGCGGCAGGAGTGTTCACCCAGGCGCAGTGAAGATCTTTGCTCACTAGGACGACGGGCAATTCCGGGGAGGCAGCGTCGAGCTCGGCTGCTGAAGGCGCGTCGGGCCAAACCCCGTCCTGGAATCCATACCCGATGAGGACTCGATTCCCGCTCGTGTTGCCGTCTGGGTGTAGCGCCAGTTCATGTCTGACGAGGTCAAGGCACTCAGCTGCACTCGCGATGGCTGAGAGGTCGATCCGTTGGCGCTGCATCGTCCACTGCGCGAAGTGGACATGGTTGTCCCACAGCCCGGGGAGGACCCATCGTCCGTCGGCCGCGATAGTCTCAACTTCGGATGTGCGATACTCCTTTGCCGGCAAGACTCTCGCGATGTTGCCACCGAGGATAGATATGTCGACGCGGACCCCGCTCTGAGGCAGGATGGCATCCGTGATCAGCAGTTCGTCCGAGTTCATTTCGACTCCCGCTCCAGTCCGTTGACGACTGCCATACGACTGGCAAGCCTATGGTTCGTATATGGGCCCGGCTTCCGCAGCTCTTCGAGTATCCGTCGGACCGTCGCCTCCGACTTGTCCTGGTTCATCTTCTCCTTCGCTTCCAATCGACGAACTCTGAGCCGGAACCCAACTGTCCCTTTCGCGATCCGGTATGCGTATTCGCCGTTGGCCGCCGTGGCATGCAAGTAGTGCGGCTCCGGCAGTGGCTTTTCGAAATGCTCGACCAGACGATCGAGTATCGCCAGATTCTCCTCGTCCCCGAGTATCTCCGGAGTCCCGTGCAGATGTGCGACAACAAAGTTCCAAGTCGGAACGTTGGGCCGATACCCATACCACGAGGGCGAGATATAGCCGTTGGGTCCTTCAATGATTGCGAGCATCTCGTGGCGACCCAACTCGTGCTTCTCCTCGTCCGGCCTGCCGACGTGACTGAGAAGGGCGATGTCTTCGGCAGCCTCGTCAAGGAGCACCGGATAGTGTGAAGCGACGAGTCCCCGATCGGGGACTGCACTGATGAACGTGCACCAAGGGTTGCCTCGGATCAGTTCCTTGATTGCCTCTCTGTTGTCGAGGCCGAAGTCGGGATTGTCTCTCACGAGTATCCTTTCCGCTTCGTCTCCGTAGACGGTCGCACTCGGGACGGTGACCCTTGCAACCGCGTCAGCGCCAATTCTGTGAGGATCACCGCCTGACGTTCGAGCACCCTGTCATCGAATCGCACCGTCGCAGAGTGCATCGGCGATGCTTCCTGCTCATCGAGGTCGTCGGGCCGCGCGCCGAGGAAGACGAACGCACCAGGGACCTGTTCAAGCACGTAGGCGAAGTCCTCCGAGGTCATTGCCGGTTCCGGCATCATCGTGCACGATTCTTCACCATAGACGCCCCGAATCGTTCGCATAACGTGTTCGACCTCTCGCCCGTCATTGACGACCGCAGGATACGAGGGAACGAAATCAAGCACAGCATCGCAGCCGTGCGCGTGGGCGATCCCGCGGATCAGCTGCGGCAGTTCATCTCGGATGAGGGTGAAGACCGTATCGCTGAAATGTCGCATGTTCGCCTCGAAGTCGACGTACCTAGCGAGGATATTGCCCGCGGCAGCGTCCGATGCGATCTTTCCGATCGAGACGACCGCCGGATCGTGAGGAGCCATCCGCCGCGCCACGAAGCTCTGGACAGCCAGTATGCATTCGGCGGCGACGGGCACAGGGTCAATTGCCCGATCCGGAGCGGCAGCGTGGCCGCCGGTTCCCTGAATGCGGACCCTCAACCCGCTCACCCCGGCCATCAACGGCCCCGGTCGCGTGGTGAACTGTCCGAAGTCAAGCCTGCTGTCGACATGAATCGCGTAGGCGGCCTCGGGGCGACTCCCGCCCGCATCGAGTACTCCCTCCTCGATCATCATTCGACCTCCGCCTTGCCCTTCTTCCCCGGGCTGGAACATAAAGACGACGGTGCCCGGGATCTCATTCCTGCGGGCTACGAGCTTCTTCGCGGCTCCGACGAGTCCCGCGATGTGGAGATCGTGCCCGCAGGCGTGCATGGCACCATTTGCAGCCGCATAGGGCAAGCCGCTGTCCTCGGAGATCGGAAGCCCATCCATATCGGCCCGGAGGAGAACAACCGGATCCCCTGAGCAGACCGAATCGACTGCTCGAGCACGTGGAGCCGTTCCCCGCAGGACCGCTGTGATCGAGGTAAGGGACGCTCCCAGGGTGATGTCGAGATCGAGGTCGGTGAGCGAGTCGAGAATCGACCGTTGGGTCAGTGGCAGGTGCAGTCCCACCTCGGGTTCACCGTGCAGGCGACGCCTGAAGCCGCGCAGCTCGTCGAGCTCATCGTCCGAACCGACCGGTTCCGCAGAAGAGAAAGCGCTCATGCCGACAGGTCCTCCTCGAAGCTCATGCGTTGCCCGAGCACCGGTACCGCGCTGAGCAGTTGACGAGTGTACTGCTGTCGCGGCGCGGACAGCAGTGTTTCTGTCTCGCCTGACTCCACGATCCTTCCTTCCCGCATGACGAGGACTTCGTCACTCATATATCTGACGACTGCGAGATTATGCGAGATGAAGAGCAAGGATATTCCGAGTCTTTCCTGCAATTCGCGCAGGAGATTGAGCACAGTGCTCTGGACAGACACGTCCAGGGCAGATGTGACCTCATCTGCAATGATGATCTCCGGTTCTCCAGCGAGCGCACGAGCGATCGTCACCCTCTGTCTCTGACCTCCCGACAACTGACTCGGCAGGGAACCAGCACGATCGGGATCGAGATGGACCTGCTCCAGCAGGTCTGCGACTCGACGACGACGGTCTTGCGCCGTCCATCTTCTCCCAGTCGCACGCGTCGCCTCGGCGATGGATTCCCCGATTGGCATCTTCGGATCCAGCGCGGAGAAGGGATCTTGGAAGATCATCTGCACATTGCGGCGGGCGATGCGAGCCGACCTGCTCCGTCCCGTGGACTCAGAACCGCTGATCCGAATACTGCCGGTTCGCACGGGCGCGAGACCAGCGATGGCCAGAGCGATCGTCGATTTGCCGGATCCCGATTCGCCTACTAGACCGAGAGTCTCCTTCCTCCCAACTGCGAATGAAACGTCCGACACCACTGTCCTCGATCTATAGCGAACGCTGAGCCCTTCGACGTCGAGCACACTCATAACAAACTCCTCACTTCGTCACGACCGGTGGCAACATGCTCCGATGGATCGCCCTCACCGGATCCACCGTCCGCGAATTGATCGGGCCCATGCCGCTCCGCCGGTCTGACAACTTCGTCGATCACAGGCAGAGGACGTGAGCGGTCCGAACGCATGTCAGGCAGGCAGGCAATGAGACCACGGGTATAGGGATGCTGCGCATCTTCACGTATGCGCCCAGCCGATAACTCCTCGACGATCTGACCGTCTTTCATTACCACGATGCGGTCGCAGAACCCGGCGACCAGAGCGATGTCATGTGAGATGAGTACGACCGCAGTATTCGTCGATTCCTTGGCAGCACGAAGGACCCCGAGAACCTGCTTCTGGACAGTGACGTCGAGCGCGGTAGTGGGTTCATCAGCAATAATGAGTTTGGGTTCTGCGGTGAGAGCCATGCCGATCATCGCTCGCTGCCGCATGCCGCCGGAGAACTGATGGGGATAGTCGCCCATACGGTGGACAGCGCTATGGATACCCACAGCTTCGAGCCCGTCGACCGCCCGCTCTCGTGCCGCTCGACGCGACATCTTGAGGTGGGTCTCGGGGACTTCGGTGAGCTGACGTCCGATCGTCAGCGCCGGGTTGAGTGAAGTCAGCGGGTCCTGGAACACGACACCGAGCTCAGTGCCCAGCCGCCGACGATCACTCTGCGTCAGTTCGCTGGAGAGGTCGATTCCGTCGAACGCGCGCCGTCGGGCTGCGACGGCGGCAGGTGGTACCAGCAGTCCTGCGAGTGCCAATGCGGTCAACGATTTGCCAGATCCCGATTCGCCGACGATTCCGACGGTTTCTCCCTGACTCACCGAGAAGTCGATTCCGTGCACACGTTCGACGACTCCCCCACCACCGTCGGGAAACGCCACATGCAGGCCCTTTACTTCAGCCAGCGGTGCCGCTTCTGCAGGTTCGGTGGCCGTGGCGTCCGGAGACTTATTCAGACGAACTGTCGACTCGGACCCGCTCTCGCCGGATCGTCCGTCGGTCGGCAGTACCGCAGCACGGCTTGCCGCGACCAGCCGACCGATCCCTTGCCCAGGCTGGTCGGCGAGGGCTTCCGATATCAGAGTGAATATGAGGCCCGCGAAGACGATCGCGAGTCCCGGACCTATCGCGCCCATCGGGTTCGAGTAGATCTGTCCAATACCCTCATTGATCTGTCGTCCCCAGTCGTAAGCCGGAGCCTGAACACCGAGGCCGAGAAACGACAAGCCGGCGAACGAGAGAAGTGTGACACTTGCGGCTGCCGCCGCTTGGACGAGCAGAGGCGATGCGATGTTCGGAAGAACATGTCGAGTGAGTATTCCGACCGGCCCCACTCCGACCACACGCGCTGCTCTGACATAGTCCGTTCCGGACACTGAGGACGCCAAGTTGTAGACGAGGCGGGTGAGATTAGGAATCCCCGACAGTCCGATGGCAAGCATTGCGCCGGTAGCAGTCGCTCCCCAGATGACCGTGAAGAAAAGTACGAGGAGCAGCCAGGGGAAGGCGAGAAGAATGTCCATCACCCACACCACAGCTCGTCGGAGACGACTGGGCATGATGCTTGCGGCCAGACCGATGATCAGTCCACCAGTCAATCCGATGGCCGTGGCACCAGCGGTCAGCAGAAGTGAGAGTCTCGATGCCACGAGCACTCTGGCCAGGATATCGCGACCAAGGTCATCGGTTCCGAACGGATGAGCTGGACTTGCGGCTCCCCACCGCTCAGCGACGTTACGGGACGTAGCCGCGTCCCCCCAGACAATAGGTCCGACGATGGCGACCGCAATGAGCAGCAGAAGTCCGACGACCGCGGCTAGTCCTATCGGACTGGCAAACTTCTTCATAATGTCATCCCTCCGTGATCGACGTGCGCGGGTCAAGGGTGATGAGTATGAGGTCGACTATGAGATTGACCGCGAGGATCATCAGCGCAAAGACGAGGACGACTCCCTGAATCATCGGGTAGTCTTTGGCTCCGACGGCCGAAACCAAGGTGTTGCCCATGCCCGGAATTGCGAACACAGTCTCAATAACGACTGTGCCCGCCGTCAGCCCCGCAAGAAGTAGTCCGCCGACTGTCAACGTCGAGGTCACAATGTTCGGCAACGCGTGTCGCAACAGTAGAATGCGGTTCGGCAGGCGTTTGGCCCGAGCGGTCGAAATGTAGGTCTCGTCGAGCACTTTGATCATCTCGACTTGAACGATGCGCGCGAGATAGGCCATCGGCCCGAGTGCGAGGCCGACGATGGGAAGTACGGCAGTGCTGAAGTCGCCCCAGCCAGCGGGGGCGAAAAGCCCCATTCCCACGCTGAAGACCCCGATGAGTCCCACCGATAGGAGAAAGTCCGGCGTTGCGATGATGATGCCGAAAACCCCCGAGATCGAGGAGCTGAGGGTCCGGCCACGACCAGACCGGGCGATGAGCGCAGTGCCCATCCCCAACGGCAGGGCACCGAGAAGTGCAACGGCGAATCCGGATGCCGCCAGTATGAGTGTCGTGGGAAAGCGCGAGGAAATAACCTCCGCCACCTCCTGCCGAGTCTGCACGGAAGTGCCGAGATCTCCCGTGAGCAATCCCCCGAGGTAGTCGACGAACTGATCGGTGATCGGCTTATCGAGGCCGAGATCGGCGCGCACGTTTTCGACCAAGCCTGCCGGCGCTGTTGGACCCAGTGCCGCACGGACAGGATCTCCGGGCACCAGATGAACGACGAAGAAGGTCGCGAGGATGACGATGAGCAACGAGGCCAGCAAGCGGCCCGATCGCCTGATCGCGAACAAAGTGCGCGGAGAGAGCCTATCCGACAGTCGCAATGCGTTCGTCTGCCTCGGCGCGGGACTGCTGAGTTTTGGAACTGTGGTCATGGCGGGTCACTCAGTCATTCGGATCGACGGTGCTTGGATGTAGGAGGTCTCGATGAACTGTGATCCGTTCATAAACGTCGGCATTTCAGTGCCCGTGGTCGGATAAGTGTGGAAATTGTCGACGAGCAGGCGTTCTGCTTCGTGCCAATACCCGCACGCGTCGTCGGGCGCGGCCGAGAGGGCACGTTTTGCTGCCTTCTCATACTGCGCGTCATCGGTAGCCATGAAATTCAGACCGCCCTTGTCCGGGGTCGCACCGCCGTAGAAGGCGTTCTGGATAGTCGGTCCGCCTGACGAGACTTGGATCCAGCCGGTGTCCCAATCGAACGTCTCGTACAGATACTCCGACCATGCTGCCCCGTCCATTGCTTCAAGCTCAGTCTGGATTCCGAGTTCCAGCCAGGATTCTCGAAGCAGCTCGGCTGCCGGGGCATGTGTGTCACTGGCGGCGTCATATATGAAGGTGATCGTCAGCGGTTTGCCGTCCTTCTCCCGTTTACCGTCACTGCCGACCTTCCACCCGGCATCGTCGAGGAGCTGGCCCGCCCGTTGCGGGTCCGGGTCAGGCAGCTCCCAAACTGGTCCGTCGTCGGGTACACACAGAAAAGGGGATTCGGTAATGAGCGAGTCGAGGGCTACGGGATGGCCGCCGGAGACCACCTCGGCTGCTTCCTCTCGGTCGAATCCGATCGACAGTGCCTCTCGTACACGTGCATCACTGGTGGGACGGTCGCTTCGTTCGTTGAAGAGCAACTGTCCGATGGGATTGATGAGGCTGGTGTGTTCGAAACCCTGAGCCTCAACCCGAGAGCGATCGGCGCCGGTGATCCGTGCTGCATTGAGGTCGCCCGAGACGAGAAGGTTGGCCCGCGTCGATTCGTCGGTCACGACTTGGATCTCGAGCCCGTCAGGCAACCCCTCGGTACCCGATGTCAATCCGTCGGGACCCCATTCGTAGTCATCGCGTCTGTCGAAGTCGAATGCATTCGGACGGGCCTCGGTGAGCTGGTAGAGCCCCGTTCCGTTTGTCGCGTTCTCAAGGGTCTCGGGGTCGTCGAGGCCCGCTTGACAGACCATTTCGACAGCCCCCACTTTGCTCATCAGAAAGGGATCAGGGTCCGCCACAGCCACGGTGAGTGTCGAATCGTCAGCATTCGCAGTGAGACCTTCAGGCACAAGGGAACCGTGATGGACGGACGTGTTGTCGGGATCGGCATGGTACTCGAGGTTTTTGGCAGCGACCTCGGCAGTGAAGTCGGAACCATCCTGGCACGTGATCCCCTCTTTCATCTCGAAGACGACCTTCTTACCGCCATCGTCCATATCCCACGATTCGGCGAGCCATGGCACGAACTCTCCATCTTCATGCGTATAGACGAGTGATTCATAGGCGTAGGAGACGAACTGCCTTTCCTGTGGCTGATTGCTGGTCAGCGGGTTCGTGTTGGTGATCTCCCCGTTGACCGCTGAGATGAACGTGCCCCCGGAGACGAGTGACGCGTCCTTCGCCTCTGAGCCGCCGCATGCGGCGAGTCCGAGGGCGCTCACGCTGACGAGGGCAACAACGATGAGTGGTCTCTTGACGGTGCTCATATCTGCTCGCTTCTCTTCTGTGACCGCACATCACTGTGCAGACGACATTTCGAGGGCACACGCCCTCATGGGATGGACAGTGTTGACTGGTCAAGAGACTTATGGCACGGGCGCGTTGCGAGAGTCGATAGTGGACCTGCGGCCTTCGCTGAAATCCGGACTGTCTGTTGAGCGCTGTATGACACAGGGGTTTCGAGGATGTCGTAGACCTCGACCTGCAGTGGATCGGCTCCCGCTTCGATCGCCCGATCGATCGCGGCCCGTGATGCGCGAGCCACTGCTTCTTCACGGTCGTCATAGGTGCTGATCTCCTGGGATCGTCCACCGACAAGTGACATCGCCGCGCCGACTGCATTGGCGACGTCTCCGTGTTCGGGACGAAGCACGGCACCGGCGCCGGGAAGGTCGTCGGGCACAAGAAATGCTCCACCACCTACAACCACAATGGGGGTGTCGAGTTTTCCGTTCGATAGTCTCTCTACTGACTCCGCAACCCACTGGTGAGCACGATCCAGTCCGAACCTCAGCGCATCAGCAACGCGAGGTTCTGCGCTCAGACGCCGCTGACCGAGTTCACCGTCCACCTGACCAGCGACGATGGCAGCGTCGGTGAGCGTTGCGACCTGACCACCGAACGCCAGTGCGTCGGAAGTGAGTCGGTGTCCCACCGAGGCTGGTCCAAGACTCCCGGAGACTGGGTCAATCCTCGTACCCCCTCCGACCCCGATGCTGAGCACGTCAGGCATCCGGAAGTTGGTGCGCACTCCTCCGATTTCTCGAGGCATGCTCGATTCACGAGGGAACCCCTTCGAGACGACTCCGAGGTCGCTCGTGGTCCCGCCGACGTCGATGACGATCGCGTTCTCGACATCGGACAGAAGTGCAGCGCCGCGAATGGAATTGGCGGGACCAGACCCGATAGTCAGGACGGGATAGCGCTCCGCGAATTCAATGGCCATCAGTGTGCCATCATTCTGTGCGAAATACACTGATGCTGCCCCGAGTCCCTCCTCCGCGACTACGTCGAGGAGGGAACTGGTCACCTCTCGTGCGACTCCGTAGAGGGCAGCGTTGAGAACCGTGGCGTTCTCTCGTTCGAGCAGGCCGACGGCACCGATGTCATGGCTGAGTGATACCGGTATCGAATCCCCGAGGACGCTGCGGACAAGGCCTTCGACCTCGTTTTCCTGGTCGGGAAATGACGGGCTGAAGATGCCGCATACGGCGACTGCGTCGACTTCGCGGTCCAGACCTTTGAGAAACCGGAGAACCCCGTTGTGATCGAGAGGGCTTATGGGAGTGCCGTCGACCATTCTGCCGCCCGGCAGCAGGGCCGAACCCGCGACGACGGTCTCACGCAGATCCGCCGGCCAGCTGGTCAGAGGCGGATACCCTGTCGATGCCGGAGCACCGAGGCGGATCACGGCGACACGACCTAGATCGCGGCGCCGCACGATCGCGTTCGTCGCATGGGTCGTCCCCAACATCACGTGGGAGACGTCAGATCGCCGTTCTCCAATGGCGCCGAGAACGGTTCTCACGGCAGACCGGATTCCGCTGGTGACATCTTCGCTCGTCGGCTGCTTCGTGGCAGCGACGATCGCATTGTCCGCGTCGAGTACGACCGCGTCGGTGTTGGTTCCGCCGACGTCGACGCCGAGAGAGAGTGCGATCCCCGGCCCGCTGGGCCCGGTCCGTTTTGAGGGCCCACGGCTTCTGGCGGCGGCGAGCCCGGCAGTCTTGTTGTTCATCACACGCCTCCTGAGACAGCCGCGCGCTTTTTGGTAGGGCACCCAGAGCCGGCGTACGGACGATAGGGAATGTCATACCCGAATGCGTGAGGTCCTGCGATCTCAAGTCCTCTGGAAGTGCGCCACAATGGATCGCACGGCCAGGCTATGATCGAAACACGCATCCCGAAGCGCAGCAGCTCGGTGGAGATCGCGTGCCCGGTCTCGGAGTCGACTAGGGTGATGAGGTCGGGGACGCTCACTCGCACTTTCCCGTCCTCGAGCACGATGAGATTCTCGTTCTGCAGCTCGACTCGGACCAGACGGTCTCGCTCGAGTCCGACTCCTGCGACGGTCACCGAACCCCTGACGAAGCCATCGACTGTGCGGCGAGAAACATCGACGATCTTTCCGCTGATGAGCACAGAGGCACCGAGCGCAGCGGAGAGCTCCTCCACCGGATGGGTCGCTCCGAGCAGCACATGCCCGACATCGACCGCGCGGCTGACGGATCCGCCGATGACCGCACCAGCGACGTCGTTGCCGTGGATGAGCGAGGCACCCAGACACAGAGATCCGCTTGCCACGGAGAAGGCGCGAACATGCCGTTCGAGCCACGTGGCGTCGATGGTGCGCATTACTGTGACATTGCCGACGACATCACTGAGCACGGTGAGATTCCTCGGCACGCCAGCGACGTTCATCGCGACCATCGTTGCTTCGGGAAAGGCCCGCCCCATGCCGTCTGCATCAACAACGTCAAGACCGAGTTGCGCTGCCCAGCCGATAGGGCCGACTCCGTTGCTTCCGCCGATTTCCGTCGGCATCACCGCCGTGATCATCCGCCGGGACACTCGCTGCGCTTCTTCGAGAAGGGTCCGCGGCTGCTCTGCTGAAGTGAGCATCTCTATGCCTACAGTCGGTGCCCCCACGCCGGACATCGCTATGACGGTGTCCTCGGGACCGAGTTCGTCGACAGTTCGCAATCGCACAGGGCCATGTTCGAGTAGGGCAGTTTCCGTTCCCATCTGAGCTGTGGAGACTGCCCCTCCGCCACCGGTGCCGAATACGGCGGCACCGGCAGCAAGAGCAGCAACGTCAGATTGGGTGATCATTCGTGTCATGTGTCGAGCCTAGATAGTGTGCTGTGAATCACAATGTTGTCCGGGCACATGAAACTGAGCTAATTTGTTCTGATGGCACACATTGATGTGGAGCACATCATCGAGCAGTCCGATCGTCTCGGTCTCGAGCATCTTGCCGGTCCGACACGGGGCGTGCAGATCGACCGAGTCGAGATCGCTGACCTTGACCGAATCGAGGAGGTCGAAGAGGGAACTCTGGTCATTATCGACTCGGTCGAAGCGCCGAGCGGTTTCAAGATCGATATCGCAATCCACCAGGCCCGGGCGCATGGCCTTTCAGGACTTCTGTTCATGGCCGACCTGGACCTTCCAGCAACAGCGCGACAATTGGCGGAGACGAGCTCTCTGCCGGCCCTTCGTGCGCCAGCACGGAAGGCATCCGATCTTGCTGTCGATATTGATCGCATGGTCAGCAGTTCGTCTTCCGACATACTCACCAGGGCGCAACATGCGCTCGCCGCGGCGAGGAGCGCGGCCGCCCTCGAATCCGCAGATCGCGCCGCAGCGGTACTCACTGCCGCTTCGGCATCACTGGGCGGGAGCGTTGTGTTCGATTCCGATCCTCTCGTCGATTGGACCGACTCAGCTGCAGTGTTTATCGGAGAAGTCCCTCGGGGAAGGTTGCGCTTCGACCCTGGCGGGAACAGTTCCAATTCGTCTCCTTTCAGCAAGGAAGTCGATGCCCGACCACATCGAAACGTTGAGGAGGCGAGAAGTCGAGGCGGCAGACCTGACACAGGTGCCCCGTCGAACTCTGACCAGATCGTCGCTGATGCCGCAGCACTCGCCTTGCCAGGGGTGGCGTCTGTGTTCTCCCGCGTCAAACTCCACGAGACCCAGAGCCGGTTCTCTCCCCAGCAGAGTTCAGGCGAGCTCATCGCCCAGCTCATCGTCTCAGAATCCTCTCGGGTCGATTCCCTAGCCAATCGCGCCTATCAGCTCGGTGTTCCGCTCCAGCACGTCCATTGCGTCTCGTGGCTGGCCTTCTCGCACTCGGATGCCGACGACGAAAATCCGCCGAAGGCGCTGCAATCGGCGCTCGAGCTCTTCGCCCTCGAGCTTTTCGAACAGCGTACGGAACTATGGCACATCGCATTCGTCTACAACGATGCCTTCATCGTCATGACAGAAGAGCCGAGTTCGGGTGAGATCCACCGCCGCCTCAGGGAGGCGAGTGCAGCCATCGCAGACCAGGCCCAACTGCTGGGCAACGGAGAATGGGACGTGACACTCGGTATCGGCACTCCCCAATCAGGGCCCGAAGGACTGCGGCGCTCCGCTGCAGAGGCCCGTGTGGCAGCCGAGACGGCCATCTCCTCGGGCCGCATCGGGCACATCGAGGTCACAGACGTCACAGGACTGCGCCGAGTGCTGCTCGATTTCTATGCCTCTCCCACGTCCCGCGAGCTGCTCGCTGATATTCTCAGTCCCCTCGATGAGCAGGGGTCCGACAAAGCTCACGCCGCGGTCCGTACCCTGCTCGCATACCTGGGCAATCGCAATTCTCCAACCAAAGCGGCAGCAGATCTGTCACTCCACCCGAACGCAGTCACCTACCGCATCAGAAACATCGAGGCCTCCCTTCAGCTCGACCTCAACGATCCCGATACACGGTTCGCCATCGAACTGGCATGTCGTGTTCGGCTTCTCGGCCGTGATTCGGGTGACCGCGATTGAGGCACGAGCAGAACGCACGAGGGAATTCTTTGTGTCCGGACGACAGTCGGGACGCGATTACTGGAGCCTTGGCACATTCCAAGTATTGGCATAACTCATAGACTCTCACCAATGCCGATGGCCAAAGGAGACCAGTAATGCCCTACGCCCCAATCGCTGATGGTGAGATCTATTACGAGACTTATGGCGACATGAATAATCGCCCCCTCATTCTTGTTGAGGGCGGATGGACACAACTGATCGGGTGGGCGCCGGACTTTGTCGACCAACTGGAGCAGGCGGGCTTCTACGTCATTGCGGTCGACAACCGCGACTCCGGATTGTCAACACATTTCGGCGGTCCCACAGATCTCGACGGTGGATATGGTCTCGAGGACATGGCTGACGACATCGCCGCCGTCATCTCTCACATCGGCCTGACGTCAGCCCACGTCACCGGGCGCTCGATGGGCGGCATGATCGCCCAGATGCTCGCAATCCGCAGGCCCGAACTGGTCAGGAGCCTTGGACTCTTCTACTCGATTCCCGGCAGAGACCCACGCTATATTCTGCACGGCGACCGACCAGAGCTCTTCTCCCCGCAGAAACGGTTCGCGCGCGAAGAACTCATCTCGAATGCTCTGTCGGCTCATAGGACGTTCATGCCGAACGGTGACGCCTGGGGTGAGAGTCAATGGTACGAAGCCGAAACCAGACGCTACGTCGGCGGCGCCTACGACCGGCACTACTCCCCTGACGGTGCTCCTCGTCAGTGGGCGGCACTGCGACGTGCCCCTGAGAGACTCGATGACCTCCGTGACGTTCCGGTGCCGACTGCAGTCATTCACGGACGCTCAGATCACGTCCTGCACTGGTGTGCCGCCATCGACATCTCAGAGGCGATGCCCAACTCCGAGCTGCACATCCATCCCGGCATGGGACACTTCTTTCCCCCGGCACTTCTCCCCTCGTTCGTCGACACTCTCGATCGGACTGCACGGCAGAGCGAATTCGCCAAACTTCGTTGAGTCAAAACCGGTTCGACACAGTGAGTCGGTCATTCTCGATGGTGTACGAGGTTTCCATCGACCCAGGTTTCGTCGATGCAGATCTGCGAAATCTCGTCGGAAGGAATGGAGAACACGTCTCGATCTAGAACAATGAAAGACCCCCTTCGCCCCGGAGCAAGTTGACCAAGACCGTCGATCTCGGTCAACTCGGCCGCACGCGCCGTATAGAGCAGAATTGCCTGAGAGACAGTGAGCGCTGAGGCGAAACCGATGTCCGCTCCGGTGTGGGCGCGACGTGTCACAGCTGCTTGAATCGAGACGAATGGATTGTCAGCATCGCCCCACGAAGTTGCTGGGCAGTCGGAGGAAAGTGCGAGCGGCTCAATCTCACCGTATAGTCTGCGCAGCGGATAGGCATCAGGCATGAGCCCTGGCCGCAAATTCTTGGCGTATGCTTCATATTCCGCGAACAGAAAGATCGAGTGCGTCGCGATGCCGAAGCTCATCGGGGATGATACCAGCCGGGCGACAAGGTCTGGAGCCATGATCGTTGCGTGTTCAATACGCACCGACGGCCGAGAACTCAGCCAGGGATCGCGTCCACCAAGTATGTCGACGACATGATTGATAGCTTTGTCGCCCATCGCGTGCACCGCAAGCTGAACTCGATTCCGCCTGGCCCAATCCGCTGCGGAACGAAGATCCTCGTCTGTGATCGTCCGCATCCCCTGGTCGCAGGAGTCTGGATACGGGTCGCACACCCACGCGGTCCGATTGGTATAGGTACCGTCCATGAGCACTTTCACTCCGGCCACGCGCGCAGAACCATCCCTCTCGTCTTCGCGCAGGTCGGCAAGTGGCTCATCCGGGTCCCAACCGTAGAACAGCCCTGACCGAGGAAACGGGCCCCGAGAATACGCCCTACGGTAGGCCTCGAGAGGTGAGGACATGGCCGTTGCCATCATGTCGCACACGCCGACGATTCCTTTGCTCAAGAGTCTCTTACCTATTGCACGGAGTTGCCGCACACGCTCTTCAAGACTGCGCTGGGGGATTGCAATACTGACCGCTTGGGTTGCTTCCCTTTCGGTGAGGATGCCATTTGGGTTCCCTTCCGCGTCTCGCTCGAACCGGGCACCTGGCGGGTCGGGAGTCTGCGCGGTGATTCCGGCAATCTCCAATGCTCGTGTGTTACAGACGCTTGAGTGCCTGTCAGCCCTCCAAATCATCACCGGCTGCTCCACTGACACTCTGTCGAGATCGGCAGCCACGGGCGAAGCCCCGTCAACGAATCTGGTCTCGTCGTAGCCCGAACCGGTGATCCAGTCGTCCGAACTCAGACCGAGGGCACGATGCGTACGTAGTGTCTCGACGAGGGCGTCGATAGACCGAATCTGCTCCGGGAGGACTTCGACGTCATCGGTCAGTGCCGCCATGAGCGTCGGGTGCACATGCATATCCAAGAAGCCAGGAAGCACCGTTCGGCCACCGAGATCGTAGGCGATGCTCCTACTTGCCGGTGAAAGCTTCTTCTCATCACCGATCCAGTCCACCGTACCGTCGACGAGTGACAGCGCGGTGACGAAGTCCTCTTCACTCTTGCCCGTGAAGATCCGTCCATTGACAAAGACCTGTCGGCGCATTTTTATATTTCCTTCCGTCTCATCGTGCTTCTTCGGCCGAACTCTCACCAGATCGGATATCGAATCCCGGCGCGCCCGGCACTGAATCGAGCAGTGTTCGTGTGTAAGAGTCCTGTGGGTCGGTGAATATCCCCTCCGCGGTTCCGGATTCCCTGATCCGCCCGTCGCGCAGTACCGCAACCTCGTCGCTGACATGACGGACAACTGCGAGATCGTGCGAGATGAAGAGCATCGAGAGATCGAGTTCACCGCGCAGTTGCGCGAGCAGCTCGAGGACCTCTACCTGAACCGACAGATCGAGCGCGGAGGTGATCTCGTCGGCGATGACGACCTGGGGCTTGATGCACAATGCACGGGCAATTGCGATCCGTTGCCGTTGACCGCCGGAGAATTCGTGGGGGTATTTGTCGATCGACGATGCGGGCAATTCGACGCGTTCGAGCCAACACTCAATCTCATCGCGTCGGCGCCTGACGTCGGCACGACTCGGTTCGAGCGCCTCTGCGATGGCTTGTCCTGCGGTGCGTCGTGGATCGAGCGAGGAATAGGGATCCTGCGGAATAAGCTGAATGAGCCCAGGATCGTGTCGGCGGCGGCGCGTGGTCGCGTCATAGCGCTTACCGCCGATAACAACCGCGCCCGAAGCTATCGGCACAAGTCCGACGAGTACTTTCGCCAAGGTCGATTTGCCGGACCCAGATTCACCTACCAGCCCCATCGAGGTGAGTCGGGGAATCGTGAGGCTGACTTCAGTAAGCACCTCTGCGCGCGCACCACCTGTGCCGTACGAGACGGTGAGGGCATCGACATCAATGGCGTGTGGTACCGGTGTCGACGGCTTATCTGCTGCAGTATTCATTTCACTCTTTCCTCACCATCTTGTCGGTTGGATCGAGATACGCTGCCGCGTTCAGCAACGAACGCGTGTACGGATGGATTGCCCGGCCGGCAGACAACTGATCGCCAGAGAGCTCTTCGACGATCTCTCCACATCGCATAACAATCACTCGGTCGCAGAGCGACTCGACGACGCCAAGGTCGTGGGAGATGAAGAGAACCGAAGCTCCGAGCGAATCGCTTGCCTCTGCGAACTGTCGCAGCACCTCGGCCTGGACGGTGACATCGAGGGCAGTAGTCGGTTCGTCTGCAATGATGAGCTTCGCATCTGTGAGCAGCGCAGAGGCGATCATCGCCCGTTGCAGCATGCCGCCTGAGAGCTCGTGTGGGTACCGTCGTCCGCACTCATCTGGTTCGGAGATCCGGAGGTGACGGAACTTCTCCGCCAATGCGGTTTGAGCCTCCGTCCTCGACTGTCCCATATGAACTCTCGATACTTCAGTCAGCTGACTTCCGATGCGAAGTGCAGGGTTGAACGTTGACATGGGGTCCTGGTAGACGAGCGAGACGTCACGGGCCAATTCAGCTGCGGAAGTCGGCCCGAGCAAGTCGTGACCGGCCGTGGTGATCATGCTCGCCGAAGCGTTCACGCCTTCCGGGACGAGTCCTGCGGCCGTCATAGCAGTCAGTGATTTGCCGGATCCGGACTCACCCACGAGGCCGAGGATTTCACCTTGAGCAACGTCGAACGAGACACCGTCGACGAGAGTCTCACCACTGCCGTCCGTTATGTTGAGGTCACGGACACTCAGGCAGATTGGAGATGCAGAGGTCGCGTGCGCTCGAATCGAGGAAGCCGGCTGTGCCGCATCCTGTGATGCTGTCGGTGCCGGTGAATCTGCATCACGAGTCAATATTCCGGTGCGTCGGGCACGTGTGAGACCACGCAATCGCGGACTGCTCCGCGCCGCGAGTCCGTCTCCGATGAACATCGCGGCACCGCCCATGAGGACGAGCATGATGCTCGGCCCGATGATCTGTATCGGCTGTGTATACGCGTTGGGCAGTCCGTCGGCTAGGAGTCGTCCGAAGTCGTACTCGGGATTCTGGACGCCCAATCCGATGAACGACAGTCCCGACAGTTCAGTGAGTGTCACAGCAAAACTGTTCGCACTGAGGATGAGCATGGGTTCGCCGAGGTTGGGCAGCACGTGTCGAATGAGGGTCTTCAGCCGAGTGACGCCAAGCAGTCGAGCAGTCGAGACGAAATCGCGAACCATGATGGGCGCCGCCATGTTTGCGCTGAGACGGATGAACGCGGGGATACCGGCTACGCCCACAGCTATCGTGGCGGAAAGTGCACCGGGCCCGAGAATCGCGGCGACGACCAATGCAAGTACCAAGCCAGGGAAGGCGACGGCGACGGAGTTTGCTCCCAGCACTAGATCTCGCACCCGTGCCGGCATCATCCAGACGAGGACGCCAAAGGTAACCCCGCAGATGACGGAAATGGCCGTCGCAGCAGAGGTGAGCAGGAGAGTCAGTCGTGTTCCCACGAGAGCGCGTGCGAAAAGGTCGCGACCGAACTCGTCAGTGCCGAGAAGGTGGCCAGGGGACATTCCCTGCCGCCGCTCATCGGTGAGGGCACTTGCATCTTCGCCGAAGAAGTGCGGTGCCACCACTGCCAGGAGCACCATGCCAGTCATCAGGACCAGACCTGTAGAGAGCATTGGGCCGAGGCGGCGGCGCACAGTGCGTGAACGAGAAGTGACGGGCGAGATGACGGCAGTCATACGAGGACCTTCCCTGAATGAAGAGTGCGCGGATCAACAATCGCGAGAACGATGTCGATGGCAATATTGAGGACGATGGCGATCCCTCCGATCGTGAGGATGATGCCACGGGTGAGGGGATAGTCACGGTCGATAATCGAATCCACGACTGCACGACCCAGTCCGGGCCAGGCGAAGACGGCTTCGACGATGATCGCACCTCCGATCATGCTCGCTAATATGAGACCGGAGAGAGTGAGAGTAGAGGAGAGCAGGTTCGGCGTCGCGTGCTTGACATGTTGTCGCAGTCGGCTGATTCTCCACCCCCGAGCAGTTCGCATGTAATCCTGTTCGAGCACGACCGCAGCTTCGCGCCGGACAAGGCGGGACATCGAAGCGATCGGTCCCGAGGCGATGGCGAGAGTCGGCAGCACATATGAGACAAGCGAGCTCGCGCCAGCAGCCGGAAGCACGCCCAAACTGACCGCAAAGACGACGATGAGGATTGCGCCGATCACGTATACCGGCAGAGCGAGCACAACAGCTGTTGACCAACCGAATGCGGTGTCGAGCCACTGATTGCGATTGCCTCGCGTCAGTCCTGCCACTGTCAGACCGAGCGCCAAGGAAACCACCAGAGTGATCACGATCCCGAGCGCCGCGATGGACAGTGTGAACGGCAGTCGGCTGGCAATCGCGTCCACAACTGGCTGGTGTGTTCGGAACGAGTCTCCCAGATCGCCGGTCAGGACTCCCGAAAAGTAGCTCCAGAACTGCGTGAGGATCGGCTGGTCGAGTCCCAGGTCGGTTCGTGTCTGCGCGACTTGGTCCGGTGTCGCATCGATTCCGGCCACCACACGCGCGGCATCGCCGGGAATCAGGTGAACGATCGCGAAGGTGAGGATTATGAGAGCAAAGAACGCGGCGATGAGTTCGGCGGCCTTTCTCATCGCGAAGACTGTCCATTCATTTGCGATCATGGTCACCCCACCCGCAACGTCGTGTAGTCCTCACGACCGCCCGGTGTCATAACCGAGAAGCCGCCACGGCTGACAATTGACTGCGTGACCATCGAAACGGGGATGAAGTCTGTCGAACCGAGCGCCGCTTCCTGTGCCTGGGTGTATTCATCACACATTTCGTCCTCTGAACCGGCACTCAGGGCACCGGCTAGCGCCTCCGATGCTGTGGAATTCTCTGAGAAGGTCACATTGCGTCCCCCCTCGCTGTACCAGTCACCGATGACAGTTGAAAGTCCCCACGACAAGGTACCTAGGTTGTTCACCGTCGCATAAAGTGTGATGTCCCATGTGTCCGGCTCATCGTAGACCTGGGCGACCCAGCTGCCGATGTCTGTATTCGTGAGATCGACGTCGGCACCCGCATTCGCGAGTCGTTCCTGAATGTAGATGGATCCGCCGCCGTTCTGGCCAATGGCGTTAGCTCCGACGATGCGCACGGAAACACCGTCGAGTACCTTGGCTGCAGCTTCAGGGTCCTGGTCGACCATCAGTGATTCGTCATCGACCGCACACTTCGTGTTCTCATCTCCCAGCGTCTGGATGACGTCGCCTTCAGGATCGATCACATCTCGCAGAGCGGTCCTGTCGATGACCTGCGCCGCAGCTCTCCGGGCCGTCTCGTCGGCAAATGGGTGCCCCTCATTGTGGTTGAACATGATGTAGTACTCGCCTGTTACGGCAGTGACAACATCGAACGAATCCTCACCGCCGAACCTGGACAGTTCTTCAGAGTCCACGGGAGCCACGTCGACTTCACCTGTCAACAGCTGATTGGCCACAGCGTCGTCCGCACCGACGACGAACTCGAGGATTCGAGCGGGCGTTCCCTCATTCGGTTCTGAGTATTCCGGCCAGTCATCGTAGTCATCACGTAGCTCGAACGTGTAT
Organism: Brevibacterium sp. S22; assembly: GCF_004745485.1. GTDB lineage: Bacteria > Actinomycetota > Actinomycetes > Actinomycetales > Brevibacteriaceae > Brevibacterium. The sequence goes on from NZ_RHFG01000016.1 coordinate 38,486, forward strand.
CGAACACCAGAGTCAGCGTCTGTCAATGCGTACGGCCCACTGAATGCACCAGGCTCACTTCCCTCGGCGAGAGCTTCCTTGTCGTCGAGCCCAGCTGGGCAGACGATGCCGGCCTGAGGCATTGCTAACCCCGGAAGAACCTCAGAGTGCGGTTCACTGAGGTCGATCGTCACTGTTCCAGCAGCGTTGTCCGGACTCACTTTCACGTCTCCGTATCCGAAGATTCCAGTTGTGTGGAGTGACTCTGTTTCCGGATCGGCAAGATAGGAGAGCGAATGGGCAACTGTTTCTGGTGTGATCGGCGTACCATCTCCACACACGTGTCCCTGATCGATGGTGAGGGTCACCTGGTCGGCGGACTGTTCCCACGACTTCGCGATTCCGGGAATCAGATCGCCGTCAAGATCCCGACGAATGACAGTGTCGTAAGCGAGTCGCATCGCCCGATAATCGTCAGTCGTCTCCGACAGCGCAGGGTCGAAGGTGGTCGGGTCCTCCATCCATGCTCCGCGGATGGTATCGACGCCCTGTCCGGCAGCGTTGCCCCCCGTCGTGCATCCCGATATCATCAATGCCCCTGTCGTCACTGACGCACATGTGACGATTGCGAACCGTTTCAAACCCACCATGACTGTCTCCTTTGCCAGAACGGTCGGCATCCTGCGTCGCCACGCAGACTGTGCTCTACGTCTCCATGCAACCAAGGCGGAAGTTGGCTGGCACCGGTCAGTCGTATAAATCTTCTGAGCTGGCTCTGCTACATATGTCGAAGATCAAGTCGGGAAGGCCGGATTGCTCCAGGTCAGAATAATCTCGTAGGAAGCAATACCTCACGATCTATTCCAGATCGAGATGGTTTCGACACATCAGCCACAAATGCGTGAGAAGCCTATCGCGTCCGCTGTCAAGAGACAGACCAGTGGCCTTGGCAAAGACACGCATTCGGTAATACACGGTTGTCCGGTGTAAGTGAAGGCGCTCTGATACTCGTGCGACGCTGCCGGCTTCATCGAGAAAGCACTCGACGGTCCTCAGGACATCCGTTGTCAGCCTCTCTTCCATGCTGCGGACAACCTCAGGCACAGAAGACGCGCGAGCCTCAGTCTTCAGGACCGCGTCAAGCAATGCCTCAAGTGGTCTCATCTCCCAGGCGACGACAGCCTCAGGGCAGGTTTCCGCCATGCGTGACGCCGCTGCCGCGCGCCTGTACGACGTTGGGGTCTCCTCCGCGTCGTCAAAGGCTGTGCCCACTCCCACCATGATGCGGCCGCGCAAAGAGGAGTCGAGCCTGGCGGCTTCGGAAATGACCTTGTCTGCCGTCAGCACCCTTTCATCGACGCCCTCACATATCCGTACGCTCTCGAGCGCGACGGCCTCGGCACCCTTGAACGCGAGAAGCGCGGGAGTGCCCGAACGTGCCTCCGTAGAATGGCGAACTGCGCGCCGAAGTGTCCCTCGAACATCAGCATCTTCCAGCGATGCACCAGTCCCGGTCCGAAAGACAAACACACACAGACTTCGGTCTTCGTCGAAAAGCCCGAGCGAGCGCATGTTCTCAAACGCGGTCGCCTGCGAGTCCTGGTCGTCGCCGATCGCACCGAGAAGGATGCTCTCCATGGTGCTGTCAGTTTCGTTCGCTTGCGCTAGCTGCCAAGCAAGCAATCGCTCGATCTCTCTTGATATCGTCAAACACTGGTTCATCTCGGCAGACGAGAGACTCTTGTCCTTGATGATGACCCACATGACTCCGATGAGACCCTCGCGGGTTCTCAATGGGAACGACATCCGATCATAGTCGTGGCCATACGCACCTAGAGCGCGGCCCCGCCGAGGCTGCGTCCAACGATGAAACCCTGCTGCCAAAGTTGCCTCCCGGACCGGACCATCAATCCGACGATTGGCAAGAGACCTCAAGCGGGCAGGATCAGCATCATCGAAATGAGTGCTGTGCGCGATCAAGTGCAGATCTGCGTCGTCAACGGCAACACTGCGCCGGAGGCTCTGAGCGAGACTTTCGACGAGTTCCGAAATCGGATCCATCAACCGCACTCACTCCTGCCCTTGTGGTTGAGCAAGCTCTCTCGACGAGTTCCGAAGCAACTCACCCACGCAGAGAAGAAGGCCGCTCTGCCGATGACCGTTCTGAATCCAGCAACGTTGCATTTCGACGATTGTAGCAATGAACAGTCGGATGCTTCTATTCCTATCGGTCGCATCTGCGGAGCAGCACGACTGAATATAAAGGTGAAGCAATCAGCGACGTTGTCGAACGGCGCAACTAGAGTAGAAAGCGACCCGCCCATGTCTAACGAGTACTCGCACATAGTCGTCGGCGCCGGAAGCGTTGGATCGGCGGCGGCCTACTGGCTGTCACAGCGAGGGGCCGAACGGGTCCTCGTCCTGGAACAGTATGATCTTCTCCATCAGAACGGGTCTTTTTCGGATCACTCCCGGATCATCCGTCGTGTCTACCCTTCGACCGATTACGTGCGCCTTTCTGATGCCATGTTCGATGCTTGGTCCCACGTCGAGTCCGCCAGCGGACTCCCTCTCTATACGAAGACCGGGGGCCTGGACCTCGCAGAGATCGGCACGACCGGGTACGGCTATGTCGAGAAATCACGTGCAACTCTCGATGCGCTGGGGATACCTTACGAAGATCTGAATGCGGTGGACATTCGACGGCGCTTCCCACAATGGCGAGTGTCAGACGACACCGAGGCCATCTGGCAGGCAGACAGCGGCATCCTCGATATCCGACGATCTGTGAGTGCACACATTTCGTTGGCCCTCGCGGCGGGCGTTGAGTTCCGCGGAAATGCCCGTGTCGAGAATATTGATATGGCAGACAACGGTGTCACGGTGCAGACAGCAACGGAAGAGTTTCACGCGGATCGGATTGTTGTGGCGGTGGGTTCTTGGTTGGGAACACTCATGGGCGATCTCGGGCTGTCTTTCAACCTCACACTGTCGCAAGAACAGGTCACCTATTTCAGCAGCAAATCGCTGTCTTCGTTCACTCCAGACAGACATCCGATCTGGATCCACCATGCACCGAACGATGTCTACTACGGCTTCCCCGTCTATGGCGAAGCCGCAACGAAGGTCGCGCGCGATATGCGCAGCAGGTTCATCAACAGCGAGGATCGCGTCTTCGAGGGAGACGACATCGAGGGTGAACTGCTGGCAGAATATCTGCGTGAGCACCTGCCGGATGCTGCTGGCCCTTCATTGCTGCATCGGACATGCGTCTACGACATGCCGCCGGACCGGGGTTTCGTCCTCGATACTCTGCCCGGCCATCCTCATGTAGCGGTGTTCAACGGAGCCGGACATGCAGGAAAGTTTTCCAGCCTGATGGGTCAGATTCTCGCTGATCTCCAGACCACCGGATCGACTCCGCATCCGATCGCTCCGTTTACACTCAACCGGCCAGCCATCGCCGACCCGAATTACGACCGTACGTTCACGCTGCCTGCCCCGGCGGTCCACTGATGGCGATTGGCCCAAGAGTGCACGGTCCGAAACGCAGTCAAACTCCCGGAAATCAACCACATCTCTGACCCAACACAGGAGTAGGAATGCATACCTCGACCATGCTCAAGACCGAAGAATTCTCGTTTGCCAGAGACGGACTCGATGTCGGTCTCGACGAAATATTCCCCGACTTCAACCGAACTGACCGCTTGGGCATAGTCTCCGCCTCGCCCGGGGATTCGCTTCGCGCTGCGCCTCTCCTTCTAGCGGCCATCGGCGCATTCTATGAGCAGTTGTGGGAGGAGGAAGAGGACGAATTCTTCCTCTACCCGGACTACTTCGTCTTTCATATCGGCGAACTCACCGGGTATCACAGTCCGTTCGATATCTGGCCGCAGAGCAAGGAAGTAATTGTGCACCCAGATCCTCAGGCACTGCTCGCCGCCATCAACGATCGAGGAATCACACGTCTTATTCTTCCGAGTCAAAGTGAATCCAGCGGAAGCCTCATGGAACACGCAGTTCAACACGCAGAACGAGAAGTCCGGTCAATTGTGCGCCTGGTCGGGGAAACGGAACCGCCTCGTTGGACTGTGTCAGCGTCAGACGCGGCGACAAAGATGATCAAGAGATGTGCTCGGGTATCTGCAGAACTCCTCGGAGAGGAAGCAGCAGCCGAGTGGACGGCTCACCCTGATGCGCCCGGGAAGTATTCGCCGGTCGAGTTCGATGAGGGGATGAGGCGTATCTGTGGCATCGGCACATCTGATCCCAGTTTCGGTTTCAGCGAGGAATACAGAGCAGCCGCCTCCGTCTCCGACGCAATCCTCGCGCGCGACATTCGACCGGTTCACCAGGTCTCCGCCGATCAGCCTTCAGCGCAGTAGAGCGCTTACCACCACTGCCCCGCCCACAACCCGCGTCGATTAGCCAGGGTTCAAACTGATGGGAACGACATGACCGCGCCATATTCGCAATCCGTCCGCGGCCCCCTGGACGGGCTGGTCGTGCTCGAAATCGCTACTGTCATCATGGGACCGATGGCCGGCCGACAATTCGCTAAGCTCGGAGCCGAGGTGATCCGCGTCGAAGCCCCCACAGGCGATGTCATTCGTCGCTCCGGCCGATCACGTAACCCTGGCATGTCAGGGGCGGCGCTCAGCCTTGGCGACGGGAAGAAGAACATCATTCTCGATCTCAAGAGTCCAGAGGGATTAAAGACTCTGACTCGGCTGATAGAGATTTCTGACCTTATCCTCACGAACTATCTGCCGCGTCAACGGGAGCGATTCAGACTCGACTGGGATTCGGTCGCCGCGATTAATCCGTGCTGCATTCTCGTCACGGCACAGGGATGGTCAACGGACAGCGAACTTGGAAACGACTCTGCGTACGACGACATCATTCAGGCCGCCAGCGGGCTCAGTGACGTCTACCGCAAATCTTCGGGCGAACCGCGTTATGCTCCATACGTCGTCGCCGACAAGGTGTGCGCGCTGACGATGGTCTACGCTGCCCTCGCCGCTGTCCACCGGCGCGATATCACGGGAGCTGGTCAATGGGTCGACGTCCCAATGTTCGACGTCATGACTGACTTCAACCTGGTCGAGCAGCTCAACGACTTCACCTTCGACCCGCCGCTCGGCGAAGCCGGCTGGCATCGCACAATCCATCCTGCTCGCCACCCACACCGCACCAAAGACGGTTGGATGTGCATTCTTCCGTATACAGACGCGGATTGGCGCGAATTCCTCGCGCTGACCGACCCTTCCTATGGCAAACCAGAGGCCGTCGTTCCTCTGCCGACACTTCGGGAGCGCAATTCGGACGTGGCAACAATGCAGACGATCATCAGCGCATATGCCAGTACGCACACAAACGATGAAGTCGTTGCAGAGTGTCGCACACGCGGTATTCCTGTTCATCCGGTGAATGCCGTCGAGGATCTCGTCGATGACGCATACCTGCGTGAACGGCACAGCGTGGAGATCATCGACCATCCCCGTGAGGGATCATACTGGCGGACTTCACCGAACATCGGCTATTCAGAGTCCCCACTCCAGTCTGTCAACCCCGCCTCCGGCATTGACGATGACCGCGAATCTGTCTTCGAACTCATCCGCCAGAGAACTCGTCATCATGACCAAGGCTGAGATCAAGCACTCAGTCCAATAGGACAAAGAGTCCCTGCACATCTCCATGTCACCCGTTCAGCAATATCGACACCACCTCACCGATGACTACCGCTCTTCCGAACTGAACCGCCTACGTTCGTCGTTGGACCAGGGAATGTTCATTTCGTGTCACCGTCCAATGAGAAGATGGCTTCGTGCCCGAGAACCATTCGAACCCCGCCGCGACCCCCACACCGTCCGCGACGGGCGCTGCCGGCACGCCCGCCGACTGGCGTGAGGCCCTGGCACCCCTCGCCGAGGCGGCTCCGCAGATCCACACGCCTGTGGCCTTGGGATTCGAGCTCGTCGAGGTCATCCCCCGCACCTGGTTCGAAGCGCAGCACTCTGTCCTGCTGGAGAAGAAGGACGTTACCCCGGGTGCGAACCCGTCCCTGGCTATCCGCCCGCTCATGCTCAGCGGGTCCGGCAACTGGGTGAAGAAATCGCTGAGCTGGCGCACCATCGACAGGATGGCCCGCCAGCACGGCATCGACCCGGCCCACCAGGAATGGTTCGCCCAGCTCGCGGGTCTGCGCACCCGCGGGAAGACGGACTTCACGCCCGATGGGGCGCCCTACCACCTCGGCGATTTCCACACTCCCCTGCTCTGGGAGCACTTTGCGCAGGGGCAGCGCCTCGGCATCGAATTCGTCGGCATCAATGCGGACATGGCCGTTCGGATCGGACGCCAAGCGAAGGCCGCCATCGACATCCGCCGCAGTCAGGGAAGGCTTCGCGTCCAGACGCGGGCGAGCATCGATGAACGCGAGTACACACCTGGTCTCATCAAACCGGTCTGGACGCACGGCTTCTTCGGTGTCGACGTGACCTCCGGGTTCACTGTCGCCCTCGCGCCTGCCGAAAAACCGACGCATGAATCCGCGCTGCCCGTGCTGCGCTCCCCCGGTCCGATCACCATCCCCGATGCCGAGGCCGAGGAGTTCTTCGAAGAGTACTACCCGCAGCTGCGCACCAGCGCCGAGGTCGTCAGCAGCGACGACACCGTCACCTTCCCGCAGTACCGGGCGCCCCACCTCGTCGCGTTCCTCACCTTCGGTGCCGGCGACCGACTCGACCTGCGCTGGTACTGGGAGTATTCGGGACCCCGCCGGACCTACCCGGTCATCGATCGAGCCAAGAGCACGACCGCCTCGGCGGCGGAAGCGGCGAAGGTCCGCGACCTCGACCATGAGGATGCCGTGGTCAAGGAGGTCGAGCGGGTGCTCGCCGACACCCACGAAGCCGGGTCGGCACTGAGCCGCATCACCGACACGGAACTCGACGACGCGGACACCGCGGACTTCGCCGTCACCGTCGTGCCCGCACTCGAGGAGATCGAATACCTCAAGGTCATCACGCGCGGGAAGAAGCAGCCCTACCGGGAGCTCGGCGGGGAGCCGAACGTGAAGATCACCTCCGTCGAATCGGAGAAGAACGACTGGTTCGACCTCGGCTTCCAGATCACGGTCAACGGCCACCCGGTCCCCTTCGTCAAGCTGTACAAGGCGCTGGCGCGCGGGACGAAGAAGATCAAGCTCTCCGACGATTCGTTCCTGTCGCTGAACAAGCCGATCTTCGACCGGCTCAAGGCCCTGCTCGCCGAGGCGGACCTCATCCCTGAATGGGAACCCGAGTCCCCGAAGATCTCGCGCGTGCATGTGGGCCTGTGGTCGGATTTCGAGGACCTCGCCGACGAGGCCGAACCGGCCGTGACCTGGCGAGAGTCAGCTCAGGCCCTGGCCGGTCTCGAGCACCTGCCCGCCACCGAGGTGCCCGAGCTGGGTGCCGCACGACTGCGGCCCTACCAGGTGCAGGGATTCCGGTGGTTGGCGCTGCTCTACCGGTGCCGCCTCGGCGGGATCCTCGCCGATGACATGGGCCTGGGCAAGACCCTGCAGACGCTCGCGCTCATCAAACATGCGCAGGCGAACGCTCCGTTCCTCGTCGTGGCCCCGACCTCGGTGGTCCCGAATTGGGTGAAGGAGGCCGCCGCGTTCACCCCTGACCTCGATGTTCGTGTCGTGGCCGAATCGACGCGGGCGCGTGGGATCAACCTCGCCGAGGTGGTTGCCGGTGCCGATGTCATCGTCATGTCGTATGCGATGCTGCGGCTCGAGGAGGACCCGATCTCGCGGATGGAGTGGGCGGGGCTGATCCTCGATGAGGCGCAGTTCGTCAAGAACGCCTCCTCACAGGCTCATCAGGCGGCAAAGTCCGTGAACGCACCGTTCCGGCTGGCACTGACGGGTACGCCTTTGGAGAATTCGCTGCGGGATGTATGGTCACTGTTCTCGATCACCGCGCCGGGGCTGTTCCCGAGTACGCACCGGTTCGATGACGAGTACGTGCGCCCTATCGAGTCGGGCGAGAATCCGGGGCGGATGCAGCGGCTGCAGCGGCGGATTCGTCCGTTCATGATGCGGCGGACGAAGGATCTGGTGGCCGCGGATCTGCCGGAGAAGCAGGAGCAGGTCATCACGGTCGAGCTGAATTCTGCGCACCGGAAGCTCTACGATCGGGTGCTGCAGAAGGAGCGGAAGAAGATCCTCGGCTTCATCGACAGCGAGTACGACAAGCAGCGGTTCATCGTCTTCCGATCGCTCACCTTGCTGCGCATGCTTGCGTTGGATCCTGCCATCGTCGACGCCGAGCATTCGGAGGTGCCGTCGTCGAAGCTGGCTGCGCTGATGGACCGGCTCGAGGATGTCATCGCCGAGGGGCACCGGTCGATCGTGTTCAGTCAGTTCACGTCGTTCCTCGACCGAGTCGCCGCCGGGCTCGAGGCGCGCGGCATTCCGTACGTGGTCCTCGACGGGTCGACGCGCAATCGCGGGGCCGTGGTCGAGGCGTTCCGATCCGGTGAGGCACCGGTGTTCCTCATCAGCCTCAAAGCCGGTGGGTTCGGTCTCAACCTTACCGAGGCGGACTATGTCTTCCTCATGGATCCGTGGTGGAATCCCGCCGCGGAGAATCAGGCCATCGACCGAGCCCACCGGATCGGGCAGACGAAGAACGTCATGGTCTACCGGTACGTCGCCGAGGGCACGATCGAGCAGAAGGTGCTCGCCCTGCAGAAGCGCAAGGCCGAACTCTTCGACTCGCTCATGTCCGATGCCGGAACCTTCGAGGGCCGCGGACCCTCCGGTCAGGCGTTCAGCCAAACGGTGACGGCGGAAGATATTAAGGGGTTGCTCGAGGAGTAGGAGTGGGCGCTGCCAGGGACCTACTTCTCGCTGCATCGGCCTGATACGGCTCCGCCGCTAAGCTCACAGAGCCGAGGAGAATATTTACTTTAGGAGGTCCAAAGTAAGTATTCTCGATCAGACGGCGGACTACTCGAGGTAGCGCTTCACGGTCTCACGGATCGTATCCGCATGCAGGTAGATCTCCTCAAGCCCTTCGATCGGATGCCGGGTTTCAACCTTGTCGGCGTCAAAGGTTCCCAAGTATTTCTGCTTCTTGCCGTTGAAGTGGAGACGCGCGATCTGTTTCCGATTGTTGTCATCCAGAAGCACTGCGAAGTATGACTTTGCGTCGCGCTGGGCCACCCGTTCTGGCTTCACTTCACTGCAGCTGATGGCCTTGACGATCTGATATCCCTCGAGTTCTTCCAGGGTGGTTTCGATCTCTGGCTCTCGCTCGAGATCAGCCACTGCTACCTCCTCACTGGAGACAGCCTCGGCGGGTCCAGGGCTATCGACTGGGGTGGCATAGGAAGCACCTAGAGCTGTCTTCAGGCGGTCGTTCACCTGCTCATTGAGATACTGTTTGGCAGCTTTGGCGACCAGCTGAGTGAACTGTGTTCTTGCGTCTTGGGTGAAACGCCCGTCGTAGACCCTGCCGGTGAACAGACGAACGAACGATTCGTCGGGCTCTTTGAACTGCGCAGCGATCTCACGCTTGATCGCTCCGACATATTTGAGCTCTTCCGCGGCACTGATGACGGAGTCGAGATCGAAGTTCTCCTTTGAGAGCTTACGCAGCTCAGGGAGCAGGGTCTCGTCGACATCATTGAGGTCGAGAACCAAGAAGGGCCGGTCGTCCATCTTATTCGGCGCGTCGAGGTCGGTGTAGAAGTTGTAAACCTCTCCGTTCGTCAACACTGCTATTCGAGCATTGGTGACCGAGAAGTACCTGAACAGCTGTGAGGCGTGCTCGGTCCGAAGTACATCAGTCGATTTCTTGCACTCGATGAGCATCTGAACTTCACCGTCGCGCATGATGGCATAGTCAACCTTCTCGCCGCGCTTGACGCCGACATCCGCCGTGAACTCGGGCACGACTTCGAGGGGATTGAAGATGTCGTAACCGAGGATCGTCGAGATGAAGGGCATAACGAATGCGTTCTTCGTCGCCTCTTCCGTCTGGATGGCATCACGTTGGTTCTCCACTTTTGACGCCAAAGCCGTGAGCCGCTCTGCAAATTCCATTTTCTTTCTCCACTCAAACATCGTCAGTAGTTAGTAGTGAAGTTCACTTTAGCGCGGATTTCCTTTGGAGGCTCACCTGGATAAACAACAGGCGATAGCAACGCTTGAAACGTGCGAATTCGTCGAGCGTCCGATGAAGTTCAATGCCGCTGGAGCCGCTCGACGATCTCAGGAATACGTTCCGTCACGGTCTCCCAGAAGACCTCGTCGTCCACCGTCGCATACCCGGAGTAAACGATGATGTTGTTCATGGCACGAATTCCGGCGACTTCTTCGGCCGTCAGGGATTCCAACCAGGGACCGAACTCGGCTCGTTCTGTCAGTGCGGCCAGCCGGATGACCGTCATGCTTGCGGCATCGTAGACAGGTGTTCCGTCGGAGAATTGTTCACGCGGGCTCGCAGCCACCGAGTGTGCGCGTTGAAGAATCATCGTCAACTCATGCTGGAAGTTCGCACGATCATAATCAGCGCCTGACTTCTGTCGTCGCGGCAGCCTACGGAATGGGCTCCGAGGCGCATTATTTGAGGTCATACCGGCAGAGCCTCCTGCAGTGCTTCCCATCCGGGAGGAACCGGACCGTCATCGACGATGACGTCGGCAGGGAACCCCGTGATCTGCCGAACGCGATCGCCGTACAGCGCGAGTTCGAATAGGGTCACACCCTCATCCGGTGTGACAAGAAGATCGATGTCACTGTCGAACCCGTCGTCGCCGCGAGCGACCGAACCGAACACACGGAGGTTCTTCAAACCCAAACAGTCGGCCTCTACACGAACCCGCTCGCACGTGAGCTCGAGAGCAAGCGATGGCCGATAGTCCGCGGCCTTTAGTACTCGTTCGAGCATGTCGGAGGAAACATTCCTCTTCCCCGACTCCATCTGCGCGAGGCTGGACTGGCTCAAACCAGCACGCTGGGCCAGCTCGGTCTGGGTGACACCCAGGTCGACCCGCGCCTCACGGATGAGCGCGCCGGGGTTCTCCGAGTGGAACCGTCCCATACAGACAAATATAGCGGGATGCGATAGTCACGGCCATACCTTCGCTGCAGGTCTGAGATGCAACCGACTTTCACCCGTCGTCGTGGAATCTCCGCAACGGCGCTCCGGCGGTCTCACGGATGAAAACTGCTCCGAGGACCAACGCTGCAACTGCCACCACGGAGACATAGATAGCGGGTGCGAGATTTGAGCCGGTGGAAGCGACAAGCCATGTCGCCAGATACGGGGCAGTTCCGCCGAAGAGAGCATAGGTGACGTTGTAACAGAGCCCAGACGCCGTGTAGCGCACATCGGTCGAGAACATCTCCGATATCAGCACCGAGGTGACGACGTTTGCTGTCACAGCCCCGACCGCAATGAGCAGTTGGCTGACGAGCGCACTGGTGAAGTTCCCCGACTCCGCCAGAACATAGGACGGAATGGTCGTCACCATGAGCATCACTGCCGCGAACAGCATGGTCCGACGCCGTCCCACCCGGTCGGAGATCCGGCCTATGATCGGCGCGAGCAATGTGGCGAAGGTCAGCGCGAGAAGTGTCGACAGCAGGGTAGGCCCCTGTGCCAGACCGACGACCTCGGACAGGAATGTCGTCATATATGTCGCGAAGATGTAGAAGGAGAGCGCGGTGAGCATGACGAAGCTGCCCAGTTTGAGCATCTGCTTCCACTGACTCGACACCACCTCGGCAAGCGACGGCTTCGCACGTTCGGCAGAGGCTTTGACCATTGCGAGGAACTCGGGCGACTCATCCAGACGTGACCGAATGTAGAGGGCGACTAAGCCCATGGGCAATGACATGAGGAACAGGAGACGCCAACCCCAGCCGGACATCGCGTCGTCCGACAGAGTGAAGCTGAGCAGAGCTCCTAGCCCGGCGGCGAAGGCGAACGATGCGAAGGTCGCTGCCGACATCGCGGAGGAGAACCGCGCACGCTGATGATTCGGACTGTGCTCGACGGTGTAGATCGTCGCGCCGGCATATTCGCCTCCGGCGGAGAACCCCTGCAGACACCTCGCCGTGGCAAGCAGCACCGGGGCCCATAGGCCGAGGGTCTCCCGCCCCGGAATCAGTCCGATGGCCGCAGTGGATCCCGACATCAGCAGAACCGTGAGAACGAGAACTCGCTTTCGTCCCAACCGGTCCCCCAGCCGTCCGAAGACCACCCCGCCCAAGGGGCGCAGAGCAAACGCGACGGCGAATACAGCAAAGGTCTCGAGCAGCCCCACCACAGGATCTGCGGAATCGAAGAAGGTGCGAGCGATATAGGTCGCCATAAATCCGTAGATGGCGAAGTCGAACCATTCGACAACGGTGCCGGCGAACGAAGCGGCGACGACTCGGCGAAGATGCCGGTTGCTTACAGGTTTCAGATGGTCATGTTCAGGACGGGTCATTGGCACGGACATCACTGTCCGGCTCCTTTCGTTAGGAAACCACCAGCGTCCGGGATCCCTGCAGGGTCCTTCGGCGCCGATCGCGGTTCTAGGGTCAGCAGCAGCCTGACCTCACAGCATTTCAATTCGGCAGTCCGGGTTTCAGCTCAGTCTCACGGCGAGCGCAGCAACGTCGCGAATCGTTGGTGCTGCGCCCCGTTCGACCATTTCCAATCTGTCAGTCGAAGCGCACACTGGCAGGGTCGACATTCTTTGCGGCGAAAATGAGAAGGCCAGATGCGAGAATCGGCAGACAGCCCCACAACAGAGCAGCCTGTCCCCAATCTCCTCCAGAGGTAAGCGTCGCTGTGATCAGCAGACCTCCGATGATCGCCCCGACCTGACCGGAGGCGTTGACGAGAGCCGATCCGGTCGCTCGGGTGTGAGCAGGAAAGCTCTCTCCGGTGAAGTAGAGAAGCGCCGAGAACGGGCCGATGAGGAAGAACAGCCCCAGACTGTAGAGGACGATGATCGGCCCGAACGAACCGTCGGGAGTCATCATCATGCCGAAGAAGGCAAGACTGCAGGCGATCCAGCCGAGGCCGATCGCATTGCGGCGACCGATCTTGTCCCCGAGCCAGCCATGGAACAGATAGCCGGCGAACGCGGTGGCGTTCGAGACGACGAGGATGAGAAGCGCACTGTCGAATGCGATGTCCTTGCCGTCGGGCGAGGTCAGCAGAGAGGTTCCCAGAATCGAGAACGTGAGCACTCCGACCCAGTTGAGCAGGAATGACGTACCGACCGTGAGAATTGAGCGGCGCGATTCCCCGCTGAAAACGGCAATGAGCGGAGGGCTGGGATCGACCGCGGCCATACCGTTCGCTTCGGCGACTCCGCGTGCTTCGTCCTCACGTCCTTCGCGAAGCAACTGATCGACCTGCTTTCGGAGAATGAACTGCGGGCTCTCCCGCAGCCATATTCCAGCGATGACGATGAAGAGGGCGGGCACCGCTGCGATGACGAAGCACAGCTGCCAACCTCCGATAGGGAAGAGCAGGTACACCGAGGCGGCCGCGAGCACCGAGCCGATGGGCCATCCGGATTGGACGAGGGAATAGATGAGCCCACGCCTGCGAGCCTTTGCGGGATCACTGTAGGCGTAGGCGAAGATCTCATTGAGGTAGGCGGCGTTGATGGCCTGCTCGGCGTAGCCGAGGCCGGCGACGGAACGGACGATGACGAGGAAGACGATGCCGACTCCTGCCGCTATCCCGGCGATCCAGCCGGCCAGTGCGGTGAGCACGGACGCGATGGCTGCTCCGGCGACGGCGACGAGAATGCCTTTGCGGCGTCCGATGCGATCGGTAATGGGTCCGATGGCGAAGGCGACGAGTGCTGTTCCGGCGGTGACCCAGGTGTTCACCTCAGTCGAACGACCCTCGGACCACCCCAACTCGGAGGCGAGTTGAGGCAGAAGGTTTCCGAATAGCACGAAGTCGTAGACGGCGAAGGTCCAGGCGAAGAAGCAGATCCAGGTGGCGAGTCGAACATCTTTGGTCGTCAACGGTGTGGGCTCGAGCTGTGTCTTGATGGACATGAGCGATCCTCGGTTCAATGGAACAGGGTGGGGGCCGACCCTCCGGTGCCCGGCGACGTCGACGGTCACCGGAGGTATGTCAGCGGATCTCTTCCAAGTCAGGAGACCCTGCTGAATGATGGTGCGGCGGCCTCCCTTCGCTCCTGAGTCGCATCGGTATCAATATTCAGCTTCCCGCCGATCTCCTTGAGAATGACGCCGTAGTCGCGAGCCGCAGCTTCCACGGTGGTGAAGCCGTCGAGCACATCGGACAGGACGAGTTCTGGGTCGCGCTTGACCGGGTCTCCGAAGCCTCCTCCGCTGGGCACGGTGATCTGGACGGAGTCCCCCGCCTTCAGCTGCCAGCCGGTGACCTTCGACGGCCAGGATTCCTCACCCTCACGTCCGGGGTTCTTCACGAGCGAGGCGTTGAGACCGTCGTGTCCGCCAAAGGCGCCCCAGGGAGCATCGGACTCGTGGCGTTCGCCTTCGCAGGTGACGACCGTATCTGTGAGGAAGGTGTTTTCCCGGACGATTCCGATGCCGCCGCGATACTCGCCCGCTGCTGCCGGTTCGGAGCGCAGTTCGTATCGGTCTGTGCGCATCGGGAATCGCCATTCGAGTTCCTCGATCGGATTGTTGCGAGTGTTCGCGATGAGGTTGTCGACAGAGTCGGGGCCATCGCTGGTCGACCGTGCCCCGTAGGAGCCCTCATTCACCTCAAGGTAGACCCAGTACTCTCCGGCTTCGACGTCCCACCCCGAATAGGAGACGAAGTGGATGTGTGCCGAGTTTCCGGCCGTCACCCTCTCCGGCATCACGGGTGCCAGGGCACGTAAGGCGAGGTCAACTGCGCGCTGAACCTGCGAGAACCTGGAGAAGGTCGCCGCGGGATACGTCGGGTTGAAGATCGTGCCTTCGGGAGCGATGACCTTGAGCGGTTTGAGCATTCCCTCGTTCTGCGGCACAAACACGGGGAAGGCCACCTCATCGAGGAACATCATCCTGGTGATGAAGGTGAATGCCGAAATCGTTGTGCCTTCGAAAGCGCAGTTGTACGCCGTCGGCACCTGCACCGAGGACCCGGTGAGGTCGTAGGTGATCTCATCGCCGGCGATGATGACCTTGACCGCTATCGGCAACTTCTCACCGTAGTTCTTGCCATCGTCGTCGAGGTAGCCCAGCTCGGTCTCGTAGACGCCGTCGGGAACCTTTGCGATCTCCTGGCGGAGCATCCGTTCGGCATAGTCGATCCAGCTCTGTCCGGATTCGCGCACAGCGTCGAAGCCATAGCGTTCGATCAGCGCGAGATAACGCGACTTCGCAAGCTCGCACGCCGAGATCATCGCTTGGAAGTCACCTTCGTTCGAGGTCGGAGTCCGCGTGTTGTTGAGAATATGGCGAATCAGGGACTCTTGCCGCACACCCTTCTCGTAGACCTTGACCGCACGGTAGATCGTGCCCTCGGACTGCACGTCCTGGATGTCTACCATGAGACCGGAGTACGCCCCGCCATTGTCGACGAGCTGACCCGAGGCCCCTGCGAATCCGACGAGCTCGCTGTCGTGGAAGATCGGCTCGATGATCGCGACATCCGGTGAGTGCGTCGCCCCGAGGTAGGGGTCGTTGTGCATGATGACGTCGCCCTCGTAGATATCATCGCCGAGGACGGAGATGACGCCTTTGACGATCTTCGGCATCGAGCCCATGAACATCGGTGTCGAGTCGGATTCGGCAAGGACGTTGCCTTCACGATCGAAAAGGCCCGCGCCCAGATCCTCGGACTCGCGGATGATCGATGAGTACGACATACGGAACAGCACCGAAGCCATTTCCTTCGCTGCGGAATTGAGCGCTCCGCCGATGACGCGCATGAGGATCGGCGTGGCCAGCTTCTCTTCGGTCTCGGAGACAGCGGGGCAGGTGATGACGAGGTTACCGGACTCGTCGACGACGCCGGTGAATCCCGGTGGGACGACGGCCGTCGCATCGTACTGCTCGATGATCGCCGGTCCCGAGAACTCGGTGCCGACCCCGAGCTTTTCACGGTCATAGAACGAGGTGGCCACAGTGTTCGGGACACCGCCGTCGTCGAAAGTCACGTCACGAGTCTCGATCAGAGCCTCGTCGAGGCCCCCGGATTGAGTCGGCACTGGTGCAGGGAGATCGTCCATGATCGCCCGGGCCTCGACTCGGACGTTGATGATCTCGACGGCGCCGTCCTGGAAACGGTGACCGTACTCTTCGTAGTGGGCTTGATGAAATGCCGCTTCGGCGGACTCGAGCCACGCCTGATCGACCGGGCCCTTCGGCGGTTCGAAGCGGATTTCGTAACCCTGTCCTTCGTAACGAGCGTCGGCGAGCCAGCGCGTCTCTCGGTGGTCGTCTGGGACTTCCTCGGCGTTGAGTCTCTCGTTCGCTTCGGCCTCGAGCTCTTCGAAGGACTTCTGCACCGAAGCAGGGTCGACGTCGCGGATCTTAAAACGGTTGGTGGCGACGAACTCGTATTTCTCGTCGGTGGCCAGCAGTCCGATGGCGGCGATGATCCCCGGGTGGGCGGGGATGAGAACCTTGGGCACCTCGAGTTCGGCGGCGATCTCACAGGCGAACAGTGCACCGGCGCCGCCGCCGGGAACCAGGGTGAAGTCACGGGGATCGTATCCGCGCCGGACGGAATTCTGTTCGATGGCCTGCGTCATCCCGAACTTCTGGATCTGCAGAGCACCGAGGGCCACCTCTTCGACTGACATGCCCAACTCATCGGCCAGAGACTCCATCGACTTCTGGGAGTTGTCAACGTCGAGGTCGAGCCCCGAACCGGCGAGCATACGGTCGGCTCGCATTCTGCCCAGCAGCATCTGAGCATCGGTCGAGGTCGGGTCCACTCCACCTTTTCCGTAGCACACGGGGCCGGGATCAGCGCCAGCTGATTGCGGGCCGACCCGGTAGACGCCACCGGCATCGACGTGGGCTATCGACCCACCACCGGCACCGATCGTGTCGACATCGGCCATCGGCACCATCGCCTGGTGATCGCCGATCTTCGTGTCGAGCAGGTGCCGCATGCGCAGCTCACCTTGGTAAGCGACGCCGATATCGGCCGAGGTGCCTCCGATGTCGAGCGTGACGACGTTGTCGAAGCCCGACTGCTTGCCGGCCCAGATTCCGCCGATGAGTCCGCCGACCGGTCCGGACATCATCAGGGTGACAGGCAGCTTTTCGGCAGTCTGGATCGGCACCATTCCGCCGGAGGACTGCATGAGCAGGATTTCGCGACCGAATCCGAGTCCCGCGACCTGATCGCGCAGACGGTGGAGGTAAGCGGAGACTTTGGGACCGACATAGGCGTTGAGCGCGGTGGTGGAGAAGCGCTCGTACTCTCGGTAGAGCGGCACGACTTCGCTGGACAGGGAGACGAAGGCTTCGGGATGCTCTTCGGCGATGATCTCTCCGATGCGCTTCTCATGATCGGGGTTGAGGTAGGAATGCAGCAGGCAGACGGCGATCGCTTCGACTCCTGCTTCCTTAAGTTCCCTGACGCGCTCTCTGACCTCGTCCTCATCCAGCGGAGTGAGCACGTCACCGTGTGGAGCAGTGATCCGCTCCTGCACGGTCAGCCGGTGTCGTCTGCGAATGAGGGGGCTCGCCTGCCAGGGCATGTCCTGCTGCAGTGAGAAGTTGTGCGGCTTCTTGTGACGAGCGATGTGCAGGATGTCGCGGAATCCCTCGGTGGTGATCATTCCGACTTCCGCACCCGTGTGCGTCAGTGCCGTGTTTGTCGCAACTGTTGTTCCGTGTACCAGCTGTTCGACTTCGGACAGCGGGACTCCGGATTTCTCGGTGAGCTTCTTCAGTCCGTTGATCACTCCCTGAGACGGGTCGTCCGGGGTGGACGGAACCTTCTCCACGAAGCTGATTCGTCGTTCGTCATCTGAGAGGTACAGGTCAGTGAAAGTGCCGCCGACGTCGACTCCGATGCGTTTCATGATGTGTCCTTCCGATCGGTATGTGCGTACTCGTGGATGGGCGTTTGTCCACCGGGGCACCGCCGTGTGCGATCCTCGAGTATTTTCGAGACTTTCCGCGTGACGATTGGCCCGATGCGGCTCAACACGTGACTCAGGTCACCGCGTTGCCTCTAAAGCAATATAGTTCCTTGACTAGCAACATACAAGACCTTCTGTGCTCTAATCCTCACCCCAAAAAGTCCGGATTCCAGTGTGAATGCACCTCATCTGGCACTCTTCCGTCGAAAAGACCAGGGTCATTCTTGCGTGTTTCTTTACTAGCAACTAACGTGTTGTATGTGCAACTATGGAGCTTACGGTCGCCAGCTGTGGCGGTCGCAACGACGCACACAGGAAAACCCACCGACGTGGTCCGCAGCGGACCCGAACATGAGGAGTGAGAGCAGATGACCAAGACGCCCGCAGAGCTGGAAGCCGAACTGGAGAACCTTCTGCAGGAGGTGTTCGAGGCGGACACGGAGGAATACCATAAGCGCGGCTTCAAGCGCCGCGTCGGTTACGGAACACGCCCGGCGATCATCCACATCGACATGGCAAAGGCCTGGACGCAGCCGGGGCACCAGTTCTCCTGCAGCAACATGGAGACCATCATCCCCGCCTGCCAGGACCTCAACGAGGCGGCCCGAGCCAAGGGCGTGCCGATCATCTACACTACGACCGCCTATGAGGTGCGGGACGCAATGCTGCCTTCCGACATGGGCCTGTGGTCGCAGAAGATCCCCGTCGAGACCCTAGATCCCAACTCTGAGGCGGTGGAGATCGACGACCGGATCGCCCCGCAGGAGGGAGAGCTAGTCATCACCAAAAAGCGCGCGAGTGCATTCCCAGGAACGAACCTGCAGCAGTTCCTCACGGTCAATCGCATCGACACCGTCATCGTCACCGGCGTCACCGCTGCCGGCTGCGTCCGGCACACCGTCGAGGATGCGATTGCTGAGGGCTTCCGTCCGATCGTCGTCCGCGAAGCAGTCGGCGACCGGGTCCCGGGAGTCGTCTCGTGGAACCTCTTCGATATGGACTCGAAGTTCGGCGACGTGGAGCCGTTGGAGAATGTGGTGCGCTACCTCAATGAGCTGCCTGATTTCGCGGAGACTACGCCCACGCCGGCGGTGCCGATCGCCGCACCGTCCCTCGTGTGATGTAAAACCGCGTCGAAACACCGACCGCCCGCCGTCGACTCCGACGGCGGGCGGTTGATATGTGTGCCGGACACCCGCCGAGTGCTCGACCGGCGATAATCATGACGACGGATGCTGATGAGCTCAGGAAGGTCGAGTCCGTCCCGAAAACCGATGGGCTCGTTACTATGGGACAGATTCCATGCAGCACCGGTTACATGGAGAACAGCAGGAGGACCTCCGATGGATGAAATGGCGCCCCACGATGGGTCGGGCGGCAATCGGCCGCAGGGAGCCGCAGCGTCGTTGCTCAATGGGCTATCGGTGCTCGAGGCGTTTTCACACTCGACGCGCACAATGCTCGGGGTCACTGAGATCTCGGCTGCCGTCGGTCTCCACAAGAGCACGGTGTCGCGTATGCTCACGGGCCTCACCGAGGCGGGCTTCGTGCAGCGTGATGCGGAATCCGGCCGGTACCGGCTGGGCTTCGGCGTCATTGGTCTGGCCGGCCCTCTCCTCGCTGATCTCGACGTACGCCGAGCTGCCCTCCCGCTGCTCGAGGAGATGACCAAGGAGACGTTCGAGACCTCCGCCATCGCAGTTTGGAATGGTACCAATGCTGTCGTCGTCGAGCAGATCGCCAGCCCGCACCAGGTCAAACACAGCTCGAGCATCGGCACTCGCTACGACAAGTTCGCGAGCTCCTCCGTGCGTATCTTCCTGTCGGACTTCTCCCGGGCAGAAGTCGACCAGCTGATCACCAGCGGAGAGATCAAGCGTGAAGGCTATCTCGGTCTCGATGACCCCATCCACGACCATCTCGACGATGTGCGACGGGACGGGATCGCTGTGAATGACGGTGAGACGACTTTCGAGGAGTACGGAACTTCTGCCCCCGTGCGCGACTATCGCGGCAAGCAGGTCGGATGCATTATCGCCAGCGCCCCACGGTCCCGAGTGCAGTATCGACGCAGTCAGGATGAGCTGGAGAGCGCCGTTCGACGCACCGCGTCCGAGGTCACCGTCCAGCTCGGCGGGCCGGTCAACGAGAGCTGAGAGCGCAGCCGCAGGGCGATCATGAGCACCGGCCCAGGCGACGAAGTGATTACGACAACTGCTCGGGCCCCGTGTCCGCGCTGCCAACTTCGAGCTGCTTCCGCCCCGGTGCCGACGGGGTGAGCACGACCTCCTGGATCATCGGCAGCTTCTCGAGTTCGACTTCGGCCTCGCGCAGCCGCAGTGCGAGCGCGCTCTCCCGGTCGTCTCCGATGAGGTCGATGGCCGCGACGACGTAGACACGACCGGCGCCGACGAATTCGATGTGCAGGTAGGAGACGCTGGCGATCGAGGGGTTCTCGAGCATCGCTTCGAGCAGGTCATCGCGGACGGCCGGGCTGACGGTCTCGCCGACGAGGAAGCGACGGTTGCGGTCCATGAGCACGATCGCGACGATACCGAGCAGCACGCCGACGAGGATCGAGCCGATCGCATCGAAGGCGGCGATGCCGGTGATCTGGTGGAGCAGCATCGCGAGAAACGCGATGGCGATGCCGATGAGTGCGGCAGCATCCTCGGCGAAGACCGCGCGCAGGGTCGGGTTCGATCCGTTCATCACGTAGTCGACGGTGTGGCGGCGCAGCTTGACCGCTCGCCCGCGGGCCTGCCGCACCGACTGAATGAAGGAGAAACCTTCGAACAGGGCCGAGAGGCCGAGGACGATATATCCGACGAGGTAGCTCGTTTCGGATTCACCCGCGGAGAGTGATTGGATGCCGTGCCAGATCGACACAGCCGCACCTACAGAGAAGAGGCCAAAGGCCGCGAACATCGACCACACGTAGGCTTCGCGACCGTGCCCGAGTGGGTGCTTGGCATCGGCGGGCTTCGCACCTCTGCGTTCGGCGATGAGGAGGAAGATCTCGTTGCCGGTGTCGGCCCAGGAATGGGCCGCCTCGGCAACAAGGGAAGCGGAGCCGGTGATGACCGCAGCGATCGTCTTCGCGATGGCCACCGCAAGGTTCGCGACGAAGGCGATGATGACGGTGACCGTGCTGTCGCTCGACGCCTGCTCGCTTGTCTCACCGCTCTTCTGCTCACTCATCGCGGTTCCTCTCACTCGCCTGGTGGGGTGTTCAACCCCAGCCTACGGCGGCCGTCCCTCGCTGAGGAGGCCGGAACCTTGGTTATGCCGCGAGAAGATCGTCGTAATTGTCTACCTGTGACTGCCTGAGATCGGCACTATCCCAGCGGCCATCGTCCCTGGTAGCGGATACCTCGGCACGCCCGCGTTCACGCAGAGGGCCGGCGGAGTCGAGTCGGCCAGCCGATCGACTAGCTCAATATTGTGGGGCAGATAGGTCCGTCACCCATCACGAAGCAGCTCCCCGGGTGGACCCCCGGAGTGGCTGAAGAGAACATCAGTCATGTGATCTCGCGCCCGCTCGATCCCGGACAGAGCGGTCTTCCGAATCACTTCGTCGTCCCCAGTCATGATCGCATCGACAAGTCGGCCGTGATTGACCGCGTTATAAGGACGACCGAGCTCCCTTCGTAGATTGAGGCACCGTTCGATCTCTTCATGAATCGACTGAACAGTCCGCGCCAGCAGAGGAATATCCGAAAGCTCAGCAACACGAACATGGAGCCGGCTGTTACGCGCGTTGCGTACTGATGCCGAGGCGTCCGGGTCGACACTCTGAGCGCTCAGGTCCTCGAGTTCGGCCAGCTCCTCGCCCGAAGCACGCCTAGACGCAAGGACTGCGGCTTCCGGTTCGACTAATGTACGCAGTGTGTAGAGATCATGAATCTCGGCGAAGTCGATCGACTTGACGAAGGTGCCCCTCTTGGGAAGCACCACAACGAGCCCTTCTCGGCGGAGGTTGTTGATTGCCTCCCGTATCGGGGTTCGACTCATTTCATACTGCTCGGCAAGATCCGAATCCGACAGCACCGAACCCGGCCGCAGACGCGCTTCGACTATATCCCTCTTCAGGCGGCAATACGCCCGGTCAGCCATTGACGCTTTCGCGGCCATCGAACACTCCCCTTCGGTCACATATCAGTGCCCGATCATGCAGCGTAGGGTTGACTTTTCCTACATCGCGATTCTAGCATTCCTGTTATATATTTCATGTATTTGAACTGCATGAAACATATCCACCCTTCCGTCCTCGCTGAGGACCTCACCACAACGGAGTGCCATGAGTTCACAATCGCCAGGAGGGCCGAAATGACTTCCCAAGTCGAGACCAATCCGAAACCGGAACAGAATCTCAACCCTGACAACCGCCTATATCGCCTCCTCAGCGCCATCGAACGAGCCGGGAACCGACTTCCTCATCCGTTCTGGCTGTTCGTTATCCTCTGCGCGCTCCTCGGCATCACAAGCGCGATCCTGGCCGGGCTCGGAGTGTCGGTGACACTACCCGCCGATGGGTCAACGGCCGCGGTCAAGAATCTGTTCTCGGTCGACGGGGCCCTCTTCGCCATCGAGAATGCCCTGACGAACTACGCGACGTTTCCGCCTCTGGCGATGATCGTGGTCGTCCTCCTCGGCGTGAGCATCGCCGAGCGCAGCGGGATGCTCACTGCCTTGCTGCGTGTGACGGTGGGGCGGCTGCCGAGAGCATGGCTGACCTTCTCGATCGCGTTCGCCTCCATGATCGCGCACGTGATGTCGGATTCCGCATATCTCGTGATGATTCCACTCGGCGCGCTGGCCTTCCGCGCTGCCGGCAGAAGCCCGCTGCTTGGTCTCATGGTCGCCTATGCGTCCACTGCGGTCGGGTTCAATGCGAGCCCGATCGTCACGCCCTCGGATGCGATCCGCGCTTCGCTGTCGATGGCGGCCTCGCACATCGTCGACAAGGACTACGTTGTCACGCCCTTCGCGACCTACTTCTTCACCGCCGCCTCCTCCGTCATACTTTCGGTCACCATTGCCGTCGTCGTCGACAAACTGCTCAGCCGCCGTCCGGAGTTCTCCGAGAGCCGTCTTGAAACAGATTTCACCGTGTCCGACCGGCTGTTCAATACGGACACGACCGCACAGACTAGCGGATCTGTAACTCTCAAAGCCGACGAACGCCGCGGCCTCATCATCTCCGCGGTCGCATTCGTCATCGCGGCCGGCGGTATCGCGCTCATGCTCATGCCAGGCTCGCCCTTCCGCGGAGAGGGTGGCAACATCATCCAATCCCCGGTTCTCAAGAACATCGCGATCTTCATCGCCATCGTCTTCGGACTGCTCGGCATCGTCTACGGACGGATCACGAAGTCGATCCCCACCCTCGGCGATGTGCCGCCAGCGATGGCCGAGGGCATCCGGACGCTGGCACCAGTGCTTGTTCTGTTCTTCGTCGTAGCGCAGTTCCTCGCCTACTTCGAGTGGACCAATATCGGTTCGGTCATCAGTGTCAATGGTGCTGAGCTGTTCAAACAGCTCAACGCCCCGCACCTTGTGCTGCTGCTCCTCATCGTCGCCGCAATCTGCGTGCTCAATATGCTCATCACCAGTGGTTCGGCCATGTGGTCGATCCTCGCTCCCGTACTCGTCCCGCTCGTGATGTACATCGGGATGCGGCCGGAATCGGCGATGGTCGCGTTCATGATCGGTGACTCTGTGACCAACTGCCTCACGCCGCTCAATGGCTACTTCGTGCTCGCCCTCGGATATGTCCAGCACTTCCGCAAAGGAGCCGGCGTCGGCACAATGCTCTCCTTCACGCTTCCGCTCGCCGTTGCGGTGCTCATCGTATGGACGGCCTTCTTCGTCCTCTGGTATCTGCTCGGAATCCCGCTCGGACCGGGCGTACCGGTGCGCTGACCTCGCCGTCCGCGACACCAACGACACAACTGCTGCCACAACGAAAGGAACAGAGAAATGGGAACAATCGCCGTCATCGGCGCAGGCAATGTCGGACAGACGATTGCCGGACACATGACGTTGAATGGACATTCGGTTCGTCTGTACTCCGTCTGGGACCGAGAGTTCGAACCGATCCGCGATCGGGGAGGCATCGAACTCTTCGGAGATATCGAGGGCAGGGCGATGCCGAGGCTGCTCACTACCGACATCGAGGCCGCCGTGACCGGTGCCGAAGTCATCGTGGTGGCGGCACCCGCCTTCGCTCATCCCGGGCTTTCGGCATCGTTGGCACAGGTTCTGACGCCCGAGCAGCTCGTCGTTTTCCAGCCCACGGTGCTCGGCAGCGGTGTCGAATTGTCCCGGCAGTTCGCCCTGGAGAATCGTCGACCGAGCCTCATCGCAGAAAGTGCGACGAGCCTCTATACATGCCGACTCAAGGAACCAGCACGGGTATTCGTCGGCGCGATCAAGGACTCGATACGTATCTCAAGCCTGCCGAACAGTCGGACGCAGGAGGTGATCGATCGCTTGACACCCTTCTTCGGGGAGCACTACGCCACGGCCGTCGACAGTCTTGCGGTCGGGCTGAGCAATTCGAATCCGATTTATCACGTACCTCCGGCAGTCCTCAACTTCAAAACAGTCGAGGATGCTGATCGTCTGCCCCAGCACACACTGGTGACGCCGCGGATCGCAGAGGCCATCGAGGCTCTGGATCAGGAGAGACTCTCACTGTCTTCGACTCTGCACACGGACACGACCGGATTCTGGCAGTTCCTCGCCGATGCCTATGGGGTCACCGAAGGATCCTTCGTCGACCGAGTCGTCCAAGGCTATGGTCGACAGGCATTTCCGGAACCGGATTCGCTCACTCACCGCTACTTCACAGAAGACATCCCTTTCGGGCTGGTCATCTGGAGTTCGATCGGGCACGAGGTGGGCGTGAATATGCCGCTCACCGACGGATTCATCGCCATCAGCAGCGTTCTGTGCGGCGTTGACTTCCAGAAGACCGGCCGCACCGTCGACTCACTGGGGCTGACTGGAGCCACGGTCGAAGACATTCTCCGTGTATTCAGTGACGGCATGCGTTGAGGCAGGATTCGACCTCGCGCCTACATCCGAAAGCTTTGAGCGCGCGGGGAAGCCGTTCCCTCAGTGCCCGTCGCCCTGGGCCAGCCGAACGCCCTCCGAGGAGTGTCCGTTGTCGATCAGCCACTCGCTGCAGGCCAGAACGGCACCGGCGGGGTCGGCGATGACGACGTTTCGATGACTCTCCGTGTCGAAAGGACCGAGGATGACAGTGCCGCCCAGCGACTCGACGAGCGTTGCCGTGTCGTCAGCATCACTGATGGCGATGTTGATCGCCCAGTGCGGCGGGGTGTCACTGCCGACGGAGAGCAGGCCCAGCGTCCGACCGTCCAGGCTCCAGCGAGAGAAGGGGGCTCCTGGGACGTCCTCGAGCTGCCATCCGAAGACAGCTCCGTAGAAGGTCTGTGCCGCTTCGCGGTCCGGAGCATGCAGAGACGCCATCGACCACGCTCCGGGTTCAGAAGACGTCTCGACGCCCTCGGCGGCTCCCCCGTCATTGACGCAGAAGGGAACTCCGGACGAGTCGGCGATGACCGCGACCCGTCCACCGTTGCCACGGTCCAGGGATGGCAGCAGACAGCTGCCACCGGCGGCTTGCGCCTCGGCGATCGTGTCGTCGATGTCATCGACCCGCACGTGGATCAGCCATGTAGGTGGAACCGCCTCCGGGGCCGCGCAGATGCCGGCGGCGCGGTGATCGCCCAAACGAGCGACGGCCGGCCCGTGGCTCCCACCTGGATCATCGACCGTCCAACCGAAGACCTGGGTGTAGAAGTCGACGGCGTCGGGTACGGACGGCTGGAGCGTCTCAATCCAGAATGGCGCACCGATCGGGTGCGTGCTGCCGTGGGACATCTGCGCCGTTCACTCCTGAGGATTCGAGAGCATCGGATGCTCGGTGCCCACTATCCGTCCGATGACGCGGCGGTATCGACGATCCACGGCACTCCGTACCAGTCGAGACACATGCCGAATCCTTCGGACCAGAACGTCGGGCCCAGCGGCATCTGCACCTCTCCCCCATCGGCCAGTCCGGTGAACACCGTGTCGGCAGCCTCTGAGTCGGATGCTGTAAAGGAGAGAGCGATCCCCTGCCTCGGACCCCCATCGCCCGAGGTGTCATCCGACCCCATCAGCAAGGTATCCCCGAAGGTCAGCGCGGCATGCATGACGGTATCGTCGGTTGAACCGGGCATACGCTGATCTTCGGGAACGTCTTTCATCAGCATAATCGTCAGCTCGCCGCCGAAGATCTCCTGATAGTGGTTGAACGCTTCAGCGCATTGTCCGTCGCTGAAGAAGATATAGGCATCGATCGACATCGTGCGTCACCTCTCGGAGCTGTCATTGGTCGGAGAATCAGTGGTTCCACGTGCACAGTGCTCATGCAAGGTTACGCGCGCGGACACACGACATGTGCAGTCTGACCATGTCGGAGCGGGCTTGAAGCACTGAGTGTCGAGCACCAAGTGTCGATACCGAAGTCGACATGCGCCTGAGCGCTGACGGCGGAGCCGCTCACCCCTCCTGATCGGGGATGACGGGAAGCTCGCCGGTCATCTCGTCCCGAGGAACCGCCTCGGCACTGTCGGCCGAATTGTCCACGCTGTCATCGGCCGGCATCCCGGTCAGCCGTTCAGGGCTGAGGAGCTCACCGAGCTGATCTCGCTCGAGCAAGCCGTGTTCGACGACGAGGTCCGAGATCGATTCGTTCCTGGCCAGCGCCTCCTTGGCCAACTTCGCCGCAGCCGCGTAGCCGATGACCGGGGCGAGCGCGGTGATGACGGTGACCGAGCGGTCGACGATGTCCTCGAGCCGATCCTCGTTGGCGGTGATCCCGGTGACGCAGTTGACGCGGAAGGTCTGGCAGGCGCGCTCGAGCCACGTGATCGACTGGAACAGGGAATGGGCGACGATCGGTTCGAACGCATTGAGCTGCAGCTGCCCGGCCTCGACTGCCATCGATACGGTGACGTCCGCTCCGGCCACGGAGTACGCAACCTGGGAGACCGCCTCGGGGATGACGGGATTGACCTTTCCTGGCATGATCGACGACCCGGCCTGACGGGCGGGCAGATTGATCTCGCCGAAGCCGGCCTGCGGTCCCGAGGACAGCAGCCGCAGATCGTTGGCGATCTTCGACAGCTTGAGGGCACTGCGCTTGAGCGCTCCGGAGAAAGTGATGAACACACCCGTGTCCGAGGTCGATTCGACGAGGTCGCCGGCCGTGACGAGGTCCAGCCCGGTGATCGTGCGCAGATGTTCGATCACCGCTTCCTTGTACCCGACCGGCGCGTTGATCGACGTACCGATCGCCGTGGCCCCCATGTTCACCTCGCCGAGGAGAGCGACGGCCTCTTCGAGCCGCTGCACATCCTCACGCAGGGTCACCGCAAACGCGGTGAACTCCTGGCCGAGCGTCATCGGCACCGCATCCTGCAGCTGGGTGCGGCCGACCTTGACGATGTGGGAGAACTCCCGCCCCTTGGCCGCGAAGGCATCGGCCAGCAGGGTGAGCTCGCCGAGGAGGTTCTGCAGGGAGAACGCCAGCGCGATCTTGATCGCGGTCGGGTACGTGTCGTTCGTCGACTGGCTGTGGTTCGTGTGGTCGTTCGGGTTGAGGAAGGCGTAGTCGCCCTTGGGCCGGCCTGCGATCTCGAGGGCCCGATTGGTGATGACCTCGTTGGCGTTCATGTTCGTCGAGGTCCCCGCCCCGCCCTGGACGACGCCGACGGTGAACTGGTCGTGGAGTTTGCCGGCCTTGATCTCCTCACAGGCGGAGTCGATGAGGTTCGCCCGCTGTTCGTCGAGCGCGCCGATCTCGGCGTTGGCCCGGGCCGCGGCCTGTTTGACGCAGGCGAAGGCGCGGATGAAGTCGGGGTAGACGTTGATCGGGCGGCGGGTGATCGGGAAGTTCTCGTTCGCCCGAGCGGTGTGCACTCCCCAGTAGGCGGTGTCGGGGATCTCGAGGCTTCCGATCGAGTCGGTCTCGGTGCGGGTGGGAGTGGCTTGCGGGTTCTGCGCGGTCAGAGGAATCGAAGCGGTCTGGGATGAGGATGAAGTCGACTCAGTCATAGTGTCTTCAGACTCTCACATTCCGTCCGCGGACCGAAGGGGCGAGCACCGTCATGACGCCGCCTCGGCGAAGTTGTCTGCATGTACCGGCGAATAGTCACGGTACATCCGCTGGATCCCGATCTGGTCGGCGAGGTACTTCGCGTCATGCCACACACCCCAGATGAAGCTCGATCCACGCCGGGACAGCCACGGCAGTCCCAGGAAGTACATGCCCGGAACCGGTGAAACACCGCGCTTCTGCACAGGATGGCCGCTCTCGTCGAGGACTCCGTCGACACCCAGCCATGAGTAGTCGACACCGAATCCCGTAGCCCAGATCACGGTCCGGATACCGGCTTCGGCGAGGTCGAGTTCGCGGATCGGTTCGCGCACGCTCTCGGGGTCGGGTCCGAGGAGGTGAGCCTCGGGCTCCGGCGGAAGGTCGAGTCCGTTGCGCTCGATATAGTCATCGGCATCTCGCAGCAGTGACAAGTAGTTCTCGTCGCCGCGGGCGATGTTCGTCTGAAGGTCGTCGCCGATGATGAGTCGACCGTCAGCATAGGAATTCGCCCGACCGAGCAAGGTGATTCCCGATGCCGTGAGGTCCCGGAAGTCGACGGTGTGGCCGCCTTCGGCGCCGCTGACGGCGATCGTCACGTGCTCGGCACCGGCCGGCGGTGTCGCCAGGTCCCACAGGCCCAGAACTCCGAGCCACCAGCAGAAGTCACGTCCGCGGTAGGACCGGGGTGGACGGTCATGCGGTCCGACGGCGAGGTAGACCGGGCGACCGGACTTCTGGATCTCGGCGGCGATCTGCACGCCCGAGGAGCCTGCGCCGACGACGAGGACACCGCCGTCATCGAGCTGCTCGGGGTTCTTGTATGAGTTCGAGTGCAGCTGATTGAGCCCCGCCTCGGCGGGAATGATGTCGGGGATCCGCGGAGTCTGGAACGGTCCGGTGGCGGCGACGACGAAGTCAGCATCGATCTCAGCGGAATCCGTGGTGACCCTGTAGCCGCGGGCACCGGGGTTCTCCGTCACCGAGGTGACCGCCACTCCCGTCCGCACGGGAAGATGCTTGCGATCGACGAGGGTCTGGAAGTAGTCGGCGACCTCGCCCTTCGTCGCGAAGCCATCCGGATCGGTGTCCGCGAACTCCTGCGTGGGGAATCGATCGTGCCAGGCGGGCCCGTTGGCGACAAGTGAGTCCCAGCGGCGCGACCGCCATGCTTCGGCGACGCGGTCCTTTTCGAGGACGATGTGGTCGACTCCCCGTTCGTTGAGATGCTCGCTCATTGCGATTCCCGCTTGGCCCCCACCGATGATGACGACTTCAGTGGTCTCTGCGGCTGTCTTCGGCATGATCGCCCTCCCTTGCCCGCCGCCCGTCATTGCGGGGACGACGTGTGCTTCGTTGCTGTCGGAGCGAACTTCGTCGTCGCTCTTCGTCATCCAGCAAACCGCAGAGGTGAGGACCGATGCCAATAGTTCTTCACGGTCAACTGCATCTAATGAGTAGATACATGGATCAGTCGTCGATCACTTGGGCGTATGTGAATGCACCGAGGTGTATGCGAACTGACGTTATTCAGCACCGGCCTCGGCGAGGATCTCGCGAACAGCTTCGGTCACAGCAGCGGCCTTCGCGGTCATCCGCGCCCGAGCCAGTGTGGAGACCGCAACATGCAGGGTGGGAACGGCATCCGAGATCTCGAGGATCGCCGTCCTCTCCCCCGTATAGGTCTCACGGATCTGCGGCCGCTGATTGAGGATCGAGAATCCCAGCCCCATGGCGACCATCGACCGCACGGTCTCGTAGCTCGTGCTGCGGTACCGCACCGAGGGCGTGATTCCGGCGATGCGGAGGATGTCGAGGAAGTACTCCCGACTGTCCGGCAGGTCGAGGAGGACCAATGAGTCGTCGCTGAGCTCGCTCAATGAGATCTTCTTCCGCCGCGCGAGCCTGTGCCCGGTGCCGACGATGACATGCGGCTTGGCTTCACCGATGATCTCGGCGCGGACCCCTTCGGACTTCGTCAGGTCGTAGTTGAGTGCCAGTTCTGCTCGGCCGGTGCGCAGCGCGTCGATGCTCTCCTCGTGGTCGCCTTCGATGACCTCGACGCTCAGCTCGGGGTATCGCTCCTCCAGACGCTGAAGCAGCTGCGGCAGCAGGAACGGCGCGATCGTCTGGAAGCAGGCGACGACGATGGTGCCGCGCACCTCCCGCTGGCCCGCCTGGATCGATTCGACGGCGTCGGTGATCCGTCCGAAGATCTCGCGCGTCTCATGGAGCAGTCCCTCCCCTGCCGGCGTGAGGACAAGGCCCTTCGAATGCTGACGAACGAAGAGCGGAGCCCCCAGCGCCTTCTCGAGTTGGTTGATCGCCGTCGACACAGCCGACTGAGCGATATGAAGCTCCTGACTCGCTTCGGTCATGTTGAGCGTCTTCGCGCATTCGGCGAAGTACGACAGCTGGGTGAGTGTGATCGAGAATCTCTGCACCATCGCGGCCCCCGGGTTCGAAAAATCTGTTTTGTAGATGACCTGACTAAATTTTAACTATTTCACAGATGAACTGATCTTACTGAGAATAGGTGGCAGATCACATGACGACAACCACTCGATGAGGAGACTTCCGTGGCACAGCCGACACACACCCGTCTGAGGATGTTCAACACCAAGGACACCTACCCCGAGCAGAACCTCGACAATGACCTCTGCCAGGCCGTCGTCGCCGGCGGGGTCGTCTATCTGCGGGGACAGATCGGCCAGGATCTCGACACCCGCGAGTCCGTGGGCATCGGTGATGTCACCGCGCAGACGGAGAAGGCGATGGAGAACATCGCAATGCTCCTCGAGGAGGCCGGCAGCAGCCTGGCCGACATCGTCAAGGTCACCGTCTACATCATCGACCCCCGCTACCGCGAGGACGTCTATCGCACGATGGGCAAGTGGCTCAAGGGCGTCTTCCCCGTATCCACCGGAATCGTCGTTCAGGCGTTGGCCCGCCCGGAATGGCTCGTCGAGATCGACGCGACCGCCGTCATCAGTGAATCCACCGAGGTGGCAACCGCCGAGGTGACCCAGTGACCTTCTCCCTCCTCCTCCATGATCCCGAGACCGGCGAGCTCGGTTCGGCCATCTCCTCGTCCTCCCCGGCAGTTGCCGCTCGGTGCATCAATCTCGCCGACGGCATCGGCGGTGTGAATTCTCAGAACATCACCGATCCGCGCCTCGGCACCGCCATCCTCGAAGAGATGGGCGAAGGCAAGGACGCACAGTCGGCCCTCGATGCCGTTGTGGCCGCAGCCGATCCGACCGCGATCGACTATCGACAGCTGCTCGTCATCGACTCTTCCGGAAACACCGCGGCGCATTCGGGGGCGCAGGCGCTCGGGATCTTCGGGGCACGCACCGAGAAGAATGCGGTTGCCGGCGGCAATATGCTCGCCACTCTCGATGTCCTTGATGCGTTTGTCGAAACCGCTCTGTCGTCTTCCGGACGTCTCGAAGAGCGGCTGTTCGCGGCCTTCGAGGCGGCTATGGCCGCCGGAGGAGAGGCAGGCCCCGTGCATTCGGCCGGGCTGTCGGTGGTCAACGGCTCCGGGTGGCGGGTCACCGATCTGCGTGTCGACTGGGCCGATGAGGATCCGATCGGTCAGCTCGGTCGCCTCCTCGACATCTGGATGCCCCAGCGCGATGACTACACCACCCGCGGCCTCGATCCTGCCGCATCTCGCTCCTACGGGGTGCCGGGAGACGACCGATGAGCACATCGTCGAGTTCACCTGTGGCACCTGCCGCCGAAGCTTCAGACGAGCACAAGACTCGGGTCGGTGACCGGATCGCCGAAGTCGAGTCCGCGCTCATCACACTGTCGAATACCCTCCATGACGACCCCGAACTCGGCTGGCAGGAGCTCCGCTCCTCCGCCGCGGTCGCGGGAGTCCTGTCGGCGCACAGCTTCAGCGTCGAACAGCCCTACCTCGGTCTCGAGACAGCGTTCCGAGCCACGTATGGGTCCGGAGATTTCACCATCGGCTTCCTCGCCGAATACGATGCCCTGCCCGGCCTCGGGCACGCCTGCGGTCACAACCTCATCTCGGCGATGAGCGTCGGCGCAGCGATCGGCCTCGCCGAGGTCGCCGACGAGCTCGGCATCATCGTCGAAGTCATCGGCACTCCGGCCGAAGAAGGTGGCGGCGGGAAGATCGAGCTGCTCGAACGCGGTGCCTTCACCGAGCTCGACTTCGCGCTCATGGCGCACCCAGCTCCCGTCGATGTCGCCGAGGCCGAACCCTTCGCCGTCACCCACTGGCACGTGGAGTACACCGGGCGGGCCGCGCACGCGGCGGCCTACCCGGAACGCGGCATCAATGCCAACGACGCCTTCCTCATCGCACAGGTGGCACTGGGTCTGCTGCGTCAGCAGCTGCCGAAGACCGCTCGCGTCCACGGAGTGATGACGAACGGGGGCGAAGCTCCCAACGCCATTCCGGAGAAGACCGAAGGCCGCTGGTACGTCCGTGCCGAAACCACTGAGGAGCTGCTCGCACTCGAGCAGAAGGTCATCAACTGCTTCGAGGCCGGAGCACTGGCCACCGGGGCGCAGCTTTCGATCACGCCGGAGAGCAAGCGGTATGCCGAGATGCGCACCGATGAGTCTGCGCTCGATTTCTACCGTTCCAACGCCGTGGCGTTGGGAAGGGACTTCGATGTCGACCCGATCGCCGCGACGATGAACCGGGCATCGACCGACATGGGCAATGTCTCTCAGATCGTCGGCGCCATCCACCCCTACATCGGCGTCGGCGGAGAGGCGAGCAACCATCAGGCGGCCTTCGCCGAATCGTGCATCGGGCCGCAGGCCGAACGCACGCTCATCGACGGAGCCACCGCACTGGCCTGGACCGCAGCCGACGTGAGCACTCGTCGAGGCTGAACGACCAATTTCGGCGCGGAACCGCCGTGCCGTCACGACCACGATTCCAAGGGAGGAATTGGCATGTCGGTTGACACCCCGAACGCCGAAGGGCTGGCGTACAAGAAGGGACTGCAGAAGAGCGTGGTCGCCGGATCGATCGGCGTACTCGTCCACTGGTTCGATTGGGCGGTCTATGCCTATATGGCCACGACGATCGCCGCGATCTTCTTCCCCGAGGAGGACAGCACCGCAGGACTCCTCGCCACCTTCGCGGTCTTCGCCGTCTCGTTCCTGGTCCGTCCGATCGGTGCAATCATCTTCGGGCGCCTCGGCGACAAGCTCGGGCGCAAACACACTCTGTCGCTGGTCATCCTCGCCATGGCGCTGTCGACGCTCGCACTCGGAGTGCTGCCGACCTACGGAACCATCGGCGTGCTCGCTCCGATCCTGCTCATCGTCACCCGCATCGTGCAGGGCCTGGCTGCCGGCGGCGAGTTCGGCAGTGCCGCGGCGTTCCTCGGTGAGTTCTCACCCCCGAAGCGCCGAGGCTTCGGATGCAGCTGGCTCGAGGTGGGCTCCCTGGCCGGATTCCTCTTGGCCTCCTTCGTCGTCTTCCTCCTCAACCAGGCACTGACGCCTGACCAGGTGAGCGCCTGGGGCTGGAGGATCCCGTTCCTCATCACAGTGCCCTTGGGCTTCATCGGCCTCTACATCCGCCGGAAGATCGAGGACACCCCGGAGTTCTCGGCCCTGCAGAAGATGGAGACCGTCGCCGAGGCGCCCCTGCGCGAGGTGTTCAAACGCAACCCCAAGCAGTTCCTCCAGACCTGCGGGATGGAGACGTTCATGAACGTCACCTTCTACGTCGTCCTCGTCTACCTGCTCACCTACCAGGAGACAGCGGTCGGCATCGACCCCGGTCGCGCCGCGCTGCTGTCGACCCTCGCCTCGGCGTTGGGACTCGTCATCGTCCCCTTGGCCGGGATGGCCTCGGACAGGTTCGGCCGCAAGCCGGTGCTCATGACCGCGGCGATCGCACTCACGGTGCTCTCGGTTCCGCTGTTCCTCCTCATGGGGGCCGATTACCCGTGGGCCTCGTTCGTCTCGACCTTCGGCCTGGCCTTCATCCTCGCGATCATCCTCGGTACGCATGCCGCCACCGTGGTCGAGCTCTTCCCGACACGGACCAGGCAGACCGGCCTGTCGATCGCCTACGCGCTGACGGCCGCACTCTTCGCCGGCACGGCCCCCTACATCCTCACGTGGCTCATCGACTCCACCGGCAGCACGCTAAGTCCCGGATGGTTCCTCGCAGTGGTCGGCGTCATCGGCATCATCACCGTCGCCTCCCTTCCGGAGACCCGCGGCATCGACCTGCTCAAGGCCGACGACCTCGAGGACGCTTCGGATCCTGGAGCGTCACTGACCGCGGCGGCAGACCGAGCCGCGCCGGCGAACTCCCGTCCGCTCAACGACCACTGATCACCCAGATCCGCCACTCATCTAAGGAGATCTCCTATGACCGCCACCCTGCCGGAAACAGGCACTCGACCGAGCACACTTGCTGACTGGCGTGCTGTCGCGGCGGCACTGACCATCGACGGGCGGCCCGTCATCAACGGCCGCCGGGTCGACGCCCGGTCGGGTCTGACGCATCCGAAGACCAATCCCGCCACCGGCGAGGTGATCTCTCACCTTCACCTTGCCGATGGCAGTGATGTCGGCGCTGCGGTGGCGAGCGCTCGCGCCGCATTCGACGCAGGCACTTGGTCGCGTGCTTCGGTCACGCATAGACGTGAAGTCCTGTTGCGTCTTGCCGAACTCATCGAAGCACGCTCGGATGAGTTCGCGCTGCTGGACACCCTCGACATGGGCAAGCCGATCAGCGAGTCGTCGACGATCGATGCTCCGGGTGCGGCCGCTCTCTTTCGTTTCTACGGGGAGGCGATCGAGAAGCTCAGCGATGAGATCCCGGTGACTCCGGCCGGTTCCACAGCTTTGGTCACGCGCGAGCCCTTGGGCGTCGTCGGGGTCATCGTGCCGTGGAACTATCCTCTCGAGATCGCGACGTGGAAGATCGCACCGGCATTGGCTGCGGGCAATGCCCTCGTCGTCAAGCCGCCGGTCGAGGCTTCGCACTCGATCCTGCTCCTCGCCGAACTCGCTGTGGAAGCCGGCGTTCCTGCCGGTATCCTCAATGTCGTCCCGGGTCGAGGTTCGGTCGTCGGTGAGGCGCTCGGTCGGCACATGGATGTCGACATGCTCGGCTTCACCGGGTCCACCGAGGTGGCCAAACAGCTTCAGGTCTATGCCGGCGAATCGAATATGAAACGTTTGGCGCTCGAGGCCGGCGGTAAGAGTGCGAACGTCATCTTCGCCGATACCGAGGACCTCGGTGCGGCGGCAGAGAAGGCGGCGGTCGGGATCTTCTACAACCAGGGAGAGGTCTGCTCGGCCACCTCGCGGATCTTCGTCGAACGGGACGTCTATAAGGAGTTCCTCGACCTGTTCGCGGCCGCAGCCGATTCGTACCAGCCCGGTGATCCGCTCGACCCTGCTACGGCCATCGGTTCGCTGGTTTCGGAAAGGCATGCCGACGAGGTGTGGGACTGCATTGAGCAGGCTCGTGCCGACGGGACGATCGTCAAGGGCGGCAACCGGCCGAACATCAACGGAATGAAGACGTTCGTCGATCCGACCATCGTCACCGACCTGCCAGCTGATCATCGCCTGCATGAGCATGAGGTATTCGGGCCGGTCGCACTCGTCACTCCCTTCGACAGCGAAGAGGAAGCGATCGCAAAGGCGAATGAGACCCCCTATGGCCTTGCTGCAGCGCTGTGGACCGGAAGCATGTCACGTGCGCACCGAGTGTCCTCCTTGCTGACAGCGGGCACAGTCTCGGTCAACACTGTCGACGCCCTCGGCTTCACGACACCCTTCGGCGGATTCAAACAGTCCGGGTTCGGCCGCGACCTGTCCATCCATGCCCTTGAGAACTACACAGACTTCAAGACGACCTGGCTGCAGTGGGGTTGATGCATCCTCGCTGCTGCGCGGCACACCGGCACTGAGGTACATTCTCGGCGCGGTGAATCGGCAACTGCCCCAGCACGGGGTAGTACCGGTTCACCGCGCCATTGTCGTCTCCACCAGCCTGCACCCGGTCAGCACCTCGGCGTTGGCGGCGATGAGCCGAAAGATGGCGTCGGCGTCGAGCGGTGTTCCGCCCATGAAGTGCAGTCCGTAGGCGTCTTCGAGGGCCACGAGGTTGCTCGCCGCTGTCTCCACGGGAAGCGTCATCGTGAAGGCTCCGGAATCGACACCCTCGGTGAGCACCGCGGCGTAGAGAGAGACCTCAAGCCGGTAGAGCTCGGCCATGAGACCAGCGTGGAAACGGTCTCTGAACGCATGGGTGTGCAGCTCATTGAGCACTTGAAAGTCGACGTCGTCGCGGGAGCGCGGGATGCCGCTGCGGATGATCCTGGCCAGCTTGGTTGCCGGCTGCTCACCTGCGATCCCCTGCTCGCGCCGGTTCCAATAGAAGCGCGATACCGCGTCCTCATGCACCTCGCGCACCAGATCGCCGAGGTCGGGATAGTAATAGGCCACCGAGCCGGCCCCAACCTCGGAGTGCGCGGCCACATCGATGGTGCGCAGACCATTGAGTCCGCGCTCTGCGATCGCCTTCTTCGCCGCCTGCACCAGCTGTGCCCGACGGCCCTCCTGATTCTTCGGTCTCGCCATAGGCCCATTATCTCCTGAAGTGATGCAGGCAAACGCGGATCGATATGGCCGCACCTCTGTCAATCGGCGACCGTCCGTGCAATTCTTTACGGTGTAACTCAAAGAACTCTATCGGACGCCCACTCACAAGGAGGTGGATGGTGTCTTCCCTCGAACGCACAACCGTGTACGCCGATGAACAGAAGCAGCATCTGAAGAAGACGCTCGGCCGATTCGACATCGTGCTCATCGTCATGTCGGCGGTCTTGAGCATCGAAGTCCTCGCTGAGACCGCGGGATTCGGAGCGGAGACCTTCACCTGGACTCTCGTCCTCGCGATCTTCTTCCTCGTTCCCTACGCCCTCGTCTTCGCCGAGACCGGCAGCACCTTCGTCGGCGAAGGCGGAGCCTACATCTGGGTCCGACAGGCCTTCGGACGCCCCGCGGGCGCGATCGCCTCGATACTGAGTTGGGTCACTCAGCCGGTGTGGGTCGGCGGTTCGATGGCCTTTCTCGCCACCGGCACCTGGAACCAATTCATCAGCCCGCTCGAAGCGGGATCGATCGGCGACTGGATCTTCAAGATCGTCTTCATCTGGATCACGGTGATTGCGGCGATCCTGTCACTGGCCAAGGCGAAGTGGCTGCCCACCCTCGGCGGCGTGCTCAAGGTCGTCTTCATCGCCTTCTTCCTCTTCACCACGGTCATCTATGCCACCCAGCACGGCGTCCAGCCTCTTCACCTCGCGGACTTCAGCCCCAGCCTCGGCGGCTTCCTCGGGCTGGTGCCGCTCCTGCTCTTCTCGTACCTCGGATTCGAGGCCTCGAACAGCGCCTCGGACGAGATGAAGAACCCCAAGAAGGACATCCCCGTCGCAATCGCACGTTCCGGCTTCATCTCCGCGCTCTGCTATCTTCTACCGGTCCTCGCCATGTTGCTCGTGCTGCCGAGCGAGACGATCACCGGCATCGGCGGGCTGCTCGACGCCGTACAGACGGTGTTCACCGTCTATGGTCCCGCGGCCGAGGTCATGGTAGTGCTGGCTGCACTGATGTTCGTCATCGTCCTCGCCTCGCAGGGTGCCGCCTGGATGATCATGAGCGACCGGATGCAGGCACTGACTGCCGCCGACGGCGCCTTCTTCGGCGGGTTCTTCGGCAAGATCTCCCGGACTCTCGGCACTCCGGTCAACGTCAACCTGCTTTCGGGCACTGTGGCGACCGTCTTCCTCATCGCGGCCATGCAGCTCAGCGGGGATGCCGGTGCACTGTTCGGGGTCGTCCTCTCGATCTCCATCTCGACGTTCTTGCTCAGCTACTTGCTCATCATTCCCGCGGCCATCAAGTTGCGCTGGAAGCATCCCGGCATCGAACGCCCCTTCCGGGTGCCCGTCGGCAATGTCGGGTTCACCATCCTCGGCGGCATCGCCTTCCTCTGGATCCTGCTCGGCTCCTGGGTCGCGATCTTCCCCGGCACGCTCGATCGGCTCTTCGGGCAGGAGTACAACTTCCTCGACGAATGGGGCGTCGCACAGGGCGCATTCACTGCGCTCACTCTCGGCACCCTCGGTGCCCTCGCCGCGCTGGCTCTCATCGGATACGTCCGCGGACACCGGGTCCGCGTCTTCCGTCCTACCCCGGCCGATCCTCAGGATCTGCTTGACGACCTCGACCCCGCTCTCGACAGTAAACTCGATTCACAGAAAGGCATGTGAAGACTCATGACTGCAACGACAGCGACTGCCGCCAGTAGTGCGACCACCCATCCTCTCGAGCGCCTCACCGGCGAGGAGATCGAGCTCAACCGAGCGATCATCGTCGACGCCGGCCACGTGACCGAGCAGACCCTCTTCGCCCTCGTCAGCCTCGTCGAGCCCGACAAGCGGGATGTGATTTCCGGTGCGACCGGGCTCGACCGCCGAGTGCGCTCCCTCCTCATCGAACGCGGCAGCGGCGAGCAGACGGAACTGCTCGTTTCCCTGACCGACCGCAGAATCCTCCTCGCACGTGTGCTCGATGTCGCCGCCGAGGGTCAGGCTCCGATCACAATGACGGAGTACGAAGCCGCCGAGCAGATGATTCGCAACGATGCCACCTGGCGCGCTGCCGCCGAAGCACGGGGAATCACCGACATCGAGACCGTGCGCATCTGCGCACTCTCGGCCGGATGCTTCGACATTCCAGGAGAAGAAGGGCGCCGCCTCGTCCGCGGTTCGTCGTTCATCCAGTCGGATCCGCAGGACAATGCGTGGGCGCATCCGCTCGAAGGCCTTGTTGCCTACCTCGATCTCAACTCCGGGGAGGTCGTCGAGGTCGTCGATACCGAGGTCGTGCCCGTCCCGCAGGAGCGGTTCGACTATCACCTCGATTCCTGGCTTCCCGAACCGCGGACCACGCAGAAGCCGATCGAGATCACTCAGCCCGAGGGTGCGAGCTTCACTCTCGACGGTGATGTGCTCGACTGGGAGAAATGGCAAGTGCGACTGGGATTCGATCCGGTCGAGGGATTGGTGCTGCACCAGATCAGCTTCGACGACAAGGGTCAGCGCCGTCCGATCGTCTACCGCGCCTCGGTGGCGGAGATGGTCGTCCCCTACGGCGATCCCAGCCCCGTGCGTTTCTGGCAGAACTATTTCGATGCGGGTGAATACTCGATGGGCAAGAGCGCGAACTCGCTCGAGCTCGGGTGCGACTGCCTCGGCGAAATCCACTACTCCGATGCTGTCCTCGCCGACGATCAAGGGCATGCGCATACGATCAAGAACGCCATCTGCATCCATGAGGAAGACGCCGGCATCCTGTTCAAGCACACCGATGAGTTCACCGGAGCCGTCGACGTGCGCCGCAACCGCCGCCTCGTCATCTCCTTCTTCATCACGGTCGGCAACTACGACTACGGCTTCTACTGGTACCTCTACCTCGACGGCACCATCGAGCTCGAGTGCAAGGCGACCGGAATCGTCTACACCGCGGCCTACGGAGATGAGTCCCAGCGGCAACGCTGGTCCTCGCCATTAGGCAACGAGGGCCTCGGGATGCCGTTCCACCAGCACATGTTCTGTGCCCGGCT
Source organism: Brevibacterium sp. S22 (assembly GCF_004745485.1). Taxonomy (GTDB): domain Bacteria; phylum Actinomycetota; class Actinomycetes; order Actinomycetales; family Brevibacteriaceae; genus Brevibacterium. Next base: position 78,403 of record NZ_RHFG01000016.1, read on the forward strand.
CGACATGCAGGTCGATGGCATCGCCAACGCCGTCGACGAGCAGGAAGCCGTGCGCGTGCCCTTCGGTGACGACAACCCCTACGGCAATGCCTTCACCAAGAAACTCACTCGACTCACCGCAGAGGGCGGACGCACCGCCGACGGCGAGGCCGGTCGGGTCTGGCACATCGTCAATCCGGAGAAGCAGAATCGTCACGGGTTCCCGGTCGGCTATGAGCTGCGTGTGCCCGATGAACCGACGATGATGGCTGCCGAAGGTTCGTCGATTTCGAAGCGGGCGGGTTTCGGGTCGAAACACATGTGGCTCACGCACTTCGACGCGGACGAGCGATTCCCCTCGGGGACCTATCCCAATCAGAACCCGGGCAATGGGACGATCACGCAATGGGTCGAGCAGCAGCGCCCCGTCGACGGCGATGACATCGTCGTGTGGGCGGCGTTCGCAATGACGCACTTCCCCCGCCCCGAGGATTGGCCGATCATGCCGGTCGACCGCCTCGGCTTCGTGATGAAGCCCTATGGCTTCTTCGATGAGAATCCCGCACTCGACGTGCCGCGTCCGAAATCGGCGCACTGCGGCACCGAGCCCGGCGGCCACTCCTGCGAGTGTGACTGACAGGATACGACGATGAGCAGCCTTGCCTCTCTCCTGATGGTCGCCTCGGGAGCCCTGTGCCTGATCGGGGCCATCGCCGCGAGGAGGAAGCCGGCCGTGGTCGCCGCGACCGTGATGGTCGTCGCGATGGTCGACTTGGCCTATACCGCCCTAGTTCCACCTGTGGTCTGGTCGGGGGTACTGCTCATCGTCGGGCTCTGTCTGACCGTGTTCCTTCGGACACAGTCAAGAGTTCCCGCGCCGAGGCAGTCCCCCGCACTCGTAATGAGTGGCCCGGGCGGCCCACCGGAGACCGAGGAGGACGATTGTGCGCCGTCCGCCAGCACTACCTCTGACCGGTTCTGGTCACGGGTGCCTCACCTGGGGCCGTCGGCGGCGGTCCTGTGCGCCATGGCCTATCCGGTGATGGCGTGGCAGGTCCTCAATCACGGTGCGCACGTGGGTGGATCGACACATTCCGGCGGCCACGGCGGGCACCATGCCGGAGACATGTCCCTCATCAGCACATTTCTCACGGTCGCCGTCGTCGCCCTCGCCGCGTGCTTGGTGGTCTGCGCCATCCACGACATCGCCCGAAAGCGCCCGCTCGTCTCCCTCGACTGTTGGGGAATGGCCGCGATGATCGTGGTGATGCAGTTCCTACACTGAGCCGGATTCATCATCGCCGGGCGAAGTAGAGATCCGAATGCGCCGCACAGCGTGGATTGAAAGCGGCGGCGCATTCGGGGCAGGAGTCTGAAGCCTTATAGGTTTCGATACTCAGTTCGCTCCAGCACGCACCGCAAAGGATGGCTTTCTGATCCCAGCGGTCGCGCGGCCATTGCTCGGCCGGGTGATCGGTGGTCTCGGAGTGGCAGAGGTGGCACGGATAGTAACGGTCGCAGCAGGCGAAGCGGATGGCGATGATGTCGAGTTCGGTCGAGTAGTGGACGCACCGAGTGTGCTCGTCGACGGTCTTGCCGAAGACCTCGGGAGACGCTGTCATCGCTCACCTATCTGCTCTCGTGCGCTAGCTGTCGGGCCGACCCCGACGTACCTCCAAGCCTAGCGGCGGCGGTTAGCGGGCCTCCAGCTGCGGTTCAGCCTGCGATCGAGGATTGTCCGCGTAAAGTGGGGACCCCAAGCCGATGAGGAATCCCCATGCCGCAGCCAGAAGATTTCGTCCGCCCCTTCGCCGAGGTGGCCCTGAGCAACATCACCCGTGACTATCCGTACGCCGCCCATCATCTGGCGCGGAGTCTGGCCGACATCGTGCCCGCAGCCGAGAAGACTCCTGCCTTCGCGAATTCCTTCGACTGGCACTCGAGCGTGCACATGCACTACCTGCTCGCGTCATTGCTGGAGACCAAGGAGGGACGAAATTCGAGCTGGACCGATGAGGCTCTGGAGATCCTGACCGAGCATCTGAGCGAGGCGAACATGCTCGCCGAGGCGGCTTTCCTCCGAGACAACCCTTCGTGGGAGCGGCCCTACGGCTGGGCATGGGCGGTTGAACTAAACCGCGTACTCAACGACAGTGGTGTAGCTGAGCTGAGAGAGCTGGGGCGGAACACGCAAATTCTGTCGGATACCGTCTTCGACCTCGTGTCCGCGTGGTTGCCGAAGGTCGCTGAGCCGGTTCGCCATGGGGTGCACTCGAACACGGCGTTCGGGCTGCGCCGGATCCTCATTGGCGCTCGTGCCCAGGAGCGTCATGATGTCGTCGATGTCGTTGCCGGTGCGGCTCGTCGCTTCTTCGCCGAGGATGCTGCATGGAACTTCCGTCAGGAGCGCAGCGGTCACGACTTCCTCTCCCCTGGCTTGTGCGAAGCGGACCTCATGGCCGAGGTGCTTACCGAGGATGAATTGGCGACGTGGTTACCCGCATTCCTATCTGAGCTCGACCCGGAGTCGCCGGCGCTCACGCCAGACAAGGTCCTCGACCCGACGGACGGTCAGCAGAGTCATCTTTACGGGCTGGGACTTGCGGTTGCAGCGTCGGTAATGCGATTGGCACCGAAACTCGTGGTTATTGCGGAGAAGCATGGTGACGGCGAGCTCGCCACCCATCCCCGGGGCATGCTCACCCGCGTCGAAGCACTGATGGCACCAGGCCTCGAGGCAGCGGTGTCTGACGAGTACATGTCATCCCACTGGGTTGCCACGTTTACTTGGGAGGCACTACTCGCCACTACCAACATCGACGATTAATCGGTGGCCCTAGTTCATAGCTACTTGAACTGGCCCTGTTTTCAAAACAACGTGGAACCAGGGTCATCACCGTATTCGTTCTCGACCGGTGACTGCTGATGGCTGAGGTCAACCCTTGGCGCGGACTCTTTGTCACGGTGGTGTTTCTCGATCGCTGGACCCTTAGTCAGATAGTCATATAGAGCGGCGTCGATTGAGGACTCAAAATTGAGATCCATAGTGACAACGTCAAGGCTCGTGCCATTGTCGCCTGGCATCTTCGTTTGGACCGGGTTCGACGACGTGGCTCTGCCCAAGTAGTAAAAGTCCGTTCCCTCGGCGTCGTCTTTCTTGGCAAAGAGATGAAGTTCGAAGGAGTTCGACACGATGCGTCGAACGTCCGGACTCTGGAGCGTTTTCCGGCTCTTGCTGAACCAGTGGAGAGTGTTTTCGTTAATGAACGTGTCTCCGTATGAAGTACTCGCTGAGATGTCGTCTCCCTTGTGATAGGTGACGAAGATCGGGCAGGTGTTCGTATGGAGGTCAAACTTGTAGCCGAACATTGTGCCTTGTTGATTGTCTCTCCAGTTGAGTAGTCGGCAGACATCCTTACGCGAGTACATTTTTCCCAGCTCCATCGACTGGTTCCACTGGTAGCGATGGCGTGAAAGATAGAGCCCTGTCTCCACCAGATCACGCACGTGCTCTTTGAACTCGGCTGATCGCGCAAGCTGGCTGCTGAACCAATCTGCCAATGCAACCCGATCAGAAGTCCAGACGACAAGCGGCTTGCCGTACTTTGTTCGCTCAGAGGCAGTAAAGAACTCCATGGTGAAAATTCGTTGCAGAGACTCCACGATCAACTCGCCAGTCTCGACACCAGCCTGTCGAAGGAGTTCAATGCACTCGAGTTCAGTCTGTGGCGGCTGATTGTCGAGCAACCTATCCAGGATCAAGAGTTCGTGTGGCCTTTTACCGTTGAGGATTTCCGCGCTGAGAAAAGTGAGTGCCTTGCTCTGAATGTCGGTTGGACCCCATTCGACAGCTCTGAACGAATGCAAGAGGTTCCAGTAGTTTCCGCGTGCGCCGGCGATGACAACAGGGTCGACGACGTCGAATCGAGCGAAGTCGATCAGTCGTGGCGGGCGCCCGAGCCTCGAGTGCATGTCTCTGAACGTCTTCTTGAGGTTCTTCATACTGTCGAGTTTCGTCGAGGCAATGGATTGGAAGATCCTCTCCTTCGCAACCGCATCGAAATTGATGCTCGAAAGGCCTGAAACTGCTCCTACATCTTGTGCCTCGATCATCTTCTTGCGGATAGAGTCCTTGTTCAGGCTGCTGTCTCCGAAAAGGGCAATCGGGACAAGGAAGTTATTCGTATAGTTGCCAATGAAATCGATAACAATGAGGTGACTCTTCCCTGCCGCTTTCCGCAGTCCGCGCCCAAGCTGCTGCGTGAAGATGATGCTGGATTGTGTCTGGCGCAGCATGACGACCTGATTCACTGTTCGGATATCGATGCCCTCGTTGAATACATCGACGGTGATGATGTAGTCGAGCTCTCCATTCTCTAGCTGCGCGACCACTCGCTCACGGACTTCAACGGAGTCCTCGCCCGTGAGTGCTCGAGTGCGGAGCTGTTGACCGTGTACCTTGCGTTGGTTGAGGAGCAGTGAAAGCTCCCGTGCTTCGTCTTTACGACTACAGAACATAAGACCTTTGACTGGATCTCCAACATGCCCATATCGTTCAATCGCTTTGATGAGATGAGCTACTCGTTCTGGCGCCACGAGAGTACTTAGCTGGCTTGCGTCACTGATCACTTCGCCGCCCATCTCGAAATCAGTCACGCCGTAGTAATGGAACGGGGCGAGCATGTCCTCCTCAAGCGCCTTCTGCAGGCGGATCTCGTAGGGCACGTTGTAGTCGAACAAACTGTAGACGTTGAAATCGTCAGATCGTTCTGGCGTTGCGGTGATTCCGAGCATGAAGTCTGGCTCGAAATATTGGATGATGTTCTGATGCATCCGCGCCCCCGCGCGATGAACCTCGTCGATGAGTATGTAGTCGAAGTAGTCTCGGGGGATCTGCTCGAGCTTGGCAAGAGAGCCTAGAGACTGGACCGTAGCGAACACGATCCGCCGGTCGAGCTCCCTCTTCACTCCTACAAACTTGCCAACTTCCCAAGAGTCGAGATTGAGGACTTTAGTGAATTCCTCGATTGCACGGTCGAGTATTTGCTCCCGGTGCACGACGAAGAGCACTCGCTGCGGATTTGCCGCTTTCACATCCAACGCAGCAAGAATGGTTTTTCCCGTGCCAGTTGCCGACACCACTAGCGCTTTGTCTTCACCAGCAGCCCGCACCTTCTCGATCTCTGCGAGCGCCTCGGCTTGCATGGCATTGGCGACAATTTGCGAACTGGCGCCTGCCGTTGGGATTTGAACACCTTCGAACGGCTCACGCGAACTCGGCGGAACATAGTTCGCTTCGTATTCGCGGATCCAGTCTTCAGTGAGCAATGTAGACGACTCAAGTTGGGTATCGATTGCGGCTGATAGTTGGTGCACGATGTCGCCATCGGGGAGTGCCGAAAATCGGAGGTTCCATTCGTGGTTCCGTTTGAGCGCACGAGAGGTGAGGTTGGAACTACCTACAATCGCTGTGGTGCTGGCTTCTTGCTCGAAGATGAATCCCTTGGGGTGGAAGCCCCTCGAGTCATCTTCGTATACGTAAACTGCAATTCCGAGATCGCTGAGGTTCATCAACTCTCGGAAAGACTCTGGTGAGTTGAACCCCAGGTAGGTGGAAGTGATGATTCGGCCGTGCCCTGGAAACTCAATGAGCGGCTGCTTTAGCGATGCGATCGCATCTGAACTGACAAATGCAACGGAGAATGTGAAGTTCTTAGAGCGCCTCAGTTCCTCGAGGATGGTCTTATGCATTGTGTTGGCCTCGAAGTTTGAAACCAACGTCGGGTTGAAGAGCTTTTCAGAGGGAGAAGTTCGATCAAGGAACCCAAATGCTGTGTCTTGCTGAACGTGCTCTGGAACTGTCGCCACGCCTACTCCTCGGTCATTGAGAAATCGTGCACCACCTTTTCAACAGCAGGTATATCAGCTGGGGCCCATTCCACCGAATTGAGAGCGGTTGCCTCGATCCATCGAATCTCAGAATGTTCGGTCAGTCGTGGATCGCCGTCAACCAGCCTCGAGTAGAAGGTAGTCAGCGTCACGAAGCCGAAATCGTACTCGTATCTAGTCGAAGCGACTTCATCGCCGATTTCTGCTGTGCACATCAACTCTTCCTGGAGCTCACGAACGAGCGCCTCACGTGGGGTCTCTCCGGCCTCTATCTTGCCTCCGGGAAACTCCCACATTCCTGGCAGAGACATCGTTGCGCTTCTCTGCGCTGCTAAGACATTTGAACCGTCGACGATGATGGCACCCACGACGTTGATTTCCTTCTTCATGGTTCCCTTCTTCCTTCTCCCAAGGTGCTTCCCACCCTACCGACTTGGTGAGTCTTCCTAGTGTCGCGTTTCTGAAGTTGGTTTAGGTTTCGCTTTCTCCAGCACCTGCTCGGGTGTCTTCGTCCACACGAAGGGGTGTTTGCGTTTGTTCCACCCGTCGATGAACTCCCGGATCTTCTTGTTC
>NZ_RHFG01000017.1 GCF_004745485.1 Brevibacterium sp. S22
TCTCAACCACTCACGCAGCAGTGGTTCCTCATCCTCGAGCAGGGTCAGAGCCGGAGCGGGAGAATTCGCCATAAACCAATTCTCCCAAACACCCAACCATTCAGGAATTAACGACACGCGACACTAGAGGCCATTCGCCGGAGGTGTAGCGGCCTACGTAATCAGCCACAAAAAACAACCGCCGGTCGGCAGCGAAGTGCACTGCCGACCGACGGCCGTTGACTAAACGAAGCCACCCTGCCGAGGCTACGTGCTCGGAAAGGGCAGGGCCGCCTCGGTGGGGGTGGCCCGTCACTTCCGCTCGAGTTCCTCGAGGCTGGGGTAGATCGTCTCCTTCGGGGCAACTCCGTGGTTGCGGATGAGCACGTAGTAGAGGACGAAGGTGACGACGATTCCGACGAGCCACGAGATGTCCGCGCCGCCGAGCTTCGCGACCAGCGGGCCGGTGTAGAACGACTGTGCGAGGAACGGGATCTGGATGAGCACGCCGACGCCGTAGGCGACGAGCGCTCGCCAGTTCCATGCGCCGTAGCGGCCGGCCCGGTCGTAGAAGGCCGGAATGTCGAAGCGGTCCTTCGAGATCAGGTAGTAGTCGGTGAGGTTGATGATGGACCACGGGGTGAAGACCATGAGCAGCGCGAGGACGAAATTCTTGAAGTTCGCCAGGAAGTCCGCCGAGGCCAGCAGCGCCACGAGCACAGTGAGCGTGACGATGCCGATGACGAAGGCCGCACGGGTCCAGCGGCGGATCGTCGCCTTGTTGCCGAAGGACGTGAGGATCGTCAGCGTGCACATGAACGCCCCGTAGGCGTTGAGCGTATTGACCGTCAGCTTGCCCAACAGGATGACGATGAAGATGAGCAGAGCGAACACGCCCCCGCCGACGATGTCGCCGACATAGGCGACCTGGTTTTCGACGAACAGGTTGCCGGACTCCGTCATGGCGGCAGCTCCGATGAGCGCACCCAAGGTCATCGACCATTGCGAGCCGATGACCGATCCGCCGAAGGTGAACCAGAACGTCTTCGACGACGGGGTCGAACGCGGCAGGTAGCGCGAGTAGTCCGCGACATAGGGCCCGTAGGTCAGCTGCCAGCCGACCGACAGAGCGATCGCCGAGAGGAACGCGGGGAAGGCGAAAGAGGAGCCTGAGATCAGTCCGGGTACGTCGACTTGCGTGAGCACACAGTAAGTGATGAACAGGAACCCGAGCAGGCCCGTCACCGAGGAGATCCGTCCGAGCACATGGATGTACTTGTATCCCAGCAGAGCCACGAGGGCAGTGAGTGCGCCGAAGATGACGATGCCCACTGCCGGGGTCTGAACGCCGATGATGAGGTTGACGGCCTGACCGGACAGGACCGCGCCGGTGGAGGCGAAGCCGATGTACATGAGGACGACGAGCACAAGCGGGATGATCGCCCCGATGATGCCGAACTGTGCACGCGAGGAGATCATCTGCGGTAGACCCAGCTGCGGACCCTGAGCCGAGTGCAGCGCCATGACGATGCCGCCGATGATGTTGCCGATGAGCAGGCCGATGATCGCCCACAGCGCATCGGCACCGAAGACGACGGCCAGAGCTCCGTCGACGATCGCGGTGATCTGAGTGTTGGCGCCGAACCACAGGGTGAACTGTGAACGTGGCGTTCCGTGACGCTCGGCGTCAGGCACCATCTCGATGGATCGCTTCTCGATCCCCGAACTGGTCGTACCAGCCATGATCTTCTCCTTTGAACTGATGAACCTGGTTCAGTGTGGCACCACTGCACAGCACCGACGAGGTTCAGATCACACTTTCTGTCCGAGATATCGGAATATCGACGAGGCGTGCTCAAGCCTCGGACGTAGAGTGGTCGGCCCGTCTGAGCGTGTGCTCTTACTTCGATAGGGAACGGGCGATGATCGTGCGCTGGATCTCCGAGGAGCCCTCGTAGATCCGGTAGATCCGGGCATCACGGACGTAGCGTTCGAGCGGGAAGTCCCGCGTGAAGCCGTATCCACCGTGGATCTGCAGGGCTTCATCGGCAATGAATGCGGCCGCCTCGGAGGCGGCGAGCTTGGCCGTTGCCGAGGACCGAGTGAAGTCCACCTCGGCGTCGCGCTGTTCGGCGGCATCCATCGTCAGCAGCCACGCCGAGCGGTACTTCGTGTACATGTCCGCGAGCTTGAACGCGATGCCCTGAAGCCGATTGAGCGGCTTGCCGTTGATTTTCCGCTCGCCTGCCCAGGCGACGGCGGCGTCGAGCGCGGCCTTGCCGATGCCCAGGCTCATCGCGGCGACCTCGATGCGCCCGCGGTCGAGCACGCGCATGGCCGTGGTGAAGCCCTCGCCCTCGACTCCGAGGAGCGCATCCTCGGGAACGACGGTGTCGATGACGAATTCGTAGACCGGGCTGCCGCGCAGACCCATCGTCTTCTCCGGGGGATTGAAGTCCAACCCCGCCGAGGAGGCCTTCGGGTCCACGATGAATGCACTGATCCCTTTGTGCCCGGCTTCGACGTCGGTCTTCGCGTAGACGACGATGAAGTCTGCGAAGCCGGCGTTCGTGATGAAGCATTTCGCACCCTTGATGTGCCAGCCGCCGTCGACCCGGGTTGCCTTCGTCGACATCTCCGCCGGGTTCGACCCGGCCCCTGGCTCGGTCAGTCCGAATGACCCGATGACCTCGCCCGCTGCCGCTCTCGGCAGCCAGTCCTGCCGCTGTGCATCGGTGCCGCCGAGGAGGATCGAGTCCGTGGCCAGGAATTGTGCGGTGATGATCGATGCCGTCGACGCGCAGGCCTCGGTGACCGCAGCGACCATCTGGCTCATTGCCACCGACCCGACGCCGGGCCCTCCGAACTCTTCGGGCAGGTTGAGGCCCATGACCCCCACCTCGGCGAGGGTCTTCAGGGTTTTATCGGAGACGCGTTCGTTCGCGTCCGCGGCGGCGGCCTGTGGGGCCAGGACATCCGCACTGATCTGGGTGACGGCATCGACGAGTTCCTGTTCGTCGGCGGTGATATCGAATGCCATGGTTGCTCCTTGCGACCGGGTTTGAACGTGAGGTAGACGCGGTGGACTGTCAGTGTGAGGCTGTGTCCGCGGGTGCGAAATCGGCATTGTGCTCGCCGAGGTGGGGCGCCGGCAGAGTGGATGCGGGGCGGGCGCCGTCGACGAGGAGAGGGTGGCCGAGATAGGCGTGCCCGGTGCGCGGATCGGTGGCGGTGAGGCCGCGGCCGGAGCCGATCGGACCGTCGACGGCTTCGTCGAAATCGAGGACTGGGGAGTTCGGGACACCGGCGGCGTCGAAGATCGCGCACAGCTCATCGACGGTGCGACCGGTCGTGAACTCTTCGATCTCGACGCGCAGCACCTCGTCGTTGTCTGACCGCTGGCCGTCGGTGGCGAAGCGCGGATCCGTGGCCAGCTCCGGCTTGCCCAGGGTGGCGGCGAGAGTGCCGAAGAGGCGGTCGTTGGCCACGGCTATGACGATCAGCCCGTCAGCTGCACGATAGGTGTCGAAAGGTGCAGAGACCGGGTGACGGTTGCCGACCCTGGCCGGGGCGGAGCCAGCGGCATGAAGCGAGGCATTCGTCGGCTGCATGGCGAGCATGACGTCGAGCATCGGAATGTCGAGGTGGGTGCCTTCGCCGGTGGTCTGGCGGTGGAAGAGCGCGGTGGAGATGCCGAAGGCGGCGAAGACACCCGCGGAGACATCGGCGATGGACTCGCCGATCCGGGTGGGGGAACCTTCGGGGAAGCCGGTCGAGGCCATGAGTCCGCTCAGGGCCTGGATGACTGTGTCGTAGGCCGGACGCCCGGCCTGCGCGCCATGCTGGCCGAAGCCGGAGATCGAGGCGTAGACGATATCGGGTTTCACGGCCTTGGCGTCCTCGTAGGACAGGCCGAGCTTTGCGGCGACGCCGGGGCGGAAGTTCTCGACGACGACATCGGCTTCGGCGATGAGGTCGAGCAGCCGTGCATGGTGCTCGGGATCTTTGAGGTCGGCTTCGATCGAGCGTTTGCCGCGGTTGAGGCCGGTGAAGTACGTCGACCCGGAATCGGTGAATGGTCCGAGATGTCGGGAGTCATCGCCGTGTCCGGGCATCTCGACCTTGATGACTTCTGCACCCTGGTCGGCGAGCATCGCTGTGGCGTAGGGACCTGCGAGAACACGGGAGAAATCGACGACCCGAACCCCGGAGAGCAGCTTCTTCGTTGCATTCATACGAGCTATCTTCGGCGCGGTCCAGGACGAAGACAACGGGGTGTGGTGCGAATTCGTCCGAAGTGTCGGATGCCGAGAGGTGATAGAGGTCAGTCCTGTTCAGTGGACGACATGAGGGCCCCGGTTCGCTGTGCTGCGAACCGGGGCCCTCGTGCTCTAACTGGGATCAGGGAGCGACGCGCTCGAACACTGCGGCCATTCCCTGGCCACCGCCGATGCACATGGTTTCCAGACCGAAGCGCGATTCGCGACGATCCATCTCGTGCAGCAGAGTGGCGAGGATGCGCCCGCCGGTGGCGCCGATCGGGTGACCGAGCGAGATGCCCGAACCGTTGACGTTGAGGCGCTCGGCGAAGTCGGATTCCGCGAGTTTGAACTCCCGCGTGCAGGCGAGCACCTGGGCGGCGAAGGCCTCGTTGAGTTCGATGAGGTCGATGTCGGAGAGTTCGAGTCCGGCGCGCTGCAGCGCCTTCGTCGTCGCCGGCACTGGACCGATGCCCATGGTCTCCGGCCCCACTCCGGCGACCGCCCAGCTGCGCATCCGAGCGAAGACCCGCAGGCCCAGCTCGGCGGCCTTTGTTGCGGTGGTGACGATGCACATCGCCGCGCCGTCATTCTGTCCCGAGGCGTTGCCCGCGGTCACCGTCGCCTCATCGTCGACCTTCGCCCGCAGCGGCTTGAGCTTCGCGAGCTTCTCCGCCGTGGAGTCGGGGCGGATGTGCTCGTCTGTGGTGATGACCTGTTCCGGAGTCTTGCGTGTGGCCGGCAGGGTGATCGGAACGATCTCCTCGGCGAACTTGCCCTCCTCGGTCGCCGAGGCGGCCCGCCGGTGCGATTCCGCGGCATAGGCGTCCTGTTCCTCGCGCGGGATCGAGTACTCACGGCGCAGATTCTCCGCAGTCTCGATCATCCCGCCGGGAACCGGGTAGTCGTCTCCGCCGGCGGTCACCCGACCGCGTGCCAGGCTGTCCTTGAGTTCGACACCCGTGCCTTTGACGCCCCAGCGGATCTCCTCGTTGTAGAACGGTGCCCGGCTCATCGACTCCGCACCACCGGCGATGACGAGATCGGCGAACCCAGCGTGGATCATCGCGTAGGCGTCGCCGATCGCCTGCAGGCCGGATCCGCAGCGGCGGTCCACCTGACGACCGGGAACCGTGGTCGGCAGCCCGGAGTTGAGGGCGACGACGCGGCCGATGGACGGGGTTTCCATATGCGGGTAGCCGTTGCCGAGGATGACATCGTCGACGGCCTCACCCGGCAGTGAGGTCTTCTCGAGCAGGGCGGTGAGCGCCTGCCGGCCGAGCTCTTCATGCGGCACGTTCTTGAACTGCCCGCCGAATCCGCCCACGGGGGAGCGGAGGGGTTCGCAGATGACGATGTCTTCGGACACAGAGTCTCCCTTTGGATCGTGATCGAGCCGTCCTGCCGGGGCAGAAGGCTCGATCCATTCGGCATCACTGCCGATACTGATATCAATACGTACTGATTTTGAACATATCCGAATGGATCGCCAGTGACAAGGGGGCGTCTCAATGAATGGGCGTCCGGGGGTGCGGCGCTGAGTGCGGTGAGCGAGTTCGCTCCTGCACGGGGCACGACTTGCCGAGATCGGTCGAGGCTGCCGGGTGGTCGGCAGGACCGCCTCGGCGAGCTCAGCGGACGGTCGGCAGTACCTCCTCGGCGACATCGAGGACCGTGCTCAATGCGGCATCCTGATGGTCGAGCCGGTAGGCGAGGTAGAGCTGCGTGATCTCGTTCGGGGTGTTGAGAGGGACCGCCGCGATCCGGGAATCGTAGCCGACGGCCACGGAGTCGAAGGTGATCGTCACGCCCATCCCAGCGGCGACGAGAGCGGAGATCGACTGCGAATCCGGTGCCTCCTGGACGACTCGTGGGCTGAAGCCGGCGTCGAGGCACAGGCGCATCGCCGTCTCGCGCAGGCTCGAGTTCGGTCGGGCGGGAAAGAGGACGAACGGCTCATCGGCCAGCTCCTTGACGTTGATCGATTTTCGTCCGGCCAGTCGGTGGCTGCTGGGAACTGCGACGCAGGGCCTCTCGACCGCGACCGGGCGTCCGGCAATGAGCGGCGGGCGCTTGCGCCACCGGACGAGTGCGAGATCGAGCGTGCCGTCCATGATCCGTTCGAGCCCTTCTTCGGAGTAGACGCTCGACTCGAGCTGGAAGGTGATCCCCGGGTTGCGCTCGTGCGAGGCGGTGACGAGGGCGGCGACGAGGTCGCGCGAGGACGGCTGTGAGTAGCCGAGGCGGACGCGACCGACCTCTCCGCTGGAGGAGCGGTGAACCGATTCGATCGCGGCCTGCTGGGTGGCGAGCATGTGCTTGGCCGGTTCGAACAGTGCCTTGCCGGCTGGAGAGAGGCTGACCGAGCGGGTGGTGCGCTGGAACAGGGAGGCGCCGAGCTCAGTCTCGAGGGTGCGGATCGTGCGACTCAGCGGCGGCTGGGCCATGCCGAGGCGTTCGGCGGCACGGCCGAAATGGAGCTCCTCGGCGACGGCGACGAAGGCGCGGATCTGCTGCAGCTCCATGGACGGTCTCCCCGGTCAGGTGGTCGATGACGAATTATTGCCTGGATTGATAATAATACGAAAGCTGTGGTTGCAAAGGTGATAATTCGACGGCGCGAGCCACAGACGGCGGCAAACCCGTCCGCTGATGGCAGTCGTTGATGGGCTCGTAAGGAAAGCGGGCGAGTCTGACGCCACCGCACGGGTGCGATAGCGTCATCAGTAACAACCATTATTGAGGGAACGGTGCTTGTTGAATAGGCCTCCGCCCAGGCGGGGCGGGGAAATCCCTTCTGAACGATCACGAGGAGTGGCAGATGACGGTGGAACGAGGCTTCGGCAGGCACCTCCGATGGATCGTTCCGCTCCTCCTCATCCCTCTGTCGGTTGTGATCTTCGGAATGATCGCACTGATGGCCTTGCCGGGTTCAGACGGTCCGGGCCTGACGTGGCTGGTCGTCGTCGCCGGTCTGTGTATGGCAGTGGCTCCGATCGTTTTCCTCATCCTGACGATCACAGGTGCGCAGAAGACTTATCGTCTGAGCGAAACGTATCGGCGGAAGGTGCAGAAGCGCTGCGAAGTACAGGCTCGCAGAACGGAGCAGCAGATCGTCGCCGAAGGAGGGCCACGCTGTGACTTCGAGGCTCGAACGATCGCGAGAGTGCAGGCTACTCACTGGTGCGAAACTCTGATGAATGGCGAAGCGCTGTCGGCCTCAGAGAACTTCAGCCTCAACCTTGAACCAGGCGAGTCTCTTGTGGATCAGTTCCGGGCCAAGTATGCACGCTTCTACGGCCAGAACGTGACCTACCGGACCGGCGGTGTCGTCGCCATGGGAAGCCCGCTCTTCGTCGTCGGTGCAATGATCGGATCGTCGGTCGGGAATGCGAATGCTCGATCCCAGGCGCGGCGGCAGGCGGCCGCGCAATGGAGAGAAATCCAGTACGTCGATGTGTTCGTCACCGACCGTAGGCTGATCGTTCCAGTTGGCGGACGCACGTTGTCCTTCTATTACGATGCTTTGGCTGCGTTCTACCCCGAGCTGGATGCAATGACCCTCACGATGGACTTCGGCGATAAGACCGAGCCGTTGCAGCTCTTCTCGCCGGACATCGCGGCGACGTCGGTCCTCATCATTCGTCAGCTTCAGGGCGTCGACGGACTGCGGCGCCACCCTGCGATCAAATCAATCAGCGACCGCGCGATCGCTTCTTGAATTCGTCGAGAGGGCAGGGCGTGGGTATCTGCATCATGTAACGAGTCGTCCGGGTCGGTCTACAAGTGCACGATAACGAGCATGTCCGAAATACCGGACAGAACTTGATGCAGCCCACTTCCGCATTCTGTTCCAGTCGTCAGAATGGATGGTGTAGTCAGAGCCGACAGCGCAGGGGAGTCCACGCCTCGGCGCGACGGCGAAGCGGCAGCCAAGCATCCGCCTCGTCGGACACAGCGACAAGGAGAATCCCATGACCACCAAGCCGTCGTTCACTCAGCACGACCCGTCCCGCGTCATCCGTGCCGACCGCGGAACCGAGATCACCGCGAAGTCCTGGCAGACCGAAGCACCCAAGCGCATGCTCATGAACAACCTCGACCCCGAGGTCGCCGAACGTCCCGAAGACCTCGTCGTCTACGGCGGCACCGGCCGCGCCGCCCGCTCCTGGGAAGCATATGACGCAATCGTGCGCACCCTCGACGACCTCGAGGACGACGAAACCCTCCTCATCCAGTCCGGCAAACCCGTCGGCGTCATGCGCACCCACGAATGGGCGCCTCGAGTGCTCATCGCGAACTCCAACCTCGTCGGCGACTGGGCCAACTGGGAGCACTTCCGCGAGCTCGAGGCCGAGGGCCTGATGATGTACGGCCAGATGACCGCCGGATCCTGGATCTACATCGCCACTCAGGGCATCCTCCAGGGCACTTACGAAACCTTCGGCGCCATCGCCCGCAAGCGCTTCGACGGCACCCTGGCCGGCACCCTGACCATCACCGCCGGCTGCGGCGGCATGGGCGGAGCCCAGCCGCTGTCCGTGACCCTCAACGGCGGCGCCTGCCTCATCATCGACGTCGACAAGACCCGCCTCGACCGCCGCAAGGGTAAGCGCTACCTCGACGAGGTCGAAACCGACCTCGACACCGCACTGGCCAAGGTCATCGAAGCCAAGAAGAACAAGCAGGCACTGTCGGTCGGACTCGTCGGCAACGCCGCCGAGATCCTCCCGCTCATCCTCGACCGCCCCGAGGCGGCCGAGGTCGACATCGTCACCGACCAGACCTCCGCGCACGACCCGCTGTCCTACCTGCCGATCGGCGTGAGCGTCGACGAATGGCACGACGAAGCCGACCAGGACGCCGAGAAATTCACCATCCGCGCCGAGGAGTCCATGGCCAAGCATGTGAAAGCCATGGTCGAATTCCAGGACCGCGGCGCCGAGGTCTTCGACTACGGCAACTCGATCCGCGACGAAGCTCGCAAGGCCGGATACGATCGCGCCTTCGAATTCCCCGGATTCGTCCCCGCCTATATCCGTCCTCTTTTCTGCGAAGGACTCGGACCCTTCCGCTGGGTGGCACTGTCCGGCGACCCGAAGGACATCGAAGTCACCGACCAGGCGCTGAAGGAACTCTTCCCGGAGAACGAACACCTCCACACCTGGCTCGACGCCGCCAACGAATACGTTGAGTTCGAAGGTCTGCCGGCACGCATCTGCTGGCTCGGCTACAAGGAACGCCATCAGGCCGGCCTGCTGTTCAACCAGCTCGTCGCCGAAGGCAAGATCTCGGCCCCGATCGTCATCGGCCGTGACCACCTCGACTCCGGGTCCGTCGCCAGCCCCTACCGCGAGACCGAATCCATGCTCGACGGCACAGACGCCGTGGCCGACTGGCCGCTGCTCAACGCCCTGGTCAACACCTCCTCGGGTGCTACCTGGGTGTCGATCCACCATGGAGGCGGCGTCGGCATCGGCCGCTCCATCCACGCCGGTCAGGTCTCCGTGGCCGACGGCACCGAACTGGCCGCGAAGAAGCTCGCCCGCCTGCTCACCAATGACCCGGGCATGGGCGTCATCCGCCACGTCGACGCCGGCTACGACCGCGCCTCCGAGGTCGCTGAAGAGCGTGGCCAGCGCGTGCCGATGATCCCCGAGCTCGACAAGCGCGACGAGGAATCTGCCGCACAGTAAGCAGTCTGCGGTGCAGCTGCGTACACAGGCGCTGCGTGGACAGGCGCTGTCGCGAATGTGGCGGCCTCTTAGGCACACACTGTTCTGAAATGCTCACGTTCCTCGGTGAGCATTTCAGAGAAAGGTGTGCCGAACGTGGAATCCGGCGTGCAGCTGCTGAATGGCTCACAAAAGGCGGGCAGCTCAGTTCTGAAACTGGGCTGCCCGCCTTTTTGTGGGCTGAGAGTGATTGAGCTGACGGCCGTCTGGGCAGAAGAGGTCTCTTTGGTACGCACTTCTCTGAAATGCCTACGTTCCTCGGTGAGGAATTCAGAGGAAGGTGTACCGGAAGAGGGACCTGGCCTGACGAGTGCCTACTCGTCGAGGAAGAGGTCGAGTTCGAGGTCGTCGGGGCCGTGACCGATGGACCCGGCTCGCGACGGATCGTGTGCGTAGACGGAGAAGTCCGTGACGCCGGCGTCGCTGAGCACCTCGTCGTCGATGAAGAAGTTGCCGGTGACCTCGCGGGGGTCGGAGGTGAGGATCGTCCATGCCGCCTCGGCCATGATCTCGGGCTTGCGACTGCGGGCCATTAGCTGTTCGCCGCCGAGGAGGTTGTTCACAGCGGCCGTGGCGATGGTCGTCCTCGGCCAGAGGCTGTTTGCCGCGACTCCGGCCTCGCGCTGCTCCTCGGCCAGCCCGAGCGTGACCAGCGACATCCCGTACTTCGCCATCGTGTAGCCCAAGTGCTTGCCCGCCCACGCAGGATTGAGGTTGAGCGGCGGAGAGAGGGTGAGCACATGAGCGGCGTCAGAGGCCTGGAGGTGCGGCAGAGCGGTCTTGGCCAGGAGGTAGGAGCCGCGCGAGTTGATCGAGTTCATCAGGTCGAACTTCTTCATCGGCAGGTCCTCGGTCGAGGACAGGTCGATAGCGCTGGCGTTGTTGACGACGACGTCGATCCCGCCGAACGTCTCCGCAGTCTGCGCGACCGCCCCGGCGACGGACTCATCGCTGCGGACATCACCGATGATCGGCAGCGCCTTCCCGCCGGCCTCCTCGATCTGCTCGGCCGCGGTGTAGACCGTGCCCTCGAGCTTCGGATGCGGCTCCGCCGTCTTTGCCAACAGCGCCACATTCGCCCCGTCCGCGGCTGCGCGCAGCGCGATCGCCAGGCCGATTCCCCGGCTTCCGCCGCTCATGAGAATCGTCCGTCCTGCCAGCGACCGGGTGGTGCTTCCCGCGCCGAGGTTGCCGTCAGTGGTCATTGTTCGTCTCCTTTGTCGGTGGTTCGATGCTTGGTATCTGTGATGCAGACTACTCGTTTGTGAGTTGTGCCGGGGAGTCGGCTGCCGCGACGTCCTCTGCCGCGGCCGCGTTCCCGTCGAAGCCGGCTCTACCCCTGTTTCCGTCAAGGTGGGTCAGGGCCGCGTTCCCGCCGAGGTCGGCGATCGCGCGCCTGGCAGCGAGGAACCCGCACATTCCGTGCGCTCCCGGGCCGGGTGGAACCGCGGCCGAGCAGAGGTAGATCCCTCCGTCGTCACGGCGCGCGCTCAGCCGGTACGGGTCGAAGCCGGGACCGGGGCCGAACACAAGCTGCAGCGGATCCTTCCGTCCCGTGAGGATGTCCCCGCCGACGAAGTTCGCATTGAGCGCCTCGATCTCGGACGTGCCCCGCGGAGTCACGGCCAAAATTCGATCCTGAGTACCGGGTGCGAAGCGTTCGATCTGGGACAGGATCGCCTCGGTAGCATCGCCGTCGAAGCCCTGTGGCACATGTGCATAGACGTCGATGGGAACGACCGAACCCTGCCCCCGACTGGGATCGGCCAGATGCTGCTGTGCGAGAAGCGCATACGGACGCTCTGGCATCCGCCCTTTGGCGACGTCCTTCTCCGCGGCAGCGACCTCTTCGTAGGTGCCGCCGAGGTGGACCGTGCCGGACCGTCGCGACGCTTCGTGTGACCACGGGATCCCGCCCTCGACGGCGAGTGCGACCTTGAATGCGGCCGGCCCGTTCTGCCAACGGCCAAGGGTCGTGCGGGCCCAGCCGCCTAGCTGGGACCCGGCGATGCGCTCCGCCTCGGCGGGGCCGGTATCGAGCATGAGCACATCGACGCCACCGAGATCGCGGACATCGTCGATGCGACGACCGGTTACGATCCGCCCGCCGAGGTGGTCCAGCAGAGACGCCATTGCCTCGGTGATCGCCCCGGAACCGCCGACGGCGACGGGCCAGCCGAAGTAATGGGCAGCCGAGGCCAGCGAGGTCCCGATCGCCGCGGACAGCGGCATATCGAAGGGGCCGAAGGTATGGGCGGCGACGCCGGACCACAGGGCCTTGGCCTCCTCGGTGCGGAAGAGGCGGGCGACGGCGGCCGCCGGCAGAGACGCCCGCATCCCCAAGGTCGCGAGGTGGAGAGGATGGCGGGGAATGTGAATGAGGGATTGGAGGAATTCGTCGGCCACGGTGGGCATTCGGGAAGCGACAGGGGAGAAGAAGCGGCGATAAGTGCGCGCATCGGAACCGAGGGTCCGCGAGGTCTCGACGACCGAGCGCAGTGCCGCAGCCCCGCGGCCACCGTCGAGCGGATGGGAGAACTCCACCTCGGTGAAGGCCCACTCCAAACCGTGTGCGGCAAGATCGAAGGTGCGGGAGAATTCGGCGGCGAGGCCGAAGGGATGGTGGCTGGAGCATTCGTCGTGGATGAGGCCGGGCAAGGTGAGCTCGGCGCTGCGGGCACCCCCGCCCACCCGGTCGGCGGCTTCATAGACGGTGACCGAGACGCCGGCGGCGGCCAATGTGATGGCCGCCGCCAGTCCGTTCGGGCCACTGCCGATCACAGCAGCGGTCGTCATTGTTCACTCCTCGGTCGGTTTGAAGGCCAGCGGATGCTGGCCCGAGGCCGGCCCCTGCCTGTCAGTCTGTCTGTCGACGACCGGCAGACTGACAGGCAGGGGCCGATCGGTTGCGGATCACTCAGCGGTTGAGGTCGGTCACCTGGGTCTCAGGGACCTGTTCCGTGACCACCTGGCGGGCCACCTCGGAGGCGGGGGTGTAATTCGGATTCCGCCAGGTGACATTGACCGGGATGGGGCCGTTGGGCAGCCAGGGCTGCTCGGCGACCGCATCGGCGACTTTCCACGTTCCGCGCTCCACGATACCCACGGCTGCATCGATGACCATATAGGTCTGCGTGTTCTTGTGGATCGGCTGTGATTCGACGAAGGCGACGATGAACTCGCCCGGCTCGAAATGGCAGCGACGCTGCAGCACGGCGATCAAGTGGTGGTTGTGCAGATGACCGTCACCGAAGTTGAACCCGACGAGCGAGTTGCACGCGAACTCGGCTTCACGGATCGTCGCCCGGTCAACGTCTTTGACGTGCTTGTACATCAGGGACAGCAGGCCGCGGCCTTGGCTGTGCATGCTCCGCCAACCCAGCGTCTGCTGAACGGTGAGCTCAGCGGCTTCCTGCGGGAAGCCCATCTGCTGCAGCTGGTTGACCTGGTTCTTCGTCGGCCGGGTGATGGCTTCGAGCTTGTCCTCGGCGCCGGGCTGGAAGCCCCACAGAGCCGATGCCCAGTTACCTGCGTACTGACGCATCGACGGGGTGAACGCGACGAGGTCCGGGCGCAGGTTGCCGAGCACGGGGAAGAAGAACAACCCGGCCAGCGACACGATGACCAGCCACGGCGACGAAGCGTCATAGATGCTGTAGCCGTCAGCGTTGGGGAACCCGAGGAACAGGAATCCGGCGGTGTAGGCGAACAGCAGGTTCCATTCCAGCGGCACTGCGAGCGGGAAGGTGGCGGTGATGAAGAGGTGGAAGCAGATCATCAGCCCGGCGGCGACGAGCGCGACCGTGAAGTTCGTGGTGAACAGCAGGACGATCGGCGTCGCGATCTCGACGAGTGTGCCGAGGCCGTGGCCGACGGCCACACCCAGTCCGCCGGGACGGACATCCTCGGGGAAGTTGCGGTAGTGGATCCGCTTGATGAGCTTGGACGGGATGATCGGGGCGTTCGAGATCATCGGCGGGATGACGAACGAGAAGTGCTTGCCGAACTTCGACACCCCGGCGCCGACCCACACGGAGAAGATGAGCAGCTTGAGCATGATGATCATGTCGACGAAGCCGCCGGCGAGCACCGGGGCGAGGGTGAACATGAGCACCGCGGGGCCGTACTGCTCGGCGCGGGCGGCGATGAAGATGACCTTGTCGCGCAGGCCGACGAGGGCGAGGAGCACGAGCGGGGCGATCATCATCACAGGAGAGACGAGGTTGCCGAAGCCCTCAGGGTAGTTCACGGTGACCTGTGCACCGGGAGAGCCGGGCAGGATGATCGGCACGAATGTGGCCACGAGCAGCAGGGCGTAGAGCACGACATCGACTTTGGTGCGATTGAAGCCGTTGGTGCCCGGCACCTTGCCCGGCCAGGGTGGCATCCGGATGGTGCCCGGACGCAGCCAGAACAGGTAGCCACCGGTCATCGGCTTGAACTTGCCGGCCAGAGGACCCCAGGAACCGGCGACGCCGATGGTCTCGAGCAGAAGCGTCCAGAGGACGAGTTTCTGGTAGACGATCGGTTCGTTCCACCACTGCGTGACGTGCCACGGAGCGCCTAGACCTGAGGTCAAAGTCGCGAGAGTGACGCCGAGTCCGATGTAGAGCACGGCGAGCTTCATGATGTAGATGCAGTGGAAGAGGAGTGGTGAGCCGAAGCCGAAGTCAACCCAGTGGAGGACGACGGCGCGGACCCGATCGGACAGCGGTTGCGACTGGAACGTCTCCATGTCGACCGGAGGTGGCACGGGAGTTGAGAACCCCATGGCGCTTCCTTTCTCGGCAGGTGCCCGACCCCGATGTCGGACAGTGGACCTGAACCCAGATTAGGAATGATGTGACGCAGATCCCATGGCCGGGGAAGCCGAACCTCAACGGTGCGCTTGTATCGGGGGTACAAAAGAGCGGGGAAGCTCAGTGTTCTGTGGGGGTGAGGTGATGGTGTGCGCAGAGTGCGGTTTCGATCGCGAGGCGGTCCGCGCTCACGGTCGTGCCGAGTTCAGCTTCGGCCATTTCGATGCGGTAGCGGATCGAATTCTTGTGCATCGACATCGCCGCTGCGGTTGCTGTGTAACTGAGGTCGTGGCGGAGGAATTCGCGCAAAGTCCGGCGGTGTCGGGAATTGGCCTCAGTGTCCTCGGCGATGGGACCGAGGACTGAACGCGCCCACGTCCGCGCCGCTTCGAGATCGCCGGCGAGGAGGGACACGACACTCATTCCCCACTGGTCATGGGAGACTAACGGGGCGTCGCAGGAACCGGCGATCGACACCTGCTGCACCCGGACGGCTTCCTGGTGAGAGAGCCTGAAGCCGGCGGTCAGTGGATGGGCCGAACCGATGGCAAGCTGGACCGATCCGTGCCGCGCGGCGAGCGACCCCGAGACGCCTGTTGCCGCACTGCCGGCGAAGCCGGCGAGCAGGGCTGAATCGAACGCCCAGTCATCGGGCACGGAGATCCATCCCCACGCAGTGTTCTGATCCCGGCCGATGATGAGCACCGGCTGCTTCGTTCCCAGCGCCTGGCCGAGGGCGCGGATTGCGGCGGTGAACCTCCCGAGCTGATCGGCCGTGTGATCAGCGCCCGGTGGAGTCCACGCGATCACCCCGATATGTCGAGCAGACAGTCCGTAGCCGAGTATCCGTTCGGCCGATGACGGGTCGACGTCATCCCCGTCGATGATCCTGCGTACCTGCGTCTCGCGTGCCGTGGCACGGTTGGCCAACCATGATTCGCGTTCGACCTCATAGTGGTCGGCGACCTTCTGGGAGATCCAGTCGATGTATTCGGAGACTTCGTCGACTTGGAATTGGAACACCGCCGTCACCAGCTGCGGTGGCAGCTCGTCGTCGGCAATGACGACTTCGTAGACCCGCTGGAGGAGCCGCTGCTGGCCCAAACGGTACGCCCTGACGAGGGCATTGACCGAGATTCCGCGCTGTGCCAGGGTCTTCGCGTAGTCGAACGCCGCTTGCGGAGGGCGGAGATGATCGGGGGAGAGCCGCTGTTCGAGGGCATCGAAGATCGTTTCGACATTCGACTCGATGCTTGCCCGCAACAGCTCCAGCAGTGCTGTTTCCCTGCTCAGTTCCGTGATTCGCGCGGCCAGATAGTCGTAGACGAGCGCGGTGAACTCAGTGATGTGCGGTCGCATCTGCGCGACGATCCGTGAGGTGTAGAGCTCTACCTCAGTCACATGCCCCTCATTGGGCAGGTGTTTCTGCGTTTCGGCCATAGCAGCACCCTAGTGCGCCGGATCGTGATCAGTGAATGAATCCGCGCGCGGACCGAAAGGATTTTGTACTCTGGAACGAATTCGGTGGAACCCTTTGGATGCCGCGGCCGGTGCCCGGGAGGGGCGATCGGCATACGGTTGGCCCATGGCAACGACGGCATTTGGCAATTCCCGCCCCGAGGCGGCCCTGGACCCCACGATGGAAGCGGCACAGACCTTCAGTGTCGCCGAGGTGGTCGGCTTGCCCTTCATCCGTGCGCACAGCGACCCGAACGGTGCATGCCTGAGCTGGCCCGAAGGCCGACTCAACAACTCCGAATTCGCTGCGGCTGTGGCAGCGACTGCGCAGACTCTGCGCGACCGACACGGCATCACCAGCGGCTCGGTCGTCGGCGTGCTGCTGCGCAACGTTCCTGAACTCATCACCACAATGTTCGCCACCTGGTCACTCGGAGCCGCACTGACGCCGATCAATCCGTCACTGACCGATGACGAAGTCCTCTTCCAGCTCGACGACTCCGGGGCGAAGGCTCTCGTCGGCGAGGAACGTGCGGATGCATTGTCTTTCGAGCTCGGACTCGGGTACCTGTCAGTGACTGATGAGTGCTTCCGCGCCGATCCGGGAGACGATCTCGCTGATGCTCTCGATGGCTCTGCCGTTCGGGAGGACGACGCCGGTCTCGTCGTCTACACCTCGGGAACCACCGGCCGACCTAAGGGCTGTGTGCTCGAGCAGTCGAACCTCGCCGCCATGGTGTGGTCTCTGGTCAACGGGCTCGACCATGGTGAAGACGTGCGCAGCCTGCTCGTTCTTCCGCTCTTCCATTGCAACGGGCTTCTCGCTGGGACGGTGATGCCGCTTAAGCTGGGTGGCAGCGTCCATGTGCTTCCGAAATTCGATCCGTCGACTTTCTGGGACGTCGTCGAGGCCGAACGCCCGAGCTATTTCTCCGCCGTGCCCACGATCTTCTCGGTCCTCGAGGCGCGGACCACTCGTGAGGTCGATGCGAGTTCACTGCGCTTCGTCATCTGCGGGGCGGCTCCCATGTCGAAGGACGCGATCGCTCGGTTCGAGAATAGATTCGACATCGATATGGTCGAAGGCTACGGGCTGTCCGAGTGCTCGGTGTGCGCGACTCTCAACCGCAACGACGGTACGGCCAAGCCCGGCACAGTCGGCCCTGCACTTCCCGGCTTCGAGATCGGTATCAAAGACCCCGACGGCACCCTCCTGCCCGTCGGCGAGACCGGCGAAGTCGTCATCGCCAGCCGCACGATCATGCGCGGTTATCTCGATCGTCCCGAAGCCACCGCCGAGGTGCTCCGCGACGGTTGGCTGCACACCGGGGATGTCGGATTCCTCGATGCCGACGGCTATCTCACCCTCGTCGACCGCATCAAAGATCTCATCATCCGCGGCGGCGAGAACATCTACCCCAAGGAGATCGAGGACGCCCTCCTCGGACATGATCTGGTCGTCGAAGCGGCTGTAGTCGGTGCCCCGGATGAGAAGTACGGCGAAGTCGTCGTCGCCCATGTGGCCCTGCGCAGCGGTGCATCTATCGCAGAGGAGGAGCTGCTCTCCTTCCTCGAACCGAGACTGGCCCGGTACAAGCTGCCTGCGCGAATCCACCTGTGCGAGAGCCTTCCGAAGAACTCGGTCGGCAAGATCGTCAAGGGAGACCTCCGCACCCGCTGAGCGACGCGTCACCAGCTGTCCGAAATATCGGACAATTCTCTGCGGGAGAGGTTCTGCCCTGCCACCGAGCGGTCCATACTGGGTGTGGACCACACTCGATCGGAAAGGGCCGACCGTCATGCAGCTATTCACCGGGATCAGCGAATTGGTCGTCAACGACCTCGACCGCCTCGGCGAACTCGACGTCATCACCGACGCCGCACTGCTCGTCGACGACGGCCGAGTCATCTGGGCGGGGCCGTCCGCCCAGGCGGACACGGCGGTGCAGAACCACCTCGGCGATGCGACGGCACGCGGCGTCAACGACGATGACATCGTCAATGGGGAAGTCACCTCGGCGAATGAATTGGGCGGACTCGAGACGATCGACCTCGATGGGAAGGCCGTCATCCCGGGCTTCGTCGACAGCCACAACCACCTCATCTTCGCCGGCGATCGGTCCGAGGAATTCGCGGCCCGGATGGCCGGGCAGAAGTACTCGGCCGGGGGCATCGCCACTACCGTGGCCGCGACCCGAGCCGCCACCGAGACTGAGCTCGAGGCGAACCTCGTTCACCTGGTCAAGCAGGCGAAGCGGCAGGGAACGACGACGTTCGAGATCAAGTCCGGCTATGGGCTGACCGTGCCCGACGAGATCCAGGCCCTCGACATCATCAACCGGCACACCGAGGAATCGACGCTCATCGCCGCCCACGTCGTCCCCCCGGAGTTCAAGGACGAGCCGGAACGCTACGTCGACCTCGTCATCGACGAGATCATCCCAGCAGCCGAAGGCAAAGCGAAGTGGATCGACGTGTTCTGCGAAACCGGTGCCTTCGCCGAGGATCAGACCCGGCGGATCATCGAAGCCGGCAAGGCCGTCGGAATGAAACCGCGGCTGCACGCCAACCAGCTCACCGAGGGAGGGGCGCTCAAGCTCGGCGTGGAACTCGGCTGCGTGTCCGTCGACCATGCGACCTTCGCCTCCGATGAGGACCTCGCCGTCCTCGCTGAGGCGGGCACCGTCGTCACTCTGTTGCCGAGTATCGAATTCTCCACCCGCCAGCCCTACCCCGACGCCCGCCGCTACGTCGACGCGGGAGTATCGCTGGCGATCGCCAGCGACTGCAATCCCGGGTCAGGGTTCTCCAACAGCATGCCGTTCGTCATCGCCATCGGCGTCCGGGACATGCACTTCACCGTCGAACAGGCGGTGTGGGCAGCGACAGCCGGCGGAGCCAACGCTCTGCAGCGCACCGATGTCGGCCACCTCGGAGCGGGAGCCCGCGCCGACCTGGCCATCCTCGATGCACCCAGCTACCGCCACCTGGCCTACCGGCCGGGTGTCCAGCTGGTCGAGAGGGTCTACTCCGGCGGTGAGCTCATCGTCGACAACCGATCCCGCGACTGAACGACATCACCACCCACGACATCGTCATCTGAGACGCACTCACAGAAAGGCACACGATGACCGACTTCATCGATCTCGACCCCGATACGCTGACCTTCGCCGAGGTGGTCGACGTCGCCCGCCGCGACGCAAAGGTCTCCCTGTCCGAAGCCACCCTGGCCCGGGTGAACAAGTACCGCGAGGCCATTGACGCCCTCGCTCAGGCGGAGAAGCCCGTCTACGGAGTCTCGACTGGATTCGGTGCGCTCGCCCAGCGTCACATCCCCGCCGAACTGCGCACCCAGCTGCAGAAGTCCCTTATTCGCTCCCACGCCGCCGGCGTCGGCGAACCCGTCGAACGCGAGGTCGTGCGCGCCCTCATGCTGCTGCGCGCCCGCACCCTGGCCACGGGGCGGGCCGGCGTCCGCGCCGAGGTCCTCCAGACCTACGTCGACCTGCTCAACGCCGGAATCACCCCGGTCGTCCACGAGTACGGCTCACTCGGCTGCTCCGGTGACCTCGCACCACTGTCGGCATGCGCCCTCGTCGTCATGGGCGAAGGCGTGGCCGAAGGACCCGACGGAGTGGCAGGGCCCGCCGATGAGATCCTCGCAAAGGCCGGAATCACCCCGGTCACCCTGGCCGAGAAGGAAGGCCTCGCTCTCGTCAACGGCACCGACGGCATGCTCGGCATGCTCATCATGGCCCTGACTGACTTGGAGAACCTGCTCACTGCCGTCGACGTGTCCGCGGCCATGAGCATCGAAGGACTCTTCGGCACCGACGCCGTCTTCGCCCCCGAGCTCCACTACGCACTGCGCCCGCACGCCGGTCAGGCCGCCTCGGCCGCGAACATGCTCGCCGCGCTCGCCGATTCCGGCATCACCGCCAGCCACCGCGACTCCACCCACCTCGTCCAGGACGCTTATTCGATGCGCTGCGCCCCGCAGGTCAACGGTGCCGCCCGCGACGCCGTCGCCTTCGCCACCCAGGTTGCTGAACGCGAGCTTCGGGCCGCCATCGACAACCCCGTCGTGCTCACGAACGGAATGGTGTCATCGAACGGCAACTTCCACGGCGCACCACTGGCCCACGCGTTGGACTTCCTCGCCATCGTCGCCGCGGACGTCGCCTCGATGTCCGAGCGCCGCACCGACCGGATGATGGATGTCGCCCGCAACCAGAACCTCACCCCGTTCCTCGCCGATGACGCCGGCGTCGACTCGGGCCTGATGATCGCCCACTACACGCAGGCGGCCATGGTCTCCGAGGCCAAGCGGGGCGCGACACCGGCCTCGGTCGACTCGATCCCGTCCTCGGCCATGCAGGAAGACCACGTGTCCATGGGGTGGTCGGCCGCTCGCAAACTGCGCAAGGTCGTCGACAACCTCGCCTCCGTCGTCGGCATCGAACTCTATGCCGCCTCCCGTGCCTGCGATATGCGCGACGCCGCACCGGCACCGGTGACAGGAGCCGTGATCGCGAAGATCCGTGAGACCGTTCCCGGACCAGGCCCTGACCGGTTCCTCTCGCCCGAACTCGCCGAGACCATCGCGAAGGTCAAGGACGGAACGCTGGTCGCAACCGCCGAGGCGGTTGCACCGCTGACCCACACCGTCACCGCTGCTGCCGGAACCTGGCAGCCGGAAGACGGCGGACCGGCCGTCAACGATCCAGAGTTCACTGCGCTGGGTAACCTCGAAGCCGCCGCCGAGGCTTCGGGCACCTCAGCAGCCACCACCCACCAGGACTGACACCGGGCTGGGACCGGTCGCCGACCGGACCCGACCGACGGGCCTCTGATGCCAGGGCCGGCCGACCACGGCGCCGACGCATCACCGGACCCGACCGATTTCGAACGGAGTGAACTGACAATGAGCGATGTCGTCTCGCTGCTGAGCCAGATCGAGGACACCGGCCGCGACACCCGCGGTCCGGGCTACCAGCGGCCCGGATTCTCGGACACCGAACGGGAGCTGCGTGAGTGGTTCCTCGCCGAGGCGGCCCGCCGCGGTCTCGATACCGAGATCGACGCCAACGGAATCACGTGGGCCTGGGCCACCCCGCAAGGTGCGAACGCCGTCGTCACCGGTTCCCACCTCGACTCGGTGCCCGGCGGCGGCGAGTTCGACGGTCCTCTCGGTGTCGCCTCGGCGCTGGCGGCCTTCGATGTGCTCAATGCCTCCGGCGCACTCGACCAGTCCACCCGACCCTTCGCTCTGGCTGTGTTCCCCGAGGAAGAAGGTTCACGCTTCGGCGTCGCCTGCCTCGGTTCGCGGCTGCTCACCGGTGCCATCGACGCTGACCGTGCACTCGGTCTCAAGGACGCCGCCGGTGACACCTTCGCCGACGTCGCCCGTGGCTATGGCCTCGATCCGGATCGGATCGGGCGTGACCAGTCTCGGCTGGCCGGAATCGGTTCCTTCATCGAACTCCATGTCGAACAGGGCGTCGGTCTGATCAACACCGATCAGGCCGTCGCCATCGGCTCCTCGATCATCGGTCACGGGCGCTGGCACTTCGCCTTCTCCGGTCAGGGCAACCATGCCGGCACGACTCCGATGAGTCATCGCGCCGACCCGGTGGTCGCGGCCTCCCGTGTGATCGGGGACATCCCGACCCTAGCGGCCGCCACTGACGCGAGCGCCGTGGCGACTGTGGGGCGCACTCTCATCCACCCGGGCGGGACGAACGTCATTGCCTCGTCCATGAGTTTCTGGCTCGACATCCGCCACCCTGACGACGCGGTCGTCAAGCAGGTGCTCGAGGCGATCAGCCACCGCGCCCAGGACCACGGCGCCGATTCCGGTGTCGAGGTGACCATCTCGCAGGAGTCCTACTCGCCGACGACTCACTTCACCGCCGATCTCAACTCCCGCTTGACCTCGGTGTTGCCGGACGCGCCGCTGCTGCCCTCGGGTGCCGGCCACGATGCGGGCATCCTCGCACCCCATGTGCCTTCGGCGATGCTCTACGTCCGCAACCCGACCGGCGTCTCCCACGCTCCCGAAGAGGCCTGCGAGGTCGACGACCAGAGGGCCGGAGTCGATGCGCTCGTCAAGGTGCTCGCCTGCGAACTCGGCATCGAGAACGCCCTGGCCGACGGCAATGCGGCAGGCCCGACGACAGGAGGTGCGCGATGAGCACCCGCTACTGGTGCGAATCCGCCTGGATCGACGGAGCCGTTGCTCACGGAGTCCTGCTGAGCGCCGACGACACCGGAACGCTCACCGCCGTCGAAACCGGGATCGACACCGCTCCGTCCGACGCCGAGGCGGTGTCCGGGTTCGTCCTGCCCGGCGGAGTCAACGCCCACTCCCATGCCTTCCATCGGATGCTGCGCGGTCGCACCCACGGCGACGGCGGCACCTTCTGGACCTGGCGCGAAGTCATGTACTCCGTCGCCGCGAAACTCGACCCGCAGGCCTACGAGACCGTGGCGCGCGCAGTGTTCGCCGAGATGCTCGCCGGCGGCTACACCTCGGTGGGCGAATTCCACTACGTCCACCACGCGCAGGACGGAACGCCGTACGGCACCGAGCGTCCCCGCGGGGACGCGAGCGACGATGCCGGACTCCGCGCCCACGCGATGGAACGAGCGCTGGCACGGGCGGCCGCCTCGGCGGGGATCCGCATCCGACTGCTCGACACCTGCTATCTCACCGGCGGCATCGACGCCGAACTCTCGGCCGAACAGTCCCGATTCGGCGACGGCACGATCGACGGATACATGGACCGGCACGCCGGCCTGATCGACACCTTTGCCGACGAATTTCCGGTCAACGCTCCAGGTGAGAGCTTCGTCCACGTCGGTGCCGCGATCCATTCGATTCGCGCGGTCCCGGCGGCGAATCTCCAGCGGTTCACCGAACTGTCCGGAGCTGTGCACGTGCACCTGTCCGAACAGCCGGCGGAGAACGAAGCCTCGCAGGCTGCGTACGGGGCTACCCCGACCGAGGTTCTCGCGCGCTCGGGGGTCGTCGACGACCGGCTCTCGGCCGTCCATGCCACCCACCTGAGCAAGCAGGACATCGCGATCCTCGCAGGCGCCCAGTCGACGATCGTCATGTGCCCGTGCACCGAGGCGGACCTCGCCGACGGCATCGGACCGGCCCGGGAGCTCGCCGACGCCGGAGCTGTGATCTCGCTCGGCTCCGACCAGCACGTCGTCCTCGACGCTCTGCGCGAGACCCAGGGACTCGAAGCGGGGGAGCGGCTGCGCTCCGGCCAGCGCGGACGGTTCTCACCGGCCGAACTCATCACCGCGCTCACCGAAGGCGGGGCACGCAGCCTCGACCTCCCGGTCGGTTCCCTCGAGGTCGGGAAGGCGTGTGACTTCGTGGCTCTGCGCACCGACAGCATGCGAACCATGGGGTCGCTGGACGAGCAGATCATCCTCACGGCCAGCGCGAGCGATGTGCATCTGACCGTCACCGGTGGCCGGGTCCGCGTGCGCGACGGAGTGCACACCGAGCTCGGCGATATCGCCGAACTCTACGCGCAGGCTTTCGCCGCGTTGGAGATGGAGGGCTGAGTCGTGGCTGAGGTTCCCGCACTGCGGCGGGCGATCGCGATCCTGCGGCATATGGCCTCGTCGAACCGATCGATCACGGCCGGCGCCCTGGTCCGGTCGCTGGAGATCCCGCGGTCGAGTGCGTATGACATCCTCGCCGTGTTGGAGGAGCTCGGGCTCGTGGCGCGCACCGAATCCGGGTATGTGCTCGGAGCCGGCGTGCACGAGCTCGGGGCATCCTACCTGCGGACGAACCCCCTGCAGCGGTTGGCGCAGCCGATCGTCCGGCAGCTCGCCGAGGATACTGCGACGACTGCGCAGTTGGCCGTGATCCGCGGCTGGGAGACGGAGTACGTGCTCAAGGAGCAATCCCTGAAATCCGTCGCGGTCATCACCGCCACCGGTGTGCGCATGCCCAGCTACCTCACGGCGACCGGGCGGGCGATCCTCGCTCAGCTTCCGAAGTCTGAGGTGCTGGCGATGCTGCAATCCGAAACCGAGTTCGTCACGCGCACGGGCAAGGGCCCGACCTCGGTGAAAGCGCTCAACGCGGTGCTCGCTCAGGAGCGACGGACCGGCACCGCGATCGAACACGGCGAAGTCACGCCGGGGATCTCGACGCTCGCGGCACCGGTGTTCGACGTGTTGGGTCGCCCGATCGCGGCCATCGGCCTCTCGTTCGTCACCGAGACCCTGCCCGAGGACACCGATCCGATCGTCGACCAGGTCAAGGCCGCCGCCGCCGAGGTGACCGCCAAGCTGCGGTGAATGTGTCCGATCCGCCTGCGCCGACTTTTCGGCGCGGTCGGGCCGAGCGTCAGAGCCCGAGGACTCGTCGCTCGCGCGCGACCTCCTCGACGATCTGGTGATCGCTGCGCAGCTCCTTGATCAGCGCGATGCCGAGGACGACCACGATGACGGTGAACGGAACCGCTGAGAGCATCGCCGCCTGCTGCAGGGCCTGCAGTCCGCCCACGAGGAGCAGGACCACCGCGCAGCCTCCGGTGAGGAAGCCCCAGGTCGCGATCACGGGACGCCGGGGCGCGAAGGATCCCTGCGACGACAGCGAGCTGAGGACGAAGGTGTTCGAGTCTGCGGACGAGACGAAGAACAGGATGACCATGATGATCGTGAAGACCGAAGTGAGCATGGACAGCGGCAGCTGGTCGAGGAGGCTGAAGAACGCGGTGTCGAGGTTGTCCTGAGTGGCGTCACCGATTCGGGCCCCGTCCATGTCGAACTTGATCGCCGAACCGCCCATGACGGTGAACCAGATGAAGAACACGGCGCTGGGAACGAGAAGGACTCCGGCGACGAATTCCCGGATGGTCCGGCCCTTCGAGATCTTGGCCAGGAAGATGCCGACGAAGGCGCTCCAGGACAACCACCACGCCATCATGAAGTAGGTCCAGCCGAGCATCCATTCGCTGTCTTCGGCATTCGTGGGTGTCATGAAGCTGAGCTCGACGAAGTCTCCGGCGAAGGCACCGACGGACCGGACGAACAGGTTGGAGACGAAGCCGCTGGGTCCGGTGATGAAGACGAACAGCCCCAGCAGAGTCGCCATGGTCAGCGTGATCTGCGAGATGTACTTGATGCCTCGGCTCACTCCGGTCAGTGCCGAACCGGTGAAGAGGAGGGTGAGCACGGTGATGACGATGATCTGCATGACGATGGTGGAATCGACGCCGAGGACGGTGTTGAGTCCCTCTCCGATCTGCGAGGCGCCGAGCCCCAGGGACGTCGTCGTCCCGAAGAGTGTGGCGATGATGGTGAGGATGTCGATGACGTTGCCGACCCAGCCGTCGACGAAGCGGCCGAGGACGGGGCGCAGCATCGTGGATACGAGTGCCGGTCGGCCCTTTCTGTGGGTGGAGTAGCCGATCGCCAGTCCGAAGACGCCGAAGATCGCCCAGGCTTGGAAGCCCCAGTCGAGGTAGGAGAACTGCATTGCGCGGATCGCCGCGTCCATGGTCTCCGGCTCGGCCAGTCCGTGGGGCGGGGTCATGAAGTGCGACATCGGTTCGGCCACTCCGTAGCTGACCAGGCCGATTCCCATCACAGCTGCGAGGATCATCGCGAGCCAGGTGATCGTGCGGTATTCGGGACGCGAGTCCTGCGAGCCGAGGCGGAGGCGACCGAATCGACTGGCGGCGAACGACACGAGCATCGCGATCGCGGCGAACGGAACGACGAGGTAGATCCAGCCGAATCCGGTGGACACTGTCGTCATGGCTCGCGTCATGATGTCAGAGAGCGCATCGGGTGCGATTGTCGCCCACACCATGAAGGCGATGACGACGGCGACCGAGCATACAAAGACTTTCCCCACTCGGTTGGAGTGTGGGGCTGCATCGGGTGCCGTGGGGGAGTCGGCCGTATCAAGTGCGGATCCGGCCCCGCCGGCAGGGGGAGGGTCGTCTGACCCGCTCGAGGAAGCGGACGCGGTTGAGCGGTCGGAACCGCCTGCAGTGCCGCTTGCGGGTTCGGGGGTGGGTGAGTTCAGCATCGTCATCGTGGTCTCCGGACTCACAGCCGCCTCGGTGGCGGGTATGAGCAATCGTCGGTTCAGCGGGTGGGATCGGGCAGATTACACAACAGGCCCCGCGAACTGGGTCGTTCGTGGGGCCGTGCGACTGACGAGTCTATGCGCTCGCCGCCGAATCGCCACATGTATGAAAGCGGAAACAGCAGAGTGTGAGTCTTCTCGCGGTGGAGTACTGACGCTGCCGGGCCCCGCCGACCGCTCGAGTTGTCGTCGCTGTGCCGAGTTATGCGGCGAGCGGTGGACGCTGGCTCGATCGGTCGGCGAGGGGCAGCAGCTGCTCAGAGGTATGGACGAGTGATGAGCTCGAGATACATTCCCGACGGGTCGAGGAAGTAGACATCGCGACCCCCGTGCTCGGTGTTCGTCTCCTGCGGGCGAGTGCGCTGTGGGTCCGCCCAGTAGTCAAGCTCGCGCTGTTTCAGCAGGTCAAGGGCTCGACCGAAGTGGTCGTCCGAGCAGAGGAAGGCCATGTGCACGGGCAGGATGTCGTACCCAGGCGGGGGAGAGGCGAACTGGATCATGACCCCGCCAGAGAGCATGATGTTGGCGAACGGTCCCCAGGACTGGGTGTGATCGGCTTCGAGAATATCGACATAGAACTGCGCCGAGGCGGCTGGATCGGCTGCGGCGACGATGGTGTGGTTGAAGGTTGCTGACATGATGAAGTCCCTTTTCGGATGGAGGGTGGTTCGCTGATAGCCCGAGATGTTTTCGGGCATGGTGAACTGAGAATTGAGAATTGACTTCATCATGAGGAGGACCGCGAGCAGAACGCTCGTGACCTCTGCGGCTCAACCGTCGACCGGGTTACCGATCCGTGAGCGGCTATATGCCTGTCCGGTCATCGGCAACGAGCATACAATCCGCCGGGTCGAAGCGGAACAGCTGTCGCGAACGTGGTCTGGGGTAAGGCACCTTCAGGATTCGACTGACGTGCGCATTCACGCTGTCGGCCGTGCACTTGTGCTCCAGGTGGCTTCTCCAAGAGGTAGAGTGTTGGCATGCGCAATTCCGGACTCAATTGGTGGTGGCTGCTCCTCACAGCAGCCGACTGACGCATACCCGCGGGCTGCATGGCAGCCCGCAACTTCTGTGGATCCTTCTGTGCGACCCGTGCAACTCTGACCGCATCACCGCACAATCGGGAGATCACACATGGATTCCTATTCCGCCACACTCGCACGAATGTCCCAGCTCCGCAGTGAGGTCGAAACGCAGCCGGACAAGTACAGAATGCTCACGGGCGAGCGTCCGACTGGCCCGCTTCATCTCGGCCATCTCTTCGGCTCGATCCTCGAGAGAGTCAGCCTGCAGAATCGTGGAGTCGAGACCTTCATCGTCCTCGCCGACTACCAGGTGATCACGGACAGGGACACCTCGGCGAATGTGAAGAACAACGTCCGCGAGGCGATCAAGGACTACGTCTCGGCCGGTATCGACCCCACACGGACAACGATCTTCACCCACTCGGCCGTACCTGCCCTGAACCAGCTCCTTCTGCCCTTCCTCAGCCTGGTCTCGGACAGTGAGCTTCGGCGAAACCCAACTGTGAAGTCAGAGCTTGCCGCCTCAGAGCGCCCGTTGAGCGGACTGCTGCTGACCTACCCTGTTCACCAAGCTGCGGACATCCTTTTCTGCAAAGGCAACTTGGTGCCGGTAGGCAAAGACAATCTTCCGCACGTCGAGATCACCCGGACCATCGCGCGCAGATTCAACGAACGATACGGCGGAGTTTTCCGCGAACCGGACGCAATGCTGACGCAGACTCCCGAGCTTCCTGGCCTCGATGGGCGAAAGATGTCGAAGAGCTATGGAAATGCCATCTCGTTGGGAATGAGCGCTGATGAGACTGCCGCCGTCATTCGCAAGACCCAGACAGATTCTCAACGACAGATCACCTATGACCCCCAGGGGCGGCCGGGGATTTCGGCACTTTTGGTGACCACGGCAGTCTGCACAGGTGCCGAGCCGGAAGATATAGCTTCGGAGGTCGGAGAATCCGGTGCGGGCGCGCTCAAATCCCTGGCCACAGAGGCGGTGAACGAATTCCTCTCCGACCATCGTGCGCGCCGGCGAGAACTTGGTGCGGACCCGACGACGGTTGATCGAATACTCGCGAATGGCAACGAGCGCGCCAATGCCATCGCTGACGCGACATTGGCGGAGGTCCGTGCAGCTATGGGGATGGACTATTGATTCAAGTAGGGCGCGCCCTCACCGCCGCTGGAGCAGGACTGCGATCTCGAGGTGCTTCGTGTGCGGGAACATGTCGAAGATCCGTGCCTGGGCGACCTCGTAGGCAGGCATCCGGGCGAGATCCTTCGCCAGAGTGACGGGATTGCAGCTCGAGTAGACGATGTGCTCGACGCCGGAGTTCTCCAGTGCTGCCGACAGCCGCGCCCCGATCCCTCGCCGAGGCGGGTTGACGATCACGCAGTCCGGTCGTTCGACGCCGGTTGATGCCGCCAAGTTCGCCTCGGCGAACTCCGTGGCATCGCCGGAGAGGAACCGGGAGTCGATGCCGAGCTCGGCGGCGCTGACCTTAGCGGACTCGATGGCCTGCTCGCTGACCTCCACCCCGGTGACCCGGCGGGTAGGGCCCGCACAGTAGAGAGCGAACCCACCGACACCGCAGTAGAGGTCCCACAGGTTCGATGCCTCCACCGCATCTACCCACGCGGCGACTTGGTTATAGAGCCCAATAGCTACGTGCGTGTTCGTCTGGAAGAAACTCTGTGGCCGCAGATGCAGATCGACACGATCGAGGTTCATCCGCAGCGATTCGCCGCGGAACATCTCCTCGCGGCTGCCTTCGAGAACGGCCTTGTGCTCGGGCAGCAGATTCACCGACACCACGGACGCGGCGGGAATGAGCTCGAAGAGCGGCCCTTTCCGCGACCGCAGCACATCGAGACCGTGCTGAGTGCGGACGACGAACCGGATCATCAGCTCACCCGACGGCGCCGCCGTGACATGGACGAACTTCAGCTCCCCGCGGCGAGCAGAGACATCGTAGGGCTCGAGCCCGGTGCCATCGAGGAAGTCCGCAAGCACCGGAATCACCGCACGGATCGCCGGGGCCTGAATTCCACAATCACGCAGATCGACCCCGTGGAACTCCTGATCGAGGATGCCCAAGGTGATGTGCCTGGCCGACCCGCCGACGGCGAGCTTCGCCCGATTTCTGAAATCCCGTGCCCCGCCGGCGAAGGTCGGCAGCCAAATCCGGGGCGCTGCCTCGGCGAGGGTCTCCCGGCACCAGGACTCCTTGTCCGTGATCTGCTGCCCATAAGGCGTCTCGATGAGCGCGCAGGAACGGCATTCCCCGCGCTCGAAATACCCGCAGTTCAGGCGCCCATGATCCGCCGAGGCGGGGGTCAGCGGCAAGGTCGTCATCCCCTCATTCTATTCCGCGATCGGCTCCGGAATATCGTTGACCCGGATCGTCTGGCACCGTAGAGGAATTCGGACAGATCGCCGAAAAACGGGGTGAGCGTCGAGAAACGCACGCGCACACCCGTGCCTCGACGCTCAGCCCGTTTTTCGGCGGAGCCGGGAGATCAGGCGGCAATGAAGGCGAGGGCGACGAATGTGCCGAATGAGACGAACGGGGCGATCGCTGCAATCGCGATGGCGATGATGCCGGGTGTTCGGCCCCGCCCGGTGACCGCGGCCGTGATGCCGAGGATGATGCCTGTGAGACCTAAGCAGGTGCACAGGCCCTGGACTCCGACGAGAACGGTCGCCAGGGTCTGATACCAATCCGGTGTGTCCGTGAAGTAGTAGCCGGACGGGGCCTCGGACGGCCCGACGGTCACGCCCAGGATCACCGAGGCGGCCAGGCTCAGGGCCATGGCGACGATCGAGAGCGCCACGGCCACCTTGCCCAGCGCCGGCGACTTCACCGAGGCGGCGCCATCCATTCGAGTGTTGACGCCGTTGTGCGCATCAGCCAGATCGTCGGGCCGCGGCGAGGCATAGACGGGATGGACGGGAGGGGCGGGGACTCGGGACTGTTGTGCCGCGAGCTCATCGTCGGTGGGCTGGGGGTACGAGAAGTCCGTCGAAGTCATGCTTCGACGCTATCGACGCAGAAAGGCGGCGCCCCACCCTGCTATCCCAAGAGTGGGGTCGGGAAAACCACCCTGCAGGCAGCGCGAGTCAGGGCTTGTGGGCGACGATGAGGAATCTCTTCTGGCTGACGGTGATCGGCTCACTCGATTCGGCCAGGCGTCTGAGGACATCGAGGTTGGACCTGACGGCGAACCCGGGAACGTCCCACGGAATATAGGCGAGGTACTCGATGACCGCCTCGACGTCGGTGAAGCGCATCGTACCCTGCCATTTGCGAGCCGCCTCGATCGACAGACCCTGACTCTCGGCGTCGCTGACGCACGGCTCGAGCTGCTGGTGCAGATCGCCCACCCCGCCGCCGAAGAGGTCGCGGAACTCCTGCGCCTCCGTGCCGTCGACCTGCTGGGTGAGGAACAGCCCGCCCGGGGAGAGGACACGGGCCACTTCGGCGAGGTCATAGCTTTCGTGTCGATTCATCACGAGGTCGAACTCACCGTCGCCCCACGGCATCTCCGGGTGATGATCACTGTCGTACCGGGTGACCTCGACGCCATAGTCCTGCAGCGTCGAGGCGGCCAGGGGAACATTGGGCTCCCACCCTTCGGCCGCGGAGATCGTCGGCGACGGTTCGCCGGGAGGCCTGGCCTCGTCGAGCCGCTCGATGAGTTCGCTGAGGCGCTCGCCGCCTCCCGTGCCCATGTCGAGGCATCTGCTCGACTCGGCCATGGCATCGAGGCAGATCTGATCGAAGTCCCACGGCGGATCATCGGCGACGAGGCGGCCGGCCAGTGGGGAGAAATCCCACCCGGTCATCGCCGCCGTCTCATGGATCCAGGCCCATCGCTCGTGGCGTTCATGGGGAGTCTCGTCGCGCGTGCGACTGCTGTCGGCATATTCGGGCATGTCCACACTCCTCTGCCGGGTGGCTCGGCACCATCACCGAGCAGGTCAGCAATTCTGCCGGACGGCTCAGCGTCGAAGGAGGCGCCGGTGCCGTACTTCGACTCTAGGCCAAAACGGGATCGAGGTGCGGGATGTGGGAGAAGAATTCTCCGGACTGAGACATGGGATATTCAGAGGAAGCAGAACACGAGCACCGCGATGCAGACGACGAGCATTCCCAGACAATTGAGCCAGAAATCCCGACCGACATACCTCGCTCGCAGGTGAGCGGCAGCGGCGCAGAGGAAGTAGACGACGAGGCCCGCCGCGGCTGCTGCGCCGAGCCCGGGAATCCAGATCCCCGTCACCAGGCCTGCTGCGGCGAGGAACTTCACGACGGCGAGTACCCACCACCACTCCCGCGGGAAGCCGACCCCGTCGAGGCAGGCGGCGATCGCCCGCGGGGGACGGAAGGTGAGCAGGCCGTCGCCGAAGACGATGACCGCGAGGACGATAACCGGCCAGACCGGTTCGGGCAGGAGCGTCACAGCGAGCTCCTGACTCTCGTATGGAAGACGATGCTCGCGAGCATCGCCTCGACGGCGTCGTCGAGACCCATCGTCGTCGCCGCCCACCGGAAGAGGATGCCCAGGTAGGAATCGTAGAGAGCCGCGGCGCTGGCCCGTGCGTGGTCCTCATTGATCCCGATCGAGACCAGTGACTCGCTCAGGCGGCTCTGCAGGTCCACGGCGAGAGCGTTGAACACCTCCGGCTCGCCCTTGACTCGCATCATCGCCGCCGCATAGTCGCGGGACAGATCCTCGTGTTCGGCGAAGAATTCGAGGAAGGGCAGGAAGAGTTCGAGCAGATGACGCTGCACCGCCGAGGATGGTCGGGGCGGGCCCGTTGTTGCGCCGGCGTTCGTTTCCCGACGCGACAGGCTCGTGTGTCGCGCCGGTGGCGTGTACCTCCCGTTCTGCAGCTGCCCGATCCACCGATCGAAGCACCGGACGAGGATGACGTCCTTATCACCGACCGACATCACTCTGCCCACCGACACCTCGGCAGTTTTCGCGACTGCCCGAATGGTCGTGGCCTTGAAACCATGTTCGAGGAACAGCTCGGCGGCGGCACCGATGATCCGTTCCTCGGTCTGCCGGCGCTTGCCGGACCTCAGCTGAACGTGTTCACTGACCATGCTCGAACCCTAAGCCCTTCCGTGTTCACTTTCCAGACCCGGTGTGGTGTTGCCCGCAACGGGAAAGTTAATGTACCTTAACTTTATGAACGTCGATTCCTCATCGGTGCGCACCCGCGAGCGCGGGCGGAAGAAGCACGGCCGGAAGAAGATCTCCACGGCAGTGCTCCTCGGCCCGGCCTTCGTCGCGGCCATCGCGTATGTCGACCCGGGCAACGTCGCGGCCAACCTCACCGCCGGTGCGGAGTACGGGTACCTCCTCGTCTGGGTGCTCGTGGCCGCGAACCTCATCGCCGTTCTCGTCCAGTACCTGTCCTCGAAGCTCGGACTCGTCTCCGGGCAGTCGCTGCCGAGCCTCCTCGGTGATCGCCTCCGCAAGCGAAGCCGACTCGCGTACTGGGGGCAGGCCGAGGTCGTCGCCATCGCCACCGACCTCGCCGAAGTCATCGGCGGCGCGATCGCACTGAAGATCCTCTTCGACCTGCCGCTCCTCCTCGGGGGTGTCATCGTCGGCGTGGTGTCGCTGTTCCTGCTCTCGATCCAATCCACCCGCGGTCAGCGTCCCTTCGAGTTCGTCATCATCGGATTCCTGGTCATCATCGCCATCGGCTTTCTAGCAGGCCTGTTCGTCGGGGATGTGAATTGGGGGCAAGCCGCAGGTGGAATCGTGCCTCGGCTCGAGGGCACGAACTCCGTGGTCCTGGCCGCGAGCATGCTCGGCGCCACCGTCATGCCCCATGCGATCTACCTCCACTCAGCGCTGTCGGTCGACCGGCATCGTGACAATGCGACCGCTACGACTGGGCAGCTGCTGCGCGCCAGCCGCTGGGACGTCGTCCTCTCCCTCGTCGTCGCCGGTTCCGTGAATATCGCGATGCTCCTGCTGGCTGCCGCGGCACTGCGCGGCCAGACCGGAACCGACACCATCGAAGGTGCGCACGCGGTCGTCACGGCCAACCTCGGCGAGGTCGTCGGCCTCTTCTTCGGCATCGGTCTCCTCGCCTCGGGGCTGGCCTCGAGCGCCGTCGGATCCTATGCTGGCGCTTCGATCATGCAGGGCCTGCTGCGGGTGAACATCCCGATCGTGTGGCAGCGCGCGTTCACGATGATCCCTGCACTGATCGTCCTCGCCATCGGCGTCGACCCGACCTGGGCGCTCGTACTCAGCCAGGTCGTGCTCAGCCTCGGCATCCCGTTCGCGATGATCCCCCTGGTCAGGCTCACGAGCAGCCGTCGAGTGATGGGGGAGTTCGCGAACGCACGGTGGATCACGTTCGTCGCGGTGGCCGCCTCGGCGCTCATTATCGTCCTCAACGTCGTCCTCATCGTCCTGCTGGCGCTCGGGGTGGACTGACCCTCGCCGAGGAGCGGGTCGGTTAGGGTCGCCCTATTGAATTGCACCAAAAGTGCATTATGATGCACTTATGGATTCGCACGAGGAATCATTGGCGCGGTTGATCGGTGCGCGAGTGAAGCGAGAACGGAAGGCCCTCGACTGGACGCTCGACCACCTCGCCGAGGCGGCCGAAGTCAGCCGCCGCATGGTCGTCAACGTGGAACAGGGGGCGGTCAACCCCAGCGTGGGGACACTGCTGCGACTCAGCGATGCGCTCGGTGTCGGGCTTCCCTCACTTGTCGAGACCGCCGACCAGCCTGCGTCGAAGCTTGTTCGCAGCGGTGACATTCCGGTCCTGTGGAGCGGGGAGC
The DNA here is from genome assembly GCF_004745485.1 of Brevibacterium sp. S22. Taxonomy (GTDB): domain Bacteria; phylum Actinomycetota; class Actinomycetes; order Actinomycetales; family Brevibacteriaceae; genus Brevibacterium. Next base: position 34,203 of record NZ_RHFG01000017.1, read on the forward strand.
ACGGAGGCCGCGGTCGACTCGTCGTCGGCACGGAACCGCCGGACATCGTCGAACTCTGGGACTGGGAACTCGGCCCGGGTGACCGGCACGAGAGCGAGGCGCACGCTCCACATACTCGCGAACTCGCTCACGTTCTCGACGGCGCCATAGTCATCGACGTCGGAGCCGAGCGACATGAGCTCAGCACCGGAGACGCCCTGACCTTCTTCGGCGACGCAGACCACGCGTACTCCAACCCCCACGACGAACCCGCTCGATTCTCACTCTCGGTATACGAGCCCGGTGTGAGGACGAAACACAGAACGGAGAAGCACTGAATGAAGGAATCATCGACGGCGCAGGAATTCCTCGCCGCCAGCAGCGTCGACGCAGAGGTGTTCGAGCTGCGTCCCGATTACCGAGCCATGCTCCTGGTGGTCGACGGGATCGATCCGAGGTCCGCCTCGGCGATGGCCGACGATATGATCGCCGTTGCCGAAGCGCATGCCAGGATGCTGCTGGCCGATCGGCAGGTGGAGGACCTGCCGCACATCGCCGCCTGGCGCGAGGCCTATCGCGCCTTCGGGGCCAAGCCGCAGCGCACACGCAACAGCCTCGAAGCCCTCACCCGTCGTGCGAGCGAGGGACTGCCCAGGGTGAACGCTCTGACCGATGTCTACAACGCGATCTCTGTGCTGCATCAGGTGCCCCTCGGAGGTGAGGACTTCGATCTCTACGACGGACCGGCTCAGCTGGTTCGGGCCGGCGGCGAGGAAGACTTCGCAACCGTGGCTGGCGGAGAACAGGCGATCGACCATCCCAAGCCCGGTGAGGTGATCTGGCAGGACGATGCCGGCGTCACGTGCCGACGCTGGAACTGGCGCCAGGGACCGCGCACCGCGCTGAGCGATGAGACACGAACCGCCTTCTTCATTCTCGATGCGCTCGAACCGATGGATGACGACTCATTGAACGATGCCGCCGATGCCCTCATCGAGGGTCTCAGTTCGCTCGGTGCCGAAGTCAGCGTCTCCCGTCGTCTGATCGGAGCGCCGTGAGCGTCTACACCGGCCTCAGTGCCTTCCCACTCACGCCGCTGCACGCCGACACCGTCGACGAGGCGGCTTTCATCGGCCTCATCGACCGTCTGACCGGGGCCGGAGTCGACTCGATCACGGCGTTGGGCTCAACTGGCTCATACGCATACCTCACCCAAGAGGAGCGAGCCCGCGTCGCCCGACTCGCCGTCGAGCACGCAGGTGGCACGCCGGTGGTCATCGGCGTCGGCGACCTGCGCACCTCTAGAATCCTCACCCACATCGATGCGGCTGAAGACGCCGGGGCAGCCGGTGTCCTGCTGGCACCTATGTCGTATCAGCAATTGACGGAGACCGACGTCTTCGAACTCTTCCGAACCGTCACCGAGCACACGAAGCTGCCGGTCGTCCTCTACGACAACCCCGGCACCACGCACTTCTCCTTCACCACCGAGCTCTACACGCGCATCGCTGAGCTGCCGGGAATCGCCTCGATCAAGATACCCGGAGTCCCCGTCGGCGCTGAGGCGGCTACAGCGCATGTCGAGTCGATTCGCGCTGTGATCCCCGAGCACGTCAGCATCGGAGTTTCGGGCGATGCCGCCGCAGCTCGTGGCCTCAACGCTGGCTGCGACGCGTGGTACTCGGTCATCGGCGGCACACTTCCGGAACCGGCGCTGAGGATCACCCGTGCCGCCCTGAGCGGGGACTCCGACGAGGCGAGTGCGGAGTCAGACAGACTCGCCCCGCTGTGGGACCTGTTCGCCGAATTCGGGGGCAGCCTGCGCGTCGTCGCGGCGATCGCCGAACACCTGGGCCTTGTGCCGAATGAAAGCCTGCCGCTGCCGCTCATCGGGCTCGACCGACATCAGCGACAGCGAGTCGCCGACGTGGTCGACCGGCTCGACCTTGGCTGAACCGCAAGCGCGCGGTGCCGGAAACGGAGATCGGGGCTGGGCTCTGACACGTTACGTCTTCGCCGCGACATTGGTCCGCTCGGCCGACGGGGGAGCGGTCGTCGCCATCGTGCTTCTGGCCCACTCGACCGGGCAGCCAGGATGGGTTGCAGGACTGCTGGGAGCGGCCGTCACGGCTCCGCACCTGCTGGGACCCTTCATTGCCAGAAGACTCGACACTGCCGCCGATGGTCGCAAAGTGATCGCCGTGTCCGCGCTGGCTCACGGTGCTCTGCTCGGAGCCGCTGCCCTGCTCATGCCCGTGGCCTGGGTCGGGCTATCGGCAGCCGGCCTGTTCGTCTCGGGCCTGTTCGGGCCCATGCTCACCGGCGGTGTGAGCAGTCGTCTCCCGTCCATCGCCGGACCCTCGCAGAAGAGTCAGCGGCGGGCACAGAGTTGGGACGTGGCCAGTTACGGACTCAGCGGCACTTTGGGCCCGGCGGTCGTAGCTTCGGTCGCCGCAGTGTTCGGCCCCTTGTCGGCAACGCTGATGCTGGCGGCTGCGGCCATGATCGGGGCGGTGGCCGTGCTCGTTCTGCCCAAGCAGGCTCCCCTTGCGCAGGCAGCCGACGTGCCTTCTCCGCTGAAGACACTGAAAACGATCTGGAATTCCGGCCAACTGAGACGCACCTTGGGCCTGACAATCGTCGTCGCGTACTCCGTCGCGGTCCTGCCGATCTACGCTGTAGCGATCGCCCCGACCTACGGCGCCCCCGCCTTGGCCGGCACACTGGTGGCTGGTTACGGAGTGGGCAATCTTGCGGGGTCGGCCGTGCTCATGGCCGTGCCTCTGCGGGGAGAAGCTGACCGGCTCACGATGATTCTCGCGGGAGTCGTGGCCCTCACCCTGGCCATCGTCGTACCGATGCCGAATCTCATCACTGCGACGGCGGCTTTCACTCTGGTGGGAATTGCCAATGCTCTCTTCTTCGCTGCGACCTTGGCCGCCCGCAGTGAGTATGCCCCAGCTGCAGCGCGGGGGCAGGTGTTCATCTGGGTCGGTGCCTTGAAGATCGCCACAGGTTCCGCGGGAACTGCGGTGGCCGGGGCACTCATCGGCGGCAGCGCGTGGGTTCCGGTGGCTGTCGCCATCGCGCTGACCGGTGGAAGCGCAGCCATCTGCGCAGTCGGTCGTCAACCGTCATGATGAGGTTCCGGCGGAGCAGCCGTCCGATGGCGGCACAAGTGAGCACCCCGCCGAGGCGGCTCCTCAGTCCGGAACGTTCCCTGTGCGGGCGAGGACGGTGAGCTTGCGCGCGAAGTCGGCGGCCTCCTCGGCGTCGGTGCCAATGAGCCGCATCGCCGGCCGGTCGCGGAACCGGATGACCGTCGTCGTGTGCCCGTGGTCGGAGCGGGTGCTCGCCTCGACCAACTGGTTCGGCGCGGCTTCGTCGAGGATCTCCGTGGGATCGGCAACGGCGGTGCGCGCGTGAACGATGCGCACGGCCGTGGCCATGAGGAACTCCTGCTCGCGTGGATGCCGGTTGCCGATCTTCACCAGCACGGACTCGCCGCGGTCAAGGGCGTCAAAAGGCGGTGGGGTCGGGCCGCGACGGCGGGCGCGAGCAGACACCGACGTGTCCTGGGAGAGCGTGGAGACCGCAAGTCGGCGGGCTCCGTACAGTGTGAGGGCGGAGACCGCCGCGGCCGGCACCGCGATGACCGCGGCCATGACGGTGCTCGCATAGGCGAGCCACGCGAAGAGGGCGCCGGAGCCGATTCCCGCGATGACTGTGCCGAAGACAAGTGAGAGCGCGAGGCGCACGCGGCTGCGCACTGCGACGGTGATGCCGGCGAGGGTCAGACCGAAGTTCGTCGAGGCGAGAATCGCCGCGAACAGAACGACGAACGGCAGCGGTGCGCTTGTGAAATCACCCCATACCGTCCCCGAGGTTCCAGGAGCCGCGGCGAAGGTGTGCCAGAGCAGGGCAGCAGCGCAGAAGAAGAGCCCGAACAGCGGTCCGATGCTCATCAGCCCGACCAACGGGTCCCTGGTGAAGAGCGTGCGTGACCCGCGTGGGGCGCCGTCGAGTTCGGCGTGCAGGCCCTCACCACGGTCGGTGCCGCTGAAGAAGATGATGGCGACGAAGGTGATGAGCCCGATGAAGGCGAAGCTCAGAGGTCCGGCCGCCTTGGCGTCGATGATGTGATCCGAACTCTTGGAGGCGCGGGCCATGCCGGTGTTGGTGACGAAGAAGACCACCGTGGCCACGGCGCTGAGGGTGATGGCGCCGGTGAGGGCGTGGGTGAAGATTCCGCTGCGCCTACTCATCGCCGTTCAGCCCTTCCGCACGTCGATGGGCTTGACGAGGATCCGCGAGGCCGAGCGCACCCACCACGGCTTCGGTTCTCCGGCGGCGACGGCCGCTCGGCGTTCGGCACGGGTGGCATAGCGGTAGGTGAAGACACGGACGCGGATGAGCTCTGGTGCGGCACCGTCGAAAGGGTCGGGACCCATGAGGCGGCGGATCTGCGGGTCGCCGGAGCCGACCTTCCGCACGAGTTCGGTGAACCAGGTCTGCCGATAGTCTCCGAGCGCGGCGAACCACATGAGCCAATCGAGGCGCAGATGATAGGGCGCGACGACCGGCCCGTGACGAAGAACGTCACCGGGTTTGCCCTTGAACCGATACTCGCTCCAGCCTGCGTCGTCGATCCACCCCTCGATGATGATCTCGTTGCGGGTCTCGGTCATCGACCCGAATGCACCATAGGCGTTGCCGAGCCCGAGTCGATTGAAGCTCGCGTTCATCAGCTGATTAGCTGAGAACAGGTTCCGCACAGCCGGCACATTCAGCCACACCTGCCACGCGACGAACACGAGGACGACGATCAGCCACCAGATCGGCAGGGACTCGACCGGGGAGGTGGCGGCGGTGCGGTCGGCCGCCTCGGTGCCGGTGGGATCTGTCAGGATTCCGGTCACGGAATTCCACCCCCACCCGGGGAACGGGCCGCCGACGATCCACCGGAAGAAGGTGTCGCTGATGCCGGAGCAGGCGAGCAGGATCGTCGCCCAGTTCAGCCACGCATAGTTGCCGCTGACCACGAGCGCGAGCTGGGTGATGATGATGGCAACGGCGGCGAACGACGCGATCGGCTGAGGCAGGAACAGCAGCCATGGAGCGGCGAGCTGGACGATGTGGCTGCCCAGGGTCTCACCCTTGTGCCACCAGCCGGGCATGAGGTGGGCGCGGCGGCTCAGCGAGTTCGGCATCGGCTGCGTCTGATGGTGATAGTCCATGGCGGTGAGGTCACGCCAGGAAGAGTCCCCGCGCATCTTGATCATTCCGGCACCGAATTCGATGCGGATGACGAACCAGCGCAGCAGCAGGATCATCGCCCACGTCGGGGCCACCTCGTGAGAGCCGAGGAACCCGATGAGGAACCCTGCCTCGAGCAGCAGCGATTCCCAGCCGAAGCCGTAGAAGCGCTGCCCGATCGACACGATCGAGAAGTACAGCGCCCACACGCCTAAGAACACCGGGATCGGCATCCATGCCGGTCCGGCCTGAGGCAGACCGATGATCGCCGAGGCGGCCAGGACCATTCCGATCACGCAGACGAGGCGCAGCCGTCGGTCCGAATACGAGAACCGCTTCCACCGGAAGAGACTCGGTGCCTGCCGGGCCGAGGTCAGAGCGATGAACCGTGGGGCGGGCGTGAGTCCGCGCTCCCCGAGGAGGGCCGGGAACTGATTGAACGCCGAGGCGAAGGCGATGAGGAAGAGCACGCCGAAGCCGCGTTGGATGATCTCACGGGAGATCGTGTAGTCGCCGGCGGTGAGCAGAGCGACCACCTGGCCGAGTTCCATGGCTTAAGTCTCCTCCTCCTGCGGCAGACGTCCCGTCGTGGCCAGAGCGGTCAGTGCTTCGGCGAACGTGTCTGCCTCGCTCGGGTCCCCGCCGACGAGTTCCATGTCCGGACGGTCCCGGAAGTGCACCGAGGTGGTGTGTCCGGCTGGGCGGAACTTGGTGCTGGCTCCGCGCAGCTGTCCGGGATGTGCCTGGTCGAGGATGCGGACCGGGCCCGGTCGGGCGGACTCGGTTCCGGTGCCGGTGGGTGCGGCCAGGAGGAGTCGCTGGTTCGTGGCGGCGAGAATCTGCCCGGTCGGGTTATCCCTATCGGCGAAGTGGAGCATGAGGTTCTCACTTGGGGCGAGAGTCATCAGCAGAGACTGCAGTCGAGCCTCGTGGGCCGCATCGATCCTGTTGGTGACGCGTGCTCGGGCGACGGCGAACAGGCGGGCCGGGACCAGTGCGACCGTTGTGATGATGAGGCAGACGGCGGCCACTGCCAGCCCTGCCGGCGGTGACACCGTGAGGATGTTCGATGCCACGACGCCGATGGTGATGGCCAGGATGGCGATGAGCACAGAGACGATGAGGAAGACCGCCCAGAGCGTGCGGTGGAAGGCGTCGGCGATCGCTCCGAGGGCGAGGCTGAAGTTGGCGGTGGCCCACAGTCCGAAGAGCAGGGCGAAGGCCGGCAGAGGCGATGCGGTGAGGTCGCCCCAGACGGTTCCGGGAATGCCGGAGTCCTTAGCGAAGGCGTGCCAGACGAATGCGGCGATGACTCCGCAGACGGCCCATACCGGTCCGACGGCGAACACTCGAGGCCATGGATTCCGGACGAAAGCGGTGGGCGGCTGTCTGCGTTTCACTCCATGCGGATCCGCGGCCTGCTGCGCACGGGCGGCATCGCTGCCAGCGGGCGGTTTGTCCTCATAGAAGGCGAAGGCGGCGATGGCCGAGAAGAAGAACAGGACCAGGATCCCGATGCTCGGCGCCTGGTCCGGGTTGATGCCTCTGAGCACATGCTTGCGGAGCGGATTGATACCGGCATTGGCAAGGAAGAACGGAATCGAGGCGAAGACGGCGAATCCGATCCCGAACACGAGAGTCATGCCCCTAGAGCGTCTGTCCCTATTCATACCTCCATCCTCGCAGGAACTCTGCGAGCCATGGGTGCTGAGATGTTCCGGATCCGTTGCGTCGGAACTACAAGTCTGGTCGAAGGAGTATGCCGGATCAGCGGGGAAGACGGCCCGTCCGGGCAAGGACGGTGATCGCCTCGGCGAAGCGACCAGATGCTTCCTCGGTGCCGCCTGGCACGCTCATCGGCTGCCGGCCGTTAAAGAGCACCGTCGTGATCACGTGGTTGCTGCGACATTCCGATGCGCCGCCGCTCAGCTGACCGGGTTCGGCCTGTTCGAGGACGAATGTGCGCCCCGGCGCGATGATTGAGGCGCGAAAGATCCGTCGGTCAGTCAGCACCAGCATCTGCGGGTCGGCGGTGCTGCCGTTCGCATGGGCATTCGGCACCTCACCGAGGTAGGTGGTGAGGATCCGCTCTCCCGGTCGGAGGGCGTCTTCGGGCGGTTGAGCGGACCGGCCGGGACTTCGCCGAGTGCCGGCAGTCGGCCGTTCAGCGGAGTCGAAACGGTCGACTCGCCTGATCGCCCACCATCTGAGCGGGATGAGCAGAGCCGTCGAGACGATGAGACAGACCGCGCCGAGCAGAAAAGCGATGACTGTCGGAAGTGTGGCGAGTCCGAAGAAACCGAAGAGACCGGCCGTCAGACACCCCAGGCCGAGCCCGCAGGTGAGAATCGTGAGAGAGACCGGCCGACGATCTCGGCTGAACGCTTCGGCCAGTGACGACCAGGCGAAGGCCATGTTCGCCGTCGCCCAGCAGAGGAACACGATGGACAGGGCGGACAGCGGGTTGCCGGTGAGGTCTCCCCACACAGTTCCCGGAACACCTGGATCCGCGGAATACGCATGCCCGATGAACAGTGCCACCAAAGAGCAGACCGCCCAGATCGGACCGACGAGGAGGACTCGCGGAAGCGGAGCGTGGACGAACCGGGTGAACGACTTCGGTTGCCGTGGAGTGTGCGGCTCCGCCTCGGCGCGGTCGGGATGATCGTCTTCGCCGGCGATGGCCAGCGCCGCGATTGCGACCGCATTCAAGGCAAGGAGAAGTCCGAGAATTATGGACGGCGCCAAATAAGGGTCGCCGCCGAAGTCGTCGGGGCTGTGCTTCGATGCGACTCCTGCATTCGTCGACGTGAAGGCGATGAGTGCGATGCCGGCAATGAGCAGACCGAAGACGACGATCTTGCCGATGGTCGGATTCTTCAACTCCATGATTCGATTGTGTCACCGCCGAGGTCGGCACCGATGGTGTGCCGGTAGCGGTCCTGACACATCTGAGCGGTCCCCGGTCAGATTCCCCGTCCCGACGCAGAAGGAGCGGTGACCGTATCGGTCACCGCTCCTTCGATCGCTGTGCTCACCCCGTCACCGAGGCGGCTGTGCACGGGTGGGCACGGGCGCCTCGGCGTGGGGAATGGTTCAGTGCTTCGGCGCTTCGAGCTCTTCGACGTCGTCGGCATCCTTGGGCACCGCCGGAATCGAATCCGTGGTCGGCGGTGTGGGAGGGGTGACGACCGACTGGTAGGAGTGCTCGTGCGAATAGGCGAGGAACGACAGGTGGTTCTCGTACCGGTCGAGCACGTCATCGATGATCTGCTGCGAGCTCAAGCCCATGAGGTCGTAGCCTTCCGAACCGGTCTGGGTGAAGACCTCGATGCGCAGGTACTTGTCGTCGCCGCGCGGGGCATTGCGGGCACCGAACGACGGCACATTCGCTTCGACGGCCGCGGCTTCATAGTGGAAGTCGCGCTGCTCGCCCATGTCGACATTGAGCGTGTTCGTCGTGATGCCGGTGTCCTCGTCCATGGTCTGGAGGTGCTCGACGGTGTAGCCGAGTTCGCGGAACTCGTTGGCCACGGCCTCCAGGGACGGTCCGACCACCTCGGCGACGAAGCGTTCGACGGATTTCTTCGTCGGGTAGGACCGCAGGGTCGCCAGGCGCTGACGCCAGGTCTTCTCCGGAGCGCGTCCGCCGTGGGCGGCAGTGGCGCGGCGACGACGGATACGGCCCTCGCGTTCGGCGCGCTCCATGCGCAGCACCTTCGAGAACGAGGCCATGACGAGGTAGGAGATGATCGTCACCGGCAGGGCGAAGATCAGCGTCGCGTACTCCATCGTGGTTACGCCGCCGGCGACGAGCATGGCGATTGTGAGCACTGCCGTGACCAGGGCCCAGAAGATGCGCAGCCACTTCGCTCCGTCCTCTTCCGGATTCGGAATCGAGGAGGAGAAGTTCGACATCACCATGGCGCCGGAGTTCGCACTTGTGAGGTAGAAGAGCAGTCCGGACAGAGTGGCCAGGCCGATGAGGAACGTCGCTCCCGGGAACATCTCGAGCAGGTCGTACCAGCCCTGTTCCGGGGAGGCGATGGCCGTCTTCGCGAACTCGTCATTGCCGTTGAACACCTCGGACAGGGCCGAGTTGCCGAAGATCGTGACGATGATGAAGTCGCAGATGACGGGTGCGGTGATCGCGGCGATGACGAACTCACGCAGGGTGCGTCCGCGGGAGATGCGGGCGAGGAACAGACCGACGAAGGGACCCCAGGCGAGCCAGAAGGCCCAGAAGAAGAGGGTCCAGCCGCCCATCCATTCGGATCCGCCGTCGACATAGGCGAACGTCGACAGCGTCCGTTCGGGCAGGGTGAAGATGAAGCGGCCGATGTTCTCGACCATGGCGTTGAGCAGGAAGGCGGTCTTGCCGGTGACGAGGATGTAGAGCATCATCGCCGCACACGACCAGAGGTTGAGCTCGGAGACGAGGCGTATGCCCTTGTCCACGCCGGAGGTGCAGGCGGCCACAGTCATGACGACGGCCACGATGACGAGCGCGATCTGCAGGGCCAGTCCGGTTTCGAGACCGAAGAGAGTGGCGAACCCGACGTTGAGCAGGACGACGCCGATGCCCATCGAGGTGGCCACACCGAAGACGGTGCCGACGAGGGCGAAGATGTCGATGACATCACCGGTGGCTCCGCGCACGCGCTTGCCCAGCAGCGGGTAGAGGACCGCACGGATCGACAGGGGCATGCCCCACCGGTAGGCGAAGTAGCCCATGGCCATGCCCAGCAGCGAGTACATCGACCAGCCGGCGATGCCGTAGTGGAACATCGTCCACACCACGGCGTCCTGTGCGGCGGCGGCCGATTCGGCTGTGGCGTTGACCGGTTCGAGGTACTGGGTGATCGGTCCGGTTACCGAGTAGAAGAGCATGTCGATGCCCACGCCCGCGGCGAAGAGCATGGCGACCCAGGTGAAGAGGTTGTACTGCGGACGAGAGTGGTCGGGGCCGAGCCTGACGCTGCCTTCCTTGGACAGCGCCACCCAGAGGACGAAGCCGATGACGACGGTGACGGTGACGACATAGAACCAGCCGAGGTTCTCTGCAATCCAGTCCACGACAGTCTTCATCGTCGACTGAGCCGAGTCGGGCATCATCATCGCCCACACGGAGAACGCGAGGATGATGAGGGAGGCGACGATGAAGACTCGCCAGTTGACCCGGGAGCCGCGTTCGTCGGAGAGCTCCTCCGGGCCCTTGCTCATCTCTGTGCTGTCGATCGGAGCGCGCTTCTCGGGGTCGACGTCCCTGCTGATTCTCGTGGCCCGGTCGGTTCCGCCGAATCGTTCGCGTTCGACGACTGGGCGCTTCAACGTCTCTTCGTTCGGATCCTGCACGCATTGACCTCCGGTAGACAAAAAGGGACAGGGCCCGAAAATGGGCCCGATCTATTCTACGGGTGGAGGTTTCTCACAAATTCAACACCCCCTCTTTTCAGGAAGTTGACTAAGCCGCGGGGGCGTCCAGGTCAGGCGGGGAGTGGGTGAAGTCAGGTCGGGATTCGCGGGGTCATGTTCGGGAGCGGGCGGCCACCTCGGTGACGGTGTCGACGAAACGCTGAGCCTCGGCGGGGGTGGTCTCCTCGAGCCGCATCGACGCTCCGACCTGCAGCTCCACGGTGACGGTCGCGCGTCCACGGAGATCTTCTGCGCGAACAGCTCCGATCTGCCGCAGGGACGCCTGCGAAAGCTGGGTGACGGAGCCCCGAGTATCGGTGCGCACCCGCATGATCCGCAGGTCGGTGAGGATGAGCAGATCCGTGTCGAAGGGCGGCAGACTCCGCAGCCGTTCGTACTCGATCTCACCGGGGCGGAACAGGCCGACCGCGTTGGTCGACGCTGCTCGCATCCGTGGGCTGCTCGGCATTCGACGGGTTGCTGATGCCGTCCTGCGGGTTCGAACCCAGCGGCGGATCGCGCGGAGCGGGGACCACGCGTCTGCGGGCGAGGAGCCGTCGGGGCTCTCGGGGCGGAGCGACTCCGGTCGGTCGGCGTCGGCTGGGGGAACCGGATCGGAGGGGAGGGAATGGGAGGTCATGACTGTGATTCTGGCAGGGCCGCCTCGGTGCCGGGCCGGGTCGGAGGTAATCGTTTCGCAACATCTGTGTCGGTTCGTCCATGGGATACTGAAGGCATGCGTGCAGGTGAAGTCTCCGAGGTCAGCCAGGACTACCTCAAGGCCATCTGGTCGGCCCAGGAATGGGGCGGGGACCCGATGACGGCCACCGAGCTTGCGAACCGATTCGGAACGACGAAGGCCAACGTGTCCGAGGTCCTCAAACGTCTCGACGAGCTCGACCTCATCACTCGGGTGCCCTACCGCCCGCCGGTGCTCACCGACCAGGGCAAGGCGATCGCCCTGTCGATGGTGCGCAGACATCGGCTCATCGAAACGTTCCTCGTCGAGTCGCTCGGCTACGGCTGGGACGAAGTCCACGACGAGGCCGAGATCCTCGAACACGCCGCCTCCGATCGGCTCATCGACCGTATCGACGCATTCCTCGGCCACCCGACGTCCGATCCGCACGGCGATCCCATTCCGGGTGCTGATGGTGCCGTCGATTCCCATACCCCGACGCTGCTCGCCGAGGCGGCGGCCGGGTCCTATGCGGTGTTGAGGGTCTCCGACGCCGATCCGCAGGTCTTGGGCATGCTCGCCGAGGCGGGTGTGCTTCCCGATGTCGCGCTCGACGTCATCGACCGTACCGATGAGGAGGTCATCGTGGAGATCGGAGGGAAGCGGGAGACGATCGCTTCCGCGCTCGCCGCGGCCGTGTATCTGCGCATGGCCGCGGCGACGGGCTGATCCTCGGCGAGCTGACGGGGTCGGCCCACTCGCTGAGCCGAAGGACTCTACCCTTGGTCGTCGTTGTGCGGCCGTGGGAACTTCGGTTCGGCGCGCAGCAGTGCCAGGGTCGTTGCCGTTCGGGCCTCGAAGCCTTCGGTGAGGAAGAGCTTCGGCCAGTCGCTCCACAGCTCGGATTCATACGGTGTGCCGGGCAGATAGGTTGTGAATGTCGCCTGTCGGTGTCCCGGGTGGGATCGGAATGCCGTTTTCGGAATGGTGCGCAGACTCTCGAACAGTGCTGTGTAGAGCACCGGGTTGAAGCCGTCTGCGCGGGCGGAGTCGGCGGTGCTCACCCAATCGGGCCCGGCAATCGGAATGCCGCGGGCGATCGCCGAACTCATCTGAGCTTTGATGCCGGCCCGCTGTGGGTCGGGGGAGTGGTGGAGCAGGACCTTCGCCCAGCGCAGCGCCTCCTCGGGTTCGAAACCCGGCCACTGTTCAGCCGCCCTGCGGCGGTTCTCGGCGTCGCGGCGATCGGCTGCTCCATTGGAATGAGGTACCCCATGACGGTCGGCGTGAGCGGCCGAGTCGTCGGGCGGGAAACTGTCATGGAAGTCTGCAGGCATGGCGGACCGTCCTTCTCGGGCGCATCGTCCCGGATCGAAGCTTGCCCGAGCGGTCGGCGCGGGCCCGTTCTTCCCCTGGGGCACCCGGTCGATGACGGGTTGCCGTGTGGCCGGCCAGGTACCGATGGCCACAACTCGCGAACGTGATTTCAGTGTAGCCGGAGGGGCTGACACAACAGCGTGGACTGACGGAGAGTCCGGCGCGTTAATCCATCAGTCTGCAGGGGGCATCAGTTTGCAGGTGGTGAGTATTCGAATACTGCGCCGAGGCCGTCATCCGGGTGATAATTCCAAGAGACTGAAAAAGCATCCCATTCTGCGGACTGGGTTCCATCGAGCGCGCGCGTTTGACCCATTCGCGACGTTACGGAATCTGGCATTCCAAGGTTCTCACCGATGCAATAGACGTCTGAGATCTCCGGACCGTAATACTCTCCAGCCCCGCTGATAGTGATGCTCAGTTCGTCTGAGCTCAACGTAGCTCCGTCGGCACTGTCCAGAGAACAAGTCGCATAAGCTTGCGCAATGAGGTCTGCTTTCGCTGACTCTTGACTTTCGTCAAAGGCGGCGTTGACGCCGATGATCCCGCCGACTGCTCCAGCGCCGAGCACGACTCCAATACCAAGCCCTCCAAGTCCGAACCAGAGATGCCGTTTGGATCCCGCTTGTTTAGCAGGCGGATAATAGCTCGGGCTGAACTGCGGTCGTTCGGGAATCGGAAGTTCGTAGTTATTTGTAGGTGGGAATGACACTCGACTTCGGGCTTTCTCGTGCGGTGAAGAATTCGGTTTCCGAATTCTTCCTATCTCCAGAATCGGCAATCTACTGACAATTAGACTGCAAATGAGATTGATTGGCAATCGAGAGAATGTCGCGTTCGTCACTGCTGGTGAGAAAGTCTGGCTGTGCGCAGGACTTGATTGGGTACGGCCACCGAACAGATCCGGTCAGCTGCTCGAATGCTGACGAGCTTTCCGGAACGTTTCCGTCTGTGCCCAACCGGATTGCAGCTGTTCTGTTTTCACCCGAGGCGGAGGCTGGATAAGTCCTTCTTCACTGGCATCGGCGACCGATGACCAGAAGCGGAGGTCGTGGCCCTCGGCCGTTTCGTCGCAGTCGACACAGGTGCGAAACTCGATGGTCCCCTCTTCAGTTGAGGCGGCCCGTCAGAGCCCCGGCCCGACGGGGAAACGTCGGGCCGAGGCACTGGACTCTCACCTCCGCGGCAGGTTCCACCTCGGCTGGGGCTGCTGCGGTTTCTGGTGCTGGTTCATGAAACCGCGTTCGGCCTGCAGGTGGCCCTTGTCATGGCTCTTCGCCTTCGGATCGGCACCCGGAATGGAGGCCTGCAGCTTCTCGGCTGCCGGTGTGGCGCCGACGATGGGCAGCTCTCCGGTGATCAACGGCTTCTCCGGGGCCGCCTCGGTGATGGGGTTCCTTTTGGGTCCTTTGTCGTTTCGCATGGTCTTTCCCTTCTTCGCATTCTTCGGCTTCTGCGCGGTCTTCGCGGATTTCTGCTGGCCGCCGGCGTTCTTCCGGCTGGGCTCGGCGGCCAGCTCGGTGAACAGTCCGGTCCACTGGTCGGGGGTGAGGTCCTTGGGCAAGGTGTCTCCTCTGATGTCGTTGCGGTCCATGGTCGATTGCAGCGTGCGGTGATCGGTGATGCTCATCTTCGAGAGGATTCCTTTCATTCCTCGCCCGCGGCCGGTGAAGACCGACCGGACGAACTGTTGATAATCGGATCGAACACCGGCTGGGATCGATCCGGTGGGGCAGCGATCGATGGTGAGGATTCCGCCATCGACGCTGGGTTTCGGGGTGAACGCGTCTGCGGGGACGCGGGTGATGAGGCGGAAGTCGAACCATGGGGCCCACTGGGCGGTCATCATGGTCGACCCGCCGACTCCTGCGCGTTTGCGAGCGACCTCCCATTGAGTGAGGAGGATCGCCTGCTGCCAGCGTCCGGAGCGCAGCAGCTTGCGGAGGATGGGCGTCGTGAGATGGAACGGCAGATTGCCGACGATGACCGGCCGGTCGAGCCGGGTGGTCAGGACGTCGGCGTGCCGGACCTCGGCCCGCGGGTACGTGTCTTCAAGGTGATCCAACCTCGTTTCGTCGAGTTCGACGAGTGTGAGCTCTCGCCCGAGCCGGTAGAGCTCGGCGGTGACTGCCCCATCGCCGGGGCCGATCTCCATGATCGGTCCGGAGGTGGAACGAGCCAGGCTCGCAATCGTTGTGATGGTGGTGTGTGAGCGGAGGAAGTTCTGACCGAGTTCGTGGCCTCCGCCGTGCATCGACCGTGAAGTCGAACGCGGCGATGTCGAACGCGTGGGTGTCGAACGGTTACGTGGCGATTGGTGTAGCAATGGGATGTGCTCCAAAAAGAAGATGGAGGCACCCGAGGCAGCGCAATGATGGTGATGCAGACCGATTCGCGATGACCTGGTCGACCGTTGTGATCGAGGTGGTCAGTGGAATGGAAGAAGATCAGCCGATTGTCGCATCGCCCGGATGCCGATGGCTCTCCGGGAGGACAACGCGCTTGCGGAAGTGATCAGGGTGACCGTCGTCGGTCAGCCGATCTCAGAAAGATTCGCCGAGCGCGCCGTCAGGCGCTGCGGTGACGAATGTAGAAGCAAGGCGCAGTCATTGCGCTGCTGTTCAATGTTCCCATGCCGAACAAGGTAGCACAGCGGATCCTGCCGTGACCAGAGGCAGATGAAAAATACCCCGCCGACTTCGACTGGAAGGCGGCGGGGCGGGAGTTCGGATCCGTTCGGGCGGATGCCGCGAACGGATCCGGCCAACGCTTCGGGAGCGTTCGTGTCAGTGGGTCATCCCATAATGGTGCGCAAGGTGATGACGCCGATCGAACCGATGGCCGCGGCGGCCGGAAGGGTGATGATCCAAGCCAGCGCGATCGGCTTCATGAGCTTCCAGTTCGCCGATCGGTTGACCAGCCCGACACCGATGATCGCGCCGATGAGGATGTGCGTCGACGACACAGGCAGCCCACTCACCGAGGCGGCCATGACGATCCCCGCGGCAGCGAGTTCCGCGGCGAATCCGGAGGCCGGGTGGATCTCGGTGAGTTTCGTTCCGACGGTGGAGATGACCTTGCGCCCGATGAACCACAGCCCGGCGACGAGGGCGATACCGCAGGTGAGCAAGGCGGCGAACGGAACGGTCGCTTCGCCGTTGATGCTGTCGGTGCGAAGCACATCGAGGACGGCGGCGAAGGGGCCGACGGCGTTCGCGATGTCGTTGGAGCCGTGGCTGAAGGCGAAAGCAGAGGCGGTGAACACCTGCATCCACGAGAAGATGACGTAGGTGGCGCGGGGAACGGTCTGCTTGCGCAGGGTCCTTGCGAAGACGAAGACGGCCAGCCACACGGCGGTGCCGATCATCGCCATGATGAGGATGCCGCCGAAGACGCTCACGCTGACGTCGAGGTTCTTCAGCCCCTTGAACAGCAGCATCGCGGTGATGATGACCGCCCCCGCGGCCGCGATGAGCGGAACCCAGCGCTGCAGTGCCGAATGGGTGCCGACCGATCCGTTGTCGGTGGGGGCCTCCTCGGTGGCGGTGTCGATCTGTGCGTCGACGGAGCCCTCTGCCGGGGAGACCGGGCTGAGCATGTGGGGCTTCAGTGTGTGCGACAGTGCCTTGCCGAGGACGTATTTCTTGATCAGTCCGTAGGTGAGGAATGCGGCGAGGCCGCCGAGGGCCGGTGAGACCACCCAGGAGATCGCGATCTGGCCGACCTCGGACCACTGCACCATGGAGAATCCGCCGGTGCCGGTGACGAAGCCGATCGTCAGGGAGGCGCCGATGATGCCGCCGATGATCGCGTGCGTCGTCGACACCGGCCAGCCCATCCGGGTCGCCAGGAGCAGCCAGACCGACGCACCGAGCAGAGCCGCCATCATGATGTACGCGAAGTCCATCGGGTTGATCGCCACCCCGCTGAGGTCGACGATTCCGCTCTTGACCGTGTCGGTGACGTCCCCGCCGGCGAGCAGTGCACCGCTGACCTCGAAGACCGCGGCGATGAGCAGGGCCTGCTTCATCGTCAGGGTGCCGGCGCCGACGGAGGTGCCGAAGGCGTTGGCGACATCGTTGCCGCCGATGTTGAAGGCCATGAAGGCACCGAAGAGCACCGTGGTGATGAGCACCATGCGGGGCGCGTCCCGGCCGACGAAGTCGAAGGACCACAGGGTGAAGGCGATGAGGGTGATCGCCAGCAGGGCGCCGAAGGCCAGATGCCAGAGACGGTCGTTGCTGCGGCCGACGGTAGGCGGCGGAGTGTGGCGCTCCGGTGCCAGAGCCTGGGTCATTCGTACTCCTAGCGAGAATCTGTCGATGAGGCTGTGTCTGCTTCCATGATTCTCGGACCGAATGGCCGCCAGGTTACGGGAAAGGTGAATGGAGAGTTAACTCCGATTCCGTGATCCGCGAAATGCGCATGCACACTCGGTGCCTTTTGCCTTCCGTTCACGCAATGTTCCAGGTCAGATGCTATATAGGCGCGTTCTCGCGAAACGAAGTGGACGGGGCTTTCTAAGCAGAAAGTCATGTTGTGACAATGACCACTTCGGCCGGAATCGGGTGCACGAAAGAGCCCGGATCCGCGCATCTGCGGATCCGGGCTCCACCGGTGGCAAGAGTTCGCCGAGGCGGTCTGACTCAGTCGATGATCTCGCCGCTGATGACATCGCCGCCGCCGTCATCGGGACGGTTGCGGTGCGGATCGGACTTCATCTGCCGGTCGGCCCTGCGCAGGCGACGGCCGAGGGCGATGAGGGCGATGCCGACGAGGACGATGAACCCGGCGAGGGTGAAGATCAGCGCCGTCACTCCGGCGGCCGGGGCGAAGAGGAAGAAAGCGCCGAGGATGATGCCGATGACGCCGATGACGGTGAGCACCCACCAGGACCGGACCTCCATGCGGCGGATGAAGAGGGACACGGTGAGGGACAGGAAGCTGAAGAAGATGATCGCGAATCCGGTGAGGACTGTGACCATGGATGCGAACAGCATCGGGGTGAGGAAGATGAGCACACCGAGGAGGATGAGCAGCACCGCGCGTGTGACCATGCTGCCGGTGCGGCCTCCTCGCGGTGCGAATACGAGAGAGGAGATGGCGATGACGGCGAGCCAGCAGGCGAAGATCCGCACAACCACCTCGGCGGAGGTGCCTGGCCAGACCATCATCAACGCACCCATCACGAGGGCGATGACGCCGTTGACGATGACTGTTCTTCCAGTGCGCTTGAGGTCCATGCCTTCAGCCTAGTCCTCCGGTTTGGACAGACGCTGAGGACATCGATGCGGGACCGGTGGACGACCGGGGCGCAGTGGTTCAGGCATGCCCGAGGTGCTCCTCCTGTTCGGCTGAGTTGACCTGTTCAGCCGAATCCGAGGTGGTCCGCTCCTGTTCGGGCATGTCCGAGGTGACGCGCTCCTGTTCGGGCATGAGCCCGGTGAGTTTGAGCGATTCGGACATCGCCTGGACGATGGCGTCGAGGTCGGCCGGAACGCTTGCCGCTGCGTCCGCAGCGGACCGATCGGCCGCCTCGGTGGGGGTGTCCGTCGTGGACCGCGCACCCTCCTCGGCGGTGGGAGGAGCGGTCGGGGTGTTGTTCTCGAGGAAGCGCAGCAGCTCGACAGGGAACGGCAGGACCAGGGTCGAGTTCCGTTCCGCGGCCACCTCGACGATGGTCTGGAGAAGGCGCAGCTGCAGGGCGGACGGGGTGTCGGCCATGGCCTCGGATGCTTGGGCGAGCTTGTTCGACGCCTGCAGCTCACCATCGGCGATGATGACGCGGGACCGACGTTCACGTTCGGCCTCGGCCTGGCGCGACATCGAGCGTTTCATCGTCTCGGGCAGGGCCACGTCCTTGATCTCGACGCGGTCGATGTGAATGCCCCAGTCGACGGCGGGGTTGTCGATCATGATCGCCAAGCCCTGGTTGAGGCGTTCGCGATTGGTGAGCAGGTCATCGAGCTCGCTCTGGCCGATGATGGAACGCAGCGAGGTCTGCGCAACTTGGCCGACGGCGAGCTGGTAGTCCTCGACGTCGACGATGGCTTTGCGCGGATCGATGACCTTGAAATAGATGACGGCGTCGACTCGGACGGTGACGTTGTCGCGAGTGATGCCTTCCTGAGCGGGGATCGGCATCGTCACGATCTGAAGGTTGACCTTCTCGATCTTGTCGACGAACGGGATGATCGCTGTCATCCCTGGGGACTTCGGCTCGGAATTGACTCTGCCGAGGCGGAAGACCACCCCGCGCTCATACTGTCTGACGATCTTCAGGCTGTTTCCCAGCGTGATTGCTCCGAGTGCGACAAGTGCGGCGAGGATACTGAGCGCCAACATGTCGAATCGCCTCCTTTGACGATTGACTGTCCAGCCCATTCTACGCCTGTGTGACGGGGAAAGACACGGGTCAGAGGCAATGCGCAGGTGGCGCGCCCGAGGTGCTCCGGGCTCGCTGCACCCGGCTGAGTCTGGCTCAGGAGGTCTCTGCCTCTCTGGCCAGCAGCCGCTTGCCCGCCGGGTAGGCGGCCAGCGATTCGGGGAGGCTGAGTCGTCTGCCGGAGGCGAAGGTCGCGAGCACCCGTCCGGTGCCTGGCTGATCATCGTCCACTCCGGCGGGTTCGAGGCCGATGCGGCGCAGGGTCTGTTTGGCAACCGGCATGGGGGAATCGAAGACGGTGAGGGCTCCGGCACGGGCGGCCATGATCCGATCGGCGACGAGTCCGTAGTGAGTGCAGCCGAGCACCACGGTCTCCATCCCGGGCCCCATCTGGGTGAAGGCATCCTCGATGGCGGTATCGATCTTCTCCAGATCGGCCGCGTTGATGGCCTCGGCCAACCCCGGGCAGGCGACCTTGGACACGTGCAGATCGGCGGCGAAGGAGTCGATGAGGTTCTGCTGATACTCGCTTCCCGTGGTCGCCGGTGTCGCCCAGATCGCGAAGTCCTGGCCGGTGCCGGCGGCCATCTTCACCGCCGGAACGACGCCGATGACGGGAATGGCCGGCTCGTAGCGGGCGCGCACGGCTTCGAGCGCCTGCACAGAGGCGGTGTTGCAGGCGATGACGATGGCGTCGGGCTCCCATGCGGCGAGCACCCCGGCCGAATGCAGGGCGCGAGCCTCAAGGGTCTCGGCGCTCAAATTGCCGTAGGGGCTGAAGTCCGGGTCCATGGCGAGGACGAGATCCGCGTCGGGGGCGAGATTGAACAGCGCGTCGGCGGTTCCGAGGAGTCCGAGTCCGGAATCGAGCAGGCCGATGCGCGTCATGAAGTCCCCTTCGGGTCGGATGTCGTCGAATCGTCGGTCATTGAATCGCCGGTCTTCGGGTAGGCGAATTCCCGGATCTCCTTGAGATGAGCCTTCGTCAGGCCGTGGGAGAAGTCGGGGGCGATGAGTTTGAGGCGGTTCGGCGAGTAGCGCCTGAGGAAGTACTCGCGGGTGGCAGGCCAGGCCAGGTCGTCGTCGATCCAGATTGCGCGCCCATGCTCGTGCGTGGACAGCCAGTCCTCCATCGCGCGCGCCTTCCACCACTGCTGCGGATCGTGGGCGAAGCGATTGTGGGTCGTATCCGGCATCTCGATGACATCGAACGAATTGCGCAGACCGAACTTCGGTTCGAGTTCGGACTTGCACCGCTGCGACCAGGTCGACAGCCACACGACGTCGACCTCATGGGTCTCGACGATGCGGTCGAAGAATTCGACGACGGCGGGCCGGTAGTGGAGCTCGTAGTGCCACGCATGCAGCTTCTTCCGCCCCTCTGCCATGCCGCGAAGCTTAGGCACGGGATAGGAGTTGAGGACGCCGTCGACATCGAGGAAGACAGTGACGTGGCGAGCCTGCCTGCGCGCCGATGCCGGCGCCGCGGATGCTGCAGCCATCATTCCTTCCCGTGAGCTCTGGCGTTCGGCCCGAACGAGCCGTCCACGCGTTATTCTGGGGACAGATCGCGCCGCCCGCACCCGATGAACACAGCCGAGTTTACCGCCGAGAGCGTCAAGAGGCCGAGTCCATGTATCGACAGACCCACATCCCGCGTCTGCGGGCGTGTCTGTGGATCTCGGCTCCTGACAAGGCGGATGACCTCGCCGAGGCGGCCGGATCGTCTTCGCTCATCGTTCCCGACGGGTGCATGGACCTCATCGTCCTCAATGGACAGATCGTCATCGCCGGTGCCGATTCCACGGCCCGGATGTTTCACGGTTCGGCCGCCCCGACCGTGGGCCTGCGCTTCGACTCCGGCGTGCTTCCGCAGCTGCTGACCACCTCGGCGGGAGAACTGGCCGACCGGGTGACGCCCCTTGACGCGGTGCTCAGACGCACGAAATTCGAGGTGCGGGGCACGGGCGAGGGAGGAATCCGGGGTGCAGATGAGGGCGGGATCCGGAGCACGGATGGGGACGCAGCCGCCTCGGTGACGGGAGCTGCTCGCGCCCTGCTCGACGCGGCCTGTGGTCTGTCGGACCGGGCATCACTCGATCCGCGGCCGATGGCCTTGGCCGAGCGCCTGGACGTGCGGTCAGGCGTGTGGTTGGGCGACCGGCTCGGCGCAGGGACGGGCACGCCGTCGCAGAGCGTCGCCGAGGCGGCCGCCGACTTCGGATATTCGACCCGGCAGCTGCGCCGGTTGAGCGCGGAATGGTTCGGCTACGGCCCCAAACATCTCGCGAAGATCCTGCGTTGGCAGGCCGCGCGAGACCTCATCGATTCGGGCCGGTCGCGCACGGCGGCTGCGGCTGAGGTCGGGTATGCCGACGCCGCTCACCTGCGTCGCGACGAGCGCTCACTCATCGGGTCATGATGCTCTCGGTCACCGCAGATGGGATGTGGCCTCGCTCATCGGCAACGGAGTCGACGGTCGCTCACCGGCGATGGGATGAGCATTCGCTCACCTGCTGAGGAGGCGGACGGCCTCAGTTGAGGGCGGCGAAAGGCCTCAGCGGAGGGCAGCGAAGAGGTCGACCTTGTTGCCGTCGGGATCGGAGACCACGGCATAGCGCTGGCCCCAGAACGCGTCCCAGGGTTCGTGGACGATTCCGGCCACGGGATCTGTGCCCTCATCGCCACGGCCGGTGAGCTGGGCGAATGTCGCATCGACCGCCTCGGCGGTGGCGCAGTCGAAGGCCAAGGACATCTTGTGTCCGCCGGTCGGCCAGGACCATTCGGGATCGATGCTGAGCATGACCGCCTCGGTGTCGAGGAGAATCCGCAGGGAACCGGAGGTGAACTCGGTGTGCGGGGCGTCCGGGCCGCCGTCGGCGAGCTCGAGGCCGAGCGCGGTGTAGAAGGTGACGGCGGCGGGCATATCTGAAGTGATGATGGAGATCGCGTCGAGTTTCATGACTTCAGACTAGGCGGACGGACGCGGCGCCGGCTTGAACGAATCGGCCATCCCTGCGCGGACGTCTGACTATTCTCGCGGTGCTTGGGTGGTCGAAATGGTCACGCTGGGTGGGCAAAATGGTCACGCCCCATCGCGGGTTTTCGTGACCATTTCGCCCACCCAAGACGGCGGTCTGTGAACCCAGTCTCTGTGCTGGCTCTGTGCTGACCGACGCGTTCGGGACTCAGCTCTGCAGGTAGGGCTCGAAGAGTTCTCGCAGCTCGGGAGGGAGTGGGGTGGGCTTCGCGGCCTCGCGATCGATGTGCACGAGCACGCAGTCGTGGTCGAAGACCTGACGTCCGTCCTGGTCACCACGAGTGTTGACGGTGAACGAGGAATTGCCGAGCTTCTTCACCGTCACGGTCATCTTCAGTTCGGGGCCGTACATGACGGGAACGAGATAGTCGATGGTCTGACGGGCGACGAGCAGCCCGCCGCCGGTGATGTGACCGGCGCGGATCTCATGCATCCAGCGCACGCGGCATTCCTCGATGAGTGTGATCATCTTTGCGTTGTTGACGTGGCCGAGCAGGTCCTGGTCCGACCAGCGCACTTCGGGTGAGAGTTCGAACGTGGCCATGACTGCCTCCGGAAGCTGATAGGGAACAAAGTCTGAACGATCGTTCCATAGTTAACCAGTTTGCGGACGGTCACGGAAATTGCTCCCATGGCAAGGAGACTCAGCCGCGGCGGCGGACGATCTCCTCGTTCACGGCTCCGACCACCTCGTGGAGGTCGCCGATGATCGCATAGTCGGCACGTTGGACCATCGTGGACTCCTCGTCGGTGTTGATCGCCACGAGCGTCTTCGCCCCCTCGATCCCCGCCATGTGCTGGATCGCTCCGGAGATGCCGCAGGCGATGTAGACGTCGGGGGAGATGCGACTGCCGGTCTGGCCGACCTGCTCGGCGTGCGGTCGCCAGCCGAGGCCGGTGACCACGCGGGAGACGCCCAAGGCCCCGCCGAGGTGGTCGACGAGATCGAGGGCTTCGGAGAACCCGTTTTCCGAACCGACGCCGCGACCGGCCCCGACCACGGCCCTTGCCGAGGTCAGTCCGGATGCGTCATCGGCGGCCTCGACCTCGGTGCGCTGGACTCGGGTGGCCAGGTCCGCCTCGGCGACGGTGAGGTCGTAGTCATAGACCTCCGGGTCGATCGGGGTGGTCTCTTCCGGGGTGCAGGCGTGACCGGCGATGGTGAGCACGTGCAGGTCGCCGTCGAGGCGGAGCCGCTCGAACGCGGTGCCGCCGTGGACCTGCCGCAGCAGACCCTCCTCGTCGCAGGCGATGACGTTGGCGGCCATGCGGGCGCCCGCGCGGACCGCGGCGTGGGCCATGAGCTCCATGCCGCGCGGGGTGCCGGAGGCCAGCAGCATCCCGGACTCCGGGGTGATGTCGACGATCGCCTGTGCCCAGGCCGGAGCCGAATAGGCCTCGAGGTCCGGATGTTCGAGATGATGGATGACGCTCACCCCGAGCCGCCCCAGCTCGGCCACGGCGGAATCGCTGAGCGGCCCGATCACCACCCCCTCCGTGCTACCTGACGGCGGCTCAGCAACCCCGCGCGGGGTTGCTGAGCCGCCGTCAGGTAGCAAATTGGGGTGGGTGCGGGCGAAGGTGACGGCCTCGGCGGAGGTGAGAGTCACCTTGCCTGCCGCGTCCGTTTCGACGAAGACGTGAGTCATGGCCGGATCACTCCGATCTCTTCGAGCACATCGACCAGGGCGGGGGCCGCCTCCGGGCCCTCGCCGAGGATGGTCACCGAACTCGCTTTCACTTCCGGCAGTTCGAGTCGGATCCGGGGATTGCCCGTCCCGGGTTCGGGGGCGTCGTACTCGACGATCGCCGCCTTCTTCGCCTTCATCCGCCCGGTGATCGAGGGATAGCGCGGGTCGACTCCTCCCTCGTGGACGGCGATGACGGCAGGCAGGTCGAGTGCGAAGATCTCGGTGCCGTCCGGGCCGATCCCGCGGGCTTCGATGCTGCCCGAGCTGCGCTCGCCGCCTCCTGGGTCCGTGCCCGAGCTGTTGTCACCATCAGCAACGGTGATCGTCTGAATGTTCGTGAGCACGGGGTATCCGAGGTCGTATGCCAGCCGGATCCCGACCTGGAAATCCCCGGTGTCGGCGGCATCGTCACCGGTGAGGACGAGATCGAAGGTCTGCCCCGCCTCGGCGCGATCGCGAACGACATCACCGATGACCTGCGCAATGTCCTCAGGGCCGAAGACGGACGGGGCGGCGGCCTCGACGAGGATTCCGTCGTTCGCGCCCACGGCCACGGCCGCCCTCAGCTGCTCGACCGCCTCGGCGGGACCGACCGTGAGCACCGTGACCGTCCCACCGGTCGCGGCCGCGGTCTGGATCGCGATCTCGACCGCGCATTCCTCATGTGAGGACATCGCGTGGCCGAGCCCGGATTCGTCGATCCCGGTCCCGGTGCCGTCGAGGGTGACGGCCCCGGCGATATCGGGGATGCGTTTGATGCACACGAGCACGTTCACGGCTGCCTCCTGATGCACTCGTTGTCGGGATCGAACAGCGGTGTCGAATCGATCGACGCCACCGTGACGGGAAAGAACTCCTCCATGTACACGACCTGCAATCGGTTGCCGAGCACCGCCTCGGCAGGTGGGAGGAACGCCATGAGCACATGCTTGCCCAGGCTCGGAGCCGACCCCGCCGAGGTGACATAAGCATGGCGTCCGTGCCCGTCGACCAGAGGCTCACCGCTCGCTGCCACGATGGGTTCCCCGCCGAGCATGTACCGTCTCTCCCCGCTCGCCGAGGTGTGGTCATCGACCGTGAGCGAACACAGCACCGTCTTCGGCTCTTCCTCACGGTGGCGCAGGTGCGCGGCTCTGCCGATGAAATCCTGAGCCTTCACCTTCGGACGGCTCATCCCGACCTCGACGACGGTGCGTTCGGAATCGAGCTCTGCCCCGAACGCCCGGTAGCCCTTTTCGATCCGACCGGTCGTGCTGTAGACGCCGAGGCCGACGGGGATCAGCCCGTGGTCCTGACCGGCCTCGAAGAGCACATCCCAGAGCCTCAGGCCGGATTCCATCGGCACGTAGAGCTCCCAGCCGAGATCGCCGACATAGGAGATCCGAGAGGCGAGGACCTCGAGCGAACCGATTTCGATCGTCCGGGCCGTTCCGAACTTGAACCCCTCATGGGAGACATCGGCACTGGTGAGCTCGCCGAGGATGTCGCGGGCTCGCGGTCCCCACAGGCCGATCGTCGTCCACGAGCTCGTGAGGTCGGCGATCTGCGCGCCCGTATCGGGCAGCCGATCGGCGAACCATTTCACGTCGACCATTCCGTGGGCGGCACCGGTGACGACACGGAACCGGTCGTGGTCCAGACGCATGATCGTCAGGTCCGAGCGGAATCCGCCGCGCTCATCGAGGATCGGAGTGTAGACGACGCGGCCGATGGCCACATCCATCTGCGCCAGAGCGATGGCCTGGACCGCGTCGAGGGCCGCGGGTCCGAACACGTCGAAGATGACGAAGCTGGAGAGATCGACGAGTCCGGCGCGCTGCCGCAGCGCGAGGTGCTCGGCGTTGATGATCGGGGACCACCAACGGGAGTCCCATTCGGCGCTGCGGTCCATGACGGCGTCACCGAACTCCTCGACCAGACCGGCATTCGACTCATACCACTGCGGGCGCTCCCACCCGCCGGCTTCGAAGAACACCGCTCCAAGCTCCGCCTCACGCTGCCACATCGGTGAGCGGCGCACATCGCGATCGGAGCTCCACTGCTCGGACGGGTGGACGATTCCGTAGGTTTTGTTGAAGGCTTCAGAGGTCCGGGCCCTGACATGGGCACGGGTGCGCTGATGGGCGTGGAAACGAGCGATGTCCGCACCTTGGACGTCGATCTCGGGCAACCCGTTCGTCATCCATTCGGCCACCGCCCGTCCGACGCCGGGGCCTTCCTTGACCCATACGGCTGCTGCCGACCACAGGCCTGCCACCTGCGGTGATTCGCCGAGGATGGGTGGCCCGTCCGGGGTCAGGGAGAGCAGGCCGTTGATGGCGTAGCGGATCTCGACGTCCGGGTTCGACAGCACTTCGGGCATGAGTTCGACGGCCTGTTCGAGCTGCGGATCGAAGTCCTCGTCCGTGAACGGCATCTCCGTAGGGGAGAGCTTCGCGGCCTCGATCGAGGGGATCTCGTCGGGGTCGTGGAGAATCGGCCGGTGCGCATACGAACCGATCTCCATATCGGAGCCGTGCTGACGTTCATAGCAGAAGGTATCCATGTCCCGCACGATCGGAAACGAGATCTCGCCGGGACGTGCGGCCAGCTGCGGGACCGGTCCGACGCTGATCATCTGATGGACCGCCGGCGTCAGCGGAATCGCCGCCCCGGCCATCGCCGCGATGCGCGGAGACCAGACTCCGCAGGCGATGAGGATCCGGTTCGTCGCGATCTCACCTTTCGTGGTGTGC
This sequence comes from Brevibacterium sp. S22, assembly GCF_004745485.1. Classification (GTDB taxonomy): domain Bacteria; phylum Actinomycetota; class Actinomycetes; order Actinomycetales; family Brevibacteriaceae; genus Brevibacterium. The sequence continues at coordinate 60,760 of NZ_RHFG01000017.1, forward strand.
ACGCGTACGACCTGACCGTGATCGACATCGATTCCGGTCACCTCGGTGTTGGGCGAGACCGTGAGCGCTCCCTTCGCTTCTGCGGACTCGCGCATCATCGTGCCCGCCCGCACCGAATCGACGACCCCGACTGTCGGGGTCCAGAGGGCCCCGATAATGACCTCGGGATCGAGGAACGGCACCTTCTCGGCGACCTCAGCCGGGGAGACGAGGGAGGATTCGATGCCCCAGGCGCGGGCGGATGCCATACGCCTCCGCAGCTCCTCCATGCGCTCTTCGGTGCGGGCGACTTCGAAGCCGCCGGACTCGGTGAAGACGCCGAGCTCCTTGTACTGGCGCATGCTGTCGAGGGTGAGGTCGGCGATCTCACGCGAATGGTCCACGGGGAAGATGAAGTTCGAGGCGTGGCCGGTCGAGCCACCCGGATTCGGCAGCGGACCCTTGTCGACCTGGACGATGTCGGTCCATCCGAGTTCGGCGAGGTGATGGACGAGGCTGTTGCCCACGATGCCGGCTCCGACGACGACGACGCTGGCTTGGGCGGGGACGGAAGCCATGAGCAGGCTCCTCTCTGAAGGCATCTTCACCTTCACCGGCATAGTTGCGAATTATGCAACGTTGCGCGCTATGTGGAACTGCGTACCATGATCGTCCTCCGCCGAGGAGGGTGTGTCAAGAGGTTCTTCCGCGCCGTCATCGCGTGGTTGAGCGGCAGCGACGCGCGGGCTGGTTCAGCCCACGGGGCGACCGAAGTCCTTCAGTGTTCGCGCCAGCCGAGGCGGGCGGAGATATCGGCGGCAGCCTGAATGAGCAGCTCTCTGGCCGAGGTGACCTTGTCCGCGGTGAAGCGGAAGCTCGGTCCCGATGCCGAGATCGATGCGATGACATCGCTGTGGGCGTTGCGCACGGGAGCGGACACCGCGGTGAGCCCGACCTCGAGCTCATCGATGACGAGCGAGGACCCGGTGGCGGCGACCTCGGCGATCTGGGTCAGCAGCTGCGGAATCGACGTCACGGTGTGCGGGGTGTAGCGGGTCGGTTCTGCGCCCAAGGTCTCACGGATGCTCGTGTCGCTCAGGCCGGAGAGCAGGACCTTGCCGTTGGAGGTCGCATGCAGCGGAATGCGCTGACCGACCCAGTTGTGGCTCTGCACCGAGGCGGTCGACGCCGCCTGGTCGAGGTAGAGGGCGGCGCCGTCGGAGAGGACGGCGACGTTGATCGTCTCACCGGTCGCCTCGGCGAGCATCTTGGCGATCGGTCGGGCCTCCTGGACGATGTCGAGACGTGCCGTGGTCGCTCCGGCGAGGCGGAGGATGGCCAGGCCGAGCCGGTACCTGCCGCGATGGTGGTCCTGTTCGACGAGGCCGCGAGCTTCGAGAGTGGAGACGATGCGCGAAGCCGTCGATTTGTGCACCCCGAGTTCACCGGCGATCTCGGTGATCCCGGCGAGCCCCGTGCGGGCGATGATCTCAAGGATCGTCACGGCCCGATCCACGGATTGGACGCTGCCCGAGCCCGCTTCACTGTTGCTCATTTCGAAACTGTAACTCACACCTCGCAACCCGACCAGAGGCTGAGAGCGTGGGGTAGGGTGAGTGCGGTCGGTGGACCTCGATGCCACCGGCGCCCTTTCCCCGACGGAGCTGAGCACGATGAGCAATGGGACCCAGTCGATCGACCGGGCGGCCGAAATACTGTCGCTGGTCGTCAGATCAGACGCCCCGATCTCCTACACCGAGGTGGTCGAAGAGACCGCATTGGCCCGATCGACGGTCTCGCGCCTGCTCTCCGCTCTCGAGCGAAACGGCCTGGTCGAACGCGACGGCGACGGCCTCTACCGCGGCGGATCGCTGTTCGCGACCTATGCGTCCCGCTTCGACCGGGTGGAGAATCTCGTCTCCGCAGCCGACCCGACCCTGCAGCGCCTGAGCGAGGAGACCGGCGAGACGGTCAACCTCGCGATGCCGGGACCCAAGGGCGTCGTGCAGGTCGCTCAGGTCGATTCGACCTTCGTCCTCGGCGCCACGAACTGGGCCGATGTCGAGGTTCCGCCGCACTGCTCTGCTCTGGGCAAGGTCATGTTCGCCCATGACGTGATTCCGCTGCCGACCGGTCGGCTCGAACGTCGCACCGATAAGACCCTGGGCTCACGCAGGGAACTCACCGATGACCTCGCCAGGGTGCGCGAACGCGGATTCGCCATCGTGCACGAAGAGTTCGAGATCGGCCTCGACGCGCTGGCCGCACCGGTATTCGGCATCGACGGCGATGTCGTTGCGGCTGTAGGAATCTCCGGACCGACGATGCGCATCGCCGAACACCACGACCGCCTCGGTGCGCTGCTGGCCGATGAGGCGGGCCTGCTCTCGCGCACCCTCAAACGCAAGGTCACCCACCGGTAGACGGACGGTCGGCCACCAGGAGGCGGACGGACGCTCACCCGCCAGGAGGCGGGCGGATGGTCACCGGGAGGCGAGCGGTCCGCCGGCGGTAAGCGGACGGCCGGTCGGCCAGCGCTCGGAACGTCACCAAAGCACAGAGACGGCCGGGCATCCGTGGTCACCGCAGACGGCCGGTGCGCACTCGTTCCAGTTTGAACGGGTTGTTCACTTGTCGCAGACCTGTCACGAGACCGGTGTCGTCGACCTCGACGGCAAGCACTCGCACTGCCCCGTCCTTGGCGATTCCGATGGCTGCTTCGCCGTTGACGTCGATGATTCCGGAAACCTGCTGGCTGCTGGGGTCGCTCGAATCGAATACGGCGGCGAAGAAGCGAATGATCCGATCGATGCCGAAGAGCGGGTTGCGGGTTGCCGGGACCTGACCTCCGCCGTCGCTCCAGAAGATGGCATCGTCTGCCAGCAGCAGGCGCAGTGCTGTGCTCTGATCACCAGAGCGGATCGCATCGACGAGGCGGTCGATCACCTGCCGGTTGCCGGAGCGCGATACGTGTCCGCCGAGGTCGAGTCGCCGTTCGGCTCGGGAGATCATCTGCCGGACAGCGGCGGCAGACTTGTCCAAGATCAACGAGATCTCGCCCGTGGGGACGTCGAACGCGCGAGCGAGGACCACGGCGGCTCTGGCTTCGGGAGTGAGCTGCTCGGCCAGATGCAGCAAGGTCACCGACAGCAGCTCCCTGTTTGCCAGGGCCTCGTCGGGAAGCGCCTCGGTCGCAACCGGCTCAGGCAGCCACGAGCCGGGGTACTCCTCTCTGATGCTGTCGAGGTGCCGCGCCTGGTCGATCGACCGGCGAACACAGACCGTCGTCATCCACCCGGGCCAGGAACGCACAGTGCTCCTGCCGGTGCCATGCGAAGGCTCACTCGACTCGCAGGCGTCATCGGAGTGATCGTCGGCGGGCTTCCGCTCCTGGACGACCGCAGCGATTCCGACCTCGGAGACGATGTCTTCGGCCAGCCCGACATCCCCGAGCATGCGATAGGCGATACCGAAGAGACGGCCGCGATGGGCCTCCCAGGCGCGGGTCGCCGGCGATTCGGTGTCAGGGGCGTTCACATGCACCAATGTAGACCACGCTCGAGCCTCAACTGTCTCGCTTCACGGCTGTTCGTCGGACACAGGCGATGCAGCGGACTCCGCCTCTGCCGGTGGTGTGGTCTCGGTGCTGATCGCCAGACGGTTCCACACGTTGATCGTTGCGATTCCGAGCAGCAGGTCACCGAGCTCCTCGGGCGTGAAATGACGCGCAGCCGCCTCCCAGATCTCATCGGTCACGGAATCCGGACCGATCCGGGTCACCGCGTCGGTGAGGGCGAAGACGCTGCGCTCGCGGTCGTCGAAGATCGGTCCGGCATGCTGCCAGGCGGCGACATTGACGACCTTGCGCGACGAGACTCCGTTGGCGATGAGATCGCTTGAGTGCATGTCGACGCAGTATCCGCATCCGTTGACGATGGAGGCGCGCAGCTTCACGAAGTCGTAGAGTTCGGTGCCGAGTGCCCGTCTGCAGTATGAGTCCATATGGGCGACCGAAGCGTAGGCCTTCGTGTTCATCTGGTCGAGGCTGATGCGTGTCATGGGATCCCTTTCGCTTGATGCGTTCGCGGCGGGCGAGTCTTCTGCCCGTCACTCTGTGTGTCGGATCGGGATCGCGATGTGTGACATCTGATGGTCGGATCGGCTGCCTCGGCGCCTCTCACCAGGCAGTCGTGACCTCTTCGGCGCCGCCGAGCGCCGCGAGCTGCTTGCGGCGCCAGAGCTCGGTGTCCTTGATCTGGTTGAACGTATAGATGTGCAGGCCGGCGACACCCATGGCCGGGTCGTCGAGGACCGGGGTGATCTTGTCGAGGAACTTGCGCGGATTGTAGCCGCCGGGCTTGGCCATCCGTGTGAACGTCGTCGTGTTCTTGCGCAGGAACCGTGTGGACTCGCCTACCCCGATCTTCGTCGCGACTCGGGCGAGTTTCGCCAGCTCCACCTTGCCGGAGATGCCGAGGACGAGCGGCAGTTCGATGCCGCGTGACCGCACCCGTGCCACCCAGGATGCGACGATGGTCGGATCGAAGCAGAGGTTCGACACCAGGTGCGTGGCGTAGTCGCGTTTGTCCCACATCGCTTGGACGGTCACGTCATCAGGGATGATCGGGTGTGATTCCGGGTAGGCGCTGACGCCGATGTGTCGGAACGGTGCGGCCATGGAAGAGAGATCGACGAGGAGGTCGTGCGCGCCGACGTACCCGCCGGCAGGGGGCGTGGCGTCCCCCGCGGGGACGAAGACTCGGTCCACAGCCGCCTCGGCGAGGCGATCGACGATCTCCGTGAGCTCGGGTCTGCCGTGGATCATCCGTGCCGCGAGATGGGGTACGGCGCGGAAGCCCAAAGCCTGGAGCTGCTCGGCCGTGGACAGGGTCGCCTCGAGGGTCAGCCCCGTCGACGCGGTCACCGTGATCTCGCGGCCGGGTGCCACGTACTCCTCGATGCGTTCGACGATTCCGGCTGTGGGCAGAACCTCGTAGCGGGCGGTGCTCAAAAGCCTGCGCAGCGTTGACTGTGACATCCTCGTCTCCTTCTCGGAGGTCGATTCATGAAACTCGGGGTGCGAGTCCCTTGCGTCCCGGTGTCTTCGATCTTACACTCATTATACCCATGATATGGGAATTGAGTTCCATAATATAGAACTGTGCAAGCAGGGGGAACACCATGGACAACAACGTCCCGACAGTGGACCAAAGCGACAGAGAAGTCCCGATCAACCTACGTCAGTCCGGCCCCACTCCGGTGGAAATGCTCATCGACACCCGCGTCCGCAAGTCCCCTTATTGGGAACTGTCCATGCAGCAGGGATGCTGGCGGGCGTCGATCTACAACCGGATGTACCACCCGCGTGGCTACATCCCCCGCGACGAGGGCGGGATGATGGCCGAATATCAGCCCCTCGTCAACGATGTGACCCTGTGGAACGTCGCCGTCGAACGGCAGATCCAGGTCAAGGGTCCCGATGCCGAGGCGTTCGTCAACTTCGTCATCACCCGTGACGCGACGAAGATCCCGGTCATGCGTGCCCGCTATGTCATCCTGTGCAACGAAGCCGGCGGTATCCTCAACGATCCGATCCTGCTGCGGGTCGGCATCGACGAGTTCTGGTTCAGCCTCTCCGACACCGACCTCATGCTCTGGCTGCAGGGGGTCAATGTCGGCGGCAGGTTCGACGTCACGATCCAGGAGATCGACGTCGCGCCTGTGCAGGTCCAGGGGCCGAAGTCCGTCGATGTCATCGTCGACCTCGTCGGAGAGGAAGGACGCACACTGCCGAGTTTCGGGCTCATGGAGGCTCAGGTCGGCGGCCGCGACGTCATCATCTCCCAGACCGGATTCACCGGCGAGAAGGGCTACGAGATCTACCTCAAGGATGCGACGAAGTACGCCGAGGATATGTGGAACGCCGTCCTGGCAGCCGGCGAGCCGTACAACCTCAGGGTCGTCGCCCCCAGCCACCTCCGCAGGATCGCCGCCGGCATCCTCTCGTGGGGCCAGGACATGGACTTCGAGACGCTCCCGTTCCAGGTCAACCTGTCCTACCAGGTGCCGCGGAAGAAGGAGGCCGACTATATCGGAAAGACCCGGCTCGAGGAGGTCCGCGGACTCATCGAAGCCGGGACCCCGCCGTATCGGACGCAGCTGGTGGGTCTGCTGGTCGGCGGCAAGCCGATCACGGACTATGCGCCGGACTTCTGGCTCGTGTCTGCCAGCGCCGACGGTGAGGCCGTGGGCTACGTGACCTCCCCGTGGTACTCGCCGGAGCTCGAGGCGAACATCGCCATGGCTCATGTGCCGGTCGAATCGACGGCATTGGGCACCGAGTTCTGGGTGCATCTGCCGGAGCCGTTCGCGGATACTCCGGGAGTCCCGGTCCGCGCCGAGGTCGTCGAGATGCCGTTCCGTCCGAGCGTGAACCCCAACCAGCGTGAGCGTCTGAAGACAAAGGGCCTCGACGCCGCCGTGTGAGGCGGGTTCTGGCACTCCCGGGACCGAGCGCCTTTCGCCCCAGGACCGAGCGCGGTCGCCGTTGCGCAAAGCCGGCGGCCGCGTTCGTATGTCTGTGCGCATGTGGGGCTGGCCGTAACTGCCTCTGCAGAGCGTCGGCATCAGGCACCGTCGGCGCCGAATCCTCCTCGCGGCGGACGGGCATCAGGCACCGTCAGCGCCGAATCCTACCGTCGGCTCTCTTTTGCCGCGGTTCTTCGGTGCTGCGCGTGGGAGCATCCCGCACCGTAACCACCATTGTGCATCCGCAGTGACTTCTCCTACAGGCACCAAGGAATCCCTCACCGTCAGCGCCTCATCACCCTGTTGCAAAGGGGTGATGAGTCCCTAGCGGTGAGGAGCGCGGCCAACGGTGAGGGATGCCCGGCACGCGCCGGCCCCGCATCCCGCGCCGGCCCCGCATCCCGCGCGGCCGCCGATCACTTCTTGCGCAGTGACTTCACCTTCGCGAGGAGCTCGACCTCGGCGTTCGGGCCGGCCTTGATGCCGGTGGGCAGCCTGAACATGAACCAGATGCCGACGAGCAGCCAGACTGCGAACCCGACCCACGACTGCCAGGCCAGCTGAGCCGAGACCGGCGTGATCGGGATGTAGAGGATGAACAGGATGAGCGTGAGCACGGAAGAGATCACGCCGATGATCACTCCGCCGCCGCGCTGACCGCCGACGCGCAGGGGGCGTTCCATGTTCGGTTCGCGCTTGCGCAGGACGAGGAAGCCGACGCTGACGAGGAAGTAGGCGATGACGATGGCCGGCGAGCCGGCATCGACGATCCAGCCCAGCGCCGCGGTGCCGAAGAACGGTGCGATCGCCGAGAGGATGCCGATGAAGATGATGGCATTCGACGGGGTGCGGTACTTCGGGTGCAGCTTGCCGAACCACTTCGGGATCATGCCTGCCGCCGCCATCGCCCACATCAGCCGGGAGGAGCCCATGAGGAATGCGTTCCACGAGGTGATGATTCCGGCGAGCCCGCCGGCGATGACGATCTTGCCCCAGATGGCCGAGTCGAACATGATCGACAGCGCGTCTGCGGTGACGAGGTCGTGGGTGCCCAGCTGATCGGCCGGCATCGCCATCGAGGTGGTGCCGATGATGATGATGTAGAAGATGATGGCCATGATGACCGAGAGCACGACGAGCTTGCCGATCTTCGCCGGAGGAAGTTTGACCTCCTCGGCGGATTGGGGGATGACGTCGAAGCCGACGAAGAGGAACGGGACGACGGCCATGACGCCGATGAAACCGGCCCCGCCGCCGGTGAACAGAGGTTCGGTGTTCTCGAGGTCGCCGCCGACGAATCCGCCGGTCAGCAGCATGAGGCCGACGATGATGAGGAACCACACCACGAAGGTCTGGACCATGGATGCGATCTTGACGCCGCGGATGTTGACCCAGGCGATGACGATCGCAGTGATCGTGCCGACGAGAGCCCAAGTGAGGTAGACGTCGAAGCCGGCGACATTCCAGAGCTTGATCTGCTCGAGGTTCGGGAACAGGTAGACGGCGGTCTTCGGCACCGAGACCGCTTCGAACATGACGACGCTGATGTAGCCGCCGGTGATCGCCCATGAACCGAACAGGGACACTCGCGGGCCCATCGCCCTGATGAGGTAGTTGTGCTCGCCGCCGGCATGCGGCATCGCCGCGACCATCTCCGAATACACGGTGCCGACGAAGCACATGATGATTCCACCGACGGCGAAGGCGATGATGGCCCCTAGCGTGCCCGCCCCATTGAGCCATTCTCCGGTGAGCACGACCCAGCCGAAGCCGATCATGGCACCGAAGCCGATGAAGAGTGCGTCGACCGTGCCGAGTGCCCGGACGAAGCCGTGCCCTCGATCGCCGGTGACCGTCTGGGTATCAGGTTGACTCATGAGTTTCCTCGAGACTTCTCTGTGGACGAACGAACAGATGCTGGACAGTGCCGCGAGCACAAGCCGAATCGCGGCAGTTCTGATAAGGCAGAGTAGCAGGATTCTGACTGTTACTGGTGAGTTGTCTGCGTGCGGTTCCATCCCGAGCGAAGGTGCTGCATTTCGTGGGCGCACGGCTCTGCCGGGACGGCCGGTCTGCGGCTGCGCCGATGACGAGATCCTCGTGGCCGGCAGTTCGAAGAAGGTCGCAGAGTTGAGTGAATCGGACAAGGACGCCGACGCATGGGTCGACGTCCTTGAGTATGGAATATTGCCTCGCCGAGGCGGCCGTTGAGTTCTCGACGACGTCTCGTTGAGGCGGGCGGAGTTCGGGTGTGCCCGCTCCGGGGCGCAGCTCTCACTCGCCGAGGTCGACAACCTCGAACTCGAGGAGCTCCGCGGCGCTCGAGACGGGTTCCTTGCCGGTGGATTCGTGGGAGGACTTGCGGCCCTGCTTCCAGTTCTCGAAGTCTTCCTTCGTCGCCCATTGGGTGTAGACGAAGTACTTATCGCCGCCGGCCACCGGGCGCAGCAGCTGGAAGCCTTCGAATCCGGGAGCCCCGTCGACCGAATGCTTGCGATCAGCGAAGCGCTTCTCGAGTTCGGCGCGGGCCTGTTCGGGAACGGAGAGGGCGTTGATGGCGACGACTGACATGGTTGCTCCTTTTTCGGATTGGGCAGCTGGATCTCCTCGACCTTACGACTTCGAGCCGAATGCTGTCTGAGGAGTCCGCCAGTTCGCACTCAGAGTCTCAGGACCTGTCTCAGAAATCCTGCCGGCGAAGCCGCCACGCCGCGAACAGCGCCCCGCCGGCCACCCATATGACGAGTACGGCGAAGGCCGGAACTGCGCCGATGTGCTCTGTTCCACCCGCCTCGGCGACACCGCTGATATTGTGCACACCACCCAACGGCAGGAGCGGCCGAAGCACTGAAGCGGGACCTTCCGGCAGCCAGCCGGCGATCATGGACCCAGCCAGCAGGGCCAGCGGAGTGAGCACCCCACCGGCGACCGAGCGGAAGCCGATCGCACCGAAGACCGCCAGGACCGAAAAGACCACGGGCAGGAGCGTGCTGCCGAAGGCCAGCCGCAGATGATCGCGGCTGCCGGCAGCCGCAAGGACCTCCGACCAGTCGGCACCGGCGACGGTCCCAGCAAGGATGCCGCCGACGATCGTGACTGCCACAGCCGTGATGAGCGCGGTGACGGCTGCCGCCGCGGCGATGACGAGGGCCTTCGCCGTGACCATGCTCGATCGGCTGCGGGCGCGCAGCAGAGCCTCGGTGATCGCGCCGGTGCGGAACTCGACCCCGGCGAACCAGGCTGCGAGGACGACGAGGACGGCCGCGGCGGCATCCACGCCGAGCACGCTGGCCGAGAGCACATCCTCGGTGCTGGTCTCCGACAAGGGGGTACCGCGGGTGGCGGGGATGGTGAGCACGAGCAAGACGGCCGTGACCACGCCCAGCGCGAGCGTGACGATGAGCAGTTGCCGCGGCCGTCGCAGGTCGCGGAACTTCGCCCATTCGGCCCCTGCCCACCGTGGACGAGAAGCGATCGGCGAGGACGGCGCGGACGGTGAGTTCGGTGCGGTCGGTGGCGTCGTGGTCATGGCCTCGCTCCCTGCATCGCTTGTCGTGGAGTGTGTCCGTGCTGGTCGTCGCTGGTGTCTGTGAGGCCGAGGAAGGTGTCTTCGAGGCCGCGTTCCTCTGCGGCGAGCCCTGTGAGTTCGACTCCCAAGCGCACGCAGAGTCCGAAGATCTCGCCGGGTTCGCGGCCGGAGATCGTGGCGTGGGTGCCCCAGCCATCGGTGTCGACTGAGATGCCCTCGGCCTGCAGATGATCGAGCAGCGGTGCGAGGTTCTCACCCTGTACTCGTACTCGCGTCGAGGACTCCCGCCGCAGCACATCGAGGGGGTCGTCGGCGATGAGCAGGCCGTCGCGGATGATGATGACGTGATGGGCGACGAGTTCCATCTCTCGGAGCAGGTGGCTCGACAGCAGCACCGTCCTGCCGGTGTTCGCAAAATCTGTGAGCAGCGACCTCAGCCAGGTGATTCCGGCGGGATCGAGTCCGTTGAGCGGTTCGTCGAGGATGAGCACTTCGGGGTCGGTGAGCAGCGCGGCGGCGATCCCGAGCCGCTGTCGCATGCCCAGTGACAGTTGGGAGATGCGGCGGGAGCGTGCACGGGTGAGGTCGACCAGTTCGAGCATCTCGTCGATCCGGGCGGTCGCGGTTCCCGTCGCCGTGGCGATCCAGTTGAGGTGTCCGCGCGCGGTGAGCCCCGGCAGCATGTGTTCGACGCCGAGGAACGCTCCCGCGACGCGTCCGGGTTCTGTGTGTTCGGGCAGCCGGCGGCCGTGGATGGTTGCGGTGCCGGAGTCCGGGGAGGCGAGGCCGAGGACCATCTGCAGCGTCGTTGATTTGCCGGCGCCGTTGGGGCCGAGGAACCCCGTCACCTGGCCTGGCGCAACATCGAAGCTGAGATCGTCGACGACTCGATGGTCGCCGTAGCTCTTCGTCAGTCCGCGGACCGAGATGCCTTCATCGCTCGATGGCAATACATTCATACCGCAATAATGATGCAAGTTGATCGTATTGTAAAGTGAGAGGATGCCGAAGATCGTCGACCATGCCCAGCGCCGCACCGAGATCGTTTATGCCCTGTGGCAGGTCATCTACCTCAAGGGGATCGACGGGGTGTCGTTCCGCTCCGTCGCCGAGGCGGCCGGAATCTCCGTCGGCCGCGTACAGCATTACTTCCCCTCGCGCAGCGAGCTCATCCTCGAAGGCTGTCGACAGATCGTCCAAAGCGCCGAGGTGGCCGATCCGGAGGACGTCGATGCGTCATCCGATCCCGGTTCCGTGCGTGCACTGAGTGCGCTCCGTGAGTTCTGTTTCGCGTTCGTTCCTGCAGGTGAGGCCATGCGCATCGGTGCGTCGGTGTGGTATACGTACGTCGCCCGGGCAGTGATGGACGAGCAGATCGCCGATATCATCCGCGCCAGCGACCGCGCGACTCTCACGCTCGGAATCCGACTCTATCGGGCAGCCGTCGGCTCTGAAGCCGGCTCTGATGCCGGCTGTGATGCCGGCCGTGAAGCCGACTCTGCTGCCGGCTGTGATGCCGGCTGTGATGCCGGCTCTGACGACTCAAGCAGCGACGATACAGCTGCCCGCGCGTGGGTGATGCGGATGATCGCCTTGGGGAAGGGGCTGGCTCAGGAGGTCATGCTCGATGAGTGCAGCGCCGCCTCGGCGAAGGAGATCCTCGAGGCGGAACTCGCACAACTGGCCGCTCACTGACCCCGCTCTGGGGGGGGGTGCGGGTGGGCCGAAGCCCAGTTGGACGCGATTGTCTGGTCGATCCACGGCGTGCTGCCGCGCGAAATCACGGCGGATCGACCAGTAAATTCATGCAGCGAGCGCGGCTGGGCGGAGCGCAGCTCTACTCGGTGCGGCCGAGCTCGGTGACCTCGAGCTGAGTGAACGCCAGGTCGGGGGAGTGGACCTTCGCCGCGCGGCGGATGCGTTCGGCGGTGAGCTCGCTGATCGTCGGGAACGCGGCATCGTCTTCGGTGTGTGAGTCACTCGTCGTGTCGTCGCCTCTTCCGGCGGCCTCACCGTACGCACCAGCCGCGCTGACTCCGCCGCCCTTGCTGCCCGCACCGTCCGCACTGCCCGCGCTGTCTCCGCCGTCCGCGCCACCCGCACTGCCCGCGCTACTCGCTCCGCCCGCGCCGCCCGCGCCACCCGCACTGCCCGCACTGTCTCCGCCGTCCGCGCCGCCCGCAGCCACCACGTCTCGGGCCGTCTTCGACCGCAGCGGCTCAGGGGTCTGCACGAGCACGAACGACCGCGCGCCGGCATCGCGCGAATTCGCGGCCATCACGGCATGCGCCGTGGTCCCGGACCCGGCGAAGAAATCGAGCACAACGGCATCGGGGTCGAAGAAGGTCTGCGAGGCCACGAGCGCCTTGACCAGCTCGACCGGCTTCGGATAGCTGAACACCCCGGCCAGCCCCAGCGGCTCGAGATCGTTCTGCCCGCCGAGTGCCTTGATGATCGAGTACATCTTCGAACTCGCCTTCTCCGCCGGCGTCACCCGCACCACCGCGTGCTTGCCTTCCGAACCCCAGGGCCGCAGGATGTACTCGCCCGTCGCGAGCTTCGCGTCCACCTCGGCGAGCTTCTTCGCGCCCTTCACCGCGACGATGTCCTCATACATCAGACGCCGCTCGGACCCACGCGCATACCGACCGAACCCGGCGCGCAGCACATCGGTCTCCACGAGCATCCGTCTGCCGTCGATGACCTCGAGCTTCGCCGGTGACTTCTTCTCCGTCAGGAACGGCCCGACCAGGTTCGCATCCCGTCCCCACACGTGGACATAATCGTGCCCGCGCACGAACGAGCGCGCATTGCCCCCGCCCTTCGCGCGCTGATGGATCAGAGTTCCCAGCGAATTGTCCTCACCGAAGATCTCGTGTCCGAGCAGCTGCGCCCACGCGCTCTCCTTGTCATCGAGATGGAGGAACAGCACCCCGTCGTCGCGCATGAGCTCGCGCGCCAACAGCAGCCGCGGCGTCATGAACGACAGCCAACTGGCGTGATCGTGCCCATGATCCTTGTACGTATGTGCATTGCCCGTGTTGTAGGGCGGATCGATGTAGACGACCTTGACCCGCCGACGGTGCGTGGCCAGCAGCGCGGTCAGACCCGGCAGATTGTCCCCGACGATGAGCAGATTCTCGTGCGGATCGGGAGCGTGGCAGCTGCCGTCGGTCTTCCGCAGGTGCGGACGCCCGTCTCCGAGGCGGCTTCCCTGTTCAGGGGAACCGTCCCCGAGGCGGCCTCCCCGTTCACGGGTACGTTCCCCGAGGTGGCTCTCCCGTTCAGGGATGCCCTCCCCGAGGCGGGGCCCGGGTCCTCGTTCGTCTCCATCGAGGCGGGACTCGGTGTCGGCTTCCGCGATGAGACGGCGACCGAGGGCGAAGGCGGCAGCCTTGCCCGGCCACTCCAAGACGGTCGTCATCCTTCTCCTTCACCTCGAACGGTGCCAAGATTGCTGTATGAGTATTTCACGAGTGGCCGTCGTCGGTGCCGGCATCCTCGGTGTCGCCGCCGCCCGCGAAGTCACCACGAGGTTCCCCGACGCCGAGGTCACCGTCTTCGACAAAGCCGGCGCCGTCGCCGCACATCAGAGTGGTCACACCTCCGGAATCGTCGATTCCGGACTCGACCAGAGGCCCGGCTCGGCGGATGCGAAGCGCACTCGGCGGGGTCTCCAGCTGCTCATCCCCTATATGGCCGAGGCCGGAGTCCCCTACCGGGAATGCGGTCAGCTGCTCGTCGCCCAGAACACCGACGAAGCAGAACGGCTCGAAGAGATCTTCGCCCGTGCCAAAGACAATGAGGTCCCCGGTGCGAGACTGCTCGAACGCCACGAAATCGGAACCGTCGAACCAGCCGTCAGAGGCGTTCTCGGACTCTTCTCACCCCATGCGGCCATCGCTGACTACTCTGCACTCACCGAAGCGCTCGCCTCCGATGTGCGCGCCGCCGGAGGGGCATTTCGCTTCAGCACCGAGGTCACCGGCTTCGACGCCATGAGCAACGAGGTCCGACTGCGCGGGCGTCCCGTTCCGGCAGACGGATCGCCGTCGGGGAGCCCTTCGTCGACGGCAGACGATGGGATGAAGCCCGAACCGGATTCCGTCGCCGACGGTCAGGGTCGCGGTGAGGGCGGTGGGGGCACCAGCGACCCAGACGAACAGGTCCACGACCGGCCGCGCACGTATCACGGCCGCGAACCCGTCATCGGCATCGGCGATGAGCTGCGCGAGCGCTTCGGCGAGCAGGACTGGTTCCGGCAGGCCGAAACGACGATCGGCGAGTGGACTCAAAAGCTCTCGGATTCCTGGGCCCGACGCGACGACAGGCGCCCAGGAGACAGCCGCTCAAGTGACAGGCGCCCAGGCGATGCGCGCAGCGACGACCCGCCAGCCGATGGCTCGCATCGCGAGCGCTCGCACCGTGACGGATCTGCCCGTGAGACTCCGGTCGAAGAGGTCCTCGGCACCTTCGACATCGTCATCGTCTGCGCCGGGCTCCAGGCCGATCGCCTCGCGACCGCCGCCGGACTCGATGCCGAACCGAGGATTGTGCCCTTCACCAGCGACTACTATCGGATTCCGACCACCGACACCGAGGTGGCCCGCGGCATCATCGGCACCGTCCCCGATCCGCACGCTCCCTTCGCCGAGACCTCGATCGTCCGCGGGCTCGACGACGGGCTCATCCTCGGACCGAACACCTCCGTCGCCCTCGGCCGCGAGTCCTACGAGCGGCGGGGCTTCGACCTCGGCGACATCGGTTCGACCGCACGGTTCAAGGGGTTCTGGAAGTTCGCCGCGCAGAATGCGAAGACGGCGGCCAAGGGAGTGAAGACCGCGGTCAGCAAGTCGGCCTTCATCGACGAGGTGCGCAGAATCGTGCCCGACCTCGATGCCGCGTCCGTCGCAGAGGGAGCTCGCGGCGTCCGGGCGCAGGCGATGAACGATGACGGTGAACTCGTCGATGACCTCATCGCGACCACGCGCGGCAGGCTCACGGTCGTCCGGTCCGTCCCGAAGTGGGGAGCCACCTCGGCGCTGGCCATCGCCGAGGATGTCGTCGACCAGGCGCTGCGCGCTCACCTCCGTTGAGGAGACCGTCGACCGGGGACCGGGCGGTCACACCTGCTGTGGAGACCGTCGACCGGACACCGGGCGGTCACACCCACTGGGCGGGTGAAACGACGATGGTCTGCACACGACTCCCGTGATAACTTAGCTGAGGCTAACCAAAACTCAACCAGAAGTGCTGATGTCTTCGAACTCGACCGTCCCCACCTCGGTCCCCGTCCCCGCCCCGCGCGTCTGCCTGCGACTCGCAGCCGCGGCGGCAGTATTCACCTTCGCGCTCACCGGCTGTGCAGGTGGCTCGCCGGCCGGTGCGGGTGGCGAGGGAACCGCTGCCGACAGCGTCGATGACGCCTTCGGATCCGTGGATATCGCGAAGGCCGAGCGAGTCGTTGCGCTGTCGGTCTCCGACGCTGACGCTGCTCTGGCCGCCGGCGTCGTCCCCGTGGCGATGACCGAAGCCCCCGTCGAGCCTGTGATGCCGTGGGCGAAGGACGCGATCGACGAGCTCGGCGCGGACGACCCCGAACTCTTCCACAGCCCGGACGAAGTCGGTGTCCTCTATGACAAGGACGCGGCGACAGTCCAGTTCTTCAGCGAGCTCGGACTCAGCCTCGACCCCGTGGCCGAGCAGATGGCCGCAGGCGACGTCCCCAACAGCCTGTCGCTGGAGAAGCTCGATGTCCTCCGATCCGATGTCCTCGTCGGCTACTTTCCCGAGGCCGAGCTGCAGAAGAAGTACGAAGACGTCCCCACATCCACGAGCCTGCCGGCCGTCGAGGGCGGACACCTCTACCGCCCGACCGATGAGGAATGGCGTGGCCTGCGGTCGGTCTCCGCATTGGCCGTGCCCGAGATCGTCGACCCCATCGCAGAGAAGCTCGATGACGCCGTGGCGGGAAAATGAGCGAGCGGAAAGCGGAGTCAGCTGAGGCGACTCAGGTCGAGCGTCCGGCAGAGTCGGGGCAGACCGATCGTCCGACAAACCATCCTCTGGCAGGCGTGCTGTCCCTTGCGCAAGCAGGCGGGCCGACCACTGTGCAGGAGGGCCGCTCGACCCCGGCGCTGTGTACGTGGACCGACATCGGTGAGGCATGGCATCTGCGACTGGTGCTTCCGGACTCACTCATCCCCGCCGAGGCGGGGCTCCAAGAAGGCGAAGACGTGTTCGCCGATGTCAACGGCATCACCGACCGGCGGGATGTGCCTGGTGGAGTGATGGCCCGACGCACTGGGGCACCCACTGGTGAAGGAACGGCGACACCCACCGGGGAAGGAACTCAGGGAGAGCGGTCGCTCGAACTCGTGGTTCCCCGCGGCTTCCGTGGCAGCCTCCAGTTCCTCCCGGTCCCCCACACACTGCAGGCCGCCGACCGTCCCACCTGGCTCAACGCTCTCGAGCGGGCGTTCCTGCCCACCGGACAGCACGGACTGCGCGAGGTCGTGGACATGCGTACCCAGCGTACCTTCGAGCTCTCCGCACCCGATGCCCGACCGTTGATCTGGACCGGTGGGGACGAGCCCGAATCAGAGCCACCAGTCTCGTCGGGGGCGCCCCCGCGTCCGGGGATCGGTTCGGCAGGCGTGTCCGAACAGGTCGTCGAACTCGATTCCACTCCGCGGAAGATCTGGACTCATCGTCCGGACCGGGCCCCCGCCTCGGCGCCGGTGCTCGTCGTCTTCGACGGGGAACGGTTCATCCGCGGCGGACTGCTCGCCGGGATCGACGAACTCATTCGCCCACCGTCGGTGATCATCGCGATCGACCATGCCCCCATCGCCGAGGCGGCCCCTGGCAGCGAGGGCGACGGGCTCGATGGTTCTCCTGTGGGGACAGTTCGTTCCGCGGCCACCGACAGGGAGGCGGCAGCGGACCTGCGGGCCAGCGACCTCGTGCTGAATCCGCGATTCTGCGACGATGTGCTCGAACTCGTCCGCGACACCGCACCAGAGGCACCAGACCGGATACTCGTCGCCGGAGCCTCCTACGGCGGGCTGGCCGCGACCTATTTCGCGCTGCGCCACCCGGACTCGTTCCGCGGAATCAGCCTCTCACCGTCGTACTGGCAGTCCGATGATCAGGGACGACGCATCTGGGACTGCGTACCGGACAGGGCCGGCGGGACCGAGGCTCCGGGGCAGGGCGAATCTGCTGGATCCGTCGAGTCCGAGCGGGGCGAACCTGCCGCGCGCGGCGAGCCCGGGCGGGGCGAACCTGCCGCGCACGGCGAGCCCGGGCAGGGCGACCCTGACGCGCGCGGCGAGCCCAGGCAGGGCGACCATGCCGCGCGTGTTGATTTCTGCATCGATCACGGCACCCTCGAGACCGTGATCGCCGAATCCGCAGCCGAAGCGGTCGATGAATTCGCCGCCCGCGGCATCGAGGTCACTGCCCGACCATTCATCGGCGGCCACGAACATCTGTGGTGGCGTGAACTCGTCCTCGTCCGTCTGGCCGAGATTCTGGCGGAATAGACCGAACTCTGTCTGCGAAGAGCGATCGCCCCTCAGCTTGAATGGCGTTCGAGGAACTCGTAGACCTCGGTGTCGTCGACGCCGGGCACCGCACCGGGCGGAACCGCGGCAAGCAGGGACGCGTGCATACGAGCCGACGGCAGCGCCTGATCCTCCCATTTCTCGGCCAGATCATCAGGCGCCTGTCGGCAGCATGACGGGTCCGGGCATGCCGACTGCGAACGGATCGGCGATTCCCGCCCCTCGAACCAGCGGACATGGGAGAACGGGACGCCGACGCTGATGGCGTAGTCGCCGCCGGGCAGCACGCGGGCGGTGCACCAATACGATCCCTGCGGGGTATCGGTGTACTGGTAGTACGGGCTGAACCGGTCGGCGACGCGGAAGACGGTGCGTGATGTGAAGCGTTTGCACGCGAACTGACCTTCGATCGCGCCGAGCGGATCCGTGGGGAACGGCAGTCCGTCGTTCGAGTACGCCTTGTGGATCGTGCCGGAATTGTGGACCTTCATGAAATGCACGGGCAGCCCGAGGTGCTCGGTGGCGAGGTTCGTGAACCGGTGGGCGGCCATCTCGTAGCCGACGCCGAACATATCGCGCAAATGCTCGACCGAGAGCACCCGCTTCTTCTTCTCCTCCTCGAGCATCGGCACCGCCGCACGCTCGGGCAGCAGAATCGCCGCGGCCAGATAGTTCGCCTCGACCCGCTGCTGGAGGAACTCGTGAAAATCCTTCGGAGAGTCATAGCCGAGCACATGCGGGGCCAGGCTCATGAGCAGATGGGAGCGTGGATCGAACGCGGCATCCGTGTTCGGCAGATAGAGGCGCTTGTTCGCAGTGTCCGAGATCGACCGGGTCGATTCGGGCAGGTCGGAGACGTAGTGGAGGCTGAAGCCGAGCTTCTCGGCGATGAGCGCTGTCTGCCGTTGTGACACGGTTCCGGATTCGTAGCCGACGAGGTCGAGCAGCTCGGCAGCGGTGGCCTCGAGCTCGGCGAAGTAGTTGTTCTTCTCCTTCATCCGATCTCGCAGCTCCCGGTTGGCCCGCCTGGCCTCTTCCGGGGTGGCCGCACGGCGTTCCAAAGCCTCGCCGAGCTGCCGCTGGAGACCGACGATCGCCTCAAGGGCATCAGCCGGCAGGGACTTGATCCGCACCTGCGGCAGCCCCAGCGAGGAGTACATGGGCGAGGCCTGATTGCGTTCGGCCTCAAGTTCGAGGGCCTGGCGTTCGTCGATCGGAGCAGGGTCGATGAGCTCGGAGACATCCGTCTTCAACGCCTTCGCGATCGTGGCCAGGAGCGTCACAGAAGTTTCTCGCTTGCCGTTCTCGATCGTTGAGATCTGGGAGGCTGCACGCCCCACTTCCTGCCCCAGCTCGTTGAGTGTCAGGCCACGCTTCTTGCGAAAAAAGCGGATTCTTCTGCCTATGCTGAGCGGGTCGGTCTGCTGTTCTTCGCTCTCTGTGTCCGCTTCAACGCTGACCAAGGCCCCTCCATTCGTTCCTGTGTGCTGGTTCACACGACTGAGAATCAGTATGACAGAACTGCGAAATTTCTGAAACCGGAAATATGGCGATTATTCATCCAGAAATTCAATGCAGAACCCCTTGCACCCCCCGCAGACTGGATACATCAACAACCCCGACAGATCCAGAAAGAGAAGGACAATGACTGAGAACACCACGCAGAACAGCTTGCACGATGCTGAAGCCATCCGCCGCGACTGGGCGACCAACGCCCGTTGGTCGGGAATCGCTCGCGACTACGAGCCCGAGGATGTCGTCAAACTGCGCGGTTCCCTGATCGAGGAGCACACGCTGGCTCGTCACGGTGCCGAGCGCCTCTGGAAGCAGATCAGCTCGAGCGACATCAAGTCCGGCGAATACGTCAACGCACTCGGTGCGCTGACCGGCAACCAGGCAGTCGAACAGGTCAAGGCCGGCCTCAACGCCATCTACCTCTCCGGATGGCAGGTCGCCGCCGATGCGAACGCCGCCGGACAGACCTACCCCGATCAGTCGATCTACCCGGCCAACTCGGTTCCGCAGGTCGTGCGTCGGATCAACAACGCACTGATGCGCGCCGACCAGATCGAGTCCTCGGAAGGCGATAAGAAGGTCGACGACTGGTTCGCCCCGATCGTGGCCGACGCGGAAGCAGGCTTCGGCGGTTCGATCAACGTCTACGAACTCATGCGCTCGATGATCAACGCCGGCGCGGCCGGTGTGCACTTCGAGGATCAGCTCGGTTCCGAGAAGAAGTGCGGCCACCTCGGCGGCAAGGTCCTCGTTCCGACCTCACAGCACATCCGCACGCTCAACGCAGCGCGGCTGGCCGCCGACGTCGAGAACGTGCCCAGCCTCGTCATCGCTCGCACCGACGCCGAGGCGGCCACGCTCATGACCTCGGACATCGACGAGCGCGATCAGCAGTTCGTCACCGGTGAGCGCACCTCCGAAGGCTTCTACAAGATCCGCAACGGCATCGAAGCAGGAATCGCCCGCGGTCTGTCCTTCGCTCCCTACGCGGATCTGCTGTGGATGGAGACCTCCACCCCGGATCTCGAAGCTGCGAAGCAGTTCGCGGACGCGATCCACGCGGAGTACCCGGACCAGATGCTGGCCTACAACTGCTCGCCGTCGTTCAACTGGAAGAAGCACCTCGACGATGCCACCATCGCGAAGTTCCAGCGCGAACTCGGAGCCATGGGCTACAAGTTCCAGTTCATCACCCTGGCCGGCTTCCACGCCCTGAACTACTCGATGTTCGATCTGGCCCACGGCTACGCCCGTGAGCAGATGAAGGCCTACGTCGAGCTGCAGGAGCGCGAGTTCGCCGCCGAGGATCGCGGCTACACCGCGACCCGCCACCAGCGTGAGGTCGGCACCGGCTACTTCGACCTGGTCTCGACCGCGCTGAACCCGGAGTCCTCGACCACAGCCCTGACGGGCTCCACCGAAACCGCTCAGTTCAGCTGAGCCGCACCGGGTTCTCACCCCGCCCAGCGGGGATGAACCCACCAGGAACTCGGGGCGGATCGGCAATGTTTTCACGGGGTTTGCATTGTCGATCCGCTCCGTCACATCACAGATGAAATCGAACCCCGC
Source organism: Brevibacterium sp. S22 (assembly GCF_004745485.1). GTDB lineage: Bacteria > Actinomycetota > Actinomycetes > Actinomycetales > Brevibacteriaceae > Brevibacterium. The sequence goes on from NZ_RHFG01000017.1 coordinate 81,448, forward strand.
CACGATCCCTCCGGAACGCTCACGCTCACGCTGAGCCGCCTCGGCGAGGATCCCCCACAGGCTTAAGCACACATTCCAGGCACACACTACGACGGGTGAGGAGAAGCCCATGTCTTACATCAAGATCAACGCGCCGCTCGAAACCGGCTTCGGCACCGTCCTTTCGGAGCCTGCCCTGACATTCATCGCCAAGCTCCACGACGAGTTCGCCGGCACCATCTGCGACGTGCTGCGCACGCGCCGGGCCCGCGCGGCCGAGATGAACGGCGGCACCCTCCCCCGTTTCAAGCCCGAAACCGCCCGCATCCGCGCTGACCGCTCGTGGTCGGTCGCCGGATCCGCCGGCGCACCCGGCCTCGAAGACCGCCGCGTGGAGCTCACCGGTCCGGTCACCGAAGGCGAGGTCGTGGCCGCCCTGAACTCGCAGGCGAAGGTGTGGCTGGCCGACCTCGAAGACGCGACGAGCCCCACCTGGGCCAACGTCATCGGCGGACAGGTCAACCTCTTCCGCGCCATCCGCGGCCAGCTGCCCGGAGTCAACAACGACAACCAGCCGACCATCGGACTGCGTCCCCGCGGCTGGCACCTGCCCGAGAAGCACCTGATCTACGTCGATGACAACGGAGCTGAGTTCTCGACCTCCGGTGCTCTGGTCGACTTCGGCCTGTACTTCTTCCACAACGCTCGTCACCTCATCGACAACGGCTCCGGCCCGTACTTCTACCTGCCGAAGCTCGAGTCCTCGCAGGAGGCGCGGCTGTGGAACAAGGTCTTCGTCAGTGCGCAGAACATGCTCGGCATCGAGCAGGGCACCATCCGGGCCACCGCGCACATCGAGACGATCACCGCTGTGTTCCAGATGGAGGAGATCCTCTACGAGCTGCGGGAACACTGCGCCGGCCTCGAAGCCGCCGGGTGGGACTACCTGTTCTCCGTGGTCAAGAATCTGCGCAACTCCACCGACTACGTTCTGCCCGACCGCGAGCGTCTGACGATGGACCTGCCGCTGATGAAGGCCTTCACCGATCGCCTCGTGGCCACCTGCCACCGCCGCGGCGCACACGCGATCGGCACCATGTCCAACCTCATGGCCGATCACCCGGACCGGGAGTTCGTGGCCGCCGAGTTCGAGCGCATGCGCGAGGACAAGGCCCGCGAGGCCTGGCAGGGCTTCGACGGCACCTGGGTGGCCGATCCGGCTCTGGTTCCTGCTGCTCTGGCCGTGTTCGACGCCGCTCTGGGCTCGCAACCGCACCAGCTGGAGAACAAGCGTCCCGATGTGCAGGTGACCAGCGAGAACATCCTCGACGTCGCCGGCCTCGAACCGGTCGTGACCGAAGAGGGTGTGCGGGTGAACATCCGCGTGGCCATCGGCTACATGAACGAATGGCTCGGCGGCAATGGACACGTTGCCCTGGAGAACCAGCTCGAAGACGTGTCGACGGCCGAGATCTGCCGCTCGCAGATCTGGCAGTGGATCCGCCACGAGGTGACCCTGGACAACGGTCAGCAGCTGACCTCGCGTCTGGTGGAGCGCTACCTCGGCGAGGAGCTGGCAGGCATGGAGCGTCGCGCCGACGACCACTTCGACGAGGCCGTGGAGATCTTCCGTGAGACGGCACTGGGTGAGGAGTTCGCCGAGTTCCTGACCATGCCGGCCTACACCGACCACCTGGTCGACCGGGTGTCGAAGGCCAGCGAAGCCTTCGTAGCCTGACCCCAATTTGCTACCTGACGGCGGCTGTGCAACCTTGCGCTGTGAGTATTGACAGTGGCTGGTCTGGGACTGGCTGGCAGAGTAGGTGTTGGCCTCTCCATCCCGTGATCGTGACTCCACCTTGCGCTGACCCACACAGTGGTGTCGTGACCTC
>NZ_RHFG01000018.1 GCF_004745485.1 Brevibacterium sp. S22
AAGAAGTCGAAGAAGGAAATCCGACGCAAGCTCAAATGGTATCTAGCGCGTCGGGTCTACAAGATCCTCAACGCGCTAGATACCGTTCCTCAACCTGCTTGACAAGACATAGAAGGATCGAGGTTGCAGAGCCGCCGTCAGGTAGTAATTAGAGGGAGTTGAGGATTTTGGCGCTGCCGGAGAGACCCAGGCGGCTCGCACCGGCGGCGATCATCTCTTCCGCCGCCTCTGCGGTGCGGATTCCGCCGGAGGCCTTGACGCCGAGGCGGTCACCCACTGTCTCACGCATGAGGCCCACTGCGTGTGCGCTGGCACCGCCTGCCGGGTGGAAACCGGTGGAGGTCTTGACGAATCCGGCCCCGGCGGCCTCGGCGCGGCGGCAGGCCTCGACGATCTGCTCATCGCTCAGCGCTGCCGATTCGATGATGACCTTGACCAAAGAGTCTCCGCTGGCCTCGACGACTCCGCGGATGTCGGCCTCGAGGCCGTCGAAGTCCCCGGCGATGGCCTGGCCGATGTTGATGACCATGTCGACTTCGGCAGCACCATCGGCCACGGCGCGCTTGGCCTCGGCGGCCTTGATCTCAGGCTTGACCTGGCCGGAGGGGAAACCGACGACGGTCGCGACGACGATCTCTCCCGGATCGGTGATCGGCAGCATCGACGGGGACACGCAGATCGCGAGCACCCCGAGTTCCTTCGCCTCGGCCACGAGCGCCTCGACATCGGCGGGTGTGGCTTCGGGTTTGAGCAGAGTGTGGTCGATGATCGCGGCGACATCGTTTCGGCTGGTCATGAGTTCCTCCAAATGAAGTGGTGCAGTGGCTTCAGAGTAGCGGGGCTTAAGGCCGGCAGGGAACCGACGACGGCGTGCGATCAGGCTCAGGTGATCTTCTCGAACACGATCGACTCCGGCACCGAGGCGGCATCCCCGCCGATCTCGACCGCGGAGTCCAGCGCTTCGATCGCGCGGGCGAAGCGTTCGGGTGTCGCCGTGTGCAGGGTCATGAGCGGCTGACCGGCCGTCACCGTGTCCCCGGGCTTCGCATGGAGTTCGATTCCGGCCACGTCCTGGACCGGGTCTTCCTTCCGAGCGCGGCCGGCGCCTAACCTCCACGAGGCGACTCCCACCGACAGCGCATCGAGCGTCGTCAGCACCCCGGAATCGGTCGCCGTGACGACCTCGGTGTGCCCGGCCACGGGCAGGGCGGCGGCAGGGTCGCCATTCTGGGCTCGGATCATCGCATTCCACTTGTCCATGGCGCGCCCATCGGCTAGTGCGGCCCGCACGTCGACGTCGGTCTTCCCGGCCAGGCGCAGCATCTCCTCGGCCAGAGCCACCGTGAGGTCGACGACGTCGGCGGGACCGCCTCCGGCGAGGACCTCCACGGACTCGCGGACCTCGAGGGCATTGCCGACGGTCAGCCCCAGCGGAGTCGACATGTCGGTCAGCAGCGCCGAGGTCTTCACGCCGGCGGCCTTGCCGAGCTCGACCATGGTCCGGGCGAGCTGGCCGGCCATACCGAGATCCTTCATGAACGCACCGGACCCGACCTTGACGTCGAGGACGAGACCGCCGGTGCCCTCGGCGATCTTCTTCGACATGATCGACGAGGCGATGAGCGGGATGCAGTCGACCGTCGAGGTGATGTCACGCAGGGCGTAGAGCTTCTTGTCCGCCGGAGCCAGACCCGACCCGGCCGCGCAGATGACGGCGCCGATGTCCTCGAGCTGGGACAGGATCGCCTCGTTGCTCAGGCCCGCCTGCCACCCGGGAATGGACTCGAGCTTGTCCAAGGTCCCACCCGTGTGACCGAGGCCGCGGCCCGAGAGCTGCGGCACGGCGACGTCGAAGACCGCAACGAGCGGAGCCAGGGGCAGGGTGATCTTGTCGCCGACTCCCCCGGTCGAATGCTTGTCCGAGGTCGGTCGGGACAGGGACGAGAAGTCCATGCGCTCACCGGAGTCGATCATCGCCTGCGTCCAGTCGGCGATCTCGCCGGGCTCCATATCGTTGATGAAGATCGCCATGGCCAGTGCCGCCATCTGCTCATCGGCGACGGCACCGCGGGTGAAGGCGTCGATGATCCAATCGATCTGCTCCCTGCTGAGTACCCTCCCGTCGCGTTTCGTCGCGATGACGTCGACGGCGTCGAATGCCTCTACTGTCACAGTCTCATTCCTTCTCTGTCATCGTTCATCTGACCGCCGAGGCGGTGCTCCCATCGGAGGCGGTGCTCCCACCGGTGCTGGTGGACCCGCCGAGGCGATTCCTCCACCGCCCGAACCCATCCACCTGGCGGTGGCACGGTCACGGTCGACCGCCTCGGCGAGGGTGGAATCGTCAGTGTTTCGCGGTGTGATCGCCGCGGGCTGCGCTGAGATGCTCGGGTCCGAATGCTTCGGGCAGGACCGCGGACATGGGGACACGTCCGCTGGGCATGTTGAGCACGAGGTCGTTGCCGCCGTGTTCGAACAGCAGCTGCCGGCACCGACCGCAGGGCGCGAGGGTGTTGCCGTCCCCGTCCACGCAGTCGAAGGCGACGAGCCGGCCGCCGCCGGACATGAACAGATCGGACACGAGCGAGCATTCGGCGCACAGGGTCACGCCCAGAGAAGCGTTCTCGATGTTGCAGCCGCTGACGATGCGCCCGTCGCAGACGAGCGCGGCCGCGCCCACGGAATACGACGAATACGGCACATAGGCCTTCGCCATGGCCCGCTTCGCTTCGGCTCGCAGCAGCTCCCAGGTGCCCTCGCTGAGGTCATCGGGGCGGACCGGGGTGGGTTCGTCGCTCCAGACGTGCTCGGATGCGTCGGTGTCGGGGACAGTCATGGGGATACCTCTTCCTTCACGGTGTGACTGTTGGTGTGTCGAGGGGGTGCGCCGAACTCTCGGGCGGACCCGGTCGCCCCGGTCCATCGGTGGGATTCATCCCATCGCCGAGGTGGGGCTCATTTCACGTAGGGAACACCTTCCGCGGCCGGTGGGCGGACCCGGCCGACGAAGCCGGCGACGGCGAAGACGGTGACGATATAGGGCAGCATGAGCAGCAGTTCGTTGGCCACGGGGGTGCCGATGGACTGCAGGGTGTTGCCGAGGCTCTTGGAGAATCCGAACAGCAGTGCCGCCAGCAGCGCCCCCTTCGGATTCCACTTGCCCAGGATCATCGCGGCCAGGGCGATATAGCCCTGTCCGGCCGACATCTCCTTGCCGAAGGCCAATCCGGAGCCGACCGTGAAGAAGGCACCGCCGAGTCCGGCGATCGCACCGGCGAGCAGAGTGTTGCGCACACGGGTGAAGTTGACCTTGATGCCGACGGTGTCCGCGGCCTTCGGGTGCTCGCCGACGGCGCGCATCCGCAGACCCCACTTCGAGCGGAAGACGAAGATCTGCAGAGCGATGACCACGACGTACATGATGTAGACGAGGATGTTCTGGTCGAAGAGCACCCGTCCGAGCACCGGAATGTCGGACAGGATCGGGATCGGCAGATTCGGCAGCTTCTGGCGGGCATTCCACAGTTCCGGATCCTGAGTGAGCACCGTCGAGTAGAGGAAGCTCGTGACGCCGACGACGAGGACGTTGAGGACGACGCCGATGATGATCTGGTTGACCCAGTACTTCACCGCGAAGAAGGTGAGCACCACAGCGACCAGCGCACCGGCGATCGGGGCGGCGAGCAGACCCGCGTAGGGGTTCTTGACCACGGAGGCGACGACGGCGGCGAGGAACGCACCGGCCAGCAGCTGACCTTCGATGGCGATGTTGATGATGCCCGAACGCTCACCGACGAGACCGCACATGGCGCCGAAGATCAGCGGCACGGACAGTGCCAGGGCTCCGGCGAGCAGAGTGGTCAGCGGGATGACGCCGCCGGATCCGCCGCCGGCCCAGGCGAGGAAGGACACGACGAAGAGGATTCCGAAGAGCATCGGGAACCAGGAGCCGAGGCTGATGCGTTTGATCGCCACATAGATCGACACGGCGGCCATGATGACGACGATGATGCCCAAGGCCAGTCCGGCCGCCGTCGAGGAGATGACGACGTCGGGGATGGCGAAGAAGTCACCGCCGGTGGCCACCCGGAAGGTCGTCTCACCATCCCGGCCGATGAGGCCGAAGAAGATGAAGGACACGAGGGCGAGGATCGTGTAGACGATCGGGAACTTCCAGGCGATCGGCGCAAGCGCCTTGACCTGCGAAGGTGTGTTGTCCACGGTCTGAGCAGTCATCTCAGTCCTCCTTCCGCTTGAGCACCGGTGTGGGCAACCGGAAGATCGACCTCACCAGGGGCGGGGCCGCGATGAGCAGCACGATGACGGACTGGACGACGAGGACGATGTCGATCGGCGTTCCCGTCTGCGACTGCATGAGGTAACCGCCGGCCTTGAACGCACCGAAGAGCAGACCGGCGAGGAGCGTGCCCAGCGGCTTCGACCGGCCCAGCAGGGCCACGGTGATCGCGTCGAAGCCGATCGATCCGCTGATTCCGCCGGTGAGTTTGAATTCGGTGCCGAGCACCTGGGCGGCACCGCCGAGCCCGGCCAGGGCACCGGCGACGATCATGACCGTCACAGTGACTTTGGACACGGAGATGCCTGCGGTCCGGGCCGCATGCGGGTTCGCACCGACGGCCTTGAACTCGAAGCCGATCGTCGACCGCTCGAGCAGCCACCAGACGAAGATCGTGGCGAGGATCGCGATGATGAACCCGAAGTGGAGGCGGAACGGCGGCGGCAGGAGCAGGAACATCTGCGAGGAGTCATCGATGACGCGTGACTGCGGGTTCGCGGAGTTCGTGTGGGTGAACCAGTTCTGCTTGAGCAGGTAGCCCAGTGCGTAGCCGGCGATCGAGTTGAGCATGATCGTCACGATCACCTCGTTGGCTCCGGTCCGCGCCTTGAGCACACCGGCGATGCCGGCCCAGATCGCACCGCCGACGATGCCGCCGATGACGGCGATGAGCATGTGCACGATCGGAGGAAGGGAGATCGCGTAGCCGAGGAACCCGGCGATGGTCGCGCCGAGGATGACCTGACCCTGCCCGCCGATGTTGAACAGTCCGCAGCGGAAGGCCAGAGCGATGCCCAGACCGGTGAGGATGAGCGGGGTGCCCGAGACCATCGACTCCGTCAGCGGGCGGATGGCACGTTCGGTGGTGCGCGCCTCCCAATCGAAGACCGCACCGCGGAACAGTGCGGAATACGCGTTGCCGACGGTCTGGAAGAGCGTGGAGAAGAACTCGCCCGGGGCGGCGAAGAAGTTCTCCGCGGCCGCCACGACCTCGGCGTTCGACACAGCGATGAGGACACCGCCGAGGAGGAGCGCGACCACGACCGCCAGCAGCGAGACGAGCCAGGAGCCCGACAGGATCTCCTGCAGCAGACTCTGCTGCTTGCCGTCCTCGGCTTCGACCGACGGCGGCGGCGCCGGCGATGGGGCGGCCGGTGAGATATCAGTCGTCATTTGTTCTCCTCTGCCGAGGTGCTGGCTGAGTCGTCATCATCCGTCGAGGCGGCGGCCGGTTCCGCATCGTCTGCAGGGCCGGTCGTCGAGTCCGCCGTCGCTTCGAGGGCTTCGTCGGCGGGAACGCCGGCCATCATCAGGCCCAGCGCCTCTCGTGAGGTTTCTGGTCCGACGATGCCGACGACCCGCCCGGCGTACATCACGGCGATGCGGTCGGCGATCCCGTAGACCTCGTCGAGTTCGGTCGAGACGATGATGCAGGGCGTGCCGGAATCGCGTTCGGCGATGACGCGCTTGTGCACGAATTCGATCGACCCGACGTCGAGCCCGCGGGTGGGTTGGCTGGCGATGAACAGACGCAGATCGCGACCGAGCTCGCGGGAGAGCACGACCTTCTGCTGGTTGCCGCCCGACAGGGTCGAGATCGGGTCCGAGACGCTGCCGAGGCGGATGTCGAATTCCTCGACCTTGTCTCTCGCCTCTTCGGTGATGACCTTCGGCTGCAGATTCAGTCCCTTGGCATAGGGTTCGCGATCGTAGACGTCGAGGATCATGTTCTCGCGGATCGCGAACTCCGCGATGATGCCGTCGGTCGACCGATCCTCGGGAACGAAGCCGACACCCGCGCCGAGGCGGTCCTTCACGGATTCGCCGACGAGGTCCTTCCCGTCGAGGGTGATCGTGCCCAGCCGAGGATCGGTGAGGCCGATGATCGTCTCGGCCAGTTCGGTCTGCCCGTTGCCCTGGACGCCGGCGACTGCGAGGATCTCACCGCGGCGGACGTCGAAGGACACATCGTCGACGACGACGTTCTCGGCCTTGTCGACGACGGTGAGCCCGCGGACCTGGAAGGTCGCATCGCCGGGGTCGGCGGCATCTTTCTCGGTCGTCAGCGACACGGCACGGCCGACCATCTGGCTGGCCAGTTCGGCCTCGGTGGAGTCCGGGGAGGCCTCACCGACGATCTTGCCGCGACGGATGACCGTGATCGAATCCGCGATCGCACGGACCTCACGGAGTTTGTGGGTGATGAACACGATCGAGGTGCCCTGCTCCTTGAGCTGGCGCATGATCGAGATCAGTTCGTCGGTCTCCTGCGGGGTGAGCACAGCCGTGGGCTCGTCGAGGATGAGGATCTCGGCATTCCGGGACAGGGCCTTGATGATCTCCACGCGCTGCTGCGCACCGACCGGCAGATCTTCGATGAGGGCATCGGGATCGAGATGGAAATTGAAGCGCGAAGAGATCTCGATGACCTTCTTCCGCGCCTCGGCGATGTCGAGGAGCCCGAGACTCTTCGTCGGCTCGTAGCCCAGCGCCACGGATTCGGCGACGGTGAACACGGGCACGAGCATGAAATGCTGATGGACCATGCCGATTCCCGCGGCCACGGCATCGCCCGGGCCGGAGAACTTCACCGGCTCGTCGTCGATGAGGATCTCTCCCCCATCGGCGTCATAGAGTCCGTAGAGGACATTCATCATTGTGGATTTGCCCGCGCCGTTCTCACCCAGCAGGGCGTGGATCTCGCCCGGCTGGATGGTGAGATCGATGTGGTCATTGGCCACAAACGATCCGAACACCTTGGTCATCCCGCGAAGCTCGAGTTTCACTGCTTCCGGTTCTCCTCACAAACTTGAAAACTGCAGGGCCGAAAGAACTCGGCCCTGCAGTTTAACCGACGAGCTTACTTCGGCGTGCTTTCCGACTCGACGGTCAGTGAGCCGTCGACGATCTGCTTCTTCAGCTCTTCGACCTTCTTCTTCACGTCTTCGGGAACCTCGTCCTCGAAGTCATGGTACGGGGCAAGGCCCACGCCCTCGTTCTCGAGAGTGCCGACGTAGGGCTCGTTCGAGAAATTGTCCTCGGTGCCTTCCTTGATGGTGTCTTCGACGGCCTGCGAGATCTGCTTGACCACCGAGGTGAGGATGATGTCGCCGTATTCGGTCGACTCGTAGCCATCGGAGTCGACCCACACGAGGTTGACGTCACCGGCGTCCTTCGCGGCCGCCGCGGCACCGAGACCGACGGGTCCGGCGACGGGCATGATGACGTCGGCACCCTGCGAGATCAGCTGCTTGGTCAGCTCCTGGCCCTGGCCCTGGTTCTCGAAGTCACCGGAGAACGATCCGTCCTGCTTCTCCTTGTTCCAGCCGAGCAGCTTGACGTCTTCCTTGTTGTCCTCGTTGAACTTGTCCACACCATCGGCGAAGCCGTCCATGAAGATCGTCACCGACGGAATCTGGATACCGCCGAAGGTGCCGACCTTGCCGGACTCCGAGGTGGCGGCCGCAACATAGCCGGCCAGGTACGCGGCCTCGGCGGTGTTGAAGACGACGGCCTTGGCGTTGTCGAGCGTCACCGGCTTGCCGTCAGCGTCGGAGAACGTGGAGTCGATGAGCGCGAAGTTGAGGTCCGGGTTCGCTTCGGCGGCTTCCTGGATCGTGTCCTCGAGGAGGAACCCGACGCCGAAGGTGAGGTTGCATCCGGCCTGGACCATGTTGTCGACATTCGGCTTGAAGTCAGCATCGCCTTGGGACTCCGCATCCTTCTCTTCGATGCCGAGGTTCTTCACTGCGTTCTCCAGGCCCTCCTTGCCGGACTGGTTGAACGACTGGTCGTCCCAACCGCCGGAGTCGGAGACCATGCAGGCCAGGTAGTCGGAGCTCGAGTCTCCACCTGAGCCACAGGCCGAGAGGACCAGGGCGGATGCGGCGATCATCGACACCGCGGAAGCGAGTTTCTTCACGTCTTCTCTTTTCTGATTACAGACAGCGGACACGGTCGAGGCCCCTATCTGCCCCTGCCGAAAATGTGAAACCACTGGACGAACTGTCATATTTTGGTGAGTTTCGGCCAGTCTAATGCACTTCCGAGCTCTCGGAAGCCCTGCTAGCACTTCAATCGCGGACACCGATACGAAAACGCAATAATCCGTCACGGCGGGGACTCATCCGTCCGAAATGCGAGCAGTGACCAGGCCATCTTTGAGACGCCGGAGGCGGGAACGAAGGCGGCCGGTCTGCGCATCCGAGTGAACGGCTCGGTGTCCGAGTGAACTAGGCTTGAGGGCGTTATGGCACATCTCCTCGGGGCTGAAGCCCTCCATCTCGAATACCCCACTCGCGTCGTCTTCGACTCCGTCACCCTCGGCGTCGAGACCGGCGACATGATCGGCATCGTCGGCCGCAACGGCGACGGCAAGTCGAGTCTGCTGGGCATACTCGCCGGAACCATCGAGCCCGATTCCGGGCGAGTGACCTACCGCGGCGGTCTGCGCTTGGGCATGCTCGGCCAACGCGATGACCTCGATGACGAGGCCACGGTCGGATTCTCCGTCGTCGGTGATGCCGCCGATCACGAATGGGCCGCCGACCCGCAGGCCCGCGACATCATCTCCGGTCTCATCGCCGACCTCGATTGGGACGCACGGATCTCCTCGCTCTCCGGCGGTCAGCGCCGGCGGGTGGCCCTGGCCGCTCTGCTCATCGGCGATTGGGACATGCTCATCCTCGACGAGCCGACGAACCACCTCGACGTCGACGGCATCGCCTGGCTGGCGAATCATATGCGCAGCCGTTGGCCGAAGAACGCCGGAGCCCTGCTGCTGGTCACCCACGACCGGTGGTTCCTCGACGAAGTGTGCACGAAGACCTGGGAGGTCCACGACCGCATCGTCGAACCCTTCGAAGGCGGTTATGCCGCCTATGTCCTGCAGCGGGTCGAGCGCGACCGGATCGCTGCCGCCACCGAGGCGAAGCGACAGAATCTCATGCGCAAGGAACTCGCGTGGCTGCGCAGGGGTGCCCCCGCCCGGACGTCGAAGCCGAAGTTCCGCATCGAGGCGGCCAACCAGCTCATCGCCGATGAGCCCGAGGTGCGCAATCCGATCGAGCTGAAGAAGATGGCCACTGCCCGACTGGGCAAGGATGTCGTGGACCTGCTCGAAGTGTCCAAACACTTCGGTGAGACCACGATCCTCGACGATGTCACCTGGCGCATCGGTCCCGGTGAGCGCACCGGGATCCTCGGCCCCAACGGTGCCGGGAAGTCGACCCTGCTCAGTCTGGTCTCAGGCGAGATCGAACCCGATGCCGGTCGGGTCAAACGCGGGAAGACGGTGCAGATCGGTGTACTCGATCAGCAGTTCAAGGACCTGGGCAGGATCGCCGATTCGCGCGTCCGCGAGGTCCTCTCCGAATCGAAGACCTCGTTCACCATCGAGGGCAAGGACTTCACCCCCGCCCAGCTGCTCGAACGCCTCGGCTTCGCGAAGGAGCATCTGTCCGCTCGGGTCAAGGAACTCTCCGGCGGGCAGAAACGCAGACTCCAGCTTCTGCTGCTGCTCATGGCCGAACCGAATGTCATCATCCTCGATGAGCCGACGAACGATGTCGACTCGGACATGCTCGCCGCGATGGAGGACCTCCTCGACTCCTGGCCCGGCACCCTCATCGTCGTCTCCCACGACCGCTATCTGTTGGAGCGAGTCACCGATCAGCAGTACGCGATCCTCGATCACGGGCTGCGCCATGTTCCCGGCGGTGTCGAGGAGTACCTGCGACTGCGGGCCGAGGCGGCCCGTTCCGGTGGTTCTGCCACAAACGGTGCGAGCCGGAACGGGGCCACCGCGGGAGCCGACGGGAACGGTTCCGGCGGGGCCGCCTCGGCGAGCGACGGATCGGCCTCGAAGCTCACCGGCGCTGAGGCGCGGGCGGCGAAGAAGGAACTGTCCTCACTCGAGCGGCGCATGGAGAAGCTCACCGCTCGGATCGCGAAGAAGCACGAGGAGATGGCCGCCCACGAACAGACGGACTTCGAAGGACTCGGCGCGCTCACCTCGGCGATCCGGGAGTCCCAGGACGAACTCGACGAGCTCGAGATGCGCTGGCTCGAGGCGTCCGAGGCGCTGGAGGCCTGAGCCGTTCGGGGTGACGAACGGCGGCGGGGCAGAACGGAGTCGAGGAGACGACGATGGTTGACGAAGCGAAGGTGCGGGACCTGCTCGAGGGTGAGCGGGCGGATGCGCAGACGCTCATCGCACGCCTGACGGAGGGCATCGACGAGGTCTCGGCAGCCCGGGAGGGTGACAACAGCGATGATGAACACGATCCGGAAGGGGCGACTCTCGCCTTCGAAAGATCGCAGGCCGCGACCCTGCTCGAGCAGACGAAGGACCGCCTCGACGCTGTTGCTGAAGCGCTGACCAGGCTCGATGAGGGCACTTATGGGATCTGCTGCGATTGCGGCATGCCTATCGCCGAGGCGCGGCTGCAGGCCCGGCCCTACGCCGCGAAATGCGTGGACTGCGCCTCCCGCAGCTAGGCGTTCGAACCTCCCATCGAATGACGGGAGTGCACGGTCACAGGAGGCTCGACGGCCGCCTCGGCGAGCGTGCAGACGTTCCCGTAATCCGGTCAGGTGGGGTAGTGTGTCGGCGTGTCAACACGTGACTATCGCATCGACCGCGCCAAAGGAATACTCATCTTCCTGGTGGTGTTGGGCCACCTTCTCGCACGGACCGGGCCCTGGGAGTCGCCGATCCTGGGCGCACCGATGTACTTCATCTACATGTTCCATATGCCGGCGTTCGTCTTCCTCGCAGGTATCACGGCGAAGTCGAACAGACTGGCCGAGCGGGTGCTGACCTACTTCGTTCTGTTGGCGACGGTGCTGCCGCTGATGTGGGTGTGGATGTGGGCCTTCGGGCTCGATCCCGACTACAGCCTCCTCACTCCGTTCTGGTACACGTGGTTCCTGCTGTCGATGGCGTGGTGGATGATCACGGTTCCCTTCATCGAACGCTTCCCGCGCACGATGCTCGTCGCCTCACTCGTGCTCGGTCTCTTCGGCGGCATGCTGCCGATCCTCGACACCGAACTCTCTGCGGCTCGGACTATGGCGTTCTGGCCGTTCTTCGTCATCGGCAAGCTCTACGGCAAGCAGATCATCGGTTGGGCGGGCAGCCTCGCAATCTGGCAGAAGCTCTTCTTCAGCGCCGCTGCTCTCGGAGCTGTCGGATACTTCTATCTCGACCAGGTCGATCATCACTGGCTCTACGGCAGCCTCAACTTCGCGCACTTCGACGTCAGCGTTCCCGAAGGCGTGGGACTGCGCCTCATCGTGGACATCGGAGCGGTGCTGCTGACGCTGGCTCTGCTGTCGTGGCTGAGCAATACGAAGGACACGATCGCAACGATCGGCAAACACAGCCTGGCCGTCTACATCCTCCACGGTTTCGTCGTCCGCGGTCTTCAGCCGGTGCTCGATGACAGCCGCGATGTCCTCCACGACGCCATCGTCCTCCTCATCTGTGTGGCACTGGCCGTGGTGTGGACGGGTCTGCTGTCCTGGGGGCCGTTCGAACGCGCCCTGCGCTGGTGGTCCTCGACGGTGACGGGCCTGCTGCTCATGCCGTTCCCGTTCCTGCGCCCGAAGGACTCCGACGGTCGCGGCGGCGGTGGCGCCGGTCGCGGTCGGGGTGACGGTCGCGGCGGGCATGACGGTGGCAGTCGGGGTGGCGGTCGCGGTGGAGCGACCGCTGCCGGAGCCTACTCGGGTGCCGACGACCAGGAACCATTCGACCCGGGAAACTTCGCGCAGGGTCCCTTCGACCGGTTCGGTGGGCAGCCGGGCGATGCCCACTATCCCGGCGACGCTTATCACCCCGGGAATTCCTACAGTGAGGGCGACGGTCCGGATCGGCAGGGGTTCGGCCTGCAGCCGCTGCCCGGAGTCGGCTACCAACATTCCCCCGGTCATGAACAGCAGCCGGCCCAACAGCAGTCCTTCGCCTCCCCTGCGCCGGTTGCGGCCGAACCGTACCCGCTGCCCGGCTCGCACGAGGTCCCGCAGAACAACGCCATCTACGAAACCACACAGGAAGTGCCCGCCGGCTCCGCCCAGCGAGCAGTGCGCTACCGTCGCCTCCCGGTCTACCTCAGCGGCGACGAACACTGACTCTCGGAACGCCTCGGCGATCCCTGATCCCCATCGGACCCCACAGGAACTCAGCTGTGCATGCGTGTGGTCGGGCCGCCTCGGCGAGGGACGTGTCCTTTCATGGCGATCGACGTCGTTTTATGTCGATGTGACGGACATCGCTTCGCCGAATGATGGTGTGATGTGCAGGTTCGGGCCGCTCGCCCGGGCTTCGACCCCACCATCGAATCGGAGAGCATCCATGACCGCGACCAACGCCCTGACCCAACGCCTCGACGCCGGCCCCGTGATCTGCGCGGAAGGCTTTCTGTTCGAGCTCGAGAAGCGCGGATACCTGTCCGCCGGCGAGTTCGTCCCCGAGGTGGCCCTCGAATTCCCTGACGCCCTGCGCTCCCTGCACGTCGACTTCCAGCGCGCCGGCTCCGACATCGTCGAGGCCTTCACCTACAACGGGCACCGCGAGAAGATGCGCGTCATCGGCAAGGAGGACCTCCTCGAACCGCTCAACCGCTCGGCCCTGCAGATCGCCCGCAGCGTTGCGGACGCCAAGCCCGGGAACTTCATGGCCGGCAACATCTCGAACTCGAACATCTGGGACCCCGCGGATGAGTCCAAGCAGGCCGAGGTCCGGGCCATGTTCGCCGAAATGGTCGCCTGGGCGGTCGAGGAAGGCGCGGACCTCATCATCGGCGAGACCTTCTACTTCGCCGGTGAGGCCATCGCCGCCGCCGAGATCGCCAAGGCCAGCGGCCTGCCTGTCGTCCTCACGCTGGCACCCATGGCCTTCCAGGAGATGGCCGACGGCATCGGAATCCTCGAGACCGCGCAGAAGCTCGAACAGCTCGGCGTCGATGTCGTCGGACTCAACTGCTTCCGCGGACCCGCGACGATGCTGCCGTGGCTGAAGCAGATCCGCGCGGCCGTGTCCTGTCACGTCGGCGCCCTGCCGATCCCCTACCGCACCACGGAGAATGAGCCGACGTTCTTCAACCTCTCCGACCCCCGCGCCGAGGTGGCCTCCCCGCACGGACGCACGTTCCCCACCGCTCTCGATCCGCTGCAGACCAACCGCTACGAGATCGGTGCATTCGCCAAGGAAGCCTTCGACCTGGGTGTCAACTACATCGGCGTGTGCTGCGGCGCGACCCCGATGCACATCCGCGAGGTCGCCGAGGCCGTCGGACTGACCACCGATGCCAGCCGGTTCTCCGAGAACATGCGCAACCACTTCATGTACGGCGACAACGAACGGCTGGCCGACAACGTCGTCGCCCTCGGCGACACTGCCTGAGGCAGGTTCGGATTTTCCGGTAGACAAATGTTGATTTCGCACGAGGATTTCTACATTTGCCTACCGGAGAATCGAGTGGACAGCCCTACCCGAAGCTGAGCGTCCCTCACCGGTAGCCACGCCACATACACTCAGCGCCATCACCCCTCGTTGCAACGGGAGGTTATGGCGCTGAGTGTTTCTACCGCCAGTAGGACGGTGAAGACCGTTGTGGCTCAGATCGCTTCAGCAGTGAGGTTCTTGTCGACGCGCACTGCCTGCACCTGTTCGGCCCTTGTGAAGTCGTCGGGCCGAAGGACAAGCAACGCCGCAAGCGACAACACTCCGGTGGCGACGAAGAAGTACCAAGGCGAGGTGATGTCACCGGTGGTCGAGATGAACCAGGCGGCGATGAGCGGGGCACTGCCCCCGAAGATCGCGACAGGCAGGTTGTAGGCCACAGCGATGCCGGTCGACCGGATCTTCGTCGGCAGGAGTTCGGTCATCGTGGCGTACGTCGACGAGGCATAGAAGCCGAACGACAGTGCGCAGGCCATCAGCGGGAAGAAGAAGCTCAGCGGTGTCGCGCCAGGTGCCGCCAGGAAGAACCACAGCATCGACAGGGTCGCGGCCACACCGGAAACGAGCAACACGGGCTTGCGACCCCACCTATCCGACATCATTCCCCCGATCGGCATGACCGCCGCCGCCAGCAGGCAGGCGCCGATGATGAACCAGAAGCGCACCGAGCTTGAGAACTGCAGCATCTCGCCGATGAATGTCGAGGCGTAGGTCAACACGAGGTAGAAGATCGAAGCGTGAACGGTGATGATGCAGAATACGAGCATGATCGCCCGACCCCACGCCATGGTTTCGCGCAGTGGAGCCTCCGAGCTCTCACCGGCTGCGACAATGGCGAGGAACTCCGGGCTGTCTTCCAGCTTGAGGCGGATGTAGATGGAGATCGTGCCGAGCACGCCCGCGAAGAGAAAGGGAATCCTCCATCCCCAGGCCAGCATTGCCGACTCACCGAGCATCGCGGACATGCCGTTGGCGATAAGGCTGCCGAGCAGCAGACCGAGGACAGCGGTGGTCATCAGCCAGCTCGTCGAATGACCGCGCTTTCCGGGGCCGGCATATTCGGCAAGGAAGCTTGTTACTGTGCCGATCTCTCCACCGGCTGAGAATCCCTGTATGCAGCGAAGCAGGACGAGGAGAACGGGCGCGGCAATGCCGATGGTGGCATAGGTCGGAAGCAGACCGATGAGGCAGGTCGAACCAGCCATGCAGATGAGGACGACGAGGAGAGTCTGTTTGCGGCCGATCTTGTCGGCCATGGGTCCGAAGAAGAGCCCTCCGAGCGGCCGGATGAAGAAGCTCAGGGCGAAGACGGCGAAGCTGCTGAGCAAAGAGATTGTCGGATTTTCAGAGGCGAAGAAGAGCTGCCCCATGTAGACGGCGAGGAATCCGTAGATTCCGTAGTCGTACCATTCGATGACATGCCCGGTGACGGCGCCGACGAAGGCTCGTCTGCGACGGGTCCCATCAGCCTCGGTGATCGTGATTTCGGCCATTGCTGTTCCTTCTTTCTGCGCATCGTTGCGCTGAAATGATGTGTGTCTTCGTTGAACACTGGGAATGCTTCATTCGGCACTCCGTTCCGCGGTGCCGTATTGGGCGGGTCAGAGCGCTTTCTGCGCTTGCGCTCCGATCTTGAAACGACGGATCTTGCCGACACTGGTCCGCGGAAGCTCGTCGAGGATGTGCCATTCGCGCGGACGTGCTGCGGGAGCGAGATTCTCCTCGGCCCACTGTTTCAACTGGTCGATGTCGACTCCGCTTGTGGCATCAGCGGGGACGACGTAGGCGTGCGGGACTACGTCGCGGATCGGGTCTGGTACAGCAACTACGGCGACTTCGAGCACGCCAGGGGCCTGGGCCAGTGCGGCTTCGACCTCGGTGAGACTGACATTTTCGCCCGAGACCTTGATGACGTCGTCGACGCGTCCGACGAAGGTGAGGATACCGCGTTCGTCGCGACGCGCGAGGTCGCCGGTGAGCAGCCATTCGGTGCCTTCCTCATCGGTGTGGAAGGCCTTTGCCGTCGTCGACGGGTCGTCAAGGTATTCGAGGAACAGGTCCCTCCCGCGCTCCCCCGCCACAGCAATCATTCCGATCTGACCGGCAGCGGCCGGCCGCCTGTCCACAGGGTCTAGGAGTTCGACTCGACGGTTCGGCAGCGGCTGGCCGATGACCTCAGAACGTGGGGGTCGCGAACGGTCGTAACTGACGATCGCGATCGTCTCGGTCATGCCATACAGCTGCCGGGGAGCGACCCCGACCAGACCGGCAAAGACCGCATGGTGGTCGGGTGCCAGGTTCTGCGCGTACCAGACATGTTCAAGTTCGGCAGGCACCTGTTTGGCAGGGGTGCGGGCAAGGATCATCCGGATCGGGGCAGCGAAGAGGCTCGCATGCGTCACTTCGAGCTCTCGCGCCCACTCGACCCACCGACTCGCGGAGAAGTCCGCGGTCAAAGCCACCGAGGCTCCGACCCGGATCGCCGAAGAGAAGCAGTAGTACTGTGCGTTTGCGTGAAACAGCGGCAGGGTCACGTACCAGCGGTGTGTGGCTTCAAGGTCGGCGGCCTCGGCCATACGCTCGGCGACTTCGAGGTAATTCGCCTGGGTGAGGACGACGCCCTTGGGCTGCGAGGTGGTTCCCGAAGTGAACATCACCGCCAGCCGGTCAACGGGCTTCGGCTCGATACGCTCGGTCTTGTCGACCCGACCTGACTCGACTACATCTGCCCGTCCGACCAGGTCATCCGGAGCCTGCACGAGCGGAGCGCCGGGGAAGAGATCTGCTGATGTCTCCGTAAGATCGATGATCGGCAGCTGCGGATAGTCGACCGCTCCCTGCCGGTAGACCTCTGCGCGTTCTGAGCTGCAGATGCCGAGCACGGGCGCCACTCTGGAGATCTGAGTGGTGATGTCGTTCTTCGCCGACGCTGGATCAACGGGGACGATCCAAGCGCCGATACGAGCGGCAGCCAGCCACAGCGCGATGAAACCCGGGCAGTTCTTCAGGCAGAGATGGATCGACGATCCCGGTCTCACGCCGAGATCCACCAGAGTCGCAGCCACCTTGTCGACAATCGCATCGAACTCGCCATAGGTCCAAGAAGGGACATCGCCGTTCTTCTCCCGAAAGAGAAGAAACTCGCGGTCGGCAACACGTTCTGAGGCAGCCGCCCACAGCTGCGCGAATGTCGAAATGTCTTGGGCCGAGGCGGGGGTAGGCGTCGATGTCACTGGAGAACTCCGTTGTCGTCGTTGACTGCGGTTAGATTTGCAGAATACGACAATGCTCGCATGATGCAGTTCCGGATTGAACGGTGAGGACTCTGAAAGACCGAGGATATTTTCAGAGTTTTCTCTAAATACCTTCTTGCATTACCGCGTAAGAAAGAGGCGAGTCTTCTTCAGTTCTCGTCGAGGTCGAACGCCGCCAGCGCCCACGTGATGTCGAGCAGCTCTTTCGCTCCCAGTTCGGTGAGGCCGACGGCATCGTGGAAACGCTGCATTCGATACCGCACTGTGTTTTCGTGAACGTGAAGCACCTCAGCGGTCTTCTTCACATTCATCACCGTGGCAATCCAGGTGCGCACCGTTTCCAACACGTCGGAACCGGCGGCAGTGTGAGGATGAAGAGGGTAGATGTAGCGATCGACGAGGTGTCGGTTGAGATCGGTCTGTGCAGGCACTGCGATCTGCCATGTGATGTCCGCGAGCGAGTGGACTCCCGGCTGACTGTGCTGGGCGACCGTCCACACCCTTTCGCAGATTCTCGCGGATTCTGCAATCCGTGGCAGAGGGACGAAGGGTCCTACGGCGACCGGTGCCGCTGATGCAGACGGGGTGCGGGCCACGATCCCAACGATGCGATCATCCATCTGTGCCACCACGGCCTGCCGCCGACCATCCGAGCCGGAAAACTGGAGGGACTCAACACTCGGTCCGGCGTGCTTGAACCCGTGCTCACCTCCAGGCTCTTCCGGCGCCGCACAGATGATGATGGCGTAGTCGCAGTCATCAGTGAGCCCGTAGCGACGAGCCTTGAGGAGGACATCCGGTCCTGGCTCTTCGGAGTCGATGAGGCTGCGGATCAGAGCGGCCGTGGCGAAGGATTCGCGCAGCGCGGCGGCCCCCGCCCGGTATCGGTACTCTGCCGCCGCCCCGGTGGTGAACCAGTCTCCGAGTTGCCATAGCAACGTCGAGCCCGTCAAAGTCTGCTGTGGTTCGAGACCCTGACGCTCTGCTTCCGCGATGAATGCGTCATGGACGACGTTGAGGCTGATTCGATATGCCCGAATGATGTCCTCGATGGGAACGTTCTGATCTATCCGGGCTCGAGTGGTCGCACGCGATTCGGGCACCTCTTCAGCCTCGACAACGGTGCCTGCAGTGAGGACCTCGACGGCGCGTGCAGCATTCGTGCGCACGGATGTGAGCAGTTCAGCACGCGGCACGTCGACATAGCTGGCCATCTCAGAGTAGATCCGATCGGCAGCACGATCGGCGATCGCATCGTCGAGGTCCTTCACCTGCAGGGCGACTTGCGCGAGGCCGACAGCCATCACGTCACACTCATCGCAGTCGGTCTCCCGTCCCCGGCAACGCTCAGCCCTGGGGCGTCACGCCGATCGAGTCGAGAGCCGCCTCGAGGCGCGTGATCGTGCCGTCGATGTCGCTGAGCTTGTCGAGTCCGAACAGGCCGATGCGGAAGGACGAGAAGTCCTCGGGCTCATCGCACTGCAGCGGCACGCCGGCAGCGATCTGTACCCCGACCTCCTTGAAGCTGGCACCCGTGGCGAGCTTCGGGTTGTCGGTGTGGACGACGACCACGCTCGGCGAGGCGAACTCATCCGAGGCAACCGAGGGAAGTCCGCGTTCGGCGAAGACGGCCCGCACCCGCTCACCGAGCTCACGCTGAGCCGATTCGAGCTTGTCGAAGCCGCGCTCCTCGCTCTCAGCCATGAGCTTGGCATTGTGCGCCAGAGCATCGGTGGGCATCGTCGCGTGGTACGGCGCCCGACCCTCTTCGTATTCGTCGGCGATGAACAGCCACTTCTTCAGGTCCATCGCAAAGCTCGTCGACGTCGAGGATTCCACGGCGGCACGGCCTGCCTGACTGAGCATGACGTACCCGGCGCACGGCGAACCGCTCCACCCCTTCTGCGGAGCGGAGATGAGCGCATCGACGCCGAGGTCGGTCATCGACGCCCACATCGCGCCCGAGGCGATGCAGTCGAGGACGAACAGACCACCGACCGAATGCACAGCATCGGCAACGGCCCGGATGTAGTCGTCGGGCAGAAGCATCCCCGAGGCGGTCTCGACGTGGGGAGCGAACACGACATCGGGCTTCTCGGCCTCGATGGCGGCGACCACCTCGGCGACGGGGGCGGGCGACCAGGCGGACTGGTGCTCGGCGCTGTCCGGGGAGGCCTTGAGCACGGTCGTCTCGGAGGCGATGGCACCGGCGTCGAGGATCTGCGACCAGCGGAAGGAGAACAGACCGTTGCGCACGATCAGCGCCTTCTTGCCGGTGGCCACCTGACGGGCCACCGATTCCATGGCGTAGCTGCCTCCACCTGGGACGATGGCGACGCTGTCGGCATCGTAGGCCGAGCGCAGGATCCGGTTGATCTCCTGCATCACGGACACGAACCGCTGCGACATATGGTTCAGCGATCGGTCGGTGAAGACCACCGAGTATTCGAGCAGGCCGTCCGGGTCAACATCTTCGTGTGGCAAAGTCATGGCTCTAACATATCGACAGTCCGCCATTCGGGCCACCACAGTCGATGAGTGAGACCGAATCGACCGTCACCGAGGCGGCCCACCGTCGGTCTCGCCCCTCACCGAGGCGGCCGCGGCGATCAGACCTCGACTTCGCTGCGATCCCCCGACCACAGCGTATGGAAGATCCCCGGACGGTCGGTGCGCGCATAGGTGTGCGAACCGAAACGGTCGCGCTGGGCCTGGATGAGTGCCGCGCTTCCCGCCTCGGTGCGCAGTCCGTCGAAGTAGGACAGGGTCGATGCCAGGCCGGGCACGGCGATGCCGTGGCCGATCGCCTGGACCACGGTCGAGCGCAGGGATTCCTGGCACCGGTCGGCGACGTCGCGGACATAGTCGGCGGCGAGCAGATTCTTCGGCGGGTTCGGCGCGTCGAAAGCCTCGACGATGCGATCGAGCAGGCGTGCTCGGATGATGCACCCGGCCCGCCAGATTCCGGCGAGCGCGCCGAGGTCGATGTCCCAGCCGTGCTCGCTCGCCCCGGCCGCGATCTCGTGGAATCCCTGCACGTAGGCCATCACCTTGGCCAGCAGCAGGGCGCTGCCGATCTCGTCGATGCGGTCCGCACGTTCGGCTGCAGACGAGGAGGAGAATGCAGTGCCGGGACGGGGACCGGCCAGGCGGAGTCCCTCGGCGCGCAGATCGACTGCGGATGACAGCGAACGGGAGAAGACCGCCTCGGCGATGGTGGGCACCGGTACCCCGAGATCCAGTCCGACCTGCGCCGTCCACGCACCCGTGCCCTTGGCCTTCGCAGCATCGGCGACGATGTCGACGAAGGGCCGCCCCGTCTCCGCGTCGACGTGGGCGAGGACGTCGGCGGTGATCTCGACGAGGTAGGACTCGAGGTCTCCGGTGTTCCAGTCGGCGAAGACCTCGGCGATCTCGGCGGGAGTCAGCCCGAGGCTGTCGCGCAGGAGAGTGAAGGCCTCGCTGATGAGCTGCATATCGGCGTATTCGATGCCGTTGTGGACCATCTTGACGAAGTGCCCGGCCCCGTCGGTGCCGATGTGATCGACGCAGGCCGCGTCTCCTGCCTTCGCCGCGATCGGCTCGAGCAGGGGTCGCAGGCGCTGCCATGCGGCCTCCGATCCGCCGACCATGAGGGAGGGGCCGAGCAGGGCACCGACCTCTCCCCCGGAGATTCCGACCCCGGCGAATTCGATGCCGGTGCCCTCGAGGCGCTGCCCGCGCGCGATCGTGTCCTGGAAATGGGAATTGCCGCCGTCGACGATGATGTCACCGGGGGCGAACGCCTCGTCGAGGTCGCCGATCGCCGAATCCGTGGCGTGTCCGGCATTGACCATGAGGATGGCGACCCGCGGTTCGGCGAGCTTCCCGGCCAGGTCATCCGGGTCGGCGGCGACGATGAACTCGGCGTCGGGGAAGTCCGCGGCCAGCCCTTCGGCGCGTTCGACGTCGCGGTCGTAGACCGCCACCCGACGGCCCGTCTGACGGGCGAGGTTGCGGGCCAGGTTCGATCCCATCACGCCGGTTCCGATCACCGCGACATCGGCCTTCATGAGCATTCCTCTTCCCTGGATCAGCAGTGTTGACAGTCGCTTCCCACCAGCACTACGGTGCTATAAATCTGTTTTAATAACTGATTATAGATATTTCTTCATATTTTATCGAGAGGTTTCGGTGATGGGTCACAGCCCTTTCCTTCCACCGCTCGTCATCATGGGTGTCTCGGGAACCGGCAAAACCGTCCTCGGCGCGCAGGTGGCGCAAGTCCTCGATCGCCCTTTCGTCGACGCTGACGACCTTCACTCCGCTGCCAACAAAGCGAAGATGGGCTCCGGTGTGCCGCTGACGGATGAGGATCGGGCGCCCTGGCTCGACAGCGTCGCCGTCGAAGCGGCCCGCACCCCAGCCCCGGTCATCGCCTGCTCCGCCCTCAAACGTGCCTACCGGGATCAGCTGCGCAGGTCCGCACCCGAGCTCGTGTTCATCCACCTCGACGGGCCTCGCGACGTCATCGCCGACCATCTGGCCCGCCGTGACCACGAGTTCATGTCCCCCGATCTGCTCGACTCCCAGCTGGCCACACTGGAACCGCTCACCGCAGAAGAGGCCCATGCCACCGTCGACGTCGACCGTTCGATCCCCGATGTCCTCCATGCGATCCTCGAGTCCGTCGAACGGCTGACCCGATGATCGTCCCGTCCACTGTCCGCACATCCGCCTGACCTCAAGGAAGAGGAACAATGACCGAACTCGAACTGGCCTGGACTCTGTCCACGCCGGCCCTGCTGGGAATCGCAGCGGCAGCCATCGCTGTGCTGCTCCTGCTCATCATCAAGGCACGGGTCCATGCCTTCATCGCCCTCGTCATCGTCAGCGTGATCACGGCGCTGGCCTCAGGGATCATGCCCGGCGACCTCATCGACGTCCTCTACGACGGCTTCGGGTCCACCCTGGCCAGCGTGGCCCTGCTCGTGGGACTCGGTGCGATGCTCGGGCGGATGCTCGAACTCTCCGGAGGCGCCGAGGTGCTCACCGACGCCCTCATCCGCCTCTTCGGCGAGAAGCGAGCGCCCTTCGCCCTCGGCGTGACCTCGCTGCTCTTCGGCTTCCCGATCTTCTTCGACGCCGGCCTCGTCGTCATGCTGCCGATCATCTTCACGATCGCGCGCCGCCTCGGCGGATCCCTGCTGCTCTATGCGATGCCGGCGGCGATGGCATTCTCCGCCATGCACATCTTCGTGCCCCCGCACCCCGGCCCCGTCGCGGCCTCCGGACTGCTCGGCGCGAACGTCGGGCTCGTCCTCATCTGCGGAATCATCATCGCCATCCCAGCCTGGTACCTCACCGGGTATCTGTTCGGCATCATCATCGGCAGACGCATCGACGTCGCAGTGCCCGCCGTCCTCTCGGGCGGAAAGGACGGCGCCTATGCGGACTTCGCTTCCCGCCCGAAGCTCGGCCACGTGCTCTTCCTCCTCATCCTCCCGCTCGTGCTCATCTTCCTCAACACCGGACTGAACTTCGCCGGTGAGGCCGGATGGGTCGACACCGACTCGGTGCTCATCAGCTCCCTGCGACTGCTCGGCGAGACCCCGATCGCCCTGCTCCTCACCGTCGTCATCGCCATGTGGCTGCTCGGATGGAAGCAGAGGAAGGACCATTCACTCATCGAGACCGTCGTCGACTCCGCGCTCGGCCCGGTGTGCTCGATCATCCTCATCACCGGTGCCGGCGGAATGTTCGGCGGAGTGCTGCGCGCCAGCGGCATCGGCGATTCGCTGGCCGATTCGCTCGCGGCCCTCGGTCTGCCCGTCATCGTCGCCGGCTTCGTGATCGCCGCGATCGTGCGCATCGCCCAGGGTTCGGCCACGGTGGCGCTGACGACCGCGGCGGCTCTCGTCCAGCCGATCGTCGTCGGCAATCCGGACTTCTCGAGTCTGCAGGTCGTGGCGATCGTGCTGTCGTTGGCCGCCGGTTCGGTCTTCGCCAGCCACGTCAACGACTCCGGATTCTGGCTCGTCTCCCGGTTCTTCGGTATGGACACGAAGACGACGCTGAAGACCTGGACCGTCGCCGAGACGCTGCTGGGCACCGTCGGATTCCTGTTCAGCCTCGCTCTCTACGGAGTCGTCAGCCTGTTCTAGGCCCGGTTCTCAGCTGCCTGCATGTCGGGGTTCGTCGGCCCAGACGCTGCCCATCTCCGCGTCGGCCTTCGCCACGATCTTCGCCATCGCCCCTTTGGCCCTCTGGGCGTCCTGTCCGCCGATGGCGTCGGCGACGTCGAAATGCCATTGCAGGGCATCCGGGTGCGGGAACTTCGGCATCAGTCCTGCCCCGGTGCGGCCGGACAGGATCTCTCCGATGACGGTGTCGAAGGCCGCGAAGAGCTCGTTTCCTCCGGCGCCGAGCACCGCCCGGTGGAAGGCCACATCGGCGTCGAGAAACGCTTCGACGTCGCCCTGTCTGCCCGCTGCTCGCATCCGGGCGGCCAGACCCATGATCTCTTCGGCGGCTTCTGCCGGAGCATGCTGTGCGGCCAGACCGGCCGCTTCGGGTTCGATGGCCACTCGCAACTCGGTCAGCGAACGCAGCTGCCTGGCGGGTGCTTCGGTCATCCTCCAGCGGATGACGAGGGGGTCGAGCAGCATCCATTCGCTCATCGCGAGCACGACGAGGCCGACCCGACGGATCGGCTGCAGCATACCCAAGGACTCGAGGACTCGGACGACTTCGCGCACCACCGACAGTGACACGTCGTACCGGGCGCGCAGGTCCTCGGCTTTGATGATCATCCCGGCGGCGAGGCGTCCGGCGACGATGTCCTGCCCCACCTGGTCGCGCAGTCGTTCGTGGAGGTTGCCGCGGTTCTCCGGGCCCGAGTCCGGGGAGTTCGCGTTCGGACTTCCGCCCGCCTCGGCGGGGGTGGTGTTCTTCTCCCCCACGGTCAGTCGCCGTCCACGATATGCGCGCCGGGGGCGGGTCCGGTGGTGCGCAGCGCTTCGTTGACGCCCCGCGTGGCCTGCAGCAGTACGGCCAGGTCGAGGGCATGGTGGGCATCGCGGGCGAGGAAGCCGATGGTCGGACCCGAGCCGCTGAGCAGGGGCAGAACAGCTCCGGCATCACGGCCGGCTTCCATCACCTCGGCGATTTCGGGCATGAAGGACACGGCCGCCTCGGTGAGGTCGTTCGCCGCGTGCTCGGCGAGTGTGTCCGGTTCACCGGCGGCGAGCGCCTTGAGAACCTGGTCGGGCACGGCGGCGGGGGCCGGATCGGGGTTGAGTTCGTCGAAGCGGGCATAGACATCCGGGGTGGGCAGGGGCCACGCCGAGGTGGCCATCACCCAGTGGAAGGTTCCGCGGGTGAGCACGGGGCTCAGCTGTTCCCCGCGGCCTTGGCCAATGGCCGTGCCCCCGCGCAGGAGGAACGCGACGTCGGCGCCGACGGTGACCGCGCAGTCGTGGAGGATCGCCTCGTCGACGCCTCCGACGAGGTGGGCGGCCCCGACGAGGGCGGCGGCTGCGTCGGCTGATCCCCCGCCCATTCCGCCGGCCACGGGCACCTGCTTGTCGATGACGATGTCGAGGTCGCGCAGCACATCGACGTCACGGTCGCCTTCGAGGGCGGTGATGAGGAGGTCGACGGCACGTCTGGCGAAGTTCGACTCATCGAGCGGGACCACGGCATCCGCGTAGCGTCCCTGGACGATGATCGACCGTGTTCCGCCCGGGATGAGGGTCAGGGTCTCGCCGAGGTTGAGAGCCTGAAACACGGTCGCGAGCTCGTGGTATCCGTCGGTCGCCGCACCCACACCGAGGTGGATGTTGATCTTCCCCGGAGCCTGAACTCTCACCGGGGCCGGGATCATCGAGGGTGGATGCAGCGGGGTGGTCATGGTGAGGGGTCCTCTGCGGCGAGACGCTCGAAGTCGGCGACGGTGAGTGCCTCGCCCCGGGTCTTCGGGTCGATTCCGGCCGCGGTGAGCAGCTCTTCGGCCCGCTGCGGGCTGCCGGCCCATCCGGACAGGGCCGCACGCAGGGTCTTGCGGCGTTGGGCGAAGGCGGCGTCGATGAGAGTGAAGAGGCGGTGCCGGTGCACAGGGTCACGATCGGTGCGGGTGACGTCGATGCGCACCAGACCGGAGTCGATGTTCGGTGCCGGCCAGAACACGTTCTTGCCGATCTTCCCGGCCAGCTGCACGTCTCCGTACCACTGCGCTTTGACGCTGGGAACTCCGTAGGTGCGTGAGCCCGGATCGGCGGCAAGCCGTTCGGCGACTTCGAGCTGCACCATGACGAGGACGGTCTGCAGATTCGGGAAGGTCTCGAGGAAGTGCAGCAGCACGGGCACGGCCACGTTG
Organism: Brevibacterium sp. S22; assembly: GCF_004745485.1. Taxonomy (GTDB): domain Bacteria; phylum Actinomycetota; class Actinomycetes; order Actinomycetales; family Brevibacteriaceae; genus Brevibacterium. The sequence goes on from NZ_RHFG01000018.1 coordinate 25,374, forward strand.
TAGGGCAGATTAGCGACGAGCGCGTCGGGGCCGTCAGCAGCGGCCCTGCCGTCCGCAGCGTTGCTGTCGTTCGGGGCCGGCAGTTCGGTGACCTTGAGCGCATCGGCGTTGACCAACTGGAACGGCGCATCGCCGCCGGCGAACTTCGTGACGGTGCTCGGCAGCTTCGTCGCCAGCACCTCGTCGATCTCGACCGCGGTGACGGAATGACCGGCTTCGAGCAGACCGAGGGTCAGCGAGCCGAGTCCGGGACCGATCTCGACGACGTTCGAAGCCTCCTCGAGCCCGGCGGCGGTGACGATCGAGCGCACGGTATTGGGGTCGATGACGAAGTTCTGGCCCTTCTGCTTCGTCGGGCGCAGACCGATCTCAGCGGCTGTTTCGCGGATATCGCGGGCGGTCAATAACGTCACAGCCAACAACTTACCGCACCGCCGCGCTGGCACAATCACCGCGCGCCCGGCGGTTCGGTGGCCGACGGACAGGGCCGCATCCGGGTGGACGGCGGGGCCACCTCGGCGAGGTATCTGCTCAGGACCCCCGGGCGATAGGGTGAAGCCATGGATCCGCAGACTCTCACCGAACTGCTCGACGTGGCCGTTCTCGACCGGCTCGACCGCATCGATGACTTAGCAGGCGATGACCTCGCCCGGTCGAAGGCGCTGCGGAAAGAGGGATTCTCCGCCGAGGTGACGGCGGCCCTGCTCACACAGGCCCAGCTGCGCACGGAGGCAGCCGCGAAACTCGGGCCCTTCGCCGACGACATGCTCTTCACTCGCGACGGACTCGCTCAGGCCACGCGCCTGCCGGTCGCCGCCCACCATGCCCGCCGCCTCATCGGTGACCTGCCGGAGGACACCACGTTCCGCATCGCCGATCTCGGATGCGGGATCGGCGCGGATTCGGTCGCGTTCGCCGGAATGGGGGCACACGTGTCGGCCGTCGACGCCGACGAAGTCACGGCCGCCATCGCCGCCTTCAACCTCCGCCATCTGCCCGACGCCTCCGTCGAGAACACGCGCGCCGAGGACGTCGACCTCGACGAATTCGACGCCCTCTGGTTCGACCCGGCCCGCCGCACGATCGGCAAGGCCGACAAACGCGGATCGACCGCCCGCATCACCGACCCCGATGCCTTCTCCCCCTCTCTGTCGTGGGTGATCGAGAAGGCGGGCGCGGCGAAGGCGGCCGGAGTGAAGCTCGGCCCGGCCCTCGACCACGATCTCGTGCCCGAAGAGGCCGAAGCCCAGTGGGTCTCCCACAACGGCGAGGTCGTCGAAGTCTGCCTGTACTTCGGTGCGGCCCGGCAGCGACCGGGACGTGGCGCTCTCGTCATGGGCGAACGGACCCTCCTCGTCCACGAAGACGACCTGCCCGACGAGGACGAGGCGGACATCGGGGAACTCGGGAAGCATCTGCTCGAACCCGATGGGGCGATCGTGCGCGCCGGCCTCGTCGCTGCTCTGTGCTCACCCCTGCAGGCACGCCGACTGCACCCGAAGATCGCATATCTGACCACCGACGTCGAACCGAGTGGCCCGGCCTCTGCAGGAGTCACAGCCTACGAGGTCATCGACGTCCTGCCCGCGAAGGTCCCGAGTCTGCGCAAAGAGCTCGTCTCCCGTGGAATCGGTTCGGTCGTGATCAAGAAGCGCGGTGCAGACATCGTGCCCGACCAGGTCCGACGCCAGCTCAAGCTGCCCAAGGGCGACAAAGCCACGCTCGTCTTCACCCGCCTCGGCGAACGCCACGTCGTGCTGCTCACCCAACCGGTGTGACCACGCACAAAAAGGAGATCGAATTGAACCGCAACGACGTCCTCATCAGCGCCGATGAGCTGCTCACTCGAATGGCCACCTCCCCCGCGCCGAGGCTGTTCGACGTCCGCTGGACCCTGCCGAAGCCCGATGGTCGCGAGGACTTCGCCGCCGGGCACATCCCCGGAGCCGTCTACGTCGACCTGGACACCGAGCTCGCCGACCACGGCAGCACCGACGCGACGGCCGGTCGGCATCCGCTGCCGAGCCCCGAGGCCTTCCAGGAGACGGTGCGCTCATGGGGCATCGACGAAGGCACCGAGGTCGTGGTCTATGACGACAATTCCTCTCTCGGCGCGGCCCGGGCCTGGTGGCTGCTACGCTGGGCCGGGTTGAGCGCGCGAGTCCTCGACGGCGGCCTCGCCGCTTTCCGGGACGCCGGTGGGACGCTCGAGACCGGCGACTCCCCCGAGGTCGCACCCAGCTCCGTGGTGATCCGCCCGGGCCGACTGCCCGTCATCGACGCCGAGGCGGCGGCCGGCTTCGACGGAGTACTGCTCGATGCCCGCGCCGGTGAGCGCTTCCGCGGAGAGACCGAACCGCTCGATCCGCGGGCCGGTCATATACCCGGGGCGAAGAGTGCCCCGGCCACCGACAACGTCCCTGCGGGGACGTTCCTGCCCGAGGCTCTTCTGCGCGAACGCTTCGCAGAGTTGGGTGCCCTCGACGGACCGGTCGGCGTCTACTGCGGTTCGGGGGTCACTGCCTGCCACAATGCTCTGGCGCTGGCGACGCTCAGCGTCGAGGCGGCCCTCTACCCCGCAAGCTGGTCCGGTTGGTCGTCCGATCCCGACCGCCCGGTCGAAACCGGCGCCTGAAGCCCGAGCGCAGCCACCGGATCACGCCGGGCGAATGTCACGAAACGTTATTCAAGCTGGAGAGTGCGCGCTGAATCACAAACCGAATCAGACGGTTTCGCCGCCTCTTCGCTGCCATTCCCACTGTTTTTGACCCTCTGACCAGGGATTATGCATCCCAGCCTGTCGAAAAATCCTTTTGTAACAAAAACGTGACAGAAGATCACGAATTCGTTACAGTTGTGGATATCGTTACAGACAGGCAATGAGAGGACATCGTGGCATCTAAGCAGCACGGCCGCCGCGCCGCCAACGCCAAGGCTAAGACACCGCTGACGGAGCTGAGCGAACTGCTCGCTGCGAATTCCGGCGCATTCGGCCGGCGGGCCGCAGTCGTCGCCGCCAGCGGCGGACTGCTCACCGCAGCGGTCATGCCCGCTGCCGGGCAGGGAACCGACGACGAAGCTTCGGTCTCCGCCGAGACCGAGAAACAGGCGCCGGTCGAGTTCAAGAACCAGACGCCGACCATCGACGCCGGCGGCGAATCGGAGAAGGACGACCAGGATTCCGCGGTCACCGTTGATACGGACGTCGTCACGGCCGAGGCTGCTCCTAAGCCCAAACCGAAACCGAAGCCGAAACCTGAGCCTGAGCCTGAGCCCAAGCAGGAGACGGCCGCCGCCGACGAGTCGAAGGACTCGGACGACTCGGCGAAATCATCCGACTCCGCAGGCACCGGCGATGAGGAACCCGCCGATTCAGCCGAGGACAAGAGCAAGGACGAAGGCGCGAACTCGGGTTCCGGGGACGTCAAGGTCCCTGACGGGTCAAAGGCCGAGCAGGTCCTTGCCATCGCGAAGCAGTACGTCGGCACCCCATATGTGCTGGGCGGCACCTCGCCCGGCGGGTGGGACTGCTCCGGTTACACCGCGTACGTCTACGGGAAGGTCGGCGTGAATCTTCCCCGCACGTCGTCGGCGCAGAAGGGCGCCGGGCAGATCGTCTCGGCCTCCGAAGCGAAGGCCGGCGACATCATCTGGTCACCGGGCCATGTCGGCATCTACGCGGGCGACGGCATGATGTACGACGCAGGGAACACACGTGTGAATACCAGCTACCGCAGCGTCGATTGGATGACCGCACAGGGTGCCCAGTACATCCGCGTGCTCTGATCCGTCTCACCAAGAACCCCTCGTCGGCACTATCGCCGGCGAGGGGTTCTTCGTGTCGGTGGAGGCGGGATTTACTGGTCGATCCACTGCGGTCTGAGCGCTCAGAACACCGCGGATCGACCAACAAATCCGGCGATGGCCTGCCAGCTGCCGATGTGACGGAGCTCAGGCACTGAAACGTTCGGGAGTTCAAGCGTTCGTGCACTGAGGCACTCGACCGTTCAGCGCTGGCTCACCCGCAGTCGGGGGCTTTGTCGCTGCCCTCGTACTCCGCAGGCAGTTCGCCCGAGGCTTTGAGGTCGCCCTTGAGCCACTTCGCGACAGCCTTCAGTGCGTACGGGTTCGAATCGTAGGCAGTCACTGCGGACTCTGCCGAGGTGCTGCGCATCGTCCACGGGGCCGCGGTGCCGACAGCCACCTCGGCGGAGCTCGAAGGACTCAGACTCACCGAGGTTCCACCCGAGCCGACGGTGAGCCCGACGTCCTCGGCCGCCTTCGTCAGCTCCGCCTTCTCCTTGTCGCTGCCGCCGACGATCGAGATCGAATCGGTGCCGGTGAAGGAGCATTCACCCTTGAGCGCCGTCAATGACTTCTCGGCCACCTCGGTGAGGGTCTTCTTCGGGTCACCGGTGTCGGACCCTTCGGCCTTCACACTCTTCTGCGCTTCGGCGGTGGCCAGCTGCGCGGCGACGACCCGCTCGGCCTTCTCCTCAAGGTCCTTCTTCTTCAGCGTCCCATCACCCATCGCCTTGACGATCGCCTTCTGCGCGGCCCCCGAGTCCGGTGGCATGAGCGCGAGGTCCGCGCCGGCGGCGAGCGCCTTCACAGTCTCTCCGCCCCCCAGGTTCTGCGGCACGGCCTTCATGTTCAGCGCATCCGTAGTGATGACGCCGTCGAAGTCGAGTGTGTCCCGCAGCGCCGAATACGCCTTCTCGTTGAGCGTCGTGGGTGTCGTCTTCGCATCGGGCAGACCGATATGGCCCATCATCACCATCGGCACTCCAGCCTTGACCGCGGATTTGAACGGCAGGAGATCTGTGTCCTCCATCTCCTCGATCGTCTTCTCCGACACCGGCAGGCTCTCATGCGAATCCACGCCGAGGCGGCCATGTCCCGGGAAATGCTTCGCCGAGCTCGCGACCCCGCCGGACCGGTATCCCTCGACGGCGTCGGCGACGACCTCGGCGGCGTCGTTGTGATCGGTGCCGGCCGAGCGGACGTTGATCGTCTTGTCCTTCGGCCCCACGGTGACATCGGAGTCAGGAGCGAAGTCGATGGTGAAGCCGAGGTCGGTGAGGTTCCGCCCCTGCACGGTCGTCGCTTCGGTGATGAGCTTCGAATCATCGGTGGCCGCCAGACCCATGAGCGGCGGGAACGGCAGCGCCGCGGAGCTCAGCCGGGACACCGGCCCGCCTTCCTGGTCGACGCCGATCGACACCGGCTGACCCTTGGTGCGCGCCCCCTTGAGCGCCTTCGTCAGGTCCGTGACCTCGTCACTCGTCGGATTCTCCGACAGGTTGTAGCCCATGACGATCACCCCGCCGAGGTGGTTCTGCTTGACCATGTCCACCGGGGTCTGCGTGTCCGTGCCTTCCCAAGTGCCGATGATGAGGGAGCCGGCGAGCTCTTCATCGGAGAAGCCTGCGACGATGTCCGCGGCCTCGTCCTCGAAATCGGCCGGATCTGCGTCAGCGGGGTCGGCCAGGGTCGGTTCGGCCTGGGCTCCGGTTTGGGGATCGGACTCAGCTGCTGATCCCGATGATGATCGCGTGTCATTCGGATCGGCCTCGGGCGTCGACGCTCCGCCGGAACAGCCGACGAGTACGAGAGTCGTGGTCAGGGCCAGAATGCTCAGGCGAGAACGCAACATATATCCATGCTAGACGCTGAACCTGACTCGGCGCCCGTCAGACTCGTCACGAGGACGGCCCGCAACTGGACGGTGTCGACCCTCTCAGGCGCTCGATTTACAGTGCTTCGCGGGCTGCCAGGCGCCGCACGGTCTCCTTCGCCCCGCGTTCGTGCAGCGATGTCAGTGCCGTGAGGTACGGTTCGGTGAAGCGCGGGTCCTCGGCAAGATTCCCGAAGAACAGTTCCTGCCGGACGAAGGCCAGCGGGTCGGCGTCGTGTGCCCCCGCGACAGCCTGGAGTTCCGCGGCATACCGGTCGACGATGGTGAACCGACCGCCGGTCTCGTCGTGGCTTTCGGCGTAGCGGGCCCAGGAGGCGCAGATCGCCGCGGCCACCTCGACGGGATGGCCGGAGGCGAGGTTGTCCTTGACGACCGGCAGCAGCCATTTGGGGATGCGGTCGGAGGATTCCGCACCCAAGCGGGCCAAGGTGTCCCGGATCTCCGGGTTGCTGAACCGCTCGATGAGCGTGTCCTTGTACTCCTCGAGGTCGATGCCGGGCAGGGGCGCGAGGCTCGGGGAGCCCTCATCGTCCATGTACCGGCGCAGGTAGGTCGCGATGTCCGGATTCTCCATCGCCTCATGGGCATAGGTGTATCCGGCGAGCAGCCCGAAGTACGCGAGCCCCTGGTGTCCCGAGTTGAGCAGCCGCAGCTTCATGTGCTCATAGGGCTGCACATCGTCGACGACCTGCACCCGAGCCTGCTCATAGGGCGGTCGACCATCGGTGAAGGCATCCTCGAGTACCCATTGGAAGAAGGGTTCGGCCACAACCGGCCAGGCGTCGACGACGCCGGTGTCAGCGAGCAGATCGGCTCGGTCCTCATCGGTGGTGGCCGGGGTGATGCGGTCGACCATCGAATTCGGGAAGGCGACGTTCGCTTCGATCCAGTCTGCGAGTTCACCATCGACGAGGTGGGCGAAGGCGGTGAACATCTTCGCTGCGACTTCACCGTTCTCCGAGATGTTGTCACATGACTGCACCGTGAACGCCGGAATCCCGGCTTCACGACGCTTCCGCAGTGCGGCGACGACATACCCGAAGACGGTCGCCGGCAGGCTACCCGCGCGCAGCGCTTCGGCGTCCGCTGCGATCGCGGGTTCATCGGTGATGAACTCACCGGTGACGGGGTTGACGTTGTAGCCGCCCTCCGTGACGGTGAGCGAGACGATGCGGATCGCCGGATCGACGAGCAGATCGAGGAGGCCGGCAGGATCGTCGGGGCCGAACCGGTAGTCGATGATCGACCCGATGACCCGCCGCTCCTTGGCCCCGTCCGGGTGCTTGAGAGTGAGCGTATAGAGGTGGTCCTGATCGGCCAACGCATCACGCATCGCACCATCGTGAGGCAGAACTCCCGCGCCGACGATCCCCCAATCGGCGGCCAATCCCGCCTCCATGAGGTCATCGAGGACCATCGCCATATGTGCTCGGTGGAATCCGCCGACGCCGAAGTGGACGATGCCCGGCCTCACTGACGACCGATCATAGTTGGGCACGGTGATCCCGCGGTCGGCCACCTCGGCGAGGTTCTGTGCGGACAGGGCGAGATTCTGCGGGGACAGGACCGAGGTGGGGCCGCCTCGGCGAGGATCGGAGTTGCCGGCAGTGGTCGGTGCGGTCATTTGACGGCTCCCATGGACAGGCCCTGGACGAGTTTGTCCTGGGCGGCGATTCCGGCGACGAGCACCGGCACGGAGATGATGAGCGAGGCCGCGCACACCTGGGACAGGAACAGACCCTGCGAGGTGACGAAGCTGGTGAGGAACACCGGCGCGGTCGAGGCTGCGGTGGAGGTGAGCACAGTGGCGAAGAGGAGCTCGTTCCAGGAGAAGATGAAGCAGATGAGCGCGGTGGCGGCAAGGCCCGGTGCGGTCAGCGGCAGCAGGATCTGGACGAACACCCGCGGCAGCCTCGCCCCGTCGAGTTCGGCGGCTTCGAGGACCTCGACGGGCACTTCGGCGAGGAAGGACCGCATCATCCACACCGCAATCGGCATGTTCATCGCCGAGTAGATGATGATGAGCAAAAGCCAGGTGTCGAGGATGCCGGTTGATTTCGCGACGAGGTAGACGGGCAGGAGGCCGGCGACCATCGGCAGCATCTTCGTCGAGAGGAGGAAGAAGAGCACATCGGACCAGCGTTCGATGCGGCGGATGGCCAGGGAGTATGCGGCCATCGTCGACAGGACGAGGACGATGAGGGTCGACACGATCGCGGCCACGGCGGAGTTGATGAGGAACGGCCACGGGTTCGCCCCGTTGCCGCCGCCGAAGAAGTTCACATACGAGTCGAGTGTGAGCGGGGCGAAGAAGCTCGGCGGGTTCGTCGACGCGTCGGTCTCGGCGTGGAGGCTGGTCAGCAGCATCCACAAAAGCGGCGAGACGAACAGCAGCCCGACCAGCCAGGCCAGCAGACCGAGCAGGATCTTCCCGGTCCGACCTTGGCCGGGCCGCCTCGGTGTGTTCGCCTTCCGCCGAGGCGGCTCGACCGATCCGGGTCCGCCGGGTTCGGTCGGGGTGGGCGTCACCCCGGGTTCGGGGTGTGTGCCCACGGTCGTGGAAAGTTCGGGGGTGCTCATGCGTTCTCCTCCTTGAGCAGGGTGGACGCGGTGCGCAGGGCGAAGGTCGCGATGATGAGCGAGGCGATGACGACGATGACGCCGACGGCTGAGGAGACTCCGTAGTCCTGGGCGACGAAGAACTCCTGGTAGATGACGTAGGGCAGAGTCGCGGTGCCGAGCCCGCCGGAGGTCATGGTGAAGACCATGTCGAAGTTCTGGACGATGTAGATCGTGCCGAGCAGCGCGGCGAGTTCGATGTAGCGGCGCAGGTGCGGCAGGGTGATGAAGCGGAAGGTCTGCCAGGGTCCGGCACCGTCGACCAGCGCCGCCTCGTAGACGTCCATCGGCCGTGACTGGAGTCCGGCGAGCATGATGAGCATCATGAACGGCGTCCACTGCCACACGAGCACGAGCCCGATGCCTAGCAGCGGCGAGGAGGACATGAGGTCCGGCTGCGGGGCGTTCTCACCGAAGACCACGGTCAGCAAGCCGTTGAGCAGACCGTACGAAGGGTTGAAGATCGCGTGCTTGAACAGGAGTGCTGCGGCCACGGGCACGACGAGGAACGGGGTGATCATCAGGGTGCGGACGAATCCCCGGCCGATGAACTTCCGATCGAGGAGCAGCGCAATGCCCAGTCCCAACAGCGCCGAGGCGAGCACCACCCCGACCGTGAGCCCGACGGTGACGAACACAGCGCGCAGCAGGTTCGCGTCGGTGAACACGGTGACGTAGTTCTGGAGCGTGCCGAAGGCGATGTCATCGGGGTAGGCCGCGTTCCAGTTCATGAACGAGATGATGATCGTGATCGCGAACGGGATCTGGGTGACGATGATGACGAAGATCAGCGCCGGGAGCATGGGCGCACGTTTGAGCCATCGGTCCTTGGCTGGGGTCTTCGGCGGCGTGATCGATCTCGATGCACGCTCGGCGGCGGGTGCAGACACGTCGAACATCCTTCGCTTCGTGGGGCGGTGGTAGGGGCTGGAGCGGGTGCGGCCTCGGAGCTGAGTCGGGTGCGTCCCGGTGCGGGGTCGCGCGGGCGGTCGCCGCCCGAGGCGGGGCCTGCGCCTCGGGGCGGGGACGATCATCCGCCCCGAGGCTACGCAGTCAACGCTGTGGCCGCACGGTCACTTCTTGTACTTGTCTCCGACCTTCTCTGCTTCCTTCTGTCCCTTCTGCAGAGCCTTGTCGACTGTGGTGCGTCCGGCGATCGCAGAGCTGATGTCTTCAGAGATGCCCGTCGCCAAGTCGGCGAACTCGGGAATCGTCACGAACTGCACTCCCAGCGTCGGGCGCGGCTGCACACCGGGATTCTTCGGATCGGCGGAGTTGATGGCCTCCTCGGTCTGCTTGTAGAACGGCGCGGCGGCCTTCTGGTAGTCCGCGTTCTCATAGGTCGAGGTCCGTTTTCCGGCCGGGACGTGCTGCCAGCCGAGTTCGGAGGCGACGGTCTCCTCGTAGTCCTTCGACGAGGCCCAGGCGACGAACTGCTTCGCGGCGTCCTGGTTCTTGCCCGCGGCCTGGATGCCCCAGGCCCAGGTGTAGAGCCACGAACTTGAGTCCGTCTCCTTCACCGGGGCGGCGACATAGCCGATCTTGCCCTTGACCGGGGAGTCATCCGCCTCGAGGGTGCCGGTGGCGGCCGTCGAGTCGTACCACATGGCGACCTTGCCCTGCTGCAGGTTCGTCAGGCATTCGGTGTACCCAGCCTGCGGGGCACCGGATTCTCCGTGGTCCTTGATGAGGTCGACGTAGAAGTTCGTGGCCGCCTTGAACTCCTTCGAGTCGACCTGTGCATTCCAGTCCTCGTCGTACCAGGTGCCGCCGAAGGTGTTGACCACTGTCGTCAGCGGAGCGAACATCTCGCCCCAGCCGGGCAGACCGCGCAGGCAGATGCCCTTCGTGCCCTTCTCGGCACCGTCGACCTTCGCGGCGAGATCGGCGACCTCATCCCAAGTCGGGTTCTCCGGCATCTCGACTCCGGCCTTGTCGAAGATGTCCGTGCGGTACATGAGGAACGAGCCCTCACCGTAGAAGGGTTCCGCGTAGACCGTGTCATCGACGGTCAGCGACTCGGCCATGGGGGTGAGGATGTCGTCCTGGTCGAAGCCCTCGGCATCGGCGACGCCTTCGTCCATGGGGGTCAGCCACTTGTTGTTCGCATACGTCGGGACTTCGTAGTTCGAAATCGACGCGACATCGTAGTTGCCGGCTTGGGCGGCGAACTCCTGTCCGATCTTCGCCCGCACCTCGTTCTCCGGCAGCACGGTGTAGTTGACCTTGATGCCGGTGTCCTTGGTGAAGTGGTCAGCCGTGAGCTTCTGCAGGTCCTGCATCTGCGGGTTGTTGACCATGAGGACGTTGACCTCATCGCCTCCCCCGCCGCTGGAGCTGCCTCCGGCCCCACCGCACCCTGTCAGTGCGAGCGCTCCGACCATGCCGATGGCCGCCCAGGTGGCGCCTCGGCCGGTGATCCTGTGTTTCATCGTTGTGCCTTCCCTCATCATCGCGGGATTGCCGCCCGCCATCGGGTTCGCTTCGAGAAATTCATATGAGCATCGGCGCTCATATGTGCAATACTGTGTCACGGAACACACAGATGTGCAAAACTTCACATATGAGCGAACACAATGCCGTCGACGCCGAAGGGAGGACGATGAGCACCGCGCCCACCGCCCGCCACCGCCGGTTCCTCGCGCAGCTGGCCCGCGATCACTACCTCGAAGGACGATCGAAGGTCGAGATCGGCAAGGCCAACGGACTGAGTCGATTCCAGGTCGCCCGCCTCCTCCAAGAGGCCGTCGACACCGGGGTCGTCACGATCACGATCGAGGCCGATGCGGGTGAGGACACGGATCTGTCAGAGCGCACTGCCGCCGCCCTCGGCCTGCACTCGGTCGTCATCGTCGACATCCCGGACCAGGCCGAGGCCTCCCAGCAGATGGGCCGAGCGGCCCTCGCGCTCGTCGGCCGCAAGGCCCGGGCGGGGATGCGCATCGGCCTGTCCTGGTCACGCACCCTCGACTCCGCGGCCGCCTTCACTCCGGCGCTGCCGAGGTGCACGATCGTGCAGCTCGCCGGTGCCCTGCGGCTCGAATCCCACCGTCCCAGCTCCGAAATCTTCACCCGACTGGGTCAGGATCCGGCCGTGAGCATGGTCCGTCTGCCGGCCCCGCTGCTCGTCACCGAGGCCGAAACCGCCGCCGACCTGCGAGCCCTGCCCGAGATCTCGGGCACGCTCGCCGCCGCCGACGACCTCGACCTCGCCGTGGTCTCCGTGGCTTCGTGGGCCGAGGGGCTGTCCTCGGTGTGGGAGAAGTGCACCCCCGTCCAGCGACGGTCAGGCATCGATGACGGCGCCGTCGCCGAGGTGTCCGGACGTCTGTTCGATGCCGCCGGTGAAGACGTGACCACGATCGATGACCGCGTCATCGCCGTCACCCTCGACCAGCTGCGCCAGGCCACGACGACCGTCGGGGTCGCCCGCGGCGCTGAGCGAGCCCGCGCAGTGCGAGCCGCGTGTGCGGCGGGCATCGTCGACGTCGCCGTCATCGACCGTGACCTCGCCGATGCCGTGCTCGCCGAGGCGGCTCGTGACGAGCCTGATCGTGACGACGTTGCTCTCGCCGAGGCGGCTCACATCGAGGCTGCACCCCACGAGGAGGAGTCATGACCGCTGCCCGCCGCTTCGTCGCCGGCATCGATTCCTCGACGCAGAGCTGCAAGGTCGTCATCGCCGACCCTGACTCCGGCGACATCCTGCGCACCGGTGCGGCCCCGCACCGAGGTGGACCCGCAGTATTGGTGGACCGCCCTGCAGGAGGCGATCGAGTCTGCCGGCGGACTCGATGACGTCGCAGCCTTGAGCATCAGCGGCCAGCAGCACGGGCTCGTCGCCCTCGATGCCGAGGGCCGCGTGATCCGCGACGCCCTGCTGTGGAATGACCTGCGCAGCGACGCCGCCGCCCGGGACCTCATCGCCGAAGTCGGCGCTGAGGACTTCATCGCCCGCACCGGTGTCCTGCCCGTGGCCTCCTTCACCGGCGCGAAGCTGCGCTGGCTGCGCGACGACGAACCCGCCAACGCCGCCGAGGTTGCCGCCGTCGCCCTCCCCCACGACTGGCTGACCTGGCGGATCCTCGGTTACGGAGCCGCCGATTCCTCGATCCACGGCCCCAAGCTCGAGGCCCTCATCACCGACGCCTCGGATGCCAGCGGCACGGCCTACTTCGACCCCTCATCGGGCGAGTACGATCTCGACCTCTTCCGCATCGCGTTCGGCCGCGATGCCCGCGCCGCTTTCGGTGCCGACCCCCGCGAGGCGGTCGGCGCTATCACGCTCGACAACACCACGCCGGACCTCGACCAGGCGGCGACCGACGGTACGGAACCGGAAGCTGCCTCGGCGATCATCCTTCCTCGTGTCCTCGCTCCCAACGAGGCGGCCGGGCGCACGGACGAGGGGGTCCTCGTCGGACCCGGGGCCGGGGACAATGCGGCGGCGGCGCTGGGACTCGGGGTCACCTCGGGCGATGTCGTCGTCTCGATCGGCACCTCGGGCACCGTCTTCGGCACCACGGACCTGCCCATCGCCGATCGCAGCGGCACGGTCGCCGGTTTCGCCTCCGCGGACGGCGGTCGCCTGCCGCTGGTCGCGACCCTCAACGCCGCAAGGGTCCTCGTCTCGGCAAGCACTCTGCTGCGCATCAGCCATGACGAGGTCGCTGCTCTGGCACTGGCTTCGAGGCCGGGGGCGAACGGGATCACGCTCGTGCCCTATTTCGAGGGCGAGCGCACCCCGAACCTGCCCGATGCCACCGCCCGGCTCGAGGGGATGACCCTGGCCAACGCCTCGGCGGAGAACGTCGCCAGGGCCTTCGTCGAGGGCATGCTCTGCGGACTCGCGGACGGACTCGACGCGGTCCTCGCACAGGGCCTGACGGCCCGCCGTCTGCTCATCATCGGCGGGGCGGCCAGGAATCCGGCGGTCCGCGAGGTCGCCCGGGACATCTTCACCGTACCCATCGACGTCCCCGAACAAGCCGAGTATGTGGCCATCGGCGCCGCCCGGCAGGCGGCATGGACGCTGACCGGGTCGCTGCCCGAATGGGCGGTCGAACTCGTCGCCACCCTGCACCCGAGACCGTCTGGGGTGCGGCAGCAGTACCGGTCCTATACGCACGACAACTCACTGCACGATCACCGTCGATCATCGGATGCGGACGCATCCGCGAAAGGTTGAGAACACCATGGCCACTGTCACCTTCGACAAAGCACTGCGTCGGTACCCCGAGGCGCTGGCACCCTCCGTCGACGAGATCAGTCTCGACATCGACGACGGGGAGTTCCTCGTCCTCGTCGGCCCCTCGGGCTGCGGGAAGTCGACGACCCTGCGCATGCTCGCCGGGCTCGAACCCGTCGATTCCGGGCACATCCGCATCGGAGACGACGACGTCACCTCACTCTCTCCACGCGAACGCGATATCGCGATGGTCTTCCAGAACTATGCGCTCTATCCGCATATGAGCGTGCGCGAGAACATGGCCTTCGCCCTCAAGATCGCGGGCGTGGCGAAGAAGGAGCGGGACGAACGCGTCGAGGAGGCCGCCCGGCTGCTCGACCTCGAGCCCTTCCTCGACCGCAGGCCCAAGGCGCTCTCCGGCGGACAGCGGCAGCGCGTGGCGATGGGCCGCGCCATCGTCCGGTCCCCGCAGGTCTTCCTCATGGACGAGCCGCTGTCGAACCTCGACGCGAAGCTGCGGGTGCAGACGCGTGCGCAGATCGCGTCACTGACCCGCCGCCTCGGCGTGACCACCGTCTATGTCACCCACGACCAGGTCGAGGCGATGACGATGGGCGACCGTGTCGCCGTCCTCGCCGACGGGCGTCTGCAGCAGGTGGACACACCGGCGAACCTCTACGACCGGCCGGCGAACCTCTTCGTCGCAGGCTTCATGGGATCTCCGGCGATGAACCTCGTCGAGGTCGGTCTCGAGGGGTCGACGCTGCGCCTCGGCGATGTGCAGATCGAACTCACCGCGGACCAGCGCGGGCAGGTCACGGGTGAGACGGTCACCGTTGGGGTACGTCCCGAGGACCTGCGCACCGAGGGCGAGCACGGGCTCACAGTCACGGTCGATCTCGTCGAGGAACTCGGTGCCGATGCCTATGTGCATGGGCGGGCGGGTCTGCCCGGCGAGGAGAGGACGGTCGTGGCTCGGGTCGCCGGACGGTCGACGATCCGCCGCGGTGACAGTGTGCGGGTCGTGCCGGATGCCGCGCGTCTGCATCTCTTCGACACCGATTCGGGACGGCGGATCGAGGACGGTGTGCGACAGCCCGCGTGAGGACTGCGCGGGATCGATGGCTGCCGGGCCCCGCTGCCGCATCGATGTCGTCCGAGGCCTGCGGGTGAGGACACGGGCCGAAACACAGTGCCGAATCAGGCGAAACGGGTACGCGCCATTATGATCGACCCATGGTCGATTTTGCACGCTCTCCCCGCTCCACCCTCGGTGTCGAGTGGGAACTGGCTCTGCTGGATTCTCGCAGCCTGGACCTGACCCCGGCTGCCGAGACCCTGTTGGCGGATGTGGCCGAGCACGCGCCCGAGTTCGAGAAGCACATCGTCGGTGAGATGCTGACGAACACCATCGAACTCGTCACCGGCGTGCATACCCAGGTGTCGACCGTCGCCGAGGATCTGGCCGCCTCGATCGGGGCGCTGCGGAAGCTGACCGAGGCGCGCGGGGTCGAGCTGATGTCGGCAGGCACTCACCCGTTCGCGCAGTGGCAGTCGCAGGAGGTCCGGGCCAAGGACCGGTACCTCGAGCTCGTCGATCGCACCCAATGGTGGGGCCGGAACATGCTCATCTTCGGAGTCCACGTCCACGTCGGCATCGATTCGCGAGACAAGGTGCTGCCGATCGTCAACGCTCTGCTCGCCTACGTCCCGCATCTGCAGGCACTGTCCGCCTCCTCCCCGTTCTGGGGCGGCACGGACACCGGGTACGCTTCGAACCGAGCGATGATGTTCCAACAGCTGCCGACGGCGGGGCTGCCTTTCCAGTTCGATGAGTGGGCCGACTACGAGAAGTACGTCGACGACATGCTCACGACCGGAATCATCGACAACATCAATGAGATCCGCTGGGACATCCGCCCCGCCCCACACTGGGGCACCGTCGAGGTCCGAGTCTGCGACGGACTGCCGACGCTCGAGGAGATCCTCGCGATCACCGCGTTCATCCAGTGCCTCGTCGATGACATGTCGGCCCGCCTCGATTCCGGTGAGACCCTGCCGACGATGCCCGACTGGTTCCACAATGAGAACAAGTGGCGGGCCGCACGCTACGGCATGGACGCGATCATCATCGAGAATGCTGCAGCCGACGAACGCCTCGTCACCGAGTGCCTGGCCGATGAGGTCGAACGCCTCTCTCCCGTTGCCGAACGCCTCGGCTGTGCCGAAGAGCTGCACTCAATCACATCGATCATCGAGCGCGGGGTGCCCTATCGCCGCCTGCAGAAGGTCTTCGGCGCCACGGGGTCGCTGACCGAGGTGACCCGTTCGCTCATCGGCGACCTGCGCAACTCCTACAGTTGAAGGGCTGCGCGGCGCCAGACTGCCTCCTCCCTCGATTTCCTGGTCGATCCCCGGCGTTCTGAGGGCTTGGGTCGCGGTGGATCGACCAGACAATCCACCGAGGAGACACTTCGGAGCGCCCAAGGTCTCCGTTGTTGACCACTATTCGGCGGGGCCCTGCCCAACCTTCATCACACTCACGCGCTCACAGGTGGGGGCGCAGCAGCTCCAGCAGCGTCGGCAGTGCGGCGGCGACTCCCGGGTGCAGCTCGTAATCGTCGAGCTCGTCAAGGGGTACCCACGTCAGTTGGATGCTCTCGGGGTCGTTGATGACTGCGTCGAAGCGCCGCAGGGTCTTCGCGATCACCGTCGTATACGACCAGGTGTCGAGGTCGAGGACGTGCGTCTCGACGATCTCGATGCCGGTGCCGTCCTGGTCCGGCACTCCGGCTTCCTCCCAGGACTCGCGGATCGCGGCCTCCACCGCGGACTCCCCTATGTCCCGGGCACCGCCGGGGAATCCCCAGGTCCCGCCCTCGACCGACCACAGCGCCCGATGCTGCATGAGCACCCCGCGCTCGGGATCGACGAGCATGAGCCCGGCGGCCCCGTTGAGCCCCCAATGCTTCTTCCCGTCCGATCCGTAGGTCCACCCGTCCCCGGATCGCCGAGGCGGCCGACCGTCGGGCAGGCGCGTGGACTTCGCCGCCTGGGCGTTTCTTTCGGCGGCGCTGTTCGGGTCGTTCTCAGACGAGGACATGATCGACATCCAATGAGGAGACTGCGGCGAAGGACAGATCGCTCGGCCCGATTCCGCGAGCGACGAGCTCAGCACCGAGGGCCGCGACCATGGCTCCATTGTCGGTGCACAGTGTCAAGGGCGGCACCCGCAGGGTCACCCCAGCCTCGGCGCAGCGTTCAGCGAGCACCTCACGCAGGTGAGTGTTCGCGGCCACTCCCCCGCCGAGGACGACGTGATCGATGCCGGTGTCGGCCGCGGCCAGCAGGGTCTTGGTCACGAGCACGTCGACGACCGCGTCTTCGAAACCGGCCGCGATATCGGCCACGCGCAGATCGGTACCGAGCGTCTCTGCCTTCGTCACCTCGCGCAGGGCCGCGGTCTTCAGCCCGGAGAACGAGAAGTTATACCGACGCTCCGGATCACGAAGGTCCTGCTTCTTCGCCAGTCCGCGCGGGAACGTCACGGCTTTCCGATCGCCGGGGATTCCGGTGCCGTCGAGAAGGCCGAGGGCCGCCTTCGAGATGTTCGGGCCGCCCGGGTAGTTGAGCCCCAGCAGACGCGCGGTCTTGTCGAAGGCCTCACCTGCGGCATCGTCGATCGTGGAGCCGAGGAGTTCGATATCGGTGACGACATCTCCGATGCGCAGGATCTCCGTGTGTCCTCCGGAGACGAGGAGCGCGATCGTCGGCGTGGTCAGCCCGTCGATATCCTCGGCGACGAGGTCGACGGCGACGTGTGCGGCGAGGTGGTTGACTCCGTAGAGCGGTCTGTTCAGTGCCGCTGCGAGCCCCTTGGCCGCGCCCACACCGACCATGAGCGCACCGGACAATCCCGGCCCGGCCGTCACGGCTACGGCGTCGATTTCGGACAGCTCCACCTCGGCGATCTCACACGCCGAGGCGATGGCCGGGCCGATGGCCTGCACATGCGCCCGGGAAGCGACCTCGGGCACGACTCCACCGAAGCGGACGTGCTCGTCCATCGATGAGGACACCGTGTTCGTCAGCAGCGTGCGTCCGCGGACGATGCCGACCCCGGTCTCATCACAGGAGGATTCGATGCCGAGGACGAGGGGGTCGCTCACGATTCGCCCTCAGCACCAGCCGAATCAGCACTGGCCGAGTCCGTGCCGTCCCCGGAGTCCGCAACCTCGAGCGCGAGATCGGAATAGGCAGCGACGAGTTCGGGTTCGGTCGCCTCTGCGGCGTCGAGGCCGAGGACCCGCACGAACAGACGCAGGTGGGTGTCCCACATAGGTCCGAATTCGGCTGCCTGGGTTCGAGCAGATTCGACGTCGGCGGCGGTGTGAGTGAACACGAGCAAGGTCTCGTCACCCGAATCACCTTCGACCGGCAGCAGCCGGATACCCAGCACACCGAAGGCCTCGAGTTCGAGCAGCACATGGTCGTATTCCTCGCAGCTGAGCACCGCTCCGTCCAAATCGGCGTCCTCGAGTTCGAAGGTGATCGGACGGGACGCAGGCACGTCGGGATCGTCCCCCGCATCTGACGATTCTTCGCCGAGGCGGAACGGCGCGAACCATGTGCCTGCGGTCTCGCTGTCGGTCAGGGTGTCCCAGACGGTCCCGACATCGCGGGCCACCGGCAGCTCGATGACGAGGTCGGTTCCGTTCTCCCAGGTGACCAGGCGCGGACTGGTCGCGGTCATGCTTCCACCCAGGCTCCGTCGAGGGCGGCCTTCTCCTCATCACTCAGCTGCATCTGCGTGCCGGCCAGCAGCTCGGTGAGCTGTTCGGGCACCCGCGCCGAGGCGATGGTCGAAGGAATGAAATCGTGGCTGAGCTGCCAGGCGATGGCAGTGGCCGTCATCGTCGCGTTGTGGGTCGAGGCGACATCGTGGAGGACCTCGAGGGCGCCGAGTGCATTCTGGTCCTCAACGAATCCTGCGACTCGTTCGCCGCGGACGCTGCCTGTGGCGTCTCCACCGGTGTGCTTGCCGGTGAGGAACCCGGAAGCCAACGAGTGGAAGGGCAGTTCGGCGATCCCTTCGGAGCGCAGGTATGCCTGCTTCTGTTCGTCGACGGCAGCGCGGGAGACGAGGTTGAACCGGTCCTGGACGACGCGGTAGCAGGCCAGGGAGAACTTCGTGGAGATCTTCCTCGCCGACCGCAGCCGGTCGAGACTGAAATTCGAGGCGCCGAGGTAGCTGACCTTGCCGGAGCGGACGAGAGCGTCGAAGGTCTCGGCGACGGCGACCTGGTCGACCTCGTCGTCATCGACATGGGCGTAGTAGACATCGATGTGATCGGTGCCCAGGCGACGCAGCGAATCGTCGACGCAGTCGCGGATGTTCGCCGGATCGAGGCCCTTGTGCTTCGGGTGCATGCCGACCTTCGTCGCGATGACCATCTCATCGCGGTTGCCGCGCGACTTCATCCATTCGCCGATGATCGTCTCCGACTCTCCGCCGGAGTTGCCGTCGACCCAGGCCGAGTACGCATCGGCGGTGTCGATGAAGTTTCCGCCGGCTGCAGCGTAGGCATCGAGGACAGCGAAGCTCTGATCTCGGTCCGCTCCCCAGCCGAAGGGATTGCCGCCCAGCTGAAGTGGATGGACGGAGAGATCGGTATCTGCCAATTGCACACGTGTCATATGCTCCAGCCTACCCTCCGAGGCATACGGGACTGGGCCCGGTTCACGGTGAGATCCACCGCGAACCGAGCCCTGCTCGACCGGTTACGCACCCTCAGACGAGGTCGGAGGGATCGAGGCCGATGTGGCGGCGGATTCCCGACCGGATGCCGAACCCGGCCACGACCGCGACCGCCAGACCGGTGCCCATGACGATCCAGGCGCGCACAGGCACCTCGGACGCGGCCCGGACCTCTTCGGCCTCCTCGGCGAAGATCGTCTCATCGTCGAAGTCGCTGCCCTTGCCCGACTTCTTGTCACTGGAGCCCTTGCCTGCACCACCGGCAGAACCGCCTCCGCCTCCACCGGCTCCCGGCTGACCGCCGGCGCCCGGGGCGTTCTGTCCGGGTGCGCCGTTGCCTGCTGCCGCGTTGTAGTCCCCGGCACCCGGTGAGTAGTCTCCGAGCGAGATGGTCATCGGTTCGGCCGGCTTGTAGGGATCGCGGACGCCGTCGGAGGTGAACCAGTACGAGTACTGGCCGGTCTTGTGCTGGAAATCGACGAAGTCCTGCGGGAAGGCGCCCCAGTGGTCGGAGTTCTCTCCGGACTTCTTCGCCTGCGCCGAGGCGTTCTCGTCCGAACCGCCGACTGCGCTGCCCGAGGACCCCGACTTGCCCTTGTTGTCGTACTTCACGCCGAGGTAGTCAGGGGTGGCCGTGATGTGACCGTCGTCGAGGAGTGCGTCGATGTCGATGTTCTTGAAGTTCGCCATCGTGATCGACTCGGGCTTGAGCGTGATCCACTTCGAGGCGTCGAACATGTCGGCTCCGTAACCGCTGAGGCTGGCGACGAGCCGGCCCTTGCCATCGGCGTCGACTTCGAGCTTCGGGTCGGTCGCCGACCAGTAGGTCATGCCGCCGTAGAAGGCGACGGTGAAGCTGCCCTTCCACTGCACGGTCACACCGTCATCGGATTCGCTGACTTCGCCGTCCTTGATCGCCACCCGCGACTGCGTCCATGAGTCCTTGCGGGTAGTCGACACGGCTTCGCCCTTGGAGTCCTGGCACCGAGAGTCCCAGGAGGCCTCCTTGAACGTCGAGCCCGTCGGCTTCTCAATCGTCACGTTCCCGGACTTCGACTTGTAGAAACCGCCACCTCCGGAGGGCCAGACGCGGGCACTTCCGGAGTCCTTGGCCTTGCCGGCGGAGAGGAAGTTGCAGCCGCCGAAGAAGGCTCCACCGTTGGCCTCCTTATTCAGTGACCAGTACAGAGTAGCCGTGCCGTCATCGCCCGGGTCAACGGGCTGTCTCGGATTGTCATCGGGGTTCTCTGTGTGGTCTCCGTCATCGGGTTCTTCGACCGGCTGGGAGTAGCTGACCTCGAGGTCGTTCGTCTTCTTGCGCGGTTGGATGGAGGTGCTCGCTCCGGCGGTGGTGTACCAGTACGAGTCCTGACCGGTCTCGACGTTGAAGTCGATCCAGTCCTGCGGCATCGCGCCCCACCAGGATTCGTTCTCCGCGGTCTTCTCGGACTGCAGATTGCGGCCGTCGGTGTCAGTCGACACACCGAGGTAGTCGGGGGTGAATTCGAAGCCGTCGTCGGTGACGTCGACTTCGCCCTGCTGGATTTCGACGATATCGCCGTCGCGAGCATCGAGTTTCTTCCAGATGCTCAGGTCGTCCATATCGGCGCCAAAGCCCGAATAGGTTCCCGTGATCGTGCCCTTGCCGTCCTTGACCTCGAGCTTCGGGTCGGAGATGGTCCAGTAGGTCATGCCGCCGTAGTAGGCGAAGGTCCAGGAGCCCTTCCATTGGATCGAGGCGTTGTTGTTCTTCGGGTCGACTGTTCCCTCACCATTGGTGATTCTCACCGTGTCGCCGGTGTGGTTGTTCTCGGCTTCGGCGTTGACCTTGCCGTTGACCAGCTCGCCTCCGCCGGTTTCGCACCGTGTTTGGAATGTCGAGTACTTCCCGTTCTCCTTGACGATGGAGACGTTTCCGTCGGTGAAGTTGCCGGCTTTGTTCGTCTTGAACAGTGTGCCCGCGTCCTTGTCCGTCCAGATCCGAGCCATACCCGTGTCCCCGGCTTCACCGGCGGCCAGGTAGTTGCACCCGCCGAAGTAGGACCCGCCCGTGGATTCGTCGTTGACCGACCAGTCGAAGACCGCATCATCGATGTCGAGGGGACCGTCCGTATCCGGCGCATCATTTCCGGGATCCGCAGTCGAGGTCTCCCCTGGCACCGAATACGGCGCGGTCACCGCTTGTGCGGGACCGGTGAGCCCGAATCCGAGCAGTGCCAGGGCCGCGATCCCGGCCGCGGTGCGTGTGAATATCCTGCCCCTGCGGGTGGATGTGTGAGTGTGCATCGTGGTTTCTCGTCCGTTCTCGTCCCGCAGGACGGTCCGTGCGCGTGTCATGAGTTCGTCGTCGGGATGGTGGTGGTCTCGGCGTCGCCCGCGGCCACCCGGGTGAGAACCCGCGTGTCCTTGTGATCCTCCGGATCGCTCTCCCCCGCCGAGGCGGTCCCGCCGTCCCCCGAAGCCGTGCCGTCGGCGACCGGTCCGGCGGAGAGGGCGCTTCCGGTGTAGAAGCTCGGCGCCGAACCGACGTCGTCGCCTCCGCTGCGGTTCCCCGAGGACTTCCGGTCCTCGTCCTCGAAGAAGGCGATGACCTGCGGCGGGAGCTTGCCGTTGCCGGGGCCGAGACTCTGATGGTTCGCGTGCGCCACGGCACGGTCGGAGCCGCGTTCGAGCTTGGCCAGCTGCAGCTTCTTCTTCCGTTGGATCGCGAGTCGGCGTTTGGCCAGCTTGTGCTGGGTCCGGATCCGTTTGCGCTCGCGCCGGTCGCGTTCCTTCTCCATCGCCGCCGGGCTGACTCCCAGCAGCAGACTCTTGGCCGCGAGGTACCCGCCGATGCCGAACCCGAGGCCGATCGCGATGATCGAACCGAGCACGAGCACTCCGGCGAGGATGGCGAAGAAGATCAGCCATGAGGTGCTCATCGGCGGTTCACTGGCCACCGGTGCCGCATTCGGGTTCTGCGCGGGGTCGACGGCCGGAGCGTCGCCCCCGCCGGAGCCCCCATCGTCCTTCTTCTCATCCTTGTTCTCGGACGACTTCCTCTCGTCATTCTCGTTCTTCTCCGCATCCTTGCCGGCGGCGGCACCGGAAGCGGCGAAGTCGACGGGGGTGAAGGATTCGTTGTTGGCGTTGTCGACGCCGTGGGCACCGATCGTGATGATCCCGCACTGGACCTCGCCGCAGTCGACCTCGGTCTCGTTCTGGGACCGGTCGTAGGTTGTGAACTTCTGGCCGGGGATCTTGATGGTTCCGCTCCAGGTGCCGTTCGCCGCGACTTCACCGCCATTGGCGGCATACGCCGTGCTTGAGCCGGGGAAGGTCACGAACAGCTGGTATCCGGCCGGTTTGGTCTCATCGTCGTACACGTAGCGGTAGTTCGACCCTGTGACTCCGCCCTTGCTCGGCCGCCATCCGCCGGAAGCGTCGTCGACCCAGCCGAAGAGGACGTAGATTCCTCCGAACCCGCCTTCGACGGATTGGAAACCCGATCCCGAAAGCCCCAGTTCGGACTCACCATCGGCCTTCGGGGTGCCGGACACGGACACCTTCGGGGCCGCCTCGGCGGGGGTGGGGTTGAGCATCGTCGCCGTCAGGCCCACGGCCACGGCCAACAGCGCGGAGATCGTGATGAGCGCGAGGATCCGCTTCACCGGTACCGAGGCGATGGTCCGGTTGAGTGCGTTGTCAAGCATGGGTCAGTCTTCCTTTCGGCCGGCACGAACGGGCACGACCAGCGGTGCTCCGGTGTTCGGGTCGGCCAAGATGGATACGGGGTAGTCGTAGACGTCGCTGATGCGGTCGGCGGTGAGCACCTCGGCGGGTGGACCGTCGGCGATGATCGATCCGTCGGAGATCATCGCGATCCGGTCCGCGTAGGCACCGGCGAGGTCGAGGTTGTGGACGATGATGACCACGGCTCCGCCGGTGGAGGCGTAGTCGCGGGCCTGCTGGAGGACGAGCTCCTGGTGGCGGATGTCCATCGGCGCGGTCGGTTCGTCGAGCAGCAGCGCCGGGGTCGCCTGCGCGAGCACCCGGGCCAGGGCCACGCGGGCCTTCTCACCTCCGGACAGGGAGGTGAACTTCCGGGCCGCGAACTGCACGGTCTCGGTCCGCGACATCGATCCGGCGACGATGAGGTCGTCGTGCTGGGATTCGCGCATGCCCGCCCACGGGGAGCGGCCCATCTCGACGACCTCGAGGACGGTGAACGGGAACGCCATTCCGATGTCCTGGAGGAGGACCGCCCGGCGCATCGCCAGTTCGCGGGTCGACCAGGAGTACTCCACCTCGTCGTCGATGAACACCTTCCCGGCTTCGAGTTCGACGTCGGCGGTGATGACGTTGACGAGCGTCGATTTGCCGGCACCGTTGGGGCCGACGATGGCGAGCACCTCCCCGCACCGGATGTCGAGGTCGATGCCGTCGAGAATAGTGCGTTCGCCGAAGCTGACCTCGGCTCCGCGCACGGAGATGATGGGTTTGCCGGCGACGGGGAAGTCCGGGCGGCGGACGGCTGATCTGCCTACGGTGATGATGCTCATGCCCAACCTCCGGATTCCTTGCGGCTGCGTCTGATGAGGTAGAAGAAGAACGGTCCGCCGACCAGCGAGGTGAGCATGCCGATCGGCAGATCGGCGAACTCGACGAGGGTGCGGGCGGCGAGGTCGGCGATCGAGAGCAGCACGGCACCGCCGAGCACGCTGGCCGGCAGCAGCAGCCGGTGGCCGGGGCCGATGATCATGCGGATGATGTGCGGGACGACGAGGCCGACGAAGGCGATGATCCCGCAGAATGCGACGGCCGCGGACACGAGCAGGGCGACGACGGCCATAACGATGATGCGCAGCCGTTCGACGTTGATGCCGACGTGGCGGGCGCTCTTCTCCCCGAGTGAGAGGATGTCGAGTCCCGGTGCCAGGGTCTGGGCGATGATGATCCCGAACACGATGAGCGGGAGGATGAGCCCGACCTGCGACCACAGGCTTCCGTTGAAGCTGCCCATCTGCCAGAACACGATCTGCTCCCTCGCCGAGGTGGGGGCGGCGAAGGTGATGTACGCGATCGCGGCCCCGGCGATCGCATTGACCGCGACACCCGTGAGCACGAGCGTGATCACCTCCGTGCGTCCGCCTGACCGGGAGACCGTGTAGACGATGAAGGTCGTGATCAGGCCGCTGACGAAGGCGAAGGTCGGGGTGGTGAACGCGCCGAGGAAGGACCAGCCGAAGAGGATCGAGGCGCTGGCCCCGACCGCGGCTCCGGAAGAGACTCCGACGACTCCGGGTTCGGCCAGTGGGTTGCCGAAGACACCCTGCATCATCGCCCCGGCCACGGCGAGCGCGGCACCGACGAGGACGGTCATGACGACGCGGGGGAAGCGCACCTGCCACAGGGCCTCCTCACCGAAGTCATGGCTGGGTCCCGGCAGCCAGTCGAGTCCGACCTTGTTCAGAAGCGAACCGACGACTTCGAGCGGTGGGATGAAGAGCTGACCGATCGCAGCTGAGAGCACGCAGGCGGCGATGAGGGCGATGATGAGGATGAGGAACAGGGTTCCTGCCCGCGCGGTGCGCTGACCGCGGATGCGTCCGAGGTCGAGGCCGTCGCCCTTTCCTGCGGGATTGAGACGGCTCGTCGGTTCAGCGCGGTTTCCTGCTGCGGAGTCGGCAGAGCTGTCACCACCCTCGCCGAGGCGGTCGCGGCGGGAGCGACGCAGTGAGCGGTCCCGTATCTCGGTGGACTCACTCATGCCTCATCCTCTTCCAGTTCCTCATTGATCTCTTTCAGACGCTTTTCGATGGACTTCGGCGGATGGTCAGGGTGGTAGGCGAGCTCGGGGGCGTAGATCGCGGTGCCGAGTGCCGCGAGCACCTGTGCCGAACGCGGGCCGAAGCTCATCACCTCGTAGTCGCTCATGTCGACGAGCCGACGGTTCTTGCCCGCCGGCGTCTGTTTGATGCCGGGCAGTTCGAGGGCCTTGTCGATCCCTCCGACCGAGGCCAGTCCCAGGGTCATGACGATGATGACGTCCGGTGCTGCCTTGATGAGGGCCTCTGAGTTCGTCGGTGACATGCCTTCGAATCCGACTTCGGCGGCGACGTCGCGGGCGGAGACGGACTGGATGAGCGAATCTGCTCCGGAGCCGACCCCGAACCAGTAGTAGATATTGCCTCGCAGGTAGAGGAAGACCGTCCGCGGGCGGTCGGCAGGATCCTCGGGAGCAAGCTTCGCGACTGCCTTCTGCGTGTCGTTGATCTCACGGACGGTGCGTTCGGCGAGTTTGTCACCGAGCTCGGGCACACCGAGCGCCTCGGCGACCTCTCGGACCTGAGGACCGGCCGAGCGCACGCCCTCGGAGTAGGACGAGGAGATGAAGATGACGGGGATGCCGGCGTTGCGCAGCTGCAGCTGTGCATCATAGGGGCCGATCGTCGTATCCGTGAGGATGACGTCGGGCGAGAGCGCGAGCACCGCCTCGGCGTTGATCTCGTGCCCGCCCTGGGTGATCAGCGGCAGCTGCTCGGCGCCGGGCACGAGCTGGGAGAAGTCGGTGGCGATGTCGCGGCCGACGAGGTTGCAGCCGAGGCCGAGGCCGACCACGGCGGCGGCGATCCCGCCGTTCTGGTTCATCGCCAGGATCCGGTCGGTCTTCTTCACCGTCTGCGCAGGACCATCGTTGCTCTTCACCGTCACCGGCAGATTCGCTTCGTGTGCGGCGGTGTCGGAGACCGGCGGGATCTCTCCGGCCTGGGTGTAGGCGGTCGTCTGCCCCGTGATCGCCGTCGGGTCCGGCAGCGCCGAACGGTCGACTTCGGGAACGTCGGGCATGTCCGGCGTCGATCGGGCGGGAGGCTGCTGACAGCCGCCCTCACTTTGGGCGTTGATCGATCCGATGTTGTGGATTCCGTTGTTCCATAACAGGATCGCCAGCACCAATCCCCCGGCGAACCAGGCGGTCCGGCGGAACGATCGGCGGCGCACAGTCCTGCGCAAAGACCACTTCTGCATGAGTTACTCGAACATTCCTGAAAGTCATTTAGTTAAGGCAAGGCTATACATTCATAAGTGAGGCTTACCTTGGCTTTTTAGGTTATGTCTGTGTAGTCTATATACCGTTCAGCGAATCCACAACTTCGGCTGATGATGAATCCAGGATCTTTTCGGATGCCTGGCGGCACGCGGTCTTCGCCGTGTACGACGTTGAAAATGAGGAGAATCTATGACGCACAAGAGTGCGCGCGCACGGGCCGGGAAGGCTCGGCGCTTCACTTCGCCGCTGGCGGCGGGGGCGGCGATCGCGGCCGCCACCGGCCTGCTGGGAATGGGCATGAGCGCCCCGGCGTTCGGCGCAGTCGACAAGACCGTCGACGACGCCGTGTTCAATTGGTCGGTCAACGACGAATCCACCGGCGGCGCCTACTTCGGTGGGTGCAACTTCCTCATCGCCGGTGAGGCCGGAGACACGGGCATGGCCCGGATCTGGACAGCCGACGATGCCGGAACCATCTACCCGGTCGACGATGACGGCAACTTCACCGACGGGAACACCTCGATCGTGAAGACGAACGGCAAGGCGTCGAACTTCGCCGACCGCTGCACCGATGGTGACGGAAACTCGGTCAACGGCAAGGTCAACGCCGAAGCAGAGAACAACCACACCGGTGACCACATCGAGATCGCGAACGGCACGGGTACTGTCGACCCCGACAAGGACAGCGCTTCGATCCAGTGGGAGGGCTCCTGGTCCTTCGCCTACTACGGCGGCATGACCTACTGGACGATCTCGGATCCGAAGCTCGAGGTCAAGGACGGCAAGGGCACGATCACGGGAACCTATTCGGGCTTTGGCGCCGATATGGACGACCTGAGCATCTGGAAGAAACTCGATGCTCGCGACGGCGATATCGTCGAAATCCAGCAGGGCGAAGTCGACGTCACCGACGACGGCTTCGAATTCACCCCCGACTACCTCGGCGTGGAGACCGACACCGACGGCCGCAACCTGCAGTCCGAGAAGACCGCGGAGAACGAGTCCTGGTGGGGTGCGATGCCACAGGACTGGATCGACTTCAACGTCGAGACCGGTCAGGACTCGTACTGGTACACCACCGCCGGAGCGAGCACGTCGATCCAGCCGCGGAAGAAGACCAACCCGCTGACGGTCGAATACACCGCGCAGGCCCCGGCGCCGAAGGTTTCGACCTCACATTCGGTGAAGTCGGCCAGCGCCGATGACGGTCTCACCGTCAACGTCACGGGCGACGGCTACGACAACCTCCCCGAGGCCAGCACCGGCAAGCCTTCGGCGGGTGCCTACGCGGCGATCGTCGACCGTGACCTGGCGAGCAAGGACGTCACGGCCGGCAACACGACCGCCGTGCAGTACGTGATGCCTCCGCAGATCAAGGACGGCACAATCGACGTCGACGTGAACGCGAAGGCGACCGACCTCGACGAGTCCAAGGACTACGACGTGCTCACCTGGGTCGCCCATGGCCTGCCCACCGGCGATGCCGAGCTCTATCGCGAACCTCTCGAACTGACCGATGAGCAGAAGAACGCCTTGTTCTCCGGTGAGGATGATGAGGATGACGCCGCAGCCGACGGTTCCGAGGCCGGTGACGACGGCGCTGCCGACGCTGCTGAAGGCGACAACGACGGTGCAGAAGGCACCGACGAAGGCGCCGCCGAGGGTGAAGCCGATGGTGCCGAAGGCACTGACGACGGTGCAGCCGACGCCGCTGAAGGCGAGGCAGACCACAATGCCGCCGAAGGTGACACCGACGGTGCCGAGTCCGACGATGAGGGTGCTGCTGACGCCGCCGAAGGCAACGATGACAACGGCGCTGCCGACGGTGCCGAAGGCGACAACGACGGTGCAGAAGGCGCCGCTGATGCCGCCGAAGGCAACGATGACGGCGCAGCTGATGCCGCCGAAGGTGACGACAACGGCGCAGCTGATGCCGCCGAAGGTGATGCCGACGGTTCCGATTCGGATGCCGGTGGCGCTGCCGACGGAGATGATTCCGATGGCGGCTCCGACGGAGACGAGGATAAACCTGCCAAGCCTGTCGTCAAGGACCAGACCGTCGGCAAGGACCGACTCGTCAAGGGCACGACCACCCCGAACGCCGAGGTGAACCTCGCGTGGACCCCTGTGGTCGACAAGGACGCCGGAAGCCAGGTCAAGGCATTCGCCGCGACTGTCCCGGCCGAGGACAACGTCACGGTCACTGCCGATGGTGAAGGCAACTTCTCCGCCAAGGCGCCGAGCGCCAAGGGCACCTACGCCTACTCGGCCATCACCACGGTCGACGGCGTGCCCTCCGACCCCGCCGAGTTCACCGTCACTGTGAACGAGGACGAGGCCGCCGATGACGACGCCGGCAGCGCAGGCGACTCGGACGGCGGATCAGCAGACGGAGCCGGTGACGACGGTGCGACCGATGGCGCCGAGGCCGGTTCCGACAGTGGTTCGAGCGCGTCTGAAGGTGCGGCCGACGGTGCCGAGGCCGACGCTTCCGGCTCCGACGACAGTGCCGGTTCGGGATCCGCAGGTTCGGGTTCGGCGGGATCGTCCACCGAAGGATCCGCTTCCGGCGGCTCCGACGGATCGAACCTGCCGCGCACCGGTGCCGATCTGATGACTCTGCCGATCGCGCTCGGTCTGATCATCCTCGGCGCAGGTTCTGTTCTGTTCTCGCGGATGCGCAAGCGCTAAACTGGCCATAGACAAGTAATGTAGTGAGCCAGCGAGTCCGTCCCGGTTCGAAACTTGAGTTCCGAACCGGGACGGACTCACCCCTAAGACCCGCTATCGCGAACCGTCATTCGGATCGACGATCTCTCAACGAGGAAACATCATGTCTGAACCGTTCTCCGCTCGCCTCAAGGCCAGCACCGCCACCATCCACGACGAGGTCGAGCACACCACTTTCATGGTCGACCTCATGGAAGGACGGCTCGACTCTCGGGCCTACGCTCTCCTGCTCAAGCAGTACGAGGTCATCTATCCCGTGCTCGAGTCCAAGTCGCGGGAGTTCGCCGACGATCCGGTCTTCGCGCCCTTCCACGACGCGGACCTCTTCCGCTCCGAGCGCATCGCAGCCGACCTCTCCGCCCTCGACGGTGCGGAACTGCCTGTGATGCCCAGCGCTGCCGCCTATGCCGCGCACCTTGCCGGACTCGAACGAGCCGACCAGGTCATCGCCCACCACTACACGCGCTACCTCGGGGATCTCTCCGGCGGCCAGGCGATCGGCGCCCTCATGGGACGTCACTACAGCCTGCCCGCGACCTCACTGACGATGTGGGACTTCGCGGCACTCGGCAAGACGAAGCCGTACAAGGATGCCTACCGCCGCCTCCTCGACGAAGTGGCGTCGACCGGCGGCGACGAGCAGATCGTCATCGACGAGACCATGGAGGCCTTCCGCCTCAACGGTGACCTCCTCGTCGACCTCACCGACGCCACCGAACAGCGCGCGGTTCCGGTCGCCTAGTCACCGATCCGCAGACGCATGAGCACGGCCGCGGCGCCCGGATAGTAATCCGGGCGCCGTCCCCATTCCACGAATCCGAAGGACGCGTACATCGCCAGCGCCGAGGTGTTGCGTTCGTCGACTTCGAGGTGGACGACCTCGGCGCCGCGGTCCTTCGCCCAGTCGATCCCCGCGTCGAGCAGGACTCGACCGATGCCCTGCCCGCGGGCCGCCTCGGTGGTGGCGATGGTCATGACATCGGCTTCCGCACCGGATGCGGACATGACGACCCAGCCGGCCAGCTCCCCCGCCGAGTTGGTGTTGCCCTGCGTCGCGGTCGAACCGTCGAGGGGCCCGTTCTCCCCCGCCGAGGCGGTCCTGGCGGCGAGCATGATCGTGCCGTTCTGTGCCTTGACCGACCAGTAGTAGCCGAGAGTCCACGCGGTGGGCCCGAAGATCGCCGCATCGTGGTCGGCCACCTCGGCGAGGTCCCACCAGGGCAGCTCGGCGATGGTCACGGAGGTCATCTCAGTGAGCTCTCGCGCACCGGGGTCGCCTTCGCATCGGGTTCGCGCAGGTATTCCGGGATCGGTTCGCTCAGTTCTCGACCCGCGGCGAGTTCACGTGCTGCGGCGAAGGCGAGGTATTCGGCACGGGGGTCGGTGATGGACTCAGTGGTCGTGGCTCCGAGGGTGTCGGGGTAGAGGAGGAACCCGCGGCCGAGCTTCTCGCCGATCAGGGCCGTTGCTGCGGTCGCCGACTCGACGGATGCGGCCTCGTTCCCTGCCTGCTCGGTTCCGAACGGGTCGAACCGACAACCGTTGGCGGCGAGGACCGAGGCGACCTCGGGCGGTTTCGCTACGAAGGGTCCGGCTCTCAGCGAAGCATCGGCTGAGTCATAGACGCTGAAGTAGACCTCCTTGCGGCGGGCGTCCGAGGCGATGAGGACGGGGCTCGGGCCGGTCGAGCCGGCTGCCGAGGCACTCTCCGAGCCGGGTCCGGGCGGGCCTCCCGCTGAGCTGCGAACGAACTCTTCGGCGATCGCGGTCTGGGACAGCAGGCCCTTGACCGGGATTCCGCGGGCCTGGCCGACGGCGATGCCGGCGGCGATGCCCACTCGCAGTCCCGTGAAGGGACCGGGCCCGATGCCGACGACGACGAGTTCGGGCTGGGCCTCCGCGGCGAGCACGTCGGCGAGCGCGGGGCCGATGAATTCGACGTGTCGACGCTGGTCGTCGGCCTGCTCGGCGGCGATGACCGAACCGGTGTCCGTGTCGACGAGGGCCACGGAGGCCGACTGCGAGGTGTCGATGCCCAGAATGATCATGATTCGTCTCCCTCATTCGCTGAGCCCTCGCCGGGCAGGTCCGCGGAGGCCGGGTTTTCGACGCTCACGTTCGCAGCTGCCGAGATATCAGCCTGGATTCGGGGCATGCGCGCGGCCCAGGCATCCCCGCAGCCGGTGAGGTCGACGGTGCGCCGTTCGTCCTCAGACTCGTCTGCGGGATCGGCCCCGATCAGTTCCTCGTCGTCGGTGTCGTCGTCCCACACCGGGGCGATGGTGATGTCGAGATGGTCGCTGCTGAGCTGCTCGGCCATGCCGGCGCCCCATTCGACGACCGTGATCGACTCATCCAACTCGGAGTCGAGGTCGAGGTCTTCGAGCTCCTCCCCATCGGCCAACCGGTACGCGTCGACATGGACGAGCGCAGGGCCGCCGCTGCGCGACGGGTGAACGCGCGCGATGATGAACGTCGGCGAGGTGATCCGCCCGGCCACGTCGAGAGCCGTCCCCAGCGATTGGGTGAACGTCGTCTTCCCCGCACCGAGGTTGCCCGTGAGAATGAGCAGGTCGCCGGCTCGCAGATGATCGGCCAAGGCGGCGGCGAACGTGCGCATCTGCTCCAAGGATTCGAGGTGGAACCTCATCGTCCGTCTCCTTTCCGTACTGTGCGGTCGACACGTGCGCTGAGCTGGGTGACGATCTCGTAGTTGATCGTATTCGCCCAGGTCCCCCACTCGGCCGCGCTCGGCCCGCCTGGTCCGAAGATGACGACCTCGTCGCCGATGGCCACCTCGTCGTTTCCAACGCCGATGTCGATGATCATCTGATCCATGGCGATCCGCCCGACGACGGGGTAGCGACGACCGCGGATGGCCACCTCGGCGCGGTTCGATGCCGACCGCGGCAGGCCGTCCCCGTACCCACCGGGCACGAGCGCGAACCGGGTGTCGGTCGCAGCGGTGAACGTCAGTCCATAGGAGGCGCCGTGACCAGCGGGAATGTCCTTGAGGTTGATGACGGTGGAGACCAGCCGCATGACCGGTCGCAGCCCGAGGGCCGTCGGATCCCCGCCCTCGAGCGGGGACAGTCCGTAGAGCGCGAGCCCCACCCTGGCCGAGGTGCCCGGGCACGGTCCCAGGGTGAGCGCGCCCGGCGAGTTCGCGATATGGACGTCCAGGTCATCCGATTCGCCGAGGCGGCCGTCCGCGGCGTCGAGCACTGCCCGCAGCTGCCCGTGGGCGGAGGAGAAGACCGCGCTCTGCGCTGCGGTCTCGGGGCGTTCGGGTTCATCGGCGACAGCGAAGTGGCTCATGATTCCGACGATGCGGATATCGGTCGTGGCGCCGGGGTCGCGGGTGGGGTCGGTCGTGGCGCCGGGGTCGCGAGTGGGGTCAGTGTCGTCGGTGACAGCGCTGCGGCTGTCTTCGGCGTGGCGGCGCAGCCAGTCGAAGGCGCGGACGACTGCTTCCGGTGACAGGCCGTTGCGGCCGAGGCCGGTGTCGATCTTCAGATGGGCTCGGGCCGTGGCCCCGGTGCGGCGGGCCGCCTTCGTCAGTCGGTCGAGGGATTCGACTGTCGACACGCCCAGTTGGATGTCGGCGCGCACCGCCTCGTCGAGGTCGGTGGTGGGTCCGTAGAGCCATGCGATGATCTCGGGCTCGGGGCCGAGCAGGCTGCGCAGGTGAAGGGCCTCGGGGATCGTGGCCACACAGAACTCACGCCATCCGGCCGTGAAGAGGACGGGAGCGATGAGGTCGACGCCGTGGCCGTAGGCGTTGGCTTTGACGACGCATTTGAGGCGGGCGGGTGCGAGGCGATCGGCAAGGACAGCGGCATTGTCCCGCAGGGCCGCCTCGTCGATCTCGGCCCGTACAAGAGCCTCGGGGATGTCGAAAGATGTCACTGGATAAGACTACCGCCGACACCTGCCGCCGAGCAGTATCGGGACCGTCTGCCGGAGCCGGATGGGGTCGATCTCGCAGAGGCGGCGCACCGACGAAATCTTCAATGTGAGAATGCACCGTCCCCGGTCAGCACCTTCGCTACGCTGTTTCCCCGCGACCGTCGGCGCTTCCGGTGCCGGCGTCGCGGGTGCAGCCGACGAGGCGTTCGGCGAAGAAGAGTTCGCAGAACCGTTCGATGAAGAAGGAGACATCATGCACACCACATCAGTTCGCACCATCGCGATCGTGATCGCAACCGTCATGGTCGCGGCGGTCCTCACAATGACCGGACAGACCAGCCCCGCTGAGGCGGCCGCGAAGCACTGCACCGGCGTCGAGGCGAACGAATCGGTCACGGCGGCGAAAGCCATCGAGGTCAAGCAGCGCTCGACGATCACCGCCGATATCTACCTGTGCAGTAAATCCGGCGACCGGTACGTTCGCGACAGCGGTCCCTACAAGGCGCGGCTCGGCGTCAACGGAACGACGTCGAGCAAGAGCGAAGGCGACGGGAAGACTCCGAAGGGAGTGTTCTGGATGCGCGACGGATTCGGCACCTCGGCGAACCCGGGCCTGCAGAAGGCCTGGACGAAGGTCACCCGTGATCATGTGTGGGTCGACGGCGACGCGACGAAGGCCGAGGGCTACAACACGATGCAGCTGAAGTCGGAAGGATACGAGGGCGAATCGCTCTACCAGCCGAAGCCGTATAAGTATGCCCAGGTCATCGGCTACAACGAGGCCCGCACTCCAGGCAAGGGGTCGGCGATCTTCCTACACGCGAACACGCAGTCGATGAAGACCGCCGGCTGCGTATCGATGTACGAGTCCAGCCTCGTCAAGGCGATGAAGTGGGAGGGATCGACGGAGACGCAGATCCTCATCCACTGAGGCGGAAGCCCACGGTTCAGTCGGTGCCGTGGATGAGTTCCTCGACCACTTCGGTGAGGGCATCGGCGAACCCAGAGGCGGTGACGGCCCGCCCTCCGGCGGCGTTGTGCACGAGCACGCCGAGACCGGCCAGCCGCGCCCATTCGCGGTTCGGGACGGGCAGGTCATCGCCGTCGTAGCGGTGCCGTGCCGATGCGGTCGCGGTCAGCGTGCCGAGGATCCCGGCCAGCACGTCGCCGGACCCGGCGGTGGCGAGGCTCGCCGGACCCGGCTCGGGCAGGACGACCAGACCGTCGGGAGCGGCGATGACGGTGTGGTGGCCCTTGAGGAGCACGATCGTTCCGGTCAGCTGCGCGGCCTGCCGGGCCCACCCGACCGGGTCCTGTCCGATGCGGCCGGCTGTGATGATTTCGCCGAGGAGTCGGCTGAGCAGTCGGGCCAGCTCGCCGGCGTGCGGGGTGATGATGATCGGCCGCTCGGCCATCCAGGTGCCGACCATCGCCTCGGCTCGCCCGATCATCTCGAGTCCGCCGGCGTCGATGACCACGGGAATGTGTGATTCGCCGAGGGCGTCGACCGCGGCCTGGACGAATTCGGTTTCGGGGTCGCCGGGCCCGAAGACGAAGGCGTTGACCCGTCCGGAGGAGCTGACCACCTCGGGATGGAGGCCGAGGACGTACTCGGCGACGAGCGGGGAGCCGAGATAGCGGACCATACCTGACCCAGTGCTCACCGCCGAGGTGGTCGTGAGCACGCCCGCACCCGGATAGTCTTCGGAACCGGCAAGGACCCCGACGACGCCGCGGGAGTATTTGTGGCCGCTCTCCTGCGGCCGGGGGAAGTCCGATCTGAGGTCACCTGAGTCGAGCAGCTCGGCGACAGCGAGATCTGTATCGAGTCCCAGGCCGATGTCGATGACGTCGATCCTGCCGGTGAACTCGTGCACGCGCGGGTCGATGAGTTCGGCTTTCAATCCGCCGAAGGTCACGGTGCGGTCGGCATGCAGGCGGGTCTCGGCGTCGTCGGGATCCGGGTCGAGATCGGAGGGCACATCGACGGCGATGAGGCTCCCGGTGCGGTGCGGGGCCCAAACGGCGATGAGTTTCGCGATGTGGTCGGGCAGTCCGCGCCTGCCGCCGGTGCCGAGGATGCCGTCGAGGACGAGATCGGCGCGGGAGAGTTCGCGGTACGCGTCCGCGCGGGCAGACTCGGCGGAAGTGGGGCCAGCCGCCTCGGCGGAGGTGGAAGCGGCGCTGGTGGGAGCGGCGCTGGTGGGAGCGGCGCTCGCCTCGGCCGTCGTAAACGCGATGACCTGTGCTCCGGCACGGCGTGCGGCGGTCAGCCCCTCGTCGTGAGTGCGGTCGAAGAGTGTGATGGCGGTGACGGCGGCACCGCGCCTGCTCAGAGTCGATGCGGCGAAGAGCGCATCCCCGGCGTTGTTGCCCGGACCGGCCAGCACGCACACCCTGGTTCCGGCGACCTGACCGAGGTGGGTGGTGAGCGTGTCGATGCCGATGTTCGCCAGCGCCCGGGCCGCACGGGCCATGAGCGGGACGCCGGCCTCGAGCAGAGGCACCTCGGCTTCCCGGATGATCTCGCTCGGGTAGGCGAACACGCTCATCGACTGCTCCTCTTCATGACACGGCTGCTGATTCGACGTCGCCCTGCATAGGACCTGTCCCTGCACCGTATGCCGTTTCCACTTTCCAGACCAGACTGCCGGGTCAGTTTTCGGCCAGCTGTGCCAGCCGGCGACCGGCCAAGTGGGCGAGGAACAGTGCCTGGTCGGCCAGGCCGTCATCGCTGTGGCGAGCGCGCGGTGAATGGTTGGCCTCTCGTTCGTCGACCGGCAGGTTCGGCAGCGCGACACCGAAGTGCCCATAGGCGCCGGGCACGGCGTCGAGGACGCGGGAGAAGTCCTCGGAGCCGGGCAGCGGGTTGGCCTTGCGCACGGTCCGCTCCTCACCGAAGAGTTCGGTGAAGGTAGAGAGGAAGAATTCGGCTTCGGCGTCATTGTTGATCGTCGGGGGAAGGATCTGTTCGTATTCCACCTCGGCGGACAGCCCGTGGGCGGCGACGAGGTCACGGACGAGGTTGGGCAGCTCTGCCTCGGCGCGGGAGGTCACGGTTTCGGAGAACGTGCGGACGCTGACGACGAGAGTCGCGAAGTCGGGGACGACGTTCGGGGCGGTGCCGCCGTTGAACTGGCCGACGGTGACGACGAGGGGATCGAAGATGTCGAAGCGGCGGGTGACGTACTCCTGCAGCTGGCCGACGAGCATCGCTCCGACCTGGATGGGGTCCTTGCCGGTGGCCGGGCGGGAGGCGTGGGTGCCTTTGCCGTGGACGGTGATCGTCATCTTCGAGAACGCCGCCATATAGGACCCAGGGCGGGAGCTGGCGACTCCGAGGTCGGCGTCGGCAGAGACGTGGATGCCGAAGGCGGCTTTGACGCGGGGTCCGGCGGCGTCGAGGACGCCTTCGTCGATCATCTTCCCGGCCCCGTCGAATCCCTCCTCGCCGGGTTGGAACATGAATACGACGTCACCGGGCAGGGATTCGCGGTCGCGGTGGAGGAGTTTGAGTGCACCGACGAGCCCGGCCGTATGCAGGTCGTGACCGCAGGCGTGCATCCTCCCCGAGGTGGCCGCGAAGTCGAATCCGGTCGCCTCGGTGACGGGCAGCCCGTCCATATCCCCGCGCAGCAGCACGGCGGGCACGACCCCGGTCGAGTCCTCCTTGCGGGCCCCGCCGCGGAGGACGACGATGATCGAGGACAGATTCTCTCCCGTGCTCACCTCGATGTCGAGGCCTTCGATGGCTTCGAGGACGAGCTTCTGCGTGACCGGCAGGTCGAGTCCGACCTCGACGTTCTCATGGAGTGCGCGGCGGAGGGTGACGAGGCCGGGCGCGATGTCTGCGGCGTCCTCGGCGGTGGGCAGGTGGATGGGGGTTGTCGGGGTTGTGGTGTCGTCGCCAGCGGCAGTGTCGGTGGAGGTGCTGGGAAGTGAGCTCATGGTTCTGAGTCTATTACCGTGCTGGTTACGCCTCATACAAGCGCACCGCACAAATCATTACGCCCCGGTAGTGCGAGACTGTACTCGAATTCGACGCTCACACCAGTCCGTGGTGGGCGGCGAACGGATCCCAGTCGGAATCGGTGTGGATGTCGAGTTCGATGTCGCGCGCTGCGGTCGCGGCCGCCTCGGCGCCGTGGAGATGGGCGATGAGTGCGGCGGTCATGTCCATGCCCGCGGCCACACCCGATGAGGTCCACCGATCCCGGTCCTCGACCCACCGTGCCTGCGGCACCCAAGTGACAGCCTCTCCGAGTTCAGACGCCCATGTGAACGCCTTCTTGTTCGACGTCGCCCGGTACCCGTCGAGCAGGCCCGCGGCCGCGAGGACCGCCGAACCGGTGCACACCGAGGTGATGAGGTCGGCATCGGCCGACCAGTTCACGAGGCTGTCGAGGAAGCTTCGGTCGTCGACCAGCTGGCGGGTGCCCATTCCGCCGGGGACCAGGACGATGTCCGGGGTGGACGCGGTGTCGAAGGACTCGGAAGCGATGACTTCGATGCCCTGAGCGCTGCGCACGCGGCCCGGATGTGTCGCGACACAGCTCAGGGCGAAGGAATCCGGGAGTCGGCTGAAGAGTTCGACGGGGCCGAAGACGTCGAGCACCTCGAAGCCGTCGAAGAGCACCACTGCAACACTGCGAGTCCGTGAGTCCATGGACTCATTGTCTCAGCTGCGGCGTCAGTCGTCCGGTGTCGGGCCCCTAGCGTCAGACCTCCGGTGAAGGATTCCGTCCGTACATCGAATGGGTGAAATGCTCGGCGACCCCCTCGATGTCGGGACTCAGCGACGGCCCCTCCCCCTCGGCGATGACGAACGTCATCGTCAGGTGCGCATCGTGGGTGATCGACAGGTGGATGTTCGTGCCGCCGACGGCACGGAAATGTTCGAGCACCAGCCCGCGCAGACGGAAACTCGGCGCACCGGATAAGGCGGGGACCACCTCGGCGGACTGCCACGGCAGCCATCCGGGGAAGCCGATCGCCTTCTTCAGCGCCTCCTTCGCGGAGAACCGGGCAGCCAAGGAGGCATCAGTGCGACGTTTGCCGTTGCGTTTGAGCTGCTCGGCCGGGGTGAGCAGACGGTCGAGGAGTTCAGGCACCCGTTCGATGTGCTCGGCGAAGCGCGGCACATCCGCGATGTCAGTGCCGATCCCTAGAATCGCCATAACCGAACCTCCTCAGAGAACACCAACCTGCTCAGGTGCCGGACCGGACATCGTCTGGCCCGGCACCGAGGCGGATCACTCGACCGTAACCGACTTTGCGAGGTTGCGCGGCTGGTCGACGTCGAGGCCCTTGGCCGTGGCGAGCTCCATCGCGAAGATCTGCAGCGGAACGGTCGTCAGCAGCGGCGCCATGAGCGTCGTCGTCTCGGGCACGAAGATGACCTCGGAAGCGAACTGATCGACCTCCTCGTCGCCTTCCTCGGCGATGACGACGGTGTTCGCACCGCGGGCGCGCACCTCCTGGATGTTCGAGATGACCTTTGCGTGCAGCGAGTCCCGACCGCGCTTGGACGGCACGACGATGATGACGAGCTGACCGTCGTCGATGAGCGCGATCGGCCCATGCTTGAGCTCACCGGCGGCGAATCCCTCGGCGTGGATATACGCGAGCTCTTTGAGCTTGAGCGCACCCTCCATCGCCACCGGGTAGCCGACGTGACGGCCGAGGAACAGCACCGAACCGACTTCCTGATTGCGGTCGGCCAGGGCGAGGACCTGCGACTTCGTCTCATCAAGGATGTGCTGGATCTTCTCCGGAATGGTCTGCAGTTCGTTAAGGATCGCTGCGATCTCATCGCGGAACTTATTGCCCCGCAGCTGCGCGAGGTAGAGGCCGAGCAGGTAGCAGGCGACGACCTGCGACAGGAACGCCTTCGTCGAGGCCACGGCGATCTCCGGGCCCGCGTGCGTGTACAGGGCGGCATCGGATTCGCGGGGGGTCGTCGATCCGAAGGTGTTGCAGATCGCGATGACCTTCGCACCCTGCTGACGGGCATGGCGCACGGCCATGATCGTGTCCATCGTCTCCCCGGACTGCGAGATCGCCACGACCAGCGTCTTCTCCGTCACCACCGGATCGCGGTAGCGGAATTCGTGGGCGAGCTCCACCTCGGTGGGGATGCGGCACCAATGTTCGATCGCGTACTTCGCGACCTGCCCGGCGTACGCAGCGGTGCCGCACGCGATGACGACGATCTTGTCGACGGATTTGAGCACGTTCTCGTCGATGTGCATCTCATCCAGCGTCAGCCGACCTTCGGTGTCCAGGCGTCCGAGCAGAGTATCGGCCACGGCCTGCGGCTGATCATGGATCTCCTTGTCCATGAACGACGCGAAGCCGCCCTTCTCCGCCGAGGCGGTGTCCCAATCGACCTGGAACTGCTCACCTTCGACGAGGTTGCCCTGCGTATCCGTGATCGTGACCTCATCAGGGGTGATGGTCACGACCTCGTCCTGACCGATCTCCACCGCCGTGCGGGTGTAGTCGATGAATGCGGCGACGTCGGAGCCGAGGAAGTTCTCGCCTTCGCCGAGGCCGATGACCAGCGGCGAGTTCCGGCGTGCGGCGACGACCTGTCCGGGCTGGTCGGCATGGACGGCGAGCAGAGTGAACGCGCCCTCGAGTTCGTCGGCGGTCGTGCGCATCGCGGCTGTGAGGTCGCCGGTGGTCCGGTAGTTCTTGGCCAGCTGGGCGGCGGCCACCTCGGTGTCGGTTTCGGAGAGGAACTCGACGCCGTCGGCGACGAGGTCCTTCTTCAGGTGGGCGAAGTTCTCGATGATCCCGTTGTGGATGAGCGCGAGCTTGCCGCCGTCGGCCAGGTGCGGGTGGGCGTTGACGTCGGTGGGTCCGCCATGGGTGGCCCAGCGGGTGTGGCCGATTCCGGTCTGTGCCGCGGGCAGCGGGTTGGCCTCGATCTCCTCGGTCAGGGCGGAGAACTTTCCGGCCTTCTTCGCCGAGGCGAGCTGACCCTCGGGTGTCACGAGCGCGACTCCCGCCGAGTCGTAGCCGCGGTACTCGAGCCTCTTCAGGCCGCCGAGCACGACATCGAGCGCCGAGTGATCGGCATTGTCAACGGGGGCCTTCGATACATAGCCAACGATTCCACACATGAGGGAGATTTTACGCACTCACCGGCGATCTCGTGTATTTCGGCGAGTCACGATCAGGTCAACGTGACGAACTGCACGCGCGCGAGTCGGTGGGGCCGCCTCGGCGAAGGTGGGGTTAGGTTCGTCGGGCCGCCTCGGTGGGGGTGGGATTGGGTTCGTCGAGCCATCCCGGTGAGGGTGGGCTGGGACAGCGGGGCCACCTCGGCGAAGGATGCGAACATGACGCATGACACAATGGGCGAATGAGCTCAGTCGACCCCCAGCTGGACCGTGCGCGCCGGCTTGCAGGCCTCAATATCGCCCGCCGGAGCGAGCCGGACACGACGTCCCCGTTCTGGGAGTTCGATCGGGAGGTGTGGGGCACGCTGGCCCAGGCGACTCCGCTGCCGCTGAAGCAGCGCGACATCGAGAGGCTGCGCGGCCTCGGCGATCGGATCAACCTCGACGAGGTGGCCCAGGTCTACCTGCCGCTGTCACGACTGCTCAACCTCTATGTCTCCGCCCGCCGGGCGAAACACGATCTGACCAGGGAGTTCTTCTCTCCCCTGCACGAACGCGGGCTGGAACCGCAGGATGCCAAGCGCACACCTTTCGTCATCGGCGTCGCCGGGTCGGTGGCCGTGGGCAAGTCGACGACGGCGCGTGTGCTCCGGGAGCTGCTCGCCCGCTGGCCCGACACCCCGCGTGTCGAACTCATCACCACCGACGGGTTCCTCTACCCCAACGCCGAACTCGATCGCCGGCGTCTCAACGGGCGGAAGGGGTTCCCCGAATCCTATGACCGGCGCAAACTGCTCAAGTTCATCTCCGCCGTGAAATCCGGGGCGCCCGAGGTCCGCGCGCCCGTGTACTCGCACCACACCTATGACATCGTCCCCGGCGCCGAGGTGGTCGTCCGCTCGCCCGATGTCCTCATCGTCGAGGGTCTCAACGTCCTCCAACCCGCCCGTCCCCGTCAGGACGGGACCGTGGGCTTGGCCATCAGCGACTACTTCGACTTCTCCGTCTATGTCGATGCGCGCTCCCGAGATATCCGGCAGTGGTATGTCTCGAGGTTCCTCAAGCTCAAGCATGGTGCGTTCCAGGACGAGGACTCCTACTTCCACCGCTACTCGCAGCTCGATGATGAGGAGGCGGTCACCCTGGCCACGGAGATCTGGGACTCCATCAACTTCCCGAACCTGCGCGAGAACGTCCAGCCCAGCCGTGGCCGAGCCGACCTCGTGCTCCACAAATCCTCCGACCACACCATTCGGAAGGTGCAGCTGCGGAAGCTGTGAGCGGGACCCTGCGATCGCACTGCTGCCGTCGCGGCTGCGGCGCGGCGGTTGCGGTCTCGGCTGCGGTACGGCGGTTGCGGAGGCGCGGCTGCGGTACGGCGGTTGCGGTACGGCGGTTGCGGTACGGCGGTTGCGGTACGGCGGTTGCGGCGGCGCGGCAGTATGGTGCGGTGGCCGGCACCGTTGTGGCGGTGCGGCGCGATGGTTGCGGTGGCCGGCGTCGTTGGGGCGCGTTTCGATGGCGCTGTGAC
Organism: Brevibacterium sp. S22; assembly: GCF_004745485.1. Lineage (GTDB taxonomy): Bacteria > Actinomycetota > Actinomycetes > Actinomycetales > Brevibacteriaceae > Brevibacterium. Next base: position 66,964 of record NZ_RHFG01000018.1, read on the forward strand.
GGGCCTCGCCCGGCGTGAGGAAATAGTTTCGCCTTCTCCGCAGTTGCACAGTGTGCACTGTTCTATCCTTCGCCGGTGGGCCACCCGCCCGCGGCGGCGACCGGCTGCGGGCGATCCCCGCACCGCCCCGGGTGTTCTGGCACGTCACCACCCATGATCCCCGTGGGGCCTCGGTCGCATCAGCAGCAGAAAGGGGCCTGCATGAGTTCGCCATCCGCGCACCGTGTCATGTACTCCTCGGTCAAGACCCAGAAGACCCCGCAGACTTCGATCCAACCGGGGATCTACCGACGGATCGCCGGGTATGCCTCCCGGCACAAGCGCAAGCTCACCGTCTTCCTCGTCCTCTCCGTGCTCACCGCGGGAATCAGTGTGCTCAATCCGGTGCTGGCCGGCGACGTCGTCAACGCGATCACCGGCGGCGGCCCGGTCTCAACAGTGGTGTGGCTGGCCGTGGCGATCGGCGGTCTGGCCATCGCCGACGCCGCGATCTCGATCACGAACAGATACCTGTCCTCCCGGATCGGTGAGGGGCTCATCTTCGATCTGCGCACGGCCGTCTACGACCATGTCCAGTCGATGCCGATCGCGTTCTTCAACCGCACCCGCACCGGTGCCCTGGTCTCTCGCCTGAACACGGATGTCATCGGTGCTCAGCGAGCGTTTTCGAACACTCTGTCGGGAATCGTGTCGAACTTCGTCTCCCTGGCTCTGACCGTCGGCGTCATGGTCACGATCTCATGGCAGGTGACCGTGATGTCGATCCTCCTGCTGCCGCTGTTCATCATCCCCACCCGCATGCTGTCAGGTAAACTTGCGTCTCTGCAGTTCGAGGCCGCGAACAACTCCGCCGACATGTCGACGAGGATGACGGAGCGGTTCTCCGCGGCCGGTGCCACACTGATCAAACTCTTCGGCGATCCCCGCAAGGAGAACGAGGAGTTCTCCGACCGTGCCGGGCAGGTCCGCGACATCGGGGTCAAGGTCGCGATGCTGCAGTCGACGTTCGTCTCCTCGCTGACATTGGTCTCTGCCCTGGCCCTCGCCCTGGTCTACGGCGTCGGCGGCGCCCAGGCTGTGGTCGGCAATCTCAACGCCGGTCAGGTCGTGACCCTGGCACTGCTGCTGACCAGGCTCTACACTCCGCTGACGATGCTCGCCAATGCCCGTCTGGACATCCAGAGCGCAGTCGTGTCGTTCCAGCGCGTGTTCGAGATCCTCGATCTCGTGCCCTACTTCAAGGAGCCCTCGCAGCCGGAGGCTCTGCCCGCCGGTGGGCTTGATGTGCAGTTCGATCACGTCGATTTCGCCTACCCCAGCGCCGAACAGGTCAGCCTGGCCAGTCTCGAGGACGTCTCCGTGCTCGATTCCCGCGGCAGCGACGAGGTCCTCCATGACTTGAGCTTCACAATTCCCGCCGGACACACCGTCGCCCTCGTCGGCTCCTCCGGTGCGGGCAAGTCAACGATCGCCTCACTTCTGCCGCGCCTCTACGACGTCACGGGCGGCAGGATCACCATCGGCGGAGTGGATGTTCGCGATCTGTCGTTCGCCGATCTGCGCGAAGCCGTCGGCGTCGTCACTCAGGACGGTCACGTCTTCCACGAGTCGATCCGCGCGAACCTCCGACTCGTCAATCCTGACGCCACCGAGGATCAGATGCGCGACGCCATCGAACGAGCCCAGCTGACGGGAGTCATCAATGCGCTTCCCGATGGACTGGACACTGTCGTCGGCGAGCGCGGGTACCGACTCTCCGGAGGCGAGCGCCAGCGACTGACGATCGCCCGAATGCTCCTGGCCTCCCCGGAGATCGTCGTCCTCGATGAGGCCACCTCGGCGTTGGATTCGACGAATGAGGCCGCGATTCAGCAGGCCCTCGCCCAGGCGATGCACGGACGTACGGCTCTGGTCATCGCGCACCGCCTGTCGACGATCCGGCAGGCCGACACGATTCTCGTCGTCGAAGCCGGTCGCATCGTCGAGAAGGGTACGCACGAGGAGCTGGTGGGCAGCGGCGGCCGCTACGCCGAGCTCTACGCCACCCAGTTCGCCTCGAGCTGACAGGAACGCCTCCCGTGCGGTGCCGGCACGTCGTGCGATGCCGGCGCGGGCGGTGCCGGCGCGGGCGACGGCCCTCCAGCTGTCCCAATTCCGCTCGGGTCACGCGAAACTCGAAAAAGTCGCCGCCGGTGACGACTTTTTCGAGTTTCGCGTGCCCTGAGACGACCCTACGGCCGCTGACCGGACGCCGGAGCCGCGAACGCCCCGAAAGTTCGTGAGGTTCGTCGAAGTATTCCGCCCGGTATCTCGAGACTCTACGATGACCGGATGGATGTGCGCGTAATGGGGCGTGTGGAGATTCTCCATGATGGTGTGGCCCACGGGGTACATGGACGCACCCAGCGAGCCCTGCTGTCTCTGTTGGTTCTCCGGCTCCGAGCCTGGACGCCGGCGTCACTCATCGTCGAAGGGCTGTGGCCGGATGAGTGGTCCGAGCGTGTCACCACTCGCCTGCACGTCCAGATCCACCGCCTGCGAAATCAGCTGGGAGGCGGTGTCCTGCGCAGTTCACCGAATGGCTACCGACTCGATCTCGGCCAGAGTTCCGTCGATGCGTGGCGTTTCGAGCACAGTGCCCGCACCGCCCTCGCCGAGGATATGCCCGACCACGACCTCGAGACGCTCCGTTGCCTCGAGGCAGCCGCGGCTCAGTGGGGCGGCGTACCGTTTCCCGACGTCGACCTGCCCGATACGGCGGACTGGCAGTCCGAGCTCAGCGGTCTGTACACCCGGATTCGAGAGAGATCCGCCGAATTCCATCTGGAGTTCGGCGACGGGAGCACTGCGCTCAGGCTGCTCACTCGCCTGACGCATGAGCACCCGGAGAACGAGCATGCTCAGGTCCTGAAGCTCTCGGCCCTGCAGCAGACAGGTCAGGGTGCGAAGCTGCCCCGAACGTTCGTCGAGGTCCACCGCGCCCTCGCCGAACTGGGAATCGACCCGAGCCCGGACCTGCTCCATACTCACAGCACACTCGCTCGCAATCGTGAAGAGGAGATCCGGTCCGACCTCGCCGTCCTCGACCCCGCGGGCGACCTCACACCACGCAGCGAGGATGTGGCGGATCCGACGATGCGCGGATCGGTTCTGCGCCGTGAACTCGCCTATATCCTCATGGCGAAGGGGCGTCACAGCGAGGCGCTGTCACTGTTGGAACGGCTGGAAGCCCTCCACTCCGGGCTGGGGCACGAGAATCTGTGTGCGATCCTGCTCCAAGACATGGTGACAGTCATGGCGCTGACCGGAGACCTCCGCCGCGCCCTGCGGCTCCTCGGAGAAGCGTCAAGGCTCGACCAGCGGACGACGGGAACCGATGCGATGCTGCGCATCGTCCGTGCCCTCGTCCTCACCCACATGTCACGCCTGCACCGAGCCGAAGAGTCGCTGACGGCCGCCGGCGGACCGACCGGCCCCAAGGCACGGCAGGCGATGTGGTGGCGCACTCGCAGTCAGATCGACCGGCGGGCAGGTCGGTGCCACGACTCAGCGGTCGGAGCACTCACAGCCTGGACCATCGCACGTCAGGACTCCGCTGAAGTCGACGTGGGTCCGATTCTGCTCGATGTCGCCTGTTCGATGCGCGATGACGGCGATGTCCGATGCTTCGACTGGTACCGAACCGCGCTCCGCTTCGCCCACGAGGCAGGGCGCTTCCCATTGGCCGCCATTGCTCATACATCGATGGCGAAGGCACAACTGATGTGGGGCAGGCCGAAGACAGCGATCGTGCACTCCCGCGCCGGCCTCGAGCTTGCCCAGTGGTCCGGATGCTGGCTGTTCGCCGCCAAGGCTGTCGCCCGCCTCGCCGAGGCGGAAGAGCAGATGGGAGACGAATCCTCCTCTCTCCGCCACCGGCATGATGCCCAATCCTTCTACCGTCGCATCGACTTCCCGATACCATTCCCGATCGCTGGCAGATCGAGTGACGCTCCAGTGCTCAGGGCTGCGCAGGCGGCACGGGATGATTCGCCGCGAACACGTTCTCAGGATCGTATGCGCTCTTGACCCGGGTCAGCGTCAGCCACTCACGTTGACCGTAGCTGTCGCCGACGTCGACCGGCTCCTCAGCGAAGTTGAGATACTGACGACCGGTGCTCCACGGTGACATGGCCCGGACCAGTTCGGTTGCATCCTGCTTTCCCCGCTCTTCGTTCTCAGGAGTGTCGGCGATCGCCGCGGCGAAGAGCAGAAAGCTCCCGTCCATCCGGCTCAGCGCCCCACCGTCGGGATGTTTCCTGGCCAGAGCGCCGCCGAGCTGGCGCAGTTCAGCCGAGAGCAGGGAGTGCTCCGTCCCCTGGCCGACTTCGGCAAGGAACGCATCGACGGCTTCATCGGTCAGTCGTCCCAACAGTGCAGTGTCTCCGGTGACCGGGGTCGGCCCTTCCGGATCCATATGCAGCCGGGCAATGGAGCTCGGAGGCACCTGCGCGAAGGTGTCGACCCGCGGAGACAGCTTCCGCAGCGGAGCAAGCACCCTTACCGCACGCTTCTTATCGGCCAGGACGGCACCGTCCATGCAGACGACGGGTCGCCCTGCCACGGACTCGGGTATGTCCGGTGAGTCCGGCAGGTTGAGGATGCGCATCGACGTCGTGATCTCGTGCGGCGCGTACGGAGCCCATTCGGCCCAGGCACGCACCACCCGGTCGGCGTCGTCGATGTCCCAGACCATCATTCCCGCGTGCACTGTCTCCACCGGATAGAGCGAGAATTCGAAGGCAGTGACGACGCCGAAGTTGCCGCCGCCACCGCGCAGTGCCCAGAACAGCGACTGATGCTGAGTGTGGTCGGCGCGGATGAGTTCACCGTCGGCGAGGACGATCTCCACAGCGGTGAGGCTGCTGGTGGCCATGCCCAGACGACGCGCGTAGAGGAAGATGCCTCCGCCCAGCAGGTACCCGCCCACGCCGACATCGGGGGACGACCCGTGCAGGCAGGCAAGTCCGTGACGACCAGCCGCCTCGGTGACGTCGCCCCACAGCGCACCGCCCTGGACTCTCGCCATGGCAGTCAAGGGGTCGATCTCGATCCCGTCCATAGCAGACAGCTTGACCAGGACGGTCGAAGCAAGATCGTGCTGAACAAGCGGACCGGCGTTGTGGCCGGTGCTCACCGGTGCGACTTGGAGCCCGAGCTGACTAGCGGCCGTAACGACGGCTGACACCTCGGCGGCGGTGGTCGGCTCGACGACCGCGGCTGGGTGCAGGTCGACTGCTGTGTTCCACAGCGTCCTCGCTTCGTCGTAGCCCGGGTCTCCGGGCAGGTGGATCACCGTGGAGCCGACCATCGAAGCAAGTTGCGCACTGGGATCGGCAGAGTCCTCACGTAGGGAATCGCTGAGGACGGTTTGGGATTGCAGAATCATGGATCTCCGATCATTGGAAGAGGTGAAGTTCTCATCCGACGACAGTCGACTCTGACCCGCCCTCGGATACCTCGATGCTCCCAACCGGCGCTTACATCTCACTTACATCGGAGTGCTGCGTTGGATATCGCAGTGGCGGCTTCGCCCTGTCGTCCGCCGACGGACGCCCTCTCCGGGAGCTCTGAACCCCCCGGGCGCCGCTCAAGTCACGCGAATCTCGAAAAAGTCGTCGCCGGTGACGACTTTTTCGACATTCGCGTGACTTGAGGGATGCAACTGCGATTCGCCCGTCCGACCAATGTCCCGTCGACTCGCGGGTTCGGCTAAGGAGCTCACGCGTTTAGGCTGTCTGTGTGCGCTGTTTGACGCTGTCCTTGATGCGCAGAAACAAGTCGCCCCTGAAGAGGTCCTTCCAGGTGATCCTGAAGACCTGAAAGCCGAGATTGCGCAGTGAATACTCCCGCCGACGCTCATGCTCGAACGCCTGTTTCGGGTCAGCACCGTCGAGATAGTATTTGCCAGCCCCGTCGAATTCAGCGATGATTCGGGCCTGAGGATTGGCGAAGTCGGTCCTCGCGACGAAGTCTCCGTTCTCGTCGCGAATCACCACCTGCGGTTCGAATCCCGGCACTGAGTATTCGACGAACCGGACTGCCGTGATCGATTCGGCCACGGACTCTCGCCGAGCATCGACATTCGTGATGACTGCGTTGATGCGTCGCTGCCGGGTCCGCACCGGTTCACGGGCACAGTAGTCTGCGAACTCACGAGCAGAAACGAAATTTCGCCGGATCGCCTCGTCCACGACAGCAACGGCGAATGCCAAGGGGCAGTCACGGGCCACGTCCAGCAGTGTCCGCAGCAGTGTGGTGACACGGCAACCGTTGACATCCTCGGTGCTGCCTTCCAAGGGCCGCTTCCAGATGTGGACGAAGGAACGCCGCGCGCCGATCTCCGGATGGGCAAATTCCACAACGAGAGGTTCGTCGTTCTCGAAATACGGGATCGAGAGGCCGTGGACGATCAGGGCACTCCGGTGAGAGAATGCCGCTCCGTCCGGGAGGTCATCGACATAGGATCGCACGAGGATGCGCAGATCCTCACTATTCTTCAAAGCCCCTGACGACTGACGCGGCAGGGTGGTTCCAGATGCTCCACCGACAGCAGCGATGAATCGATGTCCCGGGTCGGTGCAGACCATCGTCACCACATAGACACCGCGGCGGACGCGCCTCAGGCAGCAACGCTGAGCGACTCGCAGCTGGTGGGAGCTCAATCCCGCCGCGTTGAGCTCGATCGAGGTCAGACATGCGAACATGCATCAAGCATTCCGGAGCGGAGCAGCTGACCACAACCGTCAGTTCTGCGCCTGTGGATAACCGCCCACTCGAATCCACAGGCTCAGGTAACGCGAAACTCGAAATAGTCGTCGCCAGTGACGACTTTTTCGACGTTCGCGTTACCTGAGGGATGCGAAGCGCCCCGAGGACGCCCGCTACAGGGCGAGGTGCTCCTTGACCGAGGCGGCCAACCGCTCGGCCTGGGCGGCGGCGGCATCCTCGGTGGCGGCTTCGACCATGACACGGATGAGCGGCTCGGTACCCGAGGCGCGCAGCAGCACGCGACCGGTGTCGGCGAGTTCGGCTTCGACGGCGGCCACCTCGGCGGCGACCTGCGGGTGATCGACGTTGTTCTTGTCCACACCCTTGACGTTGACGAGCGCCTGCGGCAGCTGCGGGATCTCCGCGGCGAGGTCGGCCAGGGTCCGCTTGGCGTCGGCCATGCGCTTCATCAGGTGCAGGGCCGTCTGCACTCCGTCGCCGGTGGTGCCGTGATCGAGCATGAGCACATGTCCGGACTGCTCCCCGCCGAGCACATACCCGTCGGCGAGCATCCGCTCGAGCACGTAACGGTCCCCGACTGCGGTCTGCACGGTCTTGATGCCGTACTTGTCCATCGCCTGTTTCAGTCCCAGGTTCGACATGACGGTCGTGACCAGGGTCTCGCCCTTCAGCACACCGAGCTCCTTGAGCCCGATCGCGAGGATGCCCATGACCTGGTCGCCGTTGACGATGCGGCCCAGGGAGTCGACGGCCAGGCAGCGGTCGGCATCGCCGTCGAAGGCCACGCCCAGATCGGACTGGGTCTCGACGACGAGGCGCTGCAGCGGTTCGAGGTGAGTCGATCCCACTCCGTCATTGATGTTGAAGCCGTCGGGTTCGGCGGCGGAGACGATGACCTCGGCCCCGGCCTGGCGCAGAGCGGCGGGTCCCACGATCGAAGCGGCGCCGTGGGCGCAGTCGACGACGACTTTGAGTCCGGACAGGGGGCGCACGCTCTCGGCGTCGAGGCTGCGCACGAGGTGTTCGGTGTACTCATCGGCAGCCGCCGGGTAGCGGGAGATGTGGCCGACGTCGGCTCCGGTCGGTCGGTCCCAGTCCTGGTCGAAGATCTCGAGGATCTCGTCCTCGACCGCGTCGTCGAGCTTCGTGCCGCCGGTGGCGAAGAACTTGATCCCGTTGTCGGGCATGGGGTTGTGGGAGGCGGAGATGACGACGCCGAACGCGGCACCGGTGTCCTTGACCACCTCGGCGATGCCCGGGGTCGGCAGCATTCCCGCGTCGAGCACATCGACTCCGGTCGACGCGATTCCTGCGCTCAGAGCGGCGGAGAGGAATTCGCCCGACACCCGCGTGTCACGACCGACCACCGCGAAGGGCCGCCTCTCACCGGTCCACCCGCGGCTGAGCACGCGGGAGCCGGCGACGGAGAGCTGGAGTGCGAGTTTGGCCGTGATGTCGCGGTTGGCCAGACCGCGCACACCATCGGTGCCGAAGAGTCGAGACATATGGGGATCCTTTCGTCAATGTCGGAGTCGATCTTAGTCGATCCGTTGGGCGCGACACGGTGCCCTCGCCGAGGCGGCCGATCGCGACCGACGCCACCGCAGTCCGTGGGTGGCCCGTTGTTGGGTCGTTAGTGAATCGTTCAAGGCGGAGCGCACTTATCGACCGGTGTACCTTTCGATAACTGCGCTTGGGCTTGAACGGCGGGATGAAGCACGTGCGGGGCTGTGCGCGACCGGGGTCACCGAGGCGGCTGTGCCCAACCGCACAAACCGAGGCGGCTGTGGTCACCGAGGCGAGGCAGGGCTGCCGCGACCGGGGCCACCGAGGCGGCCGTGTGCGAATGGGGCCACCGAGGCGGCCGTGCGCGACCGCGTCCGGATATGAGAAATGCGGCCCCGAACCTGGTTCGGGGCCGCATTCTCATGTTCATGATGCTGAACTGTCGATGACTGCGACTCAGTGGCAGACCAGCCACAGTCGGTTCGCCAGTGAGATCAGCGCTTCGAGAACTGAGGTGCCTTACGGGCCTTCTTGAGACCGGCCTTCTTACGCTCAGGAACGCGAGCATCGCGGCTGAGGTATCCGGCCTTCTTCAGCTCGGCGCGGTTGGACTCCGCGTCGATCTGGTTGAGCGAACGAGCCACGCCCAGACGGACGGCGCCGGCCTGGCCGGAGGGTCCGCCGCCGGAGATGCGCACGACGACGTCGAAACGTCCGCCGAGGTCCAGCAGGGTGAAGGGCTCGTTGACGAGCTGCTGGTGCAGCTTGTTCGGGAAGTACTCTTCGAGAGTACGTCCGTTGATCGTCCACTCACCGGTGCCGGGGATGAGGCGCACACGAGCAATTGCCTGCTTGCGGCGGCCCACTCCGTTGCCGGGAGCGGTCAGGGACTGTCCACGTCCGCCGGCGGTGCTTTCGCCCAGGCCAGCAGATGCAGGAGTCTCGGAAGTGTATTCGGTGATCTCTTCTTCGACAGTTTCTGTCGCGTTGGTGGTATCAGCCACGGTTCTCCTCGGGATGTCTAGAGCTCAGGCGCTTACTGCGCGACCTGGCTGAGTTCGTACGGCTGCGGATTCTGAGAGGCGTGCGGGTGCTCGGCACCTGCATAGACCTTCAGCTTCTGCATCTGGGCACGTCCGAGACGAGTCTTCGGGACCATACCGGCGACAGCCTTCTCGACTGCACGCTCGGGGTGGGTGGCGAGGAGCTCGGCGTAGTTCACGCTCTTGAGGCCACCCGGGTAACCGGAGTGACGGTAAGCGCGCTTCTTCTCGAGCTTCGCACCTGTCAGCGCGACCTTGTCGGCGTTGATGATGATGACGAAGTCACCGGTGTCGGTGTTCGGAGTGAACGTGGTCTTGTGCTTGCCGCGCAGGAGGCGTGCAACCTGCGAAGCAAGGCGACCGAGCACCTGGTCAGTGGCGTCAATGACGTGCCACTGGTGCTCAATGTCACCGGGCTTAGCTGTGTACGTACGCAAAAGTAGCCTTCTTTTCGTATCTTGTTCAGTGCAGCGCCGGGTCCTCATCGGGTCGTGAGTCCAATGGGTCTCAAGCGCTGGTTGTCTTCAATCGGGTGAACCTATCGACGCATTCCCCTCACCTACGGGCCTGCAACGCATGAGGCTATGTAAGGGAGTGCGACAAGTACACACAACGACAATCAAATATACATGGCTCCAGGCCTGGGGAGCAAACGCTCAGAGCGGTCTCAGGGCCGGTCGAAACCTGAGCCGATAGTATTGAACTGTGCCGACCCTCTCCAGCCTGCCCCTCCGACTTCCCGCATTGAGAATCCTGATGCTGGGTCTCCTGGTCGGGCTCCTGACTGCGGGCCTCGCAATCGGACCGGCAGCCTCCGCGCAGGGCGCGGACACCGACGAGCCGTCAACCGCCCCGGCACAGGCGACCTCGGCGCAGACCGCCCCGACACAGGCGACCTCAGCGCAGACCGCCCCGGCACAGGCCACGGACACCAGCAGATCCCCGGCCGGGAAGACGGTCGTCTTCGGCATTCCGGGCCTGACCATCAATGATATCGATCCCGAGCACACTCCGAACCTCTATCGCCTGCTTTCCGAGGGCGCTGCCGCTAATCTCAATGTGCGCACGATCGGCTCGGCCACCTGCCCTGCCTCCGGTTGGCTGTCCTTCGGCGCCGGAGCCCGCGCGCAGGCCGGGCCCTCCCCCGTCGCCGAGGATGCCGACGCCGATGATCCGGCCCGCTGCCCGACGATGATCGCCCCCACCACGGACTACGATCACGATTCCCTCGACTCCGATGCCGGTGCCGCAGAGCCGGTGCACGAAGGCGAGGAGGCCGGGGCCGCCTCGGCGAATGAGGCGACCAAGAGTGATGAAGCTCATGCCGATCGCTCCGTGGCAGGAGCGACGACGGCCCGGATCAAAGGCTTCGATGCGGTCAAGGAGCCCAATATCGGCTCCGGATACTCCGTCGACTACGGGATGCTCTCGCGCACCGTCTCCGAAGCCGGCAAGGTAGTGCCCGCCGGCACCGAGGAGGGAGACGAGGACTCTCTGCTCGAACCCTGCGTCGCAGCAGAAGGCCCCGGCGCCGCCTATGCCGCCGCAGACGACGACGGGGTGGTGACGAACTTCACGGAGAACGCGAACGCCACGGACTGCCGCCTCGACGTCGTCGATCTGGGGGCGATCGGCATCCGGTCCTGGCTGTTCGACCCGATCCCGAACTACTCCTATACCGTGCCGCCGGACTTCGACCGGGAGACCCGCGTCGCCGAAGCCGACCGCCGCCTCGGTGTGCGTCTGAAAGAAGTGCGGGAGAACGCGAAGGACGGAGCCGCCGATCCGACGATCATCGTCGCGGGCCTCGGCGACAGCTCCGGTCTGCCGCAGCTGCGCGCGTTCATCGCCGCAGGTCCCGGTCTCGCACCCGGCTCCCTGTCCTCGGCGACGACCCGCACTCCCGGCCTGCTGCAGATCACGGATCTGGCGCCGGGAATCCTCGATGTCCTCGACGTCGATTCACCGCGTGCCGTCGGCTTCGGCTTCACCCCCACCGACGATGATCCGCAGCAGCGCATCGACGATCTCGTCGCCGAGGCGCAGAAGTCGACGACGATCCACCAGCACCTCTCGACGTTCTCGATCACCCTCGACATCATCTTCTACGTCCTCTTCCTCGCGTGCGCGGTCCTGCTCAACCGCTCGTTCCTCGGTCGCCGAGGCGGCGCCACCCGTGCAGCCCACGTCCACCGATTCCTCGGCTGGGCGTCCTTGGGCGTCGCGTCCCTGCCGATGGGCGCGTTCCTCGCCGGGCTCATCCCCTGGTCGCGGACGACCGCTCCCGAACTCGGTCTGTTCCTCTCGGTCATCGGCACGGCCGCCGCGCTGTTCGTCGTCTCCCTCATCCCGCCATGGGGTCGGAGTTGGCGGGGACGGGTCGGCGCGCTGGCCGGGGCGAACCTGCTCATCCTTGCCACCGACCTGGCCACCGGGTCCCATCTGCAGGCGAATTCGCTGCTCGGCTACAACCCGATCGTCGGCGGCCGCTATTACGGACTGGGCAATCAGGGTGCGGCGATCTTCATCGTCAGCCTCTTCATCTTCTTGGCACTCGTGGTGTCCTGGCTGCGAGCACGAGGTCACGCTCGTGCCGTGATCGTCGTGCCGATCGTCATCGGCCTCGCCGCCGTGTTCGTCTCCGGCAATCCGTCTTGGGGCGCGAAGTTCGGCGGCACGATCGCCATCCTCGCCGGCCTCATGGTCCTGCTGGCGCTGCTGTCGAAGATCCGTCTGACTCTCGTCCGCCTCGCACTCATCGGTGTGGCTTCGTTGGCCATCCTCATCGGCATCGCCTTCCTCGACTGGCTGCGCCCGACGGGGGCACGCTCGCACTTCGGCACGTTCTTCGACCAGATCGTCACGGGTGAGGCCCTGCAGGTCGTCGGGCGCAAGCTGGGGGCGAACCTCCACATCATCCAGATCAACCCGGCCCTGGCCATCGTCACCCCGCTCGCGCTCATCGCGATCCTCGTCTTCCTCCGCTACCTCCTCCACTTCCCCCGCGTCCACGCCGGCAGCCGCACCGGACGCCTGGTCAACAAGTGGCGGGGACGACTCCCCCGGCTCTTCACCGATTCCGATCTGCACTTCGGCTTCCTGGCCGCCGCCACCGGGCTCGGCGTCGGACTCGTGCTCACCGATTCCGGGGTCGCCGTGCCCTCGACCGGAGCCATGGTGCTGCTGCCCTTCCTCCTTGCCCTCAGTGCTGAACACGCCGAGGAGGCTCACCGATGAGGGCCCCCGTGACCTCCCCCGTCGCTCGGGTTCTCCTCGGGGTCCTGGCCATCGCCCTGTTCGTGCTCGGTCTGCCCCAGGCAGCGCAGGCGGCCCCGGAGACGCACCGGTCTGCCCCGGCCGCGGACCGGTCGGCCCAGGCCGCGGCGCAGACGGCACCGGATACGCGGAAAGCAGCCCCGACCGCGGGACAGGATGACGGTGGGACCAGTCCCGGAGTCGTGTCGATCAACGTCTCCGGATTCAGCTTCGAGGATCTCGGCCCCCGCACCACCCCGCACCTGTGGGTGATGATGAAGGGCGGGCAGATCGGGACGATCACACCGCGCAGCGTGCGCGCGACGAGCTGCCCGGTCGACGGCTGGCTGGGTCTGGGATCCGGACGGCGGGCCGCCGACGAACCCCGCGAACTGTGCCGTGAGCCGGCGACGCCGCTCGACGGCTGGGTCGCCGATTGGGACGTGTATGCGCAGGTGGCACGTGGTGACAACTACGACGCCTCCCTCGGAGCCCTCGCCGAGGCGGTGCCCGATATCCGCGCCTTCGGCAATGGTGCAGCCATCGCCGCCGCCACCCCCTCCGGACATGTCGAGAACTGGTCGTCCGTCGGTTCCGAGCTGGGCTCAGACGTCGCGAAGTCGGCTGGGGACGGTGAGCTCGCCCTCGTCGATCTCGGCAATACCGCAGCTGACGGCTACTCGCTGAAGAAGCTCGACGCTCAGGTCGGGAACATCCTCGAATCGACCGGATGGATGAGTGCGGACCGGCCGAACCGCCTCGGCGAGGGACGCGTTCCCGTGGTGTTCTCCTCGATCGCCGACGGCGCCCATGGGGGGTCGTCGATGCAGGCGGCGATGATGGTCGAACCGGGCGAGCCGGCGGGACTGCTCACGTCGTCGTCGACCAGGCAGCCCGGGCTGGTGCAGGTGCCCGACTTAGCGCCGACGCTCGTGGCTCTGTCGGGGGCCGAGGAGATGGACAATGCGGCCGGGGCACCGATGACCTCGGGGTCGCACGGCTCGGATTGGAACTCGCGCTATCAGGCCGTGCTCGACCGTCAGGTGGCGGTGAAGACGCAGAACGATCTGTCGACGTGGTTCTTCCCCGTCGTCGCTGTGCTCATGGTCGGGCTGCTGGCGCTGGCGTGGTTCATGCGGAAGAACCATCGTGAGCTCGTCCATTCCGGGGCCTACCGCCTCGGTGTGGTGTTTGCGGCGATGCCGATCTCGACCTATCTGGTCAACACGGTGCCATGGGAGCGGGCGACGAACCCGGACATCGCGATGCTCGGAGCCTTGGCAGGGTGGGCGCTGGTACTCGGAGTGGCGGCGCTGCTCGGGCCGTGGCGGCGGCACAAGTTCGGGCCGGTGCTCTTCGTCTCCACCGTGACCGTCGCCGTCCTCGCCTATGACGTCGTCACCGGTTCCCAGCTGCAGATGTCGACTCTGCTGGGTGAGCCGCTGCTCATCGCCTCCCGGTTCTACGGGATCGGGAATTCCGCGCTGGCGCTGTACTGCTGTGCGCTGCTGTTGGCGGTCGCCGGGTTCGCATCCCTGGTGACCAAGCCGCTGCACCGGGTCCTCATCGTCACTCTTCCCGTGCTCGCCTCCTGCGTCATCCTCGCCGCACCCGGCCTGGGCACGAAGTTCGGCTCCGTGCCCACACTCATCATCGGGATCGCCTACCTGGTGCTGGCTGCTGCGAGCATCCGCTTCTCGCTCAGACGTCTGGGGCTGACGGTGGGCATCGCCGGTTTCGTCATGCTCACTGTGCTGTTCCTCGACTGGCTGCGCCCAGCCGACCAGCGCACCCACTTCGGTCGGTTCTTCGACTCGATCATCAGCGGTCAGGCGCTCAGCGTCCTGGCTCGCAAGATCGGCATGAACATCGACATCCTCACTCAGTCGTGGATGACTCTGGTGCTTCCGCTCATCATCATCGGCGTGTTCTGGATGGCGCTCGACCCGCAGCGTTTCGGGCTGCACGGGATCGAGGACACCTACTGGCGGACCCCGTTGCTGCGGGCGACGATGATCAGCCTGGCGATCATGTTGGGAGTCGGCACGCTCATCAACGACTCGGGCATCGTGGTGCCGGCCGTCGGCATCCTCTTCCTCGTCCCGGTGCTGACGCACCTCGAGACCTTCCGCGCCGGCCTCCCGCCGGCCCCGACTCCGACTCGGGAGGGCGAGGTCGCACCGGAGGGTGAGGTCGCGTCGGAGGGGGAAGTGGCGCCGGAGGGTGGAGTGGCTGCTGAAGACGCCGAGCCCAAGGCCCCCGGAATCACCGACTCAGGGCGAAGTCGCGGCTGAAGACGACGCCGACGCAACGCCCGACGCCGACGGCAACACCCCCGCCCCGCATCACCCGACGCCGACGCATCACC
>NZ_RHFG01000019.1 GCF_004745485.1 Brevibacterium sp. S22
TCGAAACGTCCTTATCGACCATGACCCCATCGTCGGCGTGCCCTGCTGCCCGGCGGAAGTGTTTCGCGGGGATTTTTCTGTGAGGCACGACCCCTTGGAACGCGGGGACTTTCTACGAGTCTCGTCGAGGGGTTCACGCGGGACCGGGAAGTCCCTAGCATGGGCTCATGACTGCATATACCGGACAGAAGCTGCTCGACGCACTCGATGCCCAAGGACTCGGCGACTGGCAGGGGATGCCGGACTGCATCAAGGCCCGGTTCCTCACCGGGGACTTCGCCACCGGGCTCGACCTCGTGGCTGAGATCGGATCCCGCGCCGAGGCGGCCGGCCACCATCCCGATGTCACGCTCACCTTTCCCCACGTCGACATCCGTCTGACCAGCCACGACACCGGGGCCGTGACCGAACGTGATCTCGATCTCGCGGGACAGATCAGCGAGGCGGCCGCCTCGGCGGGGGTGCGCGCGGACCCCGAGGCCCCAGTTGTCCTCGAACTCGGCCTCGACACCGCCCACCAGGACGCCATCGCCCCATTCTGGGCGGCACTGCTGACCGGGGATGCGGGCAACGTCTCCGGTCCCGATGTCATCGATCCGTCCGGACAGATGCCGTTGCTGTGGTTTCAGGAGTGCGAAGAGCACGAGGTGCCGCACCAGCGCCTGCACGTCGATGTCTCCGTGCCTGCCGCCGTCGCCCCGGATCGGATCAGGGCCGCGGTCGAAGCCGGAGGCACGATCGTCGATGAGGAGGAAGCACCCTCGTTCACCGTGCTCGCCGATGCCGATGGCAACCGCGCATGCGTATGCACTCTGTCCGCTCGCCCGTAGCTCACGTGCGCCCGTAAGCTGGGACACGACCTCTTCCACTCAGCTCAGGAGAACGCGTGTACCAAGCAGCCGAGAACCGCTACGGCTCGATGACCTTTCGCCCGGTCGGCCGGTCCGGGCTCGTCCTCCCGGCCCTGTCGCTGGGGCTGTGGCACAACTTCGGCGATGACGTCGCCTTCCAGAATCAGCGCGACATCGTCCGGCGGGCTTTCGACCTCGGCATCACGCACTTCGATCTGGCGAACAACTACGGTCCGCCCCCGGGTTCTGCTGAGACGAACTTCGGCCGCCTGCTGCGCGAGGACCTCCACCCCTACCGCGATGAGCTCATCATCTCAACGAAGGCAGGCTGGAACATGCATCCCGGACCCTACGGCGGTCCCGGAGGCAGCCGCAAATACCTGCTGGCCAGCCTCGACGCGTCGCTGCGTCGACTCGGTCTCGACTATGTCGACATCTTCTACTCCCACCGCCCCGATGCCACGACCCCGCTCGAGGAGACCATCGGCGCACTCGACACCGCTGTCCGTTCGGGTCGCGCCCTCTATGCGGGCATCTCCTCATACTCTGCTGCCGACACTGCCCGTGCCTCGCAGATCGCTCGCGACCTCGGCACTCCCCTGCTCATCCACCAGCCCTCGTACTCGATGCTCAACCGGTGGATCGAAGACGACGGACTGCTCGAGACCACGAACGACGAAGGCCTCGGCGTCATCTGCTTCTCCCCGCTCGCCCAGGGACTGCTCACCGACAAGTACCTCGGCGGGGTGCCTGAGGAGTCGCGCGCCGGCAAAGACAAGCCCTCGTTCAAGGACGGTTTCCTCAGCGACGACAACCTCTCCCGCATCCGGTCGCTGAACGACATCGCCGCCGCTCGAGGACAGTCCTTGGCACAGATGGCCCTGGCCTGGGCCCTGCGCGACGACCGAGTGTCCTCGCTGGTCATCGGGGCCAGCCGCGTCGAGCAGCTCGAGCACAATGTCGCGGCTCTCGACGCCGCGCCGCTGAGCGCCGATGAGCTGCGGGCGATCGACGAGTTCGCCGTCGACTCCGGAGTCGACATCTGGGGCGATGCCCGCCGCAGCACCGCCGATTGAGGCCGGCCGGCCCGGCCCCGCAGCACCATCGGCCCGTCAGTCCCGCAATGGCCGTGCTCAGCGTCGGAACTCGACGGGAATCGAGCACGGGGCGAGGAGTCCCCGCAGCTGATCGACCAACTGCGTGAAACTTGCGGGACTCGTGTGCATGGACAGGTCCGCTCGGATATCCGGCCCGCTGCGTCGGCGGATGACGAGTTCGTGCATGGTTCGGCTCCGACCGGTCAGGGTGGCGGCGAGCTCATTGCCCGCAGTCTTGGCCATCGTCGTGGACCAATAGATCGGTCGGGGTCCGATGCGAGCGTGGATCGAGATGAGATCCGCGTAGTCCGCCGATCCCATTCCGACCACCGAGATGCCGCGCGCGTCGACGGCGAGAACCGACTGCTGTGGAACCTTCCGGAGCGTTCGCAGCCGATGGAGAATGACGACGGCGACAATCGTAAAGACGGCCCCGGACACCGTGATCCCACCGCCGAGCCCCCACCGGGCGATGGCGATATTGCCCTGATCAGCTTCGGAGACAGCGTCGAGGAACAGATCCCCGAACAGCAGAAACCCGAGCCCCCAGAGCAGCGCCCACCCGCCGATGATCGCGCAGGCGATCCCGACGATCCGCGAAAACCGTGAGATCCTGCCCACCGCACGCGGATCCGCCGGAAGCACCCATCCACTCCGGTCACGCACCAACATGCGCCCAGACTAGCCTGTCGATGCCTCCCGCCCCACCGCTCCGGACCAACTCGCCTCGACAGCGTCGAGGAGTGTCCCGATCCGATCGCTCCACCGCGGTCTGAACGCATAGACACAGTTCACGTCGGAGGTGAGCGCATCGAGCCGGAGGCGATGAGAGTCTTCTTAAGTGGAGTGTTCGGATGCCTGTGATACCGTAAGCGCCGACCGCCCCGACGACCCGCAGGAGCCCATCGATGAGCGACGATCGCGCGGAACGCGACGAGGCCGAGCCCAAAGAGAGCCCGTGGGCGGCGATCAAACCCTGGCAGGGCAAGGCTGCCGGCCTCGACAAGCTGCTGCTGTTCATCATCATCGGCGTCCCGCTCATCTACCTCGGCCTCATGCCGCTGCGACCGTGGATGCTCGTCAATGCCCCGGTCGTCCAGGAGTTCATCAACGGTGCGAAGACCTCGGTCGTTGCGGCCGCCGCCTATGCTCGGGTCGGTGAGATCCCGCTGTGGCTGGTCATCTTCGCCGGCTTCGTCGGGATGGCGAAACTCGATTGGGCGTTCTGGCTGGCCGGTCGCCGCTGGGGCGACGGGGTGCTGCGGCTCTTCGCGCAGAACGAGCGCCAGCTCAAACGCATCAACCAGCTGAAGAAGATCCCGAACTGGGCACTGTTCCTCATGACGCTGGTCTCCCGCTGCCCAGGCATCCCCGGCACACTCGTCTATATCGTCGCCGGGTGGACGCGGATGCGTCTGTCCCTCTTCCTCGTCGCCGACCTCCTCGGCTGCCTCATCTTCACTCTCATCTGGACGTTCCTGGGCTACCAGCTCGGGGAGGCCGCCGTCGACATCCTCAAGATCATCGACAAATACGCGCTGTGGCTGACACTGGCCCTGATCGTCGGCATCTTCGCCATCAGCTTCTTCAAGGAATACCGCAAGCAGAAGAAGGCCGAAGCGGCCGGGGACACCTCCGACGACTGAGTCAGGCGCCGAAGGACAGGAACGTCTCGCGCATGCGCTGCGGCTCCGCCTTCTGCCCGCTGAAGAGTTCGAACGCATCGATGGCCTGATTGACCGCCATCCCCGATCCGTCGAGGGTGCGGCACCCCTTCGCCCTGGCCTCCGCCAGCAGCTGCGTCTCGAGCGGGAAGTACACGACGTCGGCCACCCAGGTGTCCGACCCGAACACCGAGGTGTCGACCGGGGTTCCGGGATAGGCCTTCATCCCCACCGGAGTGGCATTGACGATCCCCTGCGCCGAGGCGGCCGCCCCTTCCAGCTCATCGAGCCCGATCGCCCGTGCCCGAGTGCCCACCGCGCTCACCTCGACGATGTCCGCGGCCAGTCCTTCGGCACGCTGGACATCGGTGTCGGCGATGATGAGCTCGCCGACTCCGAGTTCGGCCAGGGCGAACCCGACAGCACGGCCGGCTCCACCCGCACCGATCTGCACGACCGCCTCGGTGGCGGCTGACGTCAGACCGGCGCGGAACCCGGCGGCGAACCCGGTGACGTCGGTGTTGTACCCGGTCGTCCTGCCATGGGCATCGATGACGACGGTGTTGACCGAACCGATGCGCGCGGCCACCGGGTCGACGTCATCGAGGAGGCCGATGACCTGCTGTTTGAACGGGTGGGTGATGTTGAGTCCGTTGAAGCCGAGCCGGATCGCAGCTGTGAGCAGCTCCTCGAGTCCCGCCTCGGCGAGGTGGGGGCTGCTGATGTCGATCGTGCGGTAGATCGTGGGGATGGAGTGGGCAGCGCCTTCGGTCTCGTGCATCCGCGGGGTGCGGGAGGCGGAGATCCCGTCGCCGATGAGGCCGAGGAGGAGGGATGAGGTCATAGTCTCGCTTTCGCGTTCGTGAGGTGGTCGATGAGTATCTCGACCGCGTGGACGTAGCCTTTCGCACCGGCTCCGGCGATGACGGCTGCGGCCACGGGTGAGAGGTAGGAATGATGCCGCACGGCCTCCCGCGCATGGGGGTTGCTCAGGTGCACCTCGATGATCGGGTGGTCGTAGGACTTCAGCGCATCATGCAGAGCCAGCGAGGTGTGCGTGTACGCCCCGGCGTTGATGATCGCGCCGACAGTGGAGTGCCGGGCCGCGTGGACGGCGTCGATGAGCCCGCCCTCGTGGTTGCTCTGGATGCAGCGGACGCTCAGTCCCGCCTCGGCGGCGGTGTCGGCGCACATGGCCTCGATATCGGCCAAGGTGGTGCGGCCGTAGATCTCCGGTTCGCGTTCCCCGAGGAGGTTGAGGTTGGGGCCGTTGAGGACGAGGATCTCAGGATTGATCGCCTCGCGATTGGTTTCCTCGGGCATGGTCCGCGCCCCGGGCAGGGTTTCCTCGGGCATGATCACCTCGGGAACCGGGCGGCGATGGACGCCGCGGTCTCGGTCAGGTGGGGGACGAATTCGACGAGTTCGTCAAGGCCGCGGCGGAAGACCGGAGCGGCGAGAGCGAGCGAGGCCAGCAGGCTTCCGTCGAGGTCGAAGACGGGCACGGCCAGGGCGTTCATGCCGATGTCGTTCTCCTCGGACTGACCGGCCCATCCCGTCTCTCGGATCTGTTCGAGCTTGCGGCTCATCTGGGCGGGGTCGGTGATCGAGTACTGGGTGCGCGCCTCGAGCTCGAGGGCGGCGATCGTCGCTTCGGCATCCGGGTCGTGAGCGAGCAGGGCCTGGCCGAGCGCCGAGGTGTGCAGCAGGGATTCGTCGCCGGGGTCCGTGGTGGTGCGGAACTGGGGACCGTCGACGGTGAGCACTGTCAGCGCGGCGTTGCCGCGGCGGATCGCGAGGATGCTCGATTCGCCGGTCGTCGCCGTCAGTTCCCGCAGCAGATCCTTCGTCGCCCCCGACAGCCCCTGTCGGTGAGCGACCTTCTGCGCCAGACGGAAGACCTCCATGCCGAGGGTATAGATCTTCGTACGTGCATCGAAGCTGGCATAGCCGGATTCGACGAGCCCGCCGAGGAGTCGGTAGGCCGTCGAGAACGGATAGCCAGTCGTCTCGGCGGCCTGGGCTGCGCTGATCCCCTCGGGTGATTCCCCGAGGAGCTCGAGCATCTCGAAGGTCTTCGTCACCGAGTTCGAACCCTTGGGTGGCATGCTTCGCCTCCTTGCGTTGCTGTGGCTGTTCGGTGGTGCTGGGGCCGTGTGCCCGGGAAGGTCGTATGTCTGGGGAGCAGGATCTCTGCGTTCCACGTTGACAGGCTATGTCATCTCGATCACACTGTAAACCACAATGTAACAACGATTGCCACACTATGGCAATTAAGCAAGAATTTCGCTGGTCCGCCGACCGGACCCTGGAAGTGAGAGATGCGAGGAAGCATGAGCAACGCGATCGAGGAAGCTCGCCCCACGAAGAAGACACCGCTGCGCGCGGCCCTGTCGAGCTGGACGGGTTCGGCGCTGGAGTACTACGACTTCGCGGTCTATGGAACCGCGGCGGCGCTGGTGCTCAACACCCTGTTCTTCCCCGAGAACACCGCACCTGGAATCGCCATCCTGCTGGCCATGGGCACCGTCGGAGTCGCCTATGTCGTGCGTCCGCTCGGTGCGCTCATCATGGGTCCGCTCGGCGACCGCTTCGGCCGCAAGTTCGTCCTCATGCTCACTCTGTTCATGATGGGCGTCTCGACCTTCGTAGTCGGCTGCCTTCCCACCTATGAGCAGGTGGGCATGCTGGCCCCGATCCTGCTTGTGCTCTGCCGAGTCATCCAAGGACTGTCGGCTTCCGGCGAACAGGCGAGCGCGATCTCTGTCTCCCTCGAGCACTCGGCAGAGGAGAAACGGTCGTGGACGACGAGCTGGACGCTGCACGGCACCCAGGCAGGCACTCTGCTGGCCACTGCGGTGTTCATTCCCTTCACCGCTTTCCTGCCCGATGAAGCACTGTTCAGCTGGGGTTGGCGAGTGCCGTTCTGGCTCTCCGCAGTCGTCGTCCTCACTGCCTGGCTCATCCGTCGCGGGCTCGAAGAGCCGCCGGCGTTCAAGGAATCCCGAGTCGAGAACCCGCCGCTGATGCAGGTCTTCCGGTGGCACAAGGCAGCAGTCGTCCGTGTGGCCGTGTGTGCCATGGTCAACACCGTGAATATGGTCTTCACCGTCTGGTCGCTGTCGTTCGCCACCTCGATCGTCGGCCTCGAGCGTCCGACCATGCTGCTCGTCTCGGTCATCGCCAATGGGGTCGCACTGCTGGCGATCCCTGCGGCCGCACTGCTCTCCGACAGGTTCGGTCGGAAGCCGGTGTTCATCACCGGCGCCGTGGGATCGGGTCTGATGATGTTCCCGTATCTGGGTGCGGTCTCGGCCGGGAACTGGCCGCTCATCTTCGTCTTCGGCGCCTTGATGTCCGGCTGTGCGTATTCTCTGGCGAATTCCATCTGGCCCTCGTTCTACGCCGAGATGTTCCCCACGACAGCACGTGTGACCGGTCTGGCCCTAGGCACTCAGGTCGGATTCGCGGTCTCCGGAGGTCTGGCGCCCGTGCTCGCCTCTGCCGTCGCCGGTGCGGGAGGAGAGAATTGGGTGTCGGTCGCTGCGTTCACCGCGGGCGTCTGCATCGTCGTCGGTCTTGTCGCGATGACGGCGAAGGAGACGAAGGGACTGAGCCTGGAAGAGATCGATGTCGTCCATGAGGAAAGGTCACGATGAGAACCTCGATTGCCACAGTGTGCCTGTCGGGCACGCTCGAGGAGAAGCTGCAGGCTGCCGCGACGGCAGGATTCGACGGGGTCGAGATCTTCGAGCAGGATCTCGTCGTCTCCCCCAATTCCCCGGAGGCGATCGCTGCGCTGGCCGCAGAGCTCGGGCTGAGCCTCGACCTCTATCAGCCCTTCCGTGATTTCGAAGGCGTCGATGACGAGCAGTTCGCCGCCAACCTGGTCCGGGCCGAGGCGAAGTTCCAGCTGATGCGGCGCCTGGGTATGACCACGATCCTGCTGTGTTCGAATGTCGCCACCGCGACCATCGACGATGACGAGGTCGTCGTCGATCAGCTGCGCAGCCTCGGCGACCTTGCCGAGAAGTACGGCATCGACGTCGCCTACGAGGCTTTGGCCTGGGGACGGTTCGTCTCCGAATATGATCGCGCCTGGGATCTCGTCAAGGCCGCTGACCATCCGCGCATCGGCACCTGTCTCGACAGCTTCCACATCCTCTCCCGCGGCACGGACCTGTCCCGCATCGCCGAGATTCCGGGCGAGAAGATCTACTTCCTCCAACTCGCCGACGCCCCGGCCCTGTCGATGGACGTGCTCAGCTGGTCCCGTCACCACCGAGTCTTCCCCGGCGAAGGGTCATGGGACCTCACCGACTTCCTCGCTCGAGTCGCTGCCACCGGGTACAGCGGACCGGTGTCGCTCGAGGTCTTCAACGACTCCTTCCGGCAGGCCGACACTCAGCGCACCGCCGTCGACGGTCTGCGCTCTCTGCGGTGGCTCGAAGCCAATGTCTCTGAGGTCGGCACGGACAGCGACCGTGTGCGGCTCGATCTGCAGCCGCTGCCGCAGGTCGCGGAGCCTCGCGGCATCGACTACGTCGAACTGAACACCGATGATCTGGGGGCGCTCACCCGGCAGATCCATCAGCTCGGCTTCCGGTTCGTCGGCTTCCACCGCACGAAACCGCATGTGCAGCTGTGGCGACGCGGCCAGGCTCGAATCGTCGTCACCGAGTCCACCGAACCGGCTGTCGAATCCTCTACCGAACCGCCCGTCGCATCCACCTACCCGGCAGCAGATTCCGCGGGCTCCGGGACTCACCTGCGAGGCATCGGCTTCGCCGTCGCCGATGCCGATGCCGCCATGGGGCGGGCGATCCTGCTCCAGGCCGCCGAAGTGCCCCGCGATCAGGCCCATGATGAGGAAGTTCTGCGCGGCGTGTTCGCTCCGGACGGCTCCGAGGTGTTCTTCGGAAATGGGACCGGGGTCGATCCGACATGGACCGAGGAGTTCGGCAACGTCCCCGATGACCGACGCTCGGCAATCGATCATGTCAACCTGGCGCAGCCCGCGCACCACTACGACGAAGCGGTGCTCTTCTACACCTCCCTCCTGGCTCTCCACGCTCAGTCATCGAACGATGTGCCCAGCCCTTCGGGACTCATCCGCTCTCAGGTCATGGCGAGCTCCGACGGAGTCATCCGGATGCCGCTCAACCTCGCACCACGCTCTGCCGAATCGGCGGTGACCGGCGACTATCCCGAGCACGTCGCTCTCGCCTGCGATGACATCTTCACGGCGGCCGCGACCGCTGTCTCGCGTGGGCTGGACTTCCTCACCGTTCCCGAGAACTACTACGAAGACCTCGAGGCGCGGTTCGAGCTCGAACCGGAGCTGCTCGAACGGCTGCGCGAGAACAACATCCTCTACGACCGAGACGACCGCGGCGAGTTCCTCCACTTCTACACTTCGACGATCGGGTCGGTGTTCTTCGAGATGGTCGAGCGTCGCAACGACTACCAAGGCTACGGCGCCCCGAACGCGCCGGTGCGGTTGGCCGCCCAACACCGGCGCAACTCGGGCCGCTGACCCGACCGGGTCAGAACGGCGCCGCGCCGGTCGTGCCCGACATCGGGTACGGTCGAGCCCAGTCAGGCTCGAGCGCCTCCTCGGACTCGCAGGGATCAGCTCTGTATTCGGGTTCGAACACCGATGCCCACCCTTCGGCTTCACCGCGAACTTCGGGATCGTACGTCCCCGGCCACCACTCAGGCTCGGAGTCGAGTTCATCGTCGAGAGGGTACGGCAGATCGAGTTTCCTGCGCTTCGGGTCCGACTGGAGACGACGGTGCGCGAGCTGCCAGACGATCTGCTTGACCACCCTGTCTTCGACGTCGAGGTAGTCGGCCGTCGCTTTGATCAGTTCGAGCACAGCGTCGTCGCCGCGGATGCTGACGGACCACCTGACCACCTCAGCGATGAGAAAGTTCACCCTGTAGTCGATCTCGAGGTGAGCAGACCCGGCGAGCACCAACAGGGCGTTCCAGGAGATCCCCGACTTCTGGCTCGGCAGCTCTCTCCAGTCACGGGCCACCTCGTTGGTGTGCCGTCCGCTCGATGGTTCGTCACCGACCGAGCCGAGGAGGTCCTCGACGGTGTCGATGCCGTGGTCGGCCATCAGCCGGGTGGCACGGTCGACGATCTCGGCCCTGAGGATGGCCCCAGGGTGGGAATGGGCGGGTTTGACGTTGCGAATCACCTCCCGAGCCCACACCTCCGGCCCACCGGCCGTGGCAATCGAGTAGCGCAGCATCTTTGCTCCGTCGGCGCTCCCATGCCGGGCGATGTACCGATTGAGGAGGTTGTCGATCGCTGTTGGGTGGGAACCCGTCGTGAAGAGCGCATCGAGGATGCACAGCGCGAGACTGTTCGGGTAGCCGATCGGCCGCGGCTTTCCGCTCCCGTCGATGAATTCTTCGCAGCGGTATGCCAAGTTGCGGATGCTTCTGGTCCTGATCTCCATTGTTCTGACCTTCCGTCATGCGCCGCACCCTGCGACGCGTGGCCCCTGACTCCACTGTCAGAGACATGAGACGAAACTTACCGGTCAGCACTGACACAGAATGATCGGAATCAAATCGAACTGAGGATTCCTGTGCTGGCATCAGCGTTTCCAAGAGTTCCCGGTCGCATTCGTGCCCCATCTCACCAGCGGCTTTCCGTCTTGGCACACCTCACGGGCTCTGGCAGGGTGGTGACATGAGCACAGAAGAGATCATCATCGATGGCCCCCTGGCACGCGCGACCCGCATCCTCTGTCAGGTCTCGGCCAAGGACGTGGCAGGCAAGGCAGAGCTCGGCAAGTCCGAGCTCAAGGAGTACGAGAAGGGAACAGCGGACCTCACCGCCGAGCAGGAGCGTCGCCTCGTCCTCGCCCTCGAACAGTACGGTGCACGGTTCATACCCGACGGCAAGGAGGGCGGCTACGGCATCCGCCTGAAGTTCGGACGAGCCAAGGTCCGCGCCATCGAGCGCTGGGAAGACGAAGGCGGCACTCCCGGTGCCGATGACGTCTGAGTTCTGCACCGAAGACATCCGAATGATCAGACACCTTCTGCGAAGATGAGGCGCCTGAGTGGTCAGAAGACTGTGGCCTCGAACCTGCTCAACGCAGGCTCGAGGCCACAGCTGCATCCGTTGGCAGCGAGGGACCACCTCGGTGCCGAAAATGTCGCCGGCGTCGAGCGCCGGGATACATCAGCGCGGAACGTCAGTTCCTGCCGATGAACTCGAGGTTGTCGACGACACGATTTGAGAAGCCCCACTCGTTGTCATACCAGGCCACGACCTTCACATGCTTGCCGACCACGCGGGTCAGGGCGGAGTCGAAGATCGACGAAGCGGGCTGGCCGACGATATCCGAGGAGACGATGGGCTCGGTCTCATAGTCGAGGATGCCCTTGAGCTCACCTTCGGCGGCCTGCTTGTAGGCGCCGAGCACCTCGTCACGGGTCACCTCACGGGACACGGTGGTGTTGATCTCGACGATCGAACCGACCGGGACGGGCACACGGATGGCGTCGCCCGAGAGCTTGCCGTCGAGCTGCGGGAGGACGAGGCCGATGGCCTTGGCCGCACCCGTGGACGTGGGGATCATGTTCTCGGCGGCGGCACGGGAACGGCGGGGGTCCTTGTGGGGGCCGTCCTGGACCATCTGGTCGCCGGTGTAAGCGTGGACCGTGGTCATGAATCCCTGCTCGATTCCGGCGAGGTCGTCGAGGACCTTGGCCAACGGGGCCAGAGCGTTCGTCGTGCAGGAGGCGTTGGAGATGACGGTGTGTTCGGGCTTGTAGGCCTCATTGTTCACACCATAGGCGAGGGTGACGTCGGCA
This sequence comes from Brevibacterium sp. S22, assembly GCF_004745485.1. Taxonomy (GTDB): domain Bacteria; phylum Actinomycetota; class Actinomycetes; order Actinomycetales; family Brevibacteriaceae; genus Brevibacterium. The sequence goes on from NZ_RHFG01000019.1 coordinate 11,452, forward strand.
CCCTTCGAGGGGGCGGAGACGAGGACCTTCTTCGCGCCGGCGGTGATGTGGGCGCGGGCTTTTTCGGCCTTGGTGAAGCGGCCGGTGGACTCGAGCGCGATGTCGATGTCGAGCTCGCCCCAGGGCAGTTCGGCCGGATCCTTCTCTGCGAAGACCTTGATGGTCCTGCCGTCGATGACGAGGGCGTCCTCGGTGGCCTCGACGCTGTGGTTGAAGCGCCCGAGGGTGGTGTCGAACTTCAGCAGCCGAGCGAGATCGTCGACAGCGCCGAGGTCGTTGATGGCAACGACCTCAAGCTCGCTGCCGCGCTCGATCAGGGCGCGCAGGGTGCTGCGTCCGATGCGACCGAAACCATTGATGGCGATGCGAGTCAATGTCACTCCTTGTACACGGGATTCGTCTTGATATCTCCATCATGGGCGATCAGCACGCGCGGCAACAGTGGCCAGACAGACAATCTACGCAAGGTTTAAGCCAGTCGTATTGCCAGATGTCGAAAGTTTTTCGCCACCGTGATCTGGGTCGCCGAAAAGGGTCGAATAGGGTGCGGACATACCGCGCGGAAAGGCCTCGAGAGCAGGTGCCTATCAGCCCTGGAAGGAGTGCCGGTAGTCGTTCGGGGACGTTGAGAGAATGCGTTGGAAGTGCATCCGCAGATTCGCACCCGTTCCGAGTCCCACCTGGTCAGCGATCTGTTCGATGCCCAGATCGGAGTTCTCCAGCAGCTCCCTTGCCAGGTCGACTCGGGCTCTGAGCACCCACTGCATGGGCGTATAGCCGGTGTCTTCGACGAAACGGCGGGAGAAGGTGCGCACGGAGACTCCGGCATTGGCCGCGAGGTCGCGCAGGGTGATCTTCTCCCCGATGTGCTGCAGTGCCCATTCGCGGGTGTCGGCGAAGTCGTCGCCGAGTGGGTCGGGCACGCTGCGCGGCACGTATTGCGCCTGGCCGGCACTGCGGTAGGCGGCGGCGACGAGTCGCCGGGCGACCTGGTTGGACAGGCCGACGCCGTGATCGCTGCGGATGAGGTGGAGGCACAGATCGATCGCCGAGGCGGCTCCGGCCGAGGTCAGCAGCTGTCCTTCGTCGATGAAGAGGACGTTCTCGTCGACCTTGATCGAGGGGAACCGTCGCGCGAGCTCCTTCGCCGTCGACCAGTGCGTGGTGGCTCGACGCCCCACGAGCAGACCGGTGCGGGCGAGGACGAAGGTGCCGGTAGAGATCGCGGCGATCCGCGCGCCGCGTTCGAATGCCGAGAGCAGGGCTCCGATGACCGAGGCAGGTGGTTCTTCCGCCACCGCCGAGGTGGCACCGGGGAGAATGATCGTGTCCGCGGCTTCCAGCGCCGCGAGTCCCTGGTCGACGGAGTAGTCGAGTCCGTCCGATCCGGTGATTCTGCCTGCGGCGATTCCGCAGACTTCGACCTCATAGGGCCAGATCCCGGCGGGGACCGCCCCTGCCCGCTCACCGGCAGGAACCGACCCAGGCAGTTCGTGGGCAGGTGCTGCGCCGGTATCTTCGCCTGCGACCGCGGCAGCCATCGCACCGGCGACGGCGGGCCGTTCGGGCGGGGCCACCTCGGTGCGGGTGCGGGCCGTGGCGGCATTCGACTCCCGCCCGAACACCTGGACGGGGACCCCGAGGTCCATGGCAGACACCCCGTCCAACGCCAGCACGAGGATGCGGTGCGGGCGGGAACGGAGCGTTCTGCGCTGGAGGGGGCGGGGCTCGTCACTCATGATCGCCTCTCAGTCTAGCGATCCAAGGCTGCTCCAGTGCGCGGCATTTCCAGTGGTGACGACGCTGCCGGAGCCCATTTCGGTCGCGACGGCCGGGGCGAGTGCCCCAGCCTCAGTGTTCGTGGGTGCCGGTGAGCTTGAAGCCCAGGCGACCGTGGGCGAAGGCTCCGCCGGCACGGATCGCCGAGGCGGTCCAGGCGGTCTCGGCCAGCTCGGTCTCCGTGGCCCCGGCCTTGACGGCGGCATTGGAGTGCGCGTCGATGCAGTAGGCGCACTGGGTGGTCAGGCCGACGGCGTAGGCGATGAGTTCGCGGTACTTCAGCGGGATCTCGCGGCCCTCGGGCGCGAAGACTGCGTTGTTGAACTCGCCGAATGCCTTGAGGATATCGGGGGTAGTCTCCTTGTAGGCCCTGTCGTACTTGCCGTCGTTCTCGCGGTCGAAGAAGTCTGTCATCGTGGTGCCTCCTGTGATCGGTGCCATTCCGATTCCTCACGCTACCGCGTCTCCGCGCCGCCTGCCCACCGATTTGTCACGCTGGGCTTCGTTGAATTGAGTTTCATTGACCTGCCTGCTGCCCCGTCCTGCGGAAGTCCACGCGGCATTCCTGCTTTGGCACTCCCCTGGTCTCCACACGAAGTGTCTGCTGCGGCACCACTGGGCGGATTCCACAAGGCTTGCCTGGCCGCTCGCAGGAATTCTCTGGTCATTCCACGGAGTTTTCGGCGACGAAACCACGGCGGATCGACCAGACATTCGCCTTGAGGGAGGGAAATGGCAGGCTCGGGATCGCGCGGTGTCAGTAGAGCGTGTTCTGGCCGATGAGCGGAGTCGCATCGAAGCTCGGCGCCGGCGGAGCCTGCGGGGCAAGGGCAGCCGCTTCCGGGGCGGGAGCCAGGTCGGCACGATCCGATGCCTCCGGGGCGGGGGCCGACGTTTCCTGACCGGGAGGAGAACCCTCCGGCGCCGCCTCGGTGATGGCTTCGAACATGGCCAGGGTGCCGTGCTGCGCGGCCAGACTCACCGGTTCCGGATCGGAAGAGAGCTTGATGCCGACGGTCTGCGTGGCACGGTCGATGTAGAGCATCTGGCCGTGTATGCCGATGCCGATGACGACGTTGCGGTCAGCCGAGGGCAGCCAGAACTGGCTGCGGTACATACCTCCCGGATATGAGCGCCCCGAGGGGGACGCGGCGAAGACCTTCGCGGAGTCCTCGGCACCGGTGAAGATATCGTCGACCCATTCCGCCGAGAGCACGCGTTCGCCGTTGTCCGTCGTGCCGCCGCGGGCGATCATCTCGCCGAAACGAGCGAGGTCGCGCAGGGTGGCGCTGATGGCGCCGTCGGCGATCGACCCGCCCCACCGGTCCTGGCAGACCTGGGCGGCATGGGCGGCACCGATCCGCGACCACACGTATTCGCTGGCGACGATGGAGAACGGCTGGCCGGTGACCGCCTCGGCGATCCAGGCGAGCACGTCGGTTTCGCAGCTGCGGTAGACGAATGCCGAACCGTGGTCGCGTTCGCTGGTCAGACCGGTGAGGAAATTCTTGATCCCCTTCGCCGAGGAGGCCGTCCGGGGCGCGAAATCGACCGCTTCGAACAGGGCCCGGATCTCCGAGCCGTCCTCCAGGTATTCCTCGGAGAACTTGATGCCCGAACGCATGTCGAGCAGGTCGCGGATGGTCGCTCCCGCGTAACCGCTCTCGGCCAGGGCGGGCACATGCGTGGTGACGAGGTCGGCGGGGCTGAGCAGTCCGGCGTCGGCGAGCGCGCCGATGACGGTGGCGACGATGGATTTGCTCACGGAGAAGAGCATGTGCTGGCGGGCCGGCTTCATCGGCCACGCGTATTCCTCAGCCAGAGCGACCCCGTTGCGGGTGACGAGCCAGGCATCGGTGTGGGTGCCCGCGAGCACGTCGCCGACGGTGCTCCATGCCTCATCGATCGCCGGCCACTTCTCACGGTCGATGGCCAAGGGGCGGAAATCGTTGTCTTCGGTGACGAATTCGCGAACCGGTCCGATTCCGCGCGGGATTCCCCCGGTCGGGAAGATCTCCTGCATCCGGGTGAGCGCGAAGGCGAAGAACTCGGGCCACTTCCACGTGTCGAGGTCGATGCTTTCGAGCACCGCTTCGGAGGGATCGACGATCGCGTCTTCACTCGCCGAGGCGAGTTCCCCGACATGCGGGAGAGTGATATCCGGCGCCGAGGCGGGGGCGGCGGGTGCGGCGGAATCACCGGGAGAGTCGGTGGCGGCCTTCGACTCGGTGGGGACCTTCGAATCCGCAGGCTCAGCCGGGGCAGCGTCCACCCGGGCCGTCCGGCCCGTACCGGTGTCAGCACCTTCACCGGCGTCAGCACCAGCGCCGGTGCCCTTCGTGTTGCCCGACAGTGCGCCGATGCGACGGTTCGGCGGGGTCACCGGGCGGGGCGGAAACGTCTCGTCTTCGCCTGCCATGTCACCTCCACTGCTTCGATCCGAACGGGTCTGCATGTGCGCAGGGTTGTCCCGATGCGCAGGGAACAGACTACCCGGACGAGGTGAAACTCCGTAGCGGAGCCGGGCCGATCCGTACTCCTCAACGTGCCTCGATCTGTCATCGTTGACGCCCTCACCAGGCGCGACGCAGCGGATCATTACCAATCAGTTATTCACCTGACAACCGGGCAGATCCGCGCCAATCCCACTTCAGCGCAGTTCAGTCTGCCTGCAGCTCCGCAGACGTCACCCGCCTGATCACTCTCACTGGTCGACGACGGCCCACATCGTGCTCGTGTCCTCGTTCGTCGCAATGACGAAACGTCCGCTCGAGCTCAGGTCGGAGTAGTCCCCTGCCGGATGGTCGCTGACCGGTTTGCCCGTCTTCACCTCGAAGAACGTCGTCTTCTTGTGGTCGGTGACGACGATCAGTCCGAGGTCCGGCAGCACTCCCTGCCCTCCCCAATAGCCTGTTTCGCCTTCTTCTTTCAGCTTCGGCCCGTCGGTCGTCCATACTGGTTTGCCGGTGGCCGCATCGAGTGCGGCGATTCCGCCTTCGGGTGCCGGAACGATGACGGCGGTCTGGCCGCCGATGTCGACCGGTTCCCATTGCGGACTGCCGAGACCGCCGATGACAGCAGCCGCGGCTTCCGGTGCGTCTGCATACCACCCGTCGACGGCACCGTCCGATCCTTGGTACTTCACCGCAGAGGCGAACAGCTCGGTCTGCAGGCACGCCGGCTTCCCCTCTGCGCTGAAGCGCAGTTCGGTGCCGCACACAGCGTCGAAGGTGTCTTCCATACTCACGTCCACAGACTGTTCGGTGGCCGTCAGCGTGGGAGAGTCGGAGGACTTCAGGTCCGTGGGGATGCTCAGCTGCGCCGCACGTGTCACTGCCGAGCTCAACGGATCGTCGGGGTCCGCGGACCCGTAGACGTAGGTCAGATTGCCGGGATCGAGAGTCGGGTACACGGTGAAGTAGTCGGCTCCGGTGTCGTCGATCTTGCGCGCCTCGGTGATGGGGATCGACATGTGCGTGCCGTCGTCGAATGACACACGCGTGACCATCGACTCGTCCCCGTCCATCCAGGACATGACCCCTGATTTGCGGTCCGGCGCCAGCTCGAGGAGGCGACCGCCGAAGGTCTGTCCGTCCTCACCGACCGAGCGCGCCGGCCAGGCTTCCTTCCCCGTTTCCGGGTCGAGTGCGTAGAGGACGGTGTTCCCTTCGGCTGAGGGTTCGCAGTTCTCCTCGGAGTCCATCCAGATGTTCTCGAGGAGGATGAGATCTCCCTCGCCGAGGCGGCTGCCTCCTGCCGTCGACTGTGATCCGAAGGATTGGGCCGGGCGGCACGAACCGGCGGTGTCGGGGATGTCGAAGGTCCAGACTTCCTGCCCGTCTGCCCACGAGTAGGCCGTGGTCGTACCGGAGTAGTCGTGGACGATGACATTCTCGCCTGCCGAGTAGGCTTCGGTGCCTCCGTCGTCTTCGTTGGTGTTGGAGTCGATGCTCCACTTCTCGTCGCCGTCGGCGTCGATGACTCGCAGCTTCTGGCTCATCCAGTCTCCGACCAGAGCCAAGTCTGATCCGTTGTCGGTGATCACCGAGGCGTAGTAGTCGAGTTCGACCGGTTCGGCCAGGGTCGGGGTCGTCGTCGGTGACGGTGCTCCCTCCGGCTGGCCGGCTCCGTCGCTGCAGCCGCTCAATGCCACCAGCCCCGCTGCTGCGACCCCTGCCCACATCCGCTTCATGATGCGTTTCTCCTGCTCATACCCCAAGTCATACGCTGATCATAAGCGGCGGGGCACCGATTCACACTTCGGGCGTGGTAAGAGTGAGCAGGCCGAGCAACGGAGCCCAGAATGACAGCCGGCGCTACACCAGTCCCTGGTCCTCGGCGACGCGGATGGCGCGGGCCCGCGAGTCAACCCCGAGCTTCGTGAATACGTTGACGAGGTGGCTCTTCACGGTCGCCTCGGTGACGAAGAGCTCCTGAGCGATCTGTGCGTTCGAGGCCCCGGTGGCCAGCAGTTTCACGACGTCGCGCTCTCGCCGGGTGAGTTTCGGGCTCGGGTTGCGCATCGCGGCGATGACCTTCGATGAGATCTCTGGCGGCAGGTAGGTGTCTCCCGCCGCGGCCTTCTCGATCGCCGTTGAGATGTCGCCCGGGTCGATGTCTTTGAGCAGGTAGCCCGACGCCCCGGCGTTGAGTGCGGCGACGATCTCCGAGTCGAGGTCGAACGTGGTGAGGATGAGCACCGCCGGCGGGTTCTCCAAGGCCCGCAGCCGCTTGGTCACCTCGATGCCGTCGATTCCCTCCCCCAGCCGCAGGTCGCAGAGGACGACGTCGGGGCCGAGCTCGTCGACGACGACGAGCGCCTCCTCGCCGCTGCCGGCCTCACCGACCACGGCGATGTTTTCCGGTGCGTCGATGACGGACTTCAGGCCCGCCCGCACGACCGGGTGGTCATCGACGAGGATCACTCGAATGCTCATGCGTTCTCTCCTGTGTCGGTGTTCTCACGTGTGCTGCCATCACCCTCGCCGAGGCGGCCGGTCGGATCCGCACCCGAGCCCTCGGCGGGTGTGCCGCCTCCCTCTTCGCCGAGGTGGTCGGCTGTGTCCGTATGTGTGCCCTCGGCGGGGGCGCCGAGTCCGTCACCGCGGGTGTGGAGCTGGGATTGGCTGGGCAAGGTCGCGGAGATCGCGAAGCCGGATCCCTGACTCGATTCGATGACGAGTTCCCCACCGAGTTCGCGCATTCTCGAGCCGATGAAGTCGAGGCCGAAACCCGAGTCCGGGTTCCGCTGTCGGGTGTGCGGATCCGCCATGCCGACCCCATCGTCGACGATGTCCATTCGAATCGTCCCGTCGAGGTCCATGAGGCTGACCATCACCCGTGTGGCCTGGGAGTGCTGACGGACGTTGGACAGCGCCGACTGCGCGGTCCGCAGCAGCGCCACTTCCACCTCGGCGGACAGGGTCGGCAGGGTCTCGTCGACGTCGAGGTGGCCGCGGATCGAGCTGTCGTCCTCGAGGCGGGCGAGCAGCCGGCGGATGGCCGCGGTCAGCGCTCCGTCTTCGAGCTCGGCCGGGGCGAGGGCTGCGATGATGCGGCGGACATCGCGTGAGCTCTGTGCGGCGAGGTCCTCGACCTGGGCGAGCACCTGGCCGGCGCGGTCATCGGTGGTGCGCTCCGCCTCGGCGTGGGCGATGAGGCGGATCGACGAGATCGACTGCGCGATCGTGTCGTGGATGTCGCGGGAGACGCGGGTGCGTTCCTGGATCTCGCCGGCGTGCCGCTGGGTCAGGGCGAGCTCGTCCTGAAGGTCGAGCAGGTTCTGGTGGGCGAGTTCGAGGGAGCGCAGCAGCTCCTCACGGCGGCGGCCCTCGCGCAGCAGTTCGATGTAGCCGCGGGACAGGCCGAGCGCGAAGACGGCGCCGATGAGGGAGCCGATGATGCTCGGGGTCGGCACCTGTCCGTAGTGCCCGAGAGGGGCGACGATGGTCGCGATGTAGGTGAGCGCGGTGAAGACGACGGCGATGCGCAGGGAGAACAGGTGGCCGGCGAGCAGCCAGAGGAGGAAGGCGACCCAGATGAACTCGGCGGAGACGAGCAGTGTGCACAGCCAGGCGGCGGCGAGGACGATCAGCCACCACTTCGCCAGCACCAGTGCGCCCGAGCGAGCCGCGCGCACGGCCCCGAGGGCATACCAGGCGAGGAAGACGACGCTCACAGCGATGGCGGCGAGCATCGGAGCGCCGGTGGTCACTGCTCGGATGCAGGAGATGAGCATGAGGACGAGCGCGATGGCGTGCTGACCGAACTCCATCGTGCGTTCTGTCCACTTGCGTGCGCCCACGCTGCCGCCTTTCTGCAGATCGGCCGCGACGGCGAAGGTGCCGAAGCGGTGATCACGTGCTGTCATGAATCTCCCTGCCAACTCAATCACATCCGGGACCCCGGTGGTATGTCATAGGCACCACCCGGTGCGGAAACCGAGCAGGCCCGGGCGACGAGATGGTCGTCGCCCGGGCCTGCTCAACTCGTTCAGGCGTCGGTTCAGTGCTTGCCGTGATGGGATGCGGAACCGGAGTCCGCAGATCCCTTCTCGACGAGCAGATGAGTGGACTGCAGGTCGTGCCCGTCCTCGCTCGAGCGTGCGGTCGAACCGTCGGCCGCACCCTCAGCTGCGCGCTCGTGGAAGTGGGTGATCGCCTTGTTCGGCCACCACATCCGATCGCCGACGAGCCCGAAGATCGAGGGCACGATGACGGTGCGCACGATGATCGTGTCGACCAGCACGCCGACTCCGACGATGAGGCCGAGCTGGCCGAGCACCATCAGCGGCAGCATGCCCAATGCCGCGAACACTCCGGCCAGGACGATGCCGGCGCTGGTGATGACGCCGCCGGTGTGTGCGACGGCTTCGATCATGCCCTGGCGTCCGCCGTGGATGACGGACTCCTTCTTCGCGCGGTGGGCGAGGAAGATCGAGTAGTCGATGCCCAGCGCGACGAGGAAGAGGAACGCGAGGATCGGCACCTGCGCATCGAGTGCCGACTGTCCGAAGATCGTCCGGGACAGGAATGCGCCGAGTCCGATCGCCGCAGCCGAGGACACCACGTTGACCACCAGCAGGGTGAACGCGGCGATGGGTGCGCGGAGGATGCCGAGCAGGATGATGAAGCTGATCGCCAGGACCATCGGGACGATCGTGAAGAAGTCCGTCTGATTGCCGTCACGGGCGTCGAGCTCCGTGGCCGCGGCACCGCCCACCTGGGCGTCGGCTCCGTCGATGGCGTGGACATCGCTGCGGATGTCTTCGACGAGGTCGAGTCCCTGCGCGCTGTCGGGTTCGTACTCGCCGGTGACCATGATCTTCGTGATCGAGGTGCCGTCGATGTTCGTGTCCTCGATCGCCGAGGCGCGCACCACGCCGTTCGTATCGCTGACGGAATCGACGACGTCGTCCGCGTGGTCGGTATCGGCGAGGATCCAGATGGGCTGGGATTCACCGGGTGGGAAATGGTCGGACAGGACGTCGAGTCCCTGCGCCGATTCGGACTGGACCCGGAACTTCTCGCTCTGGTCGAGGCCGATCGACGATCCGATGAACCCGGTGGCCATGACGCCGAGGATGACGATTCCGGCACCGAGGTGGAGCCCGGGTCTCCGGACCACGCGAGTGGCGATGGTGCGCCAGATCGAGGGCTTCGCCGAGGCGGCCCCGTCCCTGGTGTCAGCCGCGCGGTCACCGAGCTCCCGCGCCGAGTGCGGGGCCGCCTCGGCGGGGGCGGTGTCCTCGTCCGAGCCCTGCGCGGTGAGCGCGTCCTCGGTCTTCGGCACGAAGGGCCAGAACACTCGCTTGCCGCAGATCGCGAGTACGGGCGGCAGGGCGAAGAGGACGGCGGCCGCGGAGATGAGCAGGCCGACGGCCGCGGTGATGCCCAGTCCGCGGGTGCCGGGGATGATTGCGAAGACGAGGCTGAGCAGGGACAGGACGACGGTGAGGTTCGAGGCGAGGATCGTCGTTGCGGTGTGTGTCCAGGCCTCGGCGAGTGCGGTGCGGTGGTCGGTGAAGCGGCGCAGCTCCTCGCGGTAGCGGGAGATGAGCAGGAGGGCGTAGTTCGCGCCGGCGCCGAAGACGAGGACACTGATGATTCCCGCGTCGAACTGCAGGTCGAGCCAGTCGCCGACGGCCGCGGTCACGGTCGAGGCGAGTCCGTCGGCGGTGCCGATGACGATGAGTGGCAGCAGCCACAGGATCGGTGAGCGGTAGGTGATGATCAGCAGCAGGGCGACGATGACGATGGTGACGATCAGCAACGTGAAGTCGGCACCATTGAACGCCGAGGCGATGTCGGCGCCGATCGCGGGACCGCCGGTGACCAGCAGGGACATGCCGTCGTCAGTGAGTTCTGAGGCGGTCGGGTCATCGGAGATGGCGGTGCGCAGGTCATCGACGGTGTCAGCGGTGTCCGAGTTCGTCAGGCCGACGGTGATGGGCACCATGAGCAGTGCGGCCTGCTTGTCGTCGCTCAGTATCGGCCCGGTCACGGTTTCGGTGGATTCGTCGCCGACGGAATCGCCGAGCGAGCCGCCCAGCGTCTTCAGTTCGGCCTGATCGTTCGCGGACAGTTCGGATCCGTCGGTAAGGGAGGCCACGACCATGACGGACTGCTTGTCGGCTTCGGGGAACTTGTCGAGGGTCTGCTGGGCCTGGGCCGATTCGGAGTCGGCCGGAGCGGTTTCGTTGGCCCGGTCCTCACCTGCTCCGGACAGGAGTCCGAAGATCAGAGCGACGAGGACGACGACCCCGCCGAGGACGAACCACGAACCGCGCTTCGATGTCAGCGTATGTGCGGTTTTCGCCAGTGGTGAGTTCATGACTCCAGTCCATCAATATACGGACCGGTGCACATCGCCTATGAGTTCAGATCCGATCTGCAACTTTCGATGGAGGAAACCTGCTGACCAGGAATGATGGTGGAATCGGGAGGTGGAAGGGTTGGGCCGGAAGGGCGGGAGGATCGCCGGGAGGGCGGCCCTTGGGCGGCTCCGGAGGGGAGGCTTCTGGTCTCACTTACCGGTTAGGTTGAAGAACGTGTCGTGCAAAGTGCGTTCTTCGGGTTAAGCGATAAGTGAGACCTAGGGGCCGAGAAAAAGGGGCCGCGACGCAGGAGCCGACAGAGGAGGAGCCGAGGGTGAGAGCCAGCGGCTCACGCCAGGTCGGCTCCCGCCTTTTCGACCTCTGCGAGGGCTGCCCTGCTCGAGTCCTCCCCGACTCCGGCGACGAGGTCGGTGAGGACACGGACCTGCACGCCGGAGTCCAATGCGTCGAGGGCGGAGGCGCGTACGCAGTGGTCGGTGGCGATGCCGACGACGTCCACCTCGGTGATGGTGAGTTCGTCCAGAAGCTCGCCGAGGCGGCTCCCCGTCTCCGTGGTCCCTTGGAAGGCCGAATAGTCGGGCTTGCCTTGGCCCTTGCGGACTTCATGGGTGATGGGCGTGGTGTCGAGGAGCGGGTCGAACTCGGCACCGGACGTGCCGGCGACACAGTGGACGGGCCAGGTATCGACGAAGTCCGGAGAGTCGCTGAAATGGCCGCCGTTGTCATTGTCGGCATCGTGCCAGTCGCGGGAGGCGATGACGGCGTCGTAGTCGCTGGCATGTGCGGCGAGGTGGCGCGTAATGCCCTCGGCGACGCGGTCGCCGCCGGTCACGCCGAGCGCGCCGCCTTCGGTGAAATCGTTCTGGACATCGACGATGAGGAGTGCCTTGACCATGCTTCGAGCATAGGCGTTTCCGTATGGTTTTCCAGGGCTGCGCTGAATTCAGATCCAGCCACGGGCGTCGAAGATGCGGTGGTAGATCTCGCGGACGACGGCTTCCTTGCGGGCGTTGTAATCCATGACCGTCTCCCCGGCCGCGTTCGTTTCCTCAGCAGAGGCGCGTTTCACCGACTGGTAGAGCTCGCGGTCGTCCTCGTGCTCGCGCAGCCAGTCGCGGAACAGCCGCATCCGCGCCACTTCTGCGCAACGGGGCCCGAAGACGTGGAGATTGCAATTCAGCTGCCCGGGTTTCGGATCGAGACGTTTGAACATGCGGTGTTCGTACCAGGCGGGTTCGCGGATGGTGAGGTCGAATCCTGCCTCGCCGAGCGCATGGACGTAGTCGTCCTCGGCCGTGGGGTCGGCGACAACAAGGGCGATGTCGATGATCGGCTTCGCCGGCAATCCCGGCACCGAGGTGGAGCCCACGTGTGCCATGCCGACGAACGTTCCATTCGGAGCGAGCACTCGACGGATCCGGCGGGCGGCCTCGGCGAAATGATCGGCCCACGCCGGATCGTGCTCGACGATCTGGATAGGGGCCGGAGCAGTGGTCGGCCGTGCCCAGAGGTCGGGGTCCTTGACGTCGTTGAATGTGACGATGTCGACCACCTCGGCGAACATCTGGTCGACGGGCTCACCGCCCGCGGAATCGACCACTCGGCCGAAGGACGAGACCTCCTGGCCCGAGAGCTCCCAGGCAGGGGCTTCCCTGCCGGATGTCCCGTCAGCCGGCGGCCGAGTCATCGTCGAGTCTCACGCCTGCTTGAGGGCGCGCTTCTCGGCTTTCTTCGCTGCCTTGGCGGCGGCCTTCTCGATGACCTTGGTGCTGTCGCCTTCTCCGGCGATGAGGAGGAGCCCGCCGAGTGCCGCGAGGTTCTTCGAGAACTGAGTCTGGTGGGCTTTCGCGTCGCCGCCCTCCATCTCCCAGAAGGAGTGTCCGGCCAGCGTGGTCGGGACGAGGGAGCCGGCGAGCGCCAGCGCCGAGAGTCGCGGCTTGATGCCGAGCAGGAGGGTCGCACCGGCGAGGATCTGCACTCCGCCGTTGATGCGCACGAGCAGCTCGTTGTCATCGGGCAGTGCGGGGACGTATTCGCGGATGGCATCCAGCGTCGACTCCGCCATCGCCGCCTTTCCGGCCGGGTCCTTCACGGCCGACAGGCCGCCGGTGATGAAGATCGGGGCGGTGAGCATGCGTCCCGCCGTCTGCAGCAGCGATGGTCCAAAAATCACGGAGTACTCCTTAGGTCTATGGGGTTTTGAGCCTAACGGACGCCGGGGCCGTGCCTCAATTTCGAGGACGGCCCCGGCGTCATATTTCGATGGTGGTCAGGCGGTCAGGCTGTCTGCCGGTGGTCAGGTGCGGCGGCAGCAGGCGGTCTGCGCGTGACGGTTGGGCTTCCGGCGATCAGGCTGTCTGCGCTTGGGCGGCCGACTGCGGGGCCTCCTCGGCGGGGATGGTCTTTTTGATCCCCAACTCCGGCTGCTTCCGGAACTGTCCCGTCACGACGAGGACGGCGATGACGACGGCACAGACGATCCATCCGGAGACCCCGAGAAGGGTGAAGAGTGCCGGATCCGGAGTCGAGGCGCCGGAGTCCATGAGCAGCCCCAGCAGCATCGCATTGGACCCGTTGAGTCCGGCGTGGGCGAACACGGCAGGCCAGACCGAGCCGGTGCGCAGTCGCAGCCAGCCGAAGAGGATGCCGACCATGATGCAGCCGCCGACCATGAGTCCGAGTCCGGTGATGTCGGGGCGGCCGAAGTTGTAGCCGAGCAGGATGAGCGGTGCATGCCACAGGCCCCAGACCGCGCCGACGATGAGCAGGGCAGGCCAGGTGCCCAGCGGCCGGAGGCTGGTGAGCAGCCATCCTCGCCAGCCGAATTCCTCCCCAATCGTGACGAAGGCAGTGACCACCGAGGAGACGAGCATGAGCAGCAGATAGCCGAGGACGGCGACTACTGTCGGCACCGAGTCCAGGCCGGGGATCGTGGCCAGCTGCTCCTTGAACGCAGACAGCCCGGTGAGATCGAGGCTGAGCCAACCGAAGGCGGCGCTGAGGAGATAGCCGAGGACGATGAGCACCATGACCCCGAAGAAGGCGGCCACGGTCATCCAGAGGACTCGGCCGAACGGGCGCAGCGGCCAGAAGCCGAAATAGCGAGGTGCGCTGGCCATGACCTCGCCTCTGCTGCGAGCTCGCCGACGCTGAATGACGGCAGCGACGATGCTGGCGACCAGCGGTGTGAACATCATCAGACCGCCATAGAGCTGCACGGCGAGCGGATCGCCGAGGCCCTCGCCCGAGACCCACAGCGGCAGGCACGCGAGCCATGCGAGTCCGAACGCGATGACGGCGAAGATCCCGAGCTCGAGCCAGGGAACTCGGGTCGGCACGACAGCGAGCGGACGCCCTTTCCGATCGGCCGCCTCGGCGGCGGACCAGGCGGCGCCGGCCTCCTCGGCGATGCGCGGTGCAGGGGTCCCCGGGGTGGGGGCTCCGGACGGAGTCATGGGACCGGGCGTCGCATCGGTCGGTCCGGTCGCCTCGGCAGATCCTGCCTGATTGTGCGTCTGCGTGTTCACAGTTCCTCCTCGTTGCTGCGCGGCGCCCGTCGTTTCATCGGTGCTCTGTGCCTGTGGTTCCACGCTATGACGCGCATTCGTCCGGCGCCTCCGCCGCGAGGATGAAATCGCACTCAGTCGCGTGGGCGAGATCGGCCGAGCCGTACGTGCTGGTGAGAGCTGAGCGGGACGGGACCTGCGCGGGTGGAATGGGGCCTGTGAGTCTTGCTTCAGCGCTTTCGGCTCCAGGCTGGGGAATCGGGGATACGATGACCGACAGAACCAGAATCAACGACGATTCGAATGAAGGAACATCACCATGTCCGATCACCTCTCCGATTCCGATCACCTCGCGGTCCTCGGCTACGGCGACTCATTCGAGCGATCGATGAGCCCGTGGGCGAACTTCGCGCTCGGCTTCACCTATCTCTCACCGCTCGTCGGCGTCTACTCACTGTTGGCCGTTGCTTTGTCGACCGGCGGTCCACCGTCGATCTGGTGGATCGTCATCGTCGCCTGCGGGCAGCTGCTCGTCGCCCTGGTCTTCGGCGAGGTGGTCTCGCAGTTCCCCATCGCCGGCGGCATCTACCCGTGGGCGCGCCGCCTGTGGAGCAAGCGGTATGCGTGGATGGCCGCGTGGGTCTATATCTGCGCGCTCATCGTCACCATCACCTCGGTGGCGGAATTCGGGGCTGGGTTCCTCGCGAGTCTCTTCGGCTTCGTCCTCAACCGAAACACCACCCTGGTCCTCGCGTTTGTCCTGCTCGTTCTGGCTCTGGCGATCAATTTCTCAGGCACGAAGTGGCTGGCCCGGATCGCACGAATCGGCCTGTTCGCCGAGCTCATCGGCGTCATCGGGCTCGGCCTGTTCCTCCTCATCTTCGAACGCAAGCACAGCTTCTCCGTCTTCTTCGACACCATGGGCACCGCGGGCGACGGCAGCTACCTGCCCGTGTTCATGGGAGCCGCAGTCGCCGGACTCTTCCTCTTCTACGGTTTCGAAGCCTGCGGCGACGTCGCCGAGGAGGTCTCGAACCCCGCGCGCGGCATCCCGAAGGCGATGCTCATGACGATCTTCGTCGGAGCGATCTCGGCCCTGTTCTCCTTCGGCGGCTACGTACTTGCCGCACCGAACCTCGACGAGATCGTCGCAGGTGAGGTCGAGGATCCGATTCCGTCGATCCTTGAGGGCAGCCTCGGTGCGGTCGGGGCGAAGATCTTCCTGCTGGTGGCGATCCTCGCGTTCATCTCCTGCGTGCTCAGCCTGCAGGCCGCGGCCTCGCGTCTGATCTTCAGCTTCGCCCGCGACGGAATGATGCCCGGTCACCGGTGGCTCTCAAAGGTCACCGACGGCACGAAGATTCCTCGCAATGCGCTCATCGTCGCCTGCACCGCACCGGCACTCATCTGCGTGCTGATCTGGTTCAACGACGGAATCCTCGTGGCTGTGACCTCGTTCGCGATCCTCGGGATCTACCTGGCCTTCCAGATGGTCGTCCTCGGAGCGCTGCGTCAGCGGATCAAGGGGTGGAGGCCGGCGGGACCATGGTCGCTGCGCGGTTGGGGCATCGTCGTCAACATCGCGGCCCTGGCCTATGGGATCTTCGCGATGATCCTGCTGTCCCTGCCCGGTGACTCCGGATCGTTCTTCGCCGACTGGATCGTGCTCATCGGCCTCGTCGTCGTACTGGTCGTCGGGTTCATCTATCTCTTCACGGCGCGCCCGGACCGGAAGTCCGATGCGCCCGAGGATGACGCCATCGCCGTCGCCGAGGCGATCCGGACTCACCGGGCCCAGAAGTCGGGGCGGTAAGCAGCTGGCTCCTCATCCTCCAATCGCTTCCTGGGTGGGCGAAATGGTCACGAAATCCCGCGGCCGACGTGACCATTTCGACCACCCATGGCACGCAGTTTCACGCCACACGCCTCTTGGCTCGGGCCCCTCCAGGCACGGTGCCGCCTCGGCGAGGAAGCAACGCTCACCGTCGTCAGGAGCGGGCGCTCAAAACCGGCCCCACCCACAGCTCCGGCACATAAAAATACATTGCAATGCATAACAATTCGACAGGCGGCGGGAGATGACGTTACGCTGGTGCCATGTCGAAAGTACTGTCTTCGCTCCCAGTCGGTGAGCACGTTGGAATCGCCTTCTCCGGCGGACTGGACACCTCCTGCGCAGTGGCGTGGATGCGCCACAAGGGTGCCGTCCCCTGCACGTACACGGCCGACATCGGCCAGTACGACGAGCCCGACCTCGAATCGGTGACCGAGCGCGCCAAGGAATACGGCGCGGAGATCGCCCGCTTCGTCGACGCCAAGCGTCTGCTCGTCGAGGAGGGCTTCGTCGCCCTGCAGTGCGGTGCCTTCAACGTCCGCTCCGGTGGCAAGACCTACTTCAACACCACCCCGCTGGGCCGTGCCGTCACCGGCACCATGCTGGTGCGCGCCATGAAGGAAGACGGCGTCGACATCTGGGGCGACGGCTCGACCTACAAGGGCAACGACATCGAGCGCTTCTACCGTTATGGCCTCATGGCCAACCCGAAGCTGCGCATCTACAAGCCGTGGCTCGACTCAGAGTTCGTCGATGAGCTCGGCGGTCGGCAGGAGATGAGCGAATGGCTCGTCGAGCACGGCTACCCCTACCGTGATTCGGCCGAGAAGGCCTACTCCACGGATGCGAACATCTGGGGCGCCACCCACGAGGCGAAGACGCTCGAATTCCTCGATGCCGGACTCGACATCGTCGAACCGATCATGGGCGTCGCCGCCTGGCGCGATGACGTCGAGGTCAAGTCCGAAGAGGTCTCGGTCCGCTTCGAGGCCGGCCGTCCCGTCGCCATCAACGGCGAAGAATTCGACGACCCGGTCGCCTTGGTCTTCAAGGCCAACGAGATCGGCGGCCGCCACGGACTCGGTGTGTCCGACCAGATCGAGAACCGCATCATCGAGGCGAAGTCCCGCGGCATCTACGAGGCTCCGGGCATGGCGCTGCTCCACGTGACCTACGAACGGCTCCTCAACGCCATCCACAACGAGGACACCATCGCCCTCTACCACGAGGAGGGTCGCCGCCTTGGTCGGCGCATGTACGAGGGACGCTGGCTCGACCCGCAGTCGCTCATGCTCCGCGAATCCATGCAGCGGTGGGTCGCCTCGGCGATCACCGGCGAGGTCACCCTGCGGCTGCGCCGCGGCGACGACTACACGATCGTCAACACCACGGGACCGAACCTGTCCTACCATCCGGAGAAGCTGTCGATGGAGCGCGTCGGCGACGCCGCCTTCGGCCCCGAGGACCGCATCGGTCAGATGACCATGCGCAACCTCGACATCGCCGACTCCCGTGCCCGCCTCGAGCAGTACGCGGCCATGGGCATCGTCTCGGGCCCGACCTCGGAGCTCGTGGGCTCACTTGAGGCCGGCGGCGCCGACGAGATCGCGAACTCCGGCGCCGAGGTGGACGAGGCCAGCGACCTCGCCAACCTGTCCTCGGCGTTCGACGCCGGCACGGACTGAAGTCCGCGTCCGGCGGTGACAGACTTCCGGAGACACCGCGCTGCATGAGACTCGCGGCCTCCGGTTGAGAACAGAGAACGGCCGGCAGGTGCGTTTCGCGGATCACTGCGATCCAGGGGCGCACCTGCCGGCCGTTGCTTATGCCTGCGGACGTCGGTCAGTTAGTTAGTAGGTCAGCCTCGGCGAAGCGAGTCCCGTCGCTCAGACCGGAGTCGTCGCCGTTGTTCGTTCAGGCAACATCGAATGCGGACAGCGCCGTTCGGCGTGCGACATCCAGCGCCTCGTGCAGGGGCCGCCGACGATGGTCTTCGGAGAGGATCTCGACACCCCATGGGCCGTCATAGCCGATGGCTCTGAGCGTCTCGATGAAACCGCAGACATCTTGGTCCCCTTCGCCGATGAGGCGACGATTGTCCCTGGTGTCTTCGAACAATGTCCCGACGACGGTCTCATCGGCGTCGCAGAGTTCGACACCGAAGACCTGGTCCGCAGTCAGAGCGCTTCGCAGCTCCTCCAAAGAGGTACCTGCACGGAAGACGTGCCAGTAGTCGACGACCAGGCCCGCAGCAGGGTGGTCGACGCGGCGAATGAGCTCGGCACCCTGCGGAATCGAGGCGATCATCCCAAACGGAAGGGGCTCGAGTGCGACCTTCGTGCCGTAGGACTCTGCCTCAGCCGCCAGACGGCGCAGGGGTTCGACGAAAGGTTCGACATCCTCGACGGCGGGGGCACTGTCAGTGCCGATCTTGATGAAAGCAACGTCGAGTCTCTGTGCCGCTTCGAGCAGTTCCTCCCAATGCCCACGCCACGCTCCTTCGGGGTCCTTCCACCATCCGGAGCACAGTTCGACCTCGCCATGGCGCAACCCCGCACCGCTGATCTCGTCGGCCAGCGCGTCGTAGCCGATCGTGTCCCGAATTGCTCTCAGGTCATCGAGGACGAATCCGAGCCCCATCCAGCCAGCCGCCCCGACCTCTCGGACTCGCTCGAGCGGATCGAGGGGGCTTCGTTCAGTCTTCCTCATCGGCGCAGCATCCCCAGCGCTCGTCCAACACGTCGCAACCAGTTCAGGTTCTGTCATTGTTCATCACGCAGCCTCTTCCAGACACGGAACTTATAAGCCAGCCCCGATTCGACGCCCTCTTCCATCTTCTCCAATGAGATGCCGCGAGTCTCTGGTACCTGCGTGGCGATGAAGATCAATGCCAGCACTCCGACGATCGCGAAGATGAAGAACACGCCGGAGATTCCGACTCCAGCAACCAAGGACGGGAAGACCAAGGCGATGACGCCGTTCATCCCCCACCCGAACAGCTGCGAGACGCCGATCCCTACACCGCGCATCGGCAGCGGGAAAACCTCGGCGAGCCAGACCCACACTGCGACGTTGAGGAACGTCTGCATGGAGGCCACGAAACCGACGATGAGAGCGAGGATCACCCAGGCGCGCAGCGGGTTGTCCTCTGCCATGAATTTCGAGCACAGTCCGATGAGGAGGTGGAAGGTCGTTGTGAGGGACAGGCCTGTGATGAAGGTGGCGCGACGGTCGACTCGGTCCATCATGTACAAGGCGAAGAGTCCGCCGAGGACCGCGACCACACCAGGTGCGATGTTCGCGATGAGTGCCGCGTTTGCGGCAAAGCCGGATTCGATGAGGACGACCTGACCGTAGTACATGATCGAGTTGATGCCGGTGAGCTGCTGACAGACTGCGACGCCCATTCCGACGAGGACGATCCTGACCAACCATTTGTTGAACACGAACTTCCGATAGCCGACTCGCTGATCACCGGTCGATGCCTCGGCGACCACTTCGACAGCTCCGAGTTCGGCTCGCGCCCGCTCCTCGGTGCGAATTGTCATGAGGACCGCCAGCGCCTCATCCCGGCGATTATGTTCGACAAGCCACCTCGGCGATTCGGGCATCCTGAGCATGCCGATGAACAGGCAGACTGCCGGTATCGCACAGATGGCGAACATGACACGCCAGATCCCATCGATGTGCCCCCACACGTTGCCGATGATGGCGTTGACGACGAATGCTGCCAGCTGTCCCGAGACGATCGCAACTTCGTTGCGTCCGCTGATCGAGCCGCGGATCTCGTGCGGAGCGAGCTCCGACAGATACACCGGTACGACGATCGACGCTCCACCAACCGCGAGACCGAGAAGGATCCGGCCGATCACCAGCAAGGTGACGTTCGGCGCGAACACGACGACCAGCGTGCCGAGAAAGAACATCAGCGCGAGATACAGGATCGTACGGCGGCGGCCGATCATGTCGCAGATCTGGCCGCAGGTCACTGCACCTACGGCAGCGGCGAAGACGAGCGAACTCGTCACGACTCCTTCGCTGACTGCAGTGAGTCCGAGCTCTTGGGACATCGGCCGGAGCGCGCCGTTGATGACACCGGTGTCGTATCCGAACAGGAGGCCGCCGAAGCAGGCGACGATCGAGATCAGTCCGATCCGCTTCCTGAACGGCCCGGTTTTCGGCATGTCCGGTAGTGCTGAGTCCCTGAGTGTCGGTGACTCTGTTGAATTGGCAACCACGATGGTCTCCTCACATTGTGCTTCGTTGCACTGTCATTGATGTCGCCGTGCGGCTCGCAGAGCCATTCACCTGTCCAGGTCGACGCGGACGACTCGTCCTTCCCTGGCCGAGAGTTCGGCCGCGTCGGCCAGCAGCAACGCCGCACGGCCGTCGGCGAAGGTCGAGCAGCGGGAGTCCTCCCCTCTCACGAGTCGGCTGAACTCGCGCAGCTCCTCAAGGTAAGCGTCCGCGTAGCGTTCGAGGAAGAAGTGCTGATAGGGCGACGTGGTCTTCACTGCCGTCGCATTCGAGTAGCTGACCAGGCTCGTGCCCGCATTGCCGACCTCGAGCATGCCCTCACCGCCGAAGATCTCGATCCGCTGGTCGTAGCCGATCGAGCTATGGCGCGAGTTGGTGATCGAGATCTGGACCCCAGTCGCGGTCCTCATCGTCACCATGGCGGTGTCGAAGTCCGAAGTCTGTTTGGCACCGTCGTCGAACAGCTGTGACCCTGTGGCGAAGACCTCGACGATGTCGGGAGCGAAGTACCGTGCCATGTCGAAGTCGTGGATGGTCTGGTCCCGGAACATGCCGCCGGTGGTTCTGAGATTCTCTACCGTTGGCGGTTCGGGGTCGCGACTGATGATCGACAGCTGTTCGAGGTTGCCGACCTCACCGGCGATGAGGCGTTCCCGTGCGAACGAGAAGTCGCGGTCGAACCGGCGGTTGAAACCAACTGCGAACGGAACGCCCGAGTTTTCGACCAGAGGCGCCAGTTCGTCGACACGGGCGATATCGAGGTCGATCGGCTTCTCGCAGAGGACTGGGATCCCCGCCTCGATGGCCTGTTTGATGAGATCTGCGTGGGTCGACGTCGGTGATGCGATGATCACAGCATCGAGCTCTCCCGAGGCGAACGCTTCGTCAGGGTTGTCGGTTGCGCGTGCGTCGTTCTCGGAGGCGATCGCTTCCGCTCCGGCGATGTAGGGGTCGATCACCCATGTCAGTGTGGTTTCGGGAAGCGCCGCGATGTTGACGGCGTGGACCTTGCCGATGCGCCCGGTCCCAATGAGACCGATGCGCATTTGTTCATTCGTCATTGAACTTCTCTCCTGGTGCGAAATTCGCGTTGAGTCGATGTAATTGAGGTGCTGTGTTGTGCGGTGACGAGGTTTGAGCTCTCAGGTGGTGATCTCGTCCAACCGGACGGGCCCGCCGCGTCGCACAGACTCCTCGGCGGCCAATGCCAATCGCGCTGCGACGATACCGTCGGACGGCAGGGTCAACGAGGCGGCATCTCCGTCGATGACAGCGAGGAAGTGTCGGATCTCTCGGCGGAATGCCGGCTCGAACCGTTCGACGAAATCGGCGTAGGTCGACTCCGGAGGAGACACACCCGGTTCCGTCGAGATGATCGGTGACTTCGAGTCGATACCTGCCGCGTACGCGGCATCGCTGCCGTAGACGACGGTGTTGACGTCCTGGCCGGAGGCGATGTTGCGTGCGCCGCTGATGAGCGCCTGAACTCCGGATTCGAACGTGATGACAGCTGTGGCAGTATCCAAGTCTCCGCTTTCGGTGTAGGCCTGCTCATCGAGCACACCGCCGGAGGCGAAGATCGACACCGGCGCCTCGTTCAAAAGCCAGGGGATCGTGTCGAACTCGTGGATGAGCAGATCCCGCCACACCCCACCCGAGGTGGGGATGAATTCCGGATCGACGTGGAAGCGGTCGTGACCGACCGAATGGATGACCCGAATCGTGCCCATCTCTCCGCTGTGGATCCGCGCCCGGAGGTTCTGGAATCCTTCATCGTACCGGCGGTGATAGGCGACCATGATGGGAACGTTGAGAGCTTCGAATTCGGCCGACAGTGCAGCAGTCTCTTCGAGGTTCAGACCGATTGGCTTCTCGAGGAGCACGGGAACACCAGCAGTCAGCGCAGTCCTGGCGAGCTCGGGATGCGAGGGAGTCGAACTGGCGATGATGACGCCGTCGAGTCCCTGCGTCCAGTCCTCGGTGAGCAGCACTGTGGCGATGAAGGGGCTGTGGCCAGAACCTGCCGGTGCGTGGACGCCTCGTAGATCCTCTCCCGCATCCGGTGAGAGTTCCGATTGGAGTTGCGCTTTCGCATCTTCGAGCTTCTCTGCGTTGCGGCCGATGAGGACGAGTTCATCGACGCCGTCTTCCTGCGCGATGTTTCGAGCGTGCATTCGGCCGATCCTGCCGAGACCCACGATGCCGATCCGAGTGCTCATCGGTTCGCCTCCACGATTGTTCTGAGGTAGTTCAAGCTGACGCGTGCCTGTTCGATCGGGCCGGATCCGACCTTCGGCTCCTCGGCCACGACAGTGTCCTGCTCGAGAGTGAACCACCCGTCGTAGCCGGCCCGAATGAGGGTGCCGACGATCGCCTCGATGTCGATGTCACCCTGGCCGAGGGGCTGATACATTCCGTCGATGACGGAGTCGTAATAGGTCTGATCGCCGGCTTGGACACGACGGGCGCGGTCGAGCGAGACGTCTTTGAGGTGCGCATGGGAGATGCGTCCCGTGTGCTGCTGAACGAATTCGATAGGATCGACGCCGCCGATGAACATGTGCCCGGTGTCGAAGCAGAAGTCGACATCAGTGCCATTGAGAATGTGGTCGACATCGTCCTGGGTCTCGATCATTGTGCCGACGTGCGAGTGCAGACTGACGGTGACGCCCCTGGATTCGGCGGCCATGAGGATGCTACCGATGTTGCGGTAGACGGTCTCCCAACCGGAGTCATCGAGTTCCGGTCGCTTGGCGTCATATCCGTCGACGCCGGTGGCTGCGGCCAGGACCAGCGTGTCGGCTCCGGCGGCGACGTAGGCTTCGAGCTCGCGTTCGATCTCCGGCAGCGGGTCATGGTCTGGGTCGTGGAGGACGGCCGGGTAGAAACCACCGACGGCCTGCATAGAGTGCCGTTTGAGTGTTTCTGCCCGACCTTCCGCGTCATCGGGGAGGAACCCTTCGGGACCGAATTCAGTGGCGTCGAAGCCGAGTTCCTGCATTTCGGTGAGGACCCGTTCCGGGCTCAGCTGAAATCCCCAGTCGGGGACTTCGCAGACTCCCCAGGAGATGGGGGCTGCGGCGATCTTGACGGTGCTCACTGGTTGTCTCCTTTGCCTGCGGCTGCACGTGCCGCCTGTGTCTCTGCCGCGTTCACCGCTGCGTCCGGGTGTTCGCCTTTGAGTACGGCGTCCACGGCACGGGCGGCGGCGATGAAGGTGGCTCGGCTGGCCTTTGTACTGAGTCCCATCACATGAGGGCTCAGCACTGTGCGTGGATGCTGAAAGAGGGGGTGTGGCTGCGGCGGTTCGGATTCGAATGAGTCCAGGCCGACTCCCCCGAGCTTGCCCGATTCGAGTCCGGCCAGTGCCGCATCTTCGTCGATCAGTCCGCCACGGCTGGTGTTGACGAGGATTGCTCCGTCCTTCATCGTCTCGATCGCGTGGGCGTCGATCATGTGACGGGTGCTCTTAAGCAGCGGGACATGGAGGGTGACGATGTCGGATGCCCGCAGAATCTCATCGACCGTCTCAGACCTGTTGGCCTCGGGTACCTCGGCGACGGGGTCATACGCGAGGACGGTCATTCCGAAGGCTTCGGCGATCGCCTTCACCCGGCGACCGATGTTGCCGAATCCCACGATTCCCAGGGTCGCTCCGTCGAGATCGCCGACCGGGACGCTGGTGCGCTCGGTCCATCCTCCGGAGCGAACGATCTCGGTCAGCGGACCCAGGGATTTGACCAGTTGCAACATGTGGGCGAAAGCGCCTTCGGCGACGGCCGTCGAGTTGGCTCCGGGGGTGATCGCGACGGGGATTCCCCGCTCGGTGGCGGCATCGACATCGACGTCGTCGACGCCGACTCCGGTGCGGGCGATGACCTTGAGGTTGGGCATCGTGTCGAGTTCGGCCGGACCGACCTTGACGGCGGCGCGGACGATTGCTCCCTCCGCTTTCGCATAGTCCTCGGGCCCGGGTGTTTCGACGAAGTCGACGCTGCGTCCGAGTTCACCCTCGACGAGGTTCTTCGGTACCGGTCCGAGACCGATGACGATGGTCTTCTCAGGCATCGACGGTTTCCTTCCTGGTCGAATCGGCAGCAGTCCGGGTCGACGCCGAGGTGCCTTCGACCGGGTCGACGGACTGCCAGGACTCTGTGGCGATGGCGCGCTCACCCGCGTAGACGACACGGTTCGCGGCCAGCGCGTCGTGGACGTCTGCGTGGATCGATTCCTGACCGACGTGGGCGAGGAGGAACTTCTTCGCTTCGATGACCTTGAGGTCGTCGTAGCCCATGGAGGTGCCTGCCCCCGGTTGGAATTTCGAGAAGTCACCGAATTCGGAGCCGGCCATGATGCGGGTGAAACCCACGTGCGGGCCTTTGTGACCGAGTGCGAGTTCGAGTTCGTTCATCCGCTCGAAGTTCCACCGCAGCGACCCTTCGGTTCCGTAGACCTCGAGAGAGTACTCCGCGCGGGGACCGACGCACACCCTCGAGGCTTCGAGGGTCCCGACGGCGCCTGCTCCCTGAGCGTCGGGGCCGAAGTGGACGAGCAGGCCGGCATAGTCCTCATTTTCGACCGGTGCCATCTCTCCGCCTTCGACGACGTCGAAGTGGGTGCCGCTTCCCATCTCGAGTTTGGGCCGTTCGGTGTAGGCCGTGTTGGCCACACCGGTGACCTTGTCGATCGGGCCGACGACGTAGTGGGCGAGATCGGTCAGATGCCCGAGGAGGTCTCCGAGAACTCCGGATCCTGCGAGTCCGCGGATGAAGCGCCAGGACAGAGCACCATTCGGCTCGGCCGAGTAGTCGGCGAAGAATGCGCCGCGTACGTTCGTGATGCGTCCGAGTTTGCCCTCGGCGATGATCTTCCGCGCGTACTCGATGGCCGGGGCGTTGCGGTAGTTGAAGCCGACGGCGGTGACGACCTCGGCGGCATCGGCAGCGTTGACCACGGATTCTGTCTCTTCGGCGGAGCGCCCGACAGGCTTCTCGATCCACAGTGACTTACCGGCCTTGGCGACGGCAGTGCCGATCTCCTCATGGAGGAAGTTCGGTGCGCACACGGAGACGACGTCGACATCCGGGTGGTTGAGAACATCGTTGTAGTCACTCGTCGAGGTCTCGTATCCGAGCACATCCTCGGCGAATCGGGCGCGCTCGTCATTGGTGTCGGCCGCGATGACCAGGCGAGTCCTGATGCCCAATTCGGGATAGACGACGGGCACGTTGGTGTAGGCGCGGCTGTGCAGCTGGCCCATCCAGCCGACGCTGATGAGTCCGACTCCGATGGTCGTGGGGTTGTTGCTCATGGTGCTCCTTGAGTAGTCGATTGTTGCGCGGAAGTGCCGCGATCTCAGTCGCGCAGGATGGAGATGACTGCAGCGGCGGTGTCGGCCAGCAGCGTCGAATCCGAGCCCACCGGCAGGAAGGTGAAGCCCTGTTCGGCTCGGGTCGAGGCGACTGCGGCGTCGGCGCTGAGGATGCCTGCTGACTTTCCGTGTTTCCGGGCGGCTTCGACGACCGTGTCAAGGGCGTCGCGAAAGACCGGTGCCGTGAAGTCGAGCGGGACTCCGAGTGCGTACGACAGGTCGAGGGGGCCGACGAAGAGGACGTCGACGGCGTCGAGGGCCGCGATGGCGTCCACCTCGGCGAGGGCACCGGTCGTTTCGATCTGCACGATGGTGATCACCTCGCTATCGCTTGTCTTCAATGCGTCCTTGTCCATACCCCACCGCAGGGAACGGTTATAGGTGGCCACTCCCCGGTCGCCGAGCGGCGGGTAGTGCAGGTGCGGAATGATCGCGGCCACCTCGTCGGCGGAGTCCACTCGCGGGAGCATGACTCCGGCAGCACCGGCATCTAGGGCGCGGCCGATTCTGATCCGGTCAGGGGTCTCGACTCGAACGAGGGTGGCGGCACCGTACCCGCCGGCCGCGGCGACCGCGTCACCGACCGAGGCCTCGCTTCCGCCACCGTGTTCTAGGTCGACGAGGACCCAATCGAGGCCTGCAGCGGCCAGGACTTCGATGGCCATGGTCGAGCCGAGACCAGCGAAGCTACCGATCGTCGTCTCCCCCGCGCGGATTCGTGCCGCCAGGCCACCTTTGTCCAAGGGCGTCACCGCCGTGTTCAGATGTGCCATTTCTGGTCCTCCAGTCCCTGTTCGTAGTCGGTGCGCAGCTCGGCTACCCAATCCTGTTCGGCGACCTCGGCGGGCGCGACGTCCCAGAAGACACCTGAACCGGGCAGGTCGACCAACGGAATGGTCGGCACGACGATGGCGACGGGTCCGTGGATGTCGCGGGTCTCGTTGAGGGCGGAGCGGACCT
The DNA here is from genome assembly GCF_004745485.1 of Brevibacterium sp. S22. Classification (GTDB taxonomy): domain Bacteria; phylum Actinomycetota; class Actinomycetes; order Actinomycetales; family Brevibacteriaceae; genus Brevibacterium. Next base: position 37,995 of record NZ_RHFG01000019.1, read on the forward strand.
CCTCGGTGCTGGTGGCTCGGATGGTCGTGGCACCGAGTCCCGAGGCGATCTCGCCGAGGTCGACGTGGAGGTAGTCGCCCGAGAGTCGAGCGGTATCCTCCTCGTCCCGGTACCGGAAGTCGTTGCCGAACTGCTCGCCGTACTTCATCATCTGCAGGCGGCGGATGACTTGGAACCCATGGTTTTCCGAGATCACGTAGGTGATGTCCAGGTGTTCCTGAGCGGCGGTGAGGATCTCCGTCGGGTTCATCAGGAACGTACCGTCGCCGATGAAGACCGAGACTCGTCCGGTGCTGTCCGGATCGGCCAGCCGGACTCCGATGCCGGCCGGAATCTCGTAACCCATGCAGGAGAATCCGAATTCGAGGTGGCAGCGTCGATCATCGGTGGCGTCCCAGACCTTGAGCAGATCGCCCGGAGGTCCCCCAGCCGCGGCGATGAGGGTGTCACCGGGCTGTGCGTGTTCCTGGAGCAGACCGATGAGCTGCCCCTGGGTGATGACGGCATCCGTGTCGGGGATGCCCAGTTCGGCATTCTCCGGCGCCTGCTTGTCGAAGGGAGTCTCGGGGTCGAGCGCCTGGCTGCGCTGCGGGGCCCATTCGGCCTTCTCCGATGCGATCTCGCTCGTCCAACTGTCGGGCACCGTGTATTCGGAGACGCCTTGGTGCAGCGCCTCGATCCCGAGCTTCGCGTCGGACAGTACTGCGACGGCTCCCTGCTTGATCGCGTCGAGCTCGGCGATGTTGATCGAAACGAAGCGCACATCGGGATTCTTGAACATCGTCTGCGATCCGGTGGCGAAGTCCGTCAGTCGCGTGCCGATGCTGACAATGACATCAGCCTGGGCGACGAGGCGGTTCGTTGCGGGGTTGCCTTCGAGGCCGATTCCGCCGAGCACCCAATCGGCGTCGTTGAGTGCGGCGCCCTTGCCGCCGAACGTCTCGGCCACGGGAATCCCCGTGGACTCGGCGAACTCGGCCAGAGCTGCGCGGGCTTCGGAGTAGTGGACCCCGCCTCCGGCGATGATGAGTGGCTTCGCGGCCGATCCGAGCACGTCGGCCGCCTCGGCGATGTCGTTCGGCTGGGGAATCGTGCGTCGTATGGCCCAGTCGCGGTCGCGGAACAGGCTGACCGGGAAGTCGAAGGCGTGCGATTGGATGTCCTGCGGCAGCGAGAGGACGACGGCTCCGGTCTCGGCGGGGTTCGCCAGGACGCGGAAGGCTTTCGGCAGCGCGGTGATGAGCTGTTCGGGGCGTGTGATCCGGTCGAAGAACGCCGAGACCGGACGGAAAGCATCGTTGACCGTCAGGGATGGGTCCTGGGGATTCTCCAATTCCTGCAGGACCGGCCCCTGGCGCTTAGTCGCGTAGGTATCGCCGGGCAGCAGGAACAGCGGGAGACGGTTGACTGTGGCCAGAGCGGCCGCCGTGACGAGGTTCATCGCGCCGGGCCCGATGGATGCGGTGACGGCCAGCGTCTGCTTCCGATTGCTCGCCTTGGCCAGGGCACTTCCCGCGTGGGCCAATGCCTGCTCATTGCGGCCCTGAATGAAGGGGAGATCATCGGCGTACTGCGAGAATGCCTGGCTGAAGCCGGCGACATTGCCGTGGCCGAAGATGCCTGCCGCAGCCGGAATGAAGCGCTGCCGGTCGTCATCGAGGACCGAATACTGACTGCTGAGGAACTTGACGACGGCCTGGGCCACCGTCAGGCGGATGGTCGGTTCGTGGCTCATGGGTTCTCCTTCGAACGGATGGGGTGCGCTCTTCTGCGCTGGAATGTCGGTTGTGCTGCGGTGCCAGTTCTGGGCCGAATCATCAGGTCCAGGGACGGCCGTGAATGACGACGGTCTTCGACTCGGTCATCTCCTCCACGGCGGCCCGCAGGCCTTCCTTGCCGATACCGCTGGCCTTGAGACCCCCGTAGGGCATGAGGTCTGCTCGCCACAGCGGAGTCCAGTTGATGTGGATGTTTCCGGCATCGATCTCGCGCATGTACTGGACGCCGGCGTCGACATTGTTCGTGAAGATTCCAGCGGCCAGGCCATAGTCGGTCGAATTCGCCAGCTCGATGGCGGTCCTGACGTCGGGCGCGGTGGACACAGCCACCGCGGGCCCAAAGATCTCCTCCTGCGCAAACGCGGCGTGGGGATCGACACTGCTGAGGATTGCGGGCTCGACCATCGCACCGTCGCGGTCGCCACCGAGCTCGAGGCGTGCTCCGGCACTGACGGCTTCCCTGATGGACGCTTCGACCCGTTGGGCTTCGGTCTCAGTGATGAGCGTGCCGACCGTCGTCGCATCGTCCTCGGGATTGCCGATCTGATGCTCACGGACCTTGGCGCTGAGCGCATCGAGGAAGTCACCCTGGATGTCTTCGTGGACGATGACACGCTGCACCGAGATGCAGACCTGGCCGGCATTCGTATAGCCGCCGGCGGCGACGGCGCTCGCGGCGTGGTCGATGTCGGCGTCGGGAAGGATGACGACCGGTGCCGAAGAGCCCAGTTCGAGGGACAGCTTCTTCACTCCAGCGATCGATGCCAGGTGCTCACCCACCGAGGTGGATCCGGTGAAGGAGATCTTTCTAACGCGCCGGTCAGCGGCAAGCCGATCCCCGATCTGTCCACCCGAACCGGTGAGGACGGACAGGACGCCTTCGGGCAATCCTGCATCGACGAAGCATTCGGCCAAAGCCAGCGCCGTCAGCGGAGTGGTGCTCGCTGGCTTGAGGATGACCGAGTTGCCGGCGGCCAACGCCGGAGCGATCTTGTGATTGACCAGCAACGCCGGGTAGTTGAATGGGGTGATAGCCACGACCACGCCGACCGGCTGGGGCAGGGTGAAACCGACCTTGTCGAGGCCCGTCCCCGGGTTCGCATCCAGCGGCAGCGTCTGCCCATAGAGCTGGGTACCTTCGAACGCGGCCAGGCGGATGATCGAACCGGAGCGACCGGCCTCGGCGCGCGCCTCTTTCAGGGTCTTGCCGTTCTCAGCCGAGATCACACGAGCGATCTCCTCGCTGCGTTCATCGGCCAGAGCAGCGGCGCGGAGCAGAATCTCACTGCGCTCGTGGGCAGGAGTCCTCCGCCAGATCTGTGCACCGTGAGTGGCGGAGTCGAGGGCAGCCTCAACGTCCGCAGTGCCCGCGATCGGAACCTGTCCCACGGTGCGACCGTCGAACGGCGACACCACATCTTTCAGGCGACCGTCTCCTCCGCGAGGGGATTGCCATGTCCCACCGATGAGCAACTCGCTGCGCGTCATTGCGTACTCCACATTCGTTCGATCTCACTTGCTTGCGTGATCCATTTTGAACCGGTCCAAATCTAGAGTTCATCGTATTCGTCCAAATTTTTGGACCGGTTCAAAATGGGATCAGTGCGAATCTAGTGTGATTCGGATCATGAGTCAAGAGGCCGTCGTGATCTTTTCGCAAGTTGAGTCGAGATCGCCACCCGCAGTCCATCCCGGCCGTCATCCTGTGTGAAGATGAAGCCATGGGATCAGCTGTCGGCGACGAATCGAAGACCTCGGGATCGAGGCCGACGATTCGTGATGTCGCAGCGGCCGCCGGAGTGTCGAAGTCGCTCGTCTCCCTCGCCTTCAAGGACCCGCAGCGCGTCGGGGAGAAACGTCGCGAGCTCATCCTCAAGACAGCGCAGACCCTCGGCTATCAGCCGAACTTCCTCGCCCGCTCCCTGGCGACGGAAGGATCACCGTTCGTCGGCATCCTCGTCGTCAACCTCCACAATCCGATCTTCGCCGAGATCGCCGATGCAGTTCGGGTCGAGCTCGATGCGCGGGGCGAGTACGGACTCATTACGAGCGCCACGGTCGCCAACGATCAGGATCCGGAACAGCCGTACGGGCGCATCGATTCGCGGGTTATCGCCATGCTCCAGGACCTGCGCCCCAAGGCGCTCATCGTCGTCGGCACCGTGATCGAACACGAGGGCCTCTTTGAAGGGATCCCGACCGTCTACGCGAGCGCCGAACCTCGCAGCGATTCCGGCTACAGCTCGGTCCGGATGGATGACACCCAGGGCGCGGACCTCGTCATCGACCACTTGCGCGAGCTCGGTCACGAACGGATCGCCTTCGTCGGAGGCCTGGGCGGGGCAGTCGCGAAGACCCGAGAGGTCGCCTATCGAAAGGCGATGGAATCCCGTGGCCTGACACCGATCGTCCGGGAAGCCGGCTTCTTCGAAGGCGACGGATATGCCGCCGCCACGGAGCTGCTCGCTATGGCATCCCCGCCGACCGCGATCGTCTCGATCAACGACGTCTCCGCGATCGGCATCCTCTCGGCGGCCGATGACGCAGGAGTGGCGGTGCCCGACGAACTGGCGGTTGTCGGCGTCGACAACATCCCCTTGTCAGCGCTGAAGAGGATTTCGCTGACCTCGGTGGATCCACAGAACAAGCTGATCGGACAACTGTCCGCACAAGCGGTGTTCGACATCCTCGCCGACCCCGACGAACCGGCGAAGGAGCATCTCATCACACCGAAGCTCGTCATCCGGGACTCCACAGTCCGCGGCGACATCGTGGCCGACAAATCGTAATGTCGCCCCTCGCCGAGGTTGTCGACCGGGAGCTGCGCGAGCGCGGTACCCGTGAGCGGGCCGAGAAGGAGAAATCCTACCTCAAGAGCGAGATCGACCACTACGGGGTGAGCGTCCCTGACACGCGCTCGGTCGTCCGTGCCGCGTTGCGCGAGGCTGATCTCGGCCACGACGATGCCATTGACCTCGCAGGTCAGCTATGGACACAGCCCAGGGAAAAGCCCGTCTACGAACGCCGCCTCGCGGCGACGATGGTGCTCATCCACATGCAGGACCACCTCGGCGCCGGTGATGCCGATGTCATCGAAGGATTCCTGCGAGAAGCGAAGACCTGGGCGCTCGTCGATCCGCTCGCCGGGGACCTCGTCGGGCCGCTGAGCGAGCAGGATTCAGGCTTCGATCCGATGCTCGAACGCTGGGCGATCGATGCGGATTTCTGGATCCGGCGTTCGGCGCTGCTGGCCCATCTGCGTCCGCTGCGTGCCGGGCGTGGGGACTTCGACCGTTTCTCGCGCTTCGCCGACGCCATGCTCGAAGAACGCGAGTTCTTCATTCGCAAGGCCATCGGCTGGGTGCTGCGCGACACCGCGAAGAAGCGTCCGGACCTGGTATTCGATTGGATTCTGCTGCGAGCTCACCGAGCGTCCGGGGTGTCGCTTCGCGAGGCGGTCAAGCCGCTGTCGCAAAGCCAGCGGGACGCAGTGCTGGCCGAGAGATGATCCATGCCGCACGATGAGCGGCCTCGGGAGTGCCGGCACAGTCGAGGCTCGGCGTTCCCACCACGACAATTTCATGTCCTGACAAATTAATCACCGAAACATCTTTTGACATGACAAATAAGCCTGTAGCGTGGTGATCGCTCGGCGGTACCAACGCACTGTCGCGCCCCGAACCCGCACCATCACCACCCTGCATTCGAAGGAGAATCACCATGTCGCAGCGCCTCGGAATCGCTGTCATCGGCGCCGGAATGGCCGGCCGGGCACACGCCTCGGCCTGGCGCGCCGCCCCCACCGTCGGCACCGGCGGACTGCCGGACCTCGAGCTCGTCTCCGTCTGCGACATCGCCGGCGACCTCGCCGCCGCGGCTGCGTCTCGTTACGGATTCTCCCGCCACGACACGAACTGGCAGGATATCGTCGAGGCCGACGACATCGACATCGTCAGCGTCGTCGTCGCGAACTCGCTGCACCGGGAGATCGTCGAGGCCCTGCTCGCGGCCGGCAAGCATGTCCTGTGTGAGAAGCCGCTGACCGACACGGTCGACGACGCCCAGGCGATGGTCTCCGCGGCCGAGAGTGCCGACTCGATCGCCCGCCTCGGCTTCACGTTCCGCCGCGCCCCGGGTCTGGCCGCCATCCGTGACTTCATCAACGACGGCACCCTCGGCGAAGTCCACCACATCAACGCCTGGTACTGGACCGACTATGCCTGCTCCCCCACCGCACCGATGAGCTGGCGCTACAAAGGGGTGCTCGGCAGCGGCGCCCTGGCCGATGTCGGCAGCCACCTCACCGACACCGTCGAGTTCCTCGCCGGCCCCATCCAGTCGGTCTCCGGCGGCCGCTTCCACACAGCGATCACCTCCCGTCCGCTGCCGCTGAGCCACGTCGTCGGCCACGACCACGTCGAGGTCAGCGACGAATACGAGCCGGTCGGCAACGATGATTACGCCGGCTTCGGTGTCGAATTCCCGACAGGATCCGGCATCCTCCAGGTCTCCCGCATCGCCGCTGGGCATCCGAACAGCCTCGGCGTCGAGGTCTTCTGCGCGAACGGATCGGCCAGCTTCGACTTCCGCTTCCCCGGTCAGATCGTGCTCAACCAGAGCATCGACGGCCACGCCGCAACCGGACTGACGACGATCCAGCTCGGCCCCGAACACCCCTACATCGCCGACGGCCTCGCCATGGCCGCCCCCGGAGTCGGCGTCGGACAGAACGACGGCTTCGTCTTCCAGGCCCGCGCCTTCCTCGACGAGGTCGCCGGCCGCCCCGAGGCCGAATCTCTGCCCCGCTGCGCCCAGTTCTCCGAGGGCCTCCACGCCCTCGAAGTCCGCGACGCAGTCATCGCCTCGGCCAACGACAACGGAACCGCGAAGGAGGTCGCAGAATGAAGTACGGCGTCTACTCGGCCATCCTCCACGACCGTCCGCTGCCCGAAGCCCTGTCCGTGATCAAAGGACTGGGACTCGACGCGGCGGAGGTCAACGTCGGCGGCTTCCTCCCACCGATCCACATGCCCACGATCGACGACATCCTCACCTCCGACGATGCCCGAGACGACTACCTCGGCACCTTCGCCGAGGCGGGGGTCGAGTTGGTGGGCCTCAATGCCAACGGCAATCCCCTCCACCCCGATTCCGAGATCGGTCCGTCGACCCTGGCCGACATCGAGCGGGCGATCACGGTCGCGAACCGGCTCGGGCAGACCCGCGTGGTGACGATGTCGGGCCTGCCCGGGGCGAATGCCTCGGCACCTTCTCCCACCTGGATCGTCAATCCCTGGGAGTCCTCCCACCTCGACATCCTCGAGGACCAGTGGGATCGCGCGGTTCCCGTCTGGCGCGACCTCGACAGGCTCGCCGCCGACAATGGGGTGCAGATCGCGATCGAGATGCACCCGCACAATCTCGTGTTCAACCCGGCCACCCTCGAACGCCTCGTCGAACGGATCGGCGCGACGAACGTCGGTGCCGAGATGGACCCGTCCCACCTGTTCTGGCAGGGCATCGATCCCGTCGCCGCGGTCGACCACCTCGGCGAACTCGTCGTCCACGCTGCGGCCAAGGATGTGCGGATCAACGAGGCGGCGAAGATCCACGGCGTCCTCGATGACCGCCACACACGCTTCACCGGGGATCGGATCACCCGACTCCGCGGCGGGGCGGCGATCAACAAATGGCCCGAAGGATCAGCCTGGGACTTCGTGGCGCTCGGTCGCGGACACGACCAGGACTTCTGGAACCGGTTCGTCGCCGCCCTGGCCCGCGTCGACCCGGACATGGCCGTGCACATCGAGCACGAGGACGAATCCCTCGGCAGGATCGAAGGACTCGAAACCGCCGCTGAGGTGCTGCTCACCGCCGCACGGAACACGTGAGTCCGCACGTCGGACGGTTCACGCGCGACCGGCGATTCCCAGACGACGAGTGACGTCCGAGACGCAGAGACTCCCACGACATGGGGACGGTGACCCGCGCGGGTCACCGTCCCCAGGCCACACCTGGCCGAGTAAGCTCGAGTCAGATCCCCGACTCCCCGACGAGGCAGGAGCCCATGGCACGCGAACCCGAGACCGAACTCCCCGCGGAGTTCTTCGGTCCACTCGACCGCTCTCCCGGAGCCGTGCCCCTCTACGTCCAGATCGCCCGCAAGCTCGAGGCCGCGATCGCGACCGGTTCGCTCGTGGCCGGAACCCGGCTCGAGAACGAGGTCGCGATGGCCAAGCGCATCGGCCTGTCTCGCCCGACGGTTCGGCAGGCCATCCAAGACCTCGTCGACAAAGGGCTGCTCGTGCGCCGACGCGGCATCGGCACACAGGTCATCCAGCGACCGGTCGCCCGCCCCGTCGATCTCACGAGCCTCTACGAAGACCTCGAGAAGTCCGGCAACCCGCCCTCGACCGTCGTCCTGTCTCATCGCGTCGTAGCCTCCGACCCCGAGACGGCCGAACGACTCGGCGTTCCCGTCGGCACTCCTAGCCTGCACCTGCGCCGCCTGCGCCTGGTCGGTTCGACACCGTTGGCGGTGCTCCACAATGTGCTGCCTGCACCCTTCACCGACATCACCTCCGATGAGCTCGTGAGCACCGGCCTGTACGAGATGCTGCGTTCACGCGGGGTGGTCTTCTCGATCGCGCAGCAGCGCATCGGGGCGAAGGCCGCCGACGACACTCAGGCCGAACTGCTCGACATCGATCCGGGCTCACCGCTGCTGACGATGAACCGCACGGCCCTCGACCACTCCGGCGACATCATCGAATGGGGCGACCACTGCTATCGGCCCGATCTCTACTCCTTCGAGACGACTCTCGTCTCACGCTGAGCCGCACATCGCCGCGCCTCCACGGGTGCACTCTCGCCTCCACGGGTGCATCCTCATCGCCCCGCCGCGCCGATCCGCGACCTCAGAAAGCCGCGCCCCGACCCCTCCTAAGAATTTTCGGAACAGGGGGGTGACGGCGACCACGAACGGTGATAATGTCATAACAAATAGTTTGTCCTAACAAATACTCGTCACGGCATCGCTGCCGTAGAGAAGGATGGCCAGCATGACCTCCTCGCCGACACCGGCTCCTCGCCCTGAGTCGGTTCGCTCTGAGCCCGTTCAGCCTGAGTCGGTTCGCTCTGAGCCCTTCGACCTCATCACCGTCGGACGCATCGGAGTCGACATCTACCCCCTTCAGGACGGAATCGGCCTCGAGGACGTCGAGACCTTCGGGAAGTACCTCGGCGGCTCGGCCTCGAACGTCGCCGTCGCGGCCGCCCGCCACGGAGTCGACTCGGCCGTCATCACCGCCACCGGCAACGATCCTTTCGGCCGCTACCTCCATGCCGAGCTCACCCGCCTCGGCGTCGACGACCGCTACGTCACGACCAGTCAGACCCTGAACACCCCGGTGACGTTCTGCGAGATCTTCCCGCCCGACGATTTCCCGCTCTACTTCTATCGCGAGCCCAAGGCCCCCGATCTCGACATCGCCGAGGCGGACCTCGACCTGGCAGCGATCGCCGAGGCCCGCATCTTCTGGGCCACGGTGACCGGGCTGAGCGTCGACCCCAGCCGCAGCGCGCACCATGCCGCGTGGGCAGCCCGCGGCCGCGCCGAGCACACCGTCCTCGACCTCGACTACCGCCCCATGTTCTGGGAGTCCCCGGAGATCGCCAGCGCCGAGGTGGCCCGTGCACTCGAGCTCGTCACCGTCGCCGTGGGGAACAAGGAAGAATGCGAGATCGCCGTCGGCGAGACCGTGCCCGACCGCGCCGCCGATGCGCTGCTCGAACGCGGTGTCGAACTCGCGATCGTCAAGCAGGGCCCCAAGGGCGTGCTGGCGAAGACCGCGGACGACCGGGTCGAAGTCCCTCCCCACACCGTCGAAGTGATCAACGGACTCGGTGCCGGCGACGGATTCGGCGGCGCCCTGTGCCAAGGCCTGCTCGCCGGCTGGGACCTCGAATACCTGCTCAAGTTCGCCAACGTCGCCGGCGCCATCGTCGCCACCCGACGCGAATGCTCGACCGCGATGCCCAGCACCGACGAGGTCACCGCGGTGATCGGCGAACCCGCCGCGACCACCACCCCGACGCTCACCACCTCCGCGAAGGACGCCTGATGACGATCTCCCTGCCCTCCCCCGACGCTTTCGCCCGCCTGCGCGACCTCCGCTTCGACGACCCGAATGCCATCCCCGCGGCTTGGGCGGCCCGTTCCCGACGTCCCATCGGCGGTGCCGACTCACGGCTGTTCATCGTCGCCGCCGACCATCCGGCTCGCGGGGCGAACAAGGTCGGCGACGACCCGCTGGCGATGGCCGACCGGGAGGATCTTCTCACCCGCCTGGCCACGGCGCTGCAGCACCCCGGAGTCGACGGTGTGCTCGCCAGCCCGGACATCCTCGACGATCTCGTCGTCCTCGGCTGCCTCGAGGACAAACTCGCCGTCGGTTCGATGAACCGCGGCGGACTCGCCGGTTCTTCCTTCGAGATCGACGACCGCTTCACCGGCCACACCGCGGCCGGTATGGCCCGCGACGGCATCGACCTCGCGAAGACGCTGCTTCGCGTCTGCCTCGATGACCCCGCGACCGCCTCGGCGCTGGCCGCGAACGCCCAGGCAGTCAACGACTGCCGAGCCGCGGACATCCCGGTCATGCTCGAACCCTTCATCAGCGAATGGGGCGGCGGGAAGGTCCGCAACGTCCTCACCCCCGAGGCCGTCATCGCCTCGATCGGCATCGCCCAGGCACTGGGGACCTCGTCCTCGCACACCTGGCTGAAGATCCCCGTCGTCGACGACATGGAACGAGTGCTCGCGGCGACCACGCTGCCCACCCTGCTGCTCGGCGGCGAGCGCTCGAACGACCCGGAGGCAACGTTCCGCAGCTGGGAGCACGCACTGTCCCTGCCCGGCGTCCGCGGCCTCGTCATCGGCCGCTCCATCGTCTATCCCGCCGACGGAGACGTGTCGGCCTCGGTCGACCGAGCGGCAGGTCTCGTCCACGGAGCAGAGAGGGCACACGCATGACCAACGAATGGTTCCACCCTCGCGGCAGCCTCGCCCGCGACGGCTTCGAATCCGTCGTCGATTCGTCGATCCCCGGCTGGGAGCACACCGGCCTGCGGGTCCTCGACCTCGGGGAGCAGTCCGGTCCGATCACTGTCCCCGCCGCCGAGCTCGAACGCGTGCTCGTCCCCCTGGCCGGGCAGACGTTCACCGTCGAATACGCCTTGGCCGACGGCTCCAGCGGCAAACAGGTGCTGGCCGGACGGACTTCGGTCTTCCACGGTCCCGCCGACTGCCTCTACCTGCCCACCGGCACCGCGCTGACCGTGTCCGGTGACGGGCGGATCGCCGCCGCCGAGGCGCCCACCGCCGAGATCCGGCCCGTGCAGTTCCTGCCCGCGGCGGAGGTTCCCGTGGAACTGCGCGGAGCAGGACGCTCGAGCCGACAGGTCCACAATTTCGCGACCCCGGCCGGACTCGACTGCGTGAAGATCATCGCGTGCGAGGTGATCACGCCTGCCGAGAATTGGTCGTCCTATCCCCCGCACAAGCACGACGAGGCGGTCGCCGGATCCGAGTCACGGCTCGAAGAGATCTACTACTTCGAAACCGCTGTCTCCCGCGGCCTCACGGCACCGGACGCCGCCGATCCGATCGCCCTGTTCTCGACATACTCGTCTCCCGCAGGAACGATCGAGACCTCGGCCATCGTGCGCACCGGCGACGTCGCCCTCGTCCCGTACGGGTACCACGGGCCGCTCGCCGCAGCCCCGGGATACGACAACTACTACCTCAACGTCATGGCGGGACCGGACCCAGAGCGCGTGTGGCTGATCAGCGATGATCCCGCACATGGCTGGGTGAGGGCCCAGTGGGAGGACGAGGAGTTCGACTCCCGACTGCCATACACCGCCGAAGGAGAAGTGAAATGACCACGATGACGGTCGCCCAGGCGCTGGTGACCTTCCTGTCCCGCCAGTACACCGTCGACGGTGACATCCGGCAGCGGACCATCGCTGGGACCTTCGGGATCTTCGGCCACGGCAACGTCGCCGGAATCGGGCAGGCCCTGCGCCAGCTCAGCCGGGACGAACCGGGAGCCATGCCCTACCACCAGGCTCGCAACGAACAGGCCATGGTCCACCAGTCCGTCGGATACGCACGAATGAATCGACGCCTCTCGACGTTCGCTTCGGCGGCGTCCGTCGGTCCGGGTGCTGCGAACCTGCTCACCGGAGCGGCGCTGGCCACGGCGAACCGACTGCCCGCCCTGCTCCTACCCTCGGACACCTTCGCCACCCGGGTCGCCGACCCGGTCCTCCAACAGCTCGAACACCCGCACGACACTTCTCTGCAGGTCACCGATGCGTTCCGCCCGATGTCACGGTTCTTCGATCGCGTCGACCGGCCCGAGCAGCTCTTCTCGATCGCCCTGGCCGCCATGCGCGTACTCACCGACCCAGCCGAAACCGGTGCCGTGACCATTGCGCTGCCCGAGGACGTCCAGGCCGAGACCCTCGAGGTGCCCGACGAATTCCTCGTCGAACGCGACTGGCACCTGCGCCGTCCGTTGCCCGAGACCGGACCCCTCGACCGTGCGGTGGCAGCGATTCGTGAGTCGCAGACTCCGCTCATCGTCGCCGGCGGCGGCGTCCTCTACTCCCACGCCGAGGCCGAGCTGCGGGCCTTCGCCGAGGCGACCGGCATCCCCGTGGCCACGACCCAGGCCGGCGGCGGCACCCTCGACTGGGACCATCCGCTCAACCTCGGCGGGATCGGGGCGACCGGGTCGGCCGCGGCCAACCGCATCGCTGCCGAGGCGGATCTCATCATCGGTATCGGCACCCGCTACAGCGACTTCACGACCGCCAGCCGCACCGTCTTCGCCCACCCCGAAGTCCGCTTCGTCAACCTCAACGTCGCCCCCTTCGACGCGGTCAAGCACGGCAGCCAGCTGCCGCTCATCGCCGACGCCCGGGAAGGGATCACCGCCCTGAACGACCGCCTCGGCGATCATCGTGTCAGCCCCGCACTCACCGCCAGGGTCGAAACCGAACGCAGCGACTGGATCTCCGTCGTCGATGCGGCCACAGCCCCCACCGCGGCCGAACTGCCCGGACAGGCCGAGGTCATCGGCGCGGTCAACACCGCCGCCGGCCCGACCGACGTCGTCATCCAGGCCGCCGGTTCCCTGCCCGGAGATCTGCAGAAGCTGTGGCGCACTCGCGATCCGCTCGGCTACCACGTCGAATACGCGTTCTCCTGCATGGGCTACGAGATCGCCGGCGGACTCGGCGTCCGCCGCGCCATCGACGCCGCCGGTGAGGACCGGGAAGCCATCGTCATGGTCGGTGACGGTTCGTACCTCATGCTCCACACCGAACTCGTCACCGCAGTCGCCGAAGGCCTCAAACTCATCGTCGTCCTCATCCAGAACCACGGCTACGCCTCGATCGGACACCTCTCCGAGACCGTCGGAGCACCCCGCTTCGGCACCTGGTATCGCAAATATGACGCCGAGGCGCCCGACTTCCGCACCGACGAAGTCCTCCCCGTCGACCTCGCCGCCAACGCTCGGTCCTATGGCATCGACGTCGTCGAGATCGCACCGGGACCGCACGCGAGCACCCGGCTCGCCGATGCGGTCAAGGCAGCCAAGGCATCACCGACCTCGACGCTCATCCACGTCGACTCCGATCCGCTCGACTACGCTCCCGACGGAGAAGGCTGGTGGGATGTGCCCGTCGCCGAGGTGGCCACGACCGAGGACACCCGAGCAGCCCGCGCCCAGTACGAAACCGAACGGAAGCGGCAGCGACCGCTGCTGTGAGGCGCCGCGTGCGCGCCAGCCCGAACACCGACAGTTCCCGAAGGACACCCCATGACAACGACAACGCCGTCACCCGAAGCTCAGGCCTCGGCCGAGCAGAATATCGCCTCCCGAACCCTGCGCATCGGCACCGCCCCCGACTCCTGGGGAGTGTGGCTGCCTGACCACCCTGGCCAGGTTCCCTGGCAGCGTTTCCTCGACGAGGTGGTCGACGCAGGATACACGTGGATCGAACTCGGACCCTACGGCTACCTGCCTACGGATCCATCTCGGCTGAGTGAAGAGCTCGGCAGCCGCGGTCTCAAGCTCTCCGGCGGAACGGTATTCACCGGATTCCACAAGACCGATGACCAGTTCGACCGGGCGTGGAAACAGGCCGAGGCGGTCGCCGCTCTCACCGCCGAACTCGGCGGCGAGCACATCGTCGTCATCCCCGACCTGTGGCGTTCGGACACCACGGGCCAGGCGCTTGAGTCCCGCACACTCGATTCCGAACAGTGGACGCGAATGGCCGCCGGACACGACGCCCTCGGCAAGGCACTGTATGAGGAGTTCGGTCTCCACCAGCAGTTCCATTCCCACGCCGACTCCCATGTCGGCACCCATTCCGAAGTCGAACGGTTCCTCGAACTCACCGATGAGCGCTTCACGAACCTCTGCCTCGACACCGGGCACTTCTCCTACTACGGCGGGGACAACCTGGGTCTCATCGAGGATCATCCCTCCCGGATCGGCTACCTCCACCTCAAACAGGTCGACCCAGTGAAGATCTTCGACGTCCTCAAATCCGACACATCGTTCGGCGATGCCGTCGCAGACGGGATCATGGTCGAACCCGATCAGGGGACTCCTCCCCTCGACCCGATCATCGAGGCCGTCGCCGGTCTCGACGAGAACACCTTCGCGATCGTCGAACAGGACATGTTCGGCTGCAGCGTCGATGCCCCCTTCCCGATCGCACAGCGAACACTTGCCACCATCCTCGGTTCGACCGAGGCCGCGGTCGTCGACCGCTGACAACCCACCGCACACGGACCCCGCAGAACGCGGACACCGCAGATCAGACACCAGGAGAGACAATGACGGAATCGGACCTGACACAGGACTTCAGGGTCGGCGTCATCGGCGCCGGAATGATGGGCGCCGATCACATCAAGCGCATCACCTCGACGATCAGCGGGGCCCGCGTCACCGCCGTCGTCGACCCCGACGCGGCTCGAGTGGCCGCAGCTCTGGAGAACGCTCCGGGAGCCGTCGGATACTCCCGGATCGAGGATGCCATCGCAGCCGACGCCGTCGACGGAGTCCTCATCGCCACCCCCGGGTTCCTCCACGAACAAGTACTGCTGCCCAGCCTCGAGGCCGGGCTGCCGATCCTCTGTGAGAAGCCGCTGACGCCGGATCCGGAATCGTCGTGGCGGATCCTCGAGGCCGAACAGGCCACCGGGAAGCATCTCATCCAGGTCGGCTTCATGCGCCGCTTCGACCCCGAATACCGACAGCTGCGCGAACTCGTCGAGACCGAGCAGGCCGGTGAGCTGCTCATGCTTCGCTGTGCCCACCGCAACCCGGCGGTCCCGGAGAGCTACGTGCAGGAGATGCTCATCACCGACTCCGTCGTCCACGAATTCGATGTCGTCCCGTGGCTGGCCGACTCCCCCATCGTCTCGCTCGAAGTCAAGCACGCCCGCCGCAACCGGCTGACGCCCGAACGCCTGAAGGAGCCGATCCTCGTGCTCATGGAACTCGAGAACGGCACGCTCGTCGATCTCGAGATGAATGTGAGCATCCAGTTCGGCTACCAGGTGACCACCGAGGCGGTCTTCGACTCGGGCATCGCCCGGATCGGAGAGGCGCACGGCCTGCAGCTGTGGCACCAGGGGCGTTCCGGTCTCGCCGAACATGCCGACTTCACCACTCGTTTCGCCGCGGCCTATGACAATCAGGTGCAGGCCTGGGTGGACGCGGCTCGTCGGGGCGCCATTGCCGGTCCTTCGGCCTGGGACGGCTTCAAGGTGGCCGTGGCCTGCCAGGAAGGCGTCGCCTCGCTGCTCGACGGCAGGCCCCGCACTCTCGACCTCCCGGATACCCCCACCTTCTATCTCTGACCGACCGCCCACTCACTGTCACCTCGGGAGCATTCATGAAGATCGCCTACGATCCCACTCCGCTGCACCACACGCACCGACTGCTCGACTTCCCGGCGGCCACCGCGGACCTCGGGTTCGAGCACATGCAGCTGACCCCGCACCCTGACTTCGCCACGCACTTCCGTTACCCGAAGATGGACCGCGACCTCATCCGTCGCTTCGCCCGCAACGTCGAGGCCGCCGACATCACCCTGCCCGCGCTGCTGCCCGTCCAACGCATCGCATGGCCGGACGAAGCCAAACGAGTCGCAGCGGTGAAGAACTTCCGTCGGGTCATCGAGATCGCCGTCGACCTCGGTGTGCGCACGATCAACACCGAGTTCAGCGGCCGACCCGAGGCCTTCGAGGATTCCGAGGTCTCCTTCTACCGGTCGATGGACGAGCTGCTGCCGATCATTGAGAAAGAGGGCCTGCGACTCAACTTCGATCCCCACCCCGACGACTTCGTCGAGGACGGCCACGAAGCATGGCGAGTGCTGCGCGGTCTTGATTCGGAGTCGATCGGTTTCGTCTGGGTCGCCTCGCACACCTTCCACTACGGAGACTGCCTCGAGACTCTGCTGCCGGAGCTCGGTGATCGCCTGCGCGCTGTCTACATCTCCGACGCCTTCGACCACCGGGCCTCGCACGGGCTGCGCTACATCGCGAACCCGCCGACCACCTCGGCGAGGGTGCACCAGCATCTCAAGGCAGGGGACGGGGACGTCGACTTCGACGCTCTCTTCGCCGGTCTCGGGGCATCCGGCTTCCTCGGCCGGGCGGAGGCCCTCATCGTCTCCAACGTGTTCGGAGAGAACGAGAACAACGAGGCCGTCAGCCGCTTCCAGAAGCAGCGGATCGACGAACTCGTCAGCGAGCAGGGAGGTCGGACCGGCTGAGAATCGCATCACCGCGCGGGCTCGCACCGTCGGGTCGACGCGAATCCACTGATCGAACCACGTAAGCGCACCACCTGCACCAATACTGAACAGCCTTCCTCAACCGCACCGCCGACAAGCGGTGGGGCACCCCTGTTGCGCTTCGTTTGCGCGCAGATTGAGAATCATTCAAAGGAGAGTGAATGCCATGAGCGGTCAAGTGAAATCGCTGGTGGAACTTCCGCCCGACACGAAGGGCCCGCACACCTCACGACTGGGCATCATCGCGGTCGTCGCCACATTCGGCGGCCTGCTGTTCGGCTACGACACCGGAGTCGTCAACGGCGCCCTCGAACCGCTGACACACGACTTCGGCCTGACGCCTCGTACCGAAGGGCTCGTCGTCAGCTTCCTCACCATCGGTGCCGCGTTCGGTGCGATCACCGGCGGACGGCTCTCCGACGCGTTCGGACGCCGCTCGAACATCATCCTGTTGGCGACATTCTTCATCGTCGGCACACTCGCCTGCTCGCTCGCGCCGAACTGGCAGTTCCTCGCCGGAGCCCGATTCTTCCTCGGACTCGCGGTCGGCGCCGCCTCGACGACGGTGCCCGTGTATCTTGCCGAACTCGCACCATTCGAGAAGCGAGGTTCGCTCGTCACCCGCAATGAGGTGATGATCGTCGTCGGCCAGTTCGCCGCCTTCGTCATCAATGCGGTCATCTTCAACGTCTGGGGAGAGCACGACGGCGTATGGCGCTATATGCTCGCCGTCGCCGTTCTCCCGGCCATCGCACTGCTCGTGGGCATGATCTTCCTGCCCGAGAGTCCCCGCTGGCTGATCTCGAAGAACCGGGACGATCAAGCGCTCGACGTCCTCAAACAGGTCCGCTCCGACGATCGCGCCGAAGCAGAGATGAGAGAGGTCGAACTCCTCGCCGAGCAGGAAGAGGTGGCCAAGACCGGCGGCGTGTCCGACCTCGCGTCGAAATGGGTGCTCAGGCTCGTCCTCATCGGCGTCGGCCTCGGCGTCGCCCAGCAGCTGACGGGAATCAATTCGGTGATGTACTACGGCACTCAGCTGCTCACCGACGCAGGATTCTCCGCCGATGCCGCGATCATCGCGAACACCTTCAACGGACTCTTCTCCGTCCTCGGCGTCACCGTCGGCATCATGCTCATCAACCGTCTGCCGCGCCGATTCATGCTCCTCGGCGGATTCGTCCTCACCAGCTCATTCCACCTGCTCATCGGGCTCTCCGCCGTGTTCCTGCCTGAGGGCACCTTCAAGGCCTACGCGATCCTCGTGTTCGTCGTGCTGTTCGTCTTCTCGATGCAGGGCACGCTGGGGCCGCTCGTCTGGCTCATGCTCGCCGAGATCTTCCCCTTGAAGATCCGCTCGTTCGCAATGGGCATCTGTGTCTTCGCCCTGTGGCTGGCCAACGCCGCGGTCGCTCAGTTCTTCCCGAGCGTGGTCGCGGGCCTCGGCATCGCGAACACCTTCTTCCTCTTCGCCGGGCTCGGAGTGCTGGCCCTGCTGTTCATCTACTTCTTCGTCCCTGAGACGCGGAACAAGACCCTCGAGGACCTCGAGGCCGAGTTCCGCACGAAGTACGGTGAGTGACGTGAGACCTCAGTCTTCGACTTCATCGCCGGAACCGCTCGGTCTGTCGGCACCGCTCATCCTGCCGGCAGCTTCAGCCGCATCGTCCACTCTCTCCATCGAAGGAGCCCATCATGTCGATCCTCGTCGCCGTCACTGACCGCGCTGAAGGCGCAGCGGCCGTGGCTGCCGCCATCGCCGAAGCGAAGCTCTTCGACACCGACCTCGTCATTGTTCCCCTCGGCATCGCCGCAGACTTCGACACGTCTGCGCTCGATGACAGCGGAATCAGCTACACCGTCATCGCCCGCAGGGGACGCGGCGATCGTGACCCCGCCGAGGCGGTCCTCGACGAACTCGAGGAACGCTCGGATGTCGACCGCCTCGTCATCGGGATGCGACGTAGGTCCAGGGTCGGCAAGATGCTCATCGGCTCGGTGAGCCAGCGCCTGCTTCTCGACTCCCCGGTTCCGGTTCTCGCCGTCAAGGGCTGAGGACTGAAAGCTCCAGTGGCAGGCCGAGCGGGTGCGCACCCGCTCGGCCCGTCGACGTGGGCACAGGGCGTCGTGGCTGATCAACGCAGGCACCGGCCAGCGTGAACGCCCACCCGCTACCACTCACCGACTCCGTCCGCCATGTGAGATATCCCTCTGGCCAGAGGTCTCCTCAACAGCTTCACGCAGGTCTATTCTGGGACCGGATCGCGCAGAACCGGGCTGAACGCCCGCCCCGATCCCGCCGCACGCCATCGCTGTCGCCGCCGACAGCGAAAGCCGCCGGCACACCGCGAACGCAGAAGGCATCAGGCGCATCCCGATTGAGAATCAAGGAAGCCCCATGCCCAGTCAGTCCAGCACCGCAACGCTGGAAGCAGCCACCGCACACCATGCCCGCAACCA
The DNA here is from genome assembly GCF_004745485.1 of Brevibacterium sp. S22. Lineage (GTDB taxonomy): Bacteria > Actinomycetota > Actinomycetes > Actinomycetales > Brevibacteriaceae > Brevibacterium. The sequence continues at coordinate 57,125 of NZ_RHFG01000019.1, forward strand.
TGCCCGCCTGTCGATGGCGGGAAAGATCACAGCGGTCCTCGCTCTCACCCTGATCATCTACTTCATCCCAGCACCCGAGGGCATCGACCCGCGCGGGATGCACATGGCCGGAATCTTCGCCGGAACCATCCTCGGGCTCATCCTGCAGCCGCTGCCGACCGCCTCGGTGGCTCTGATCGGACTGGCCGCCGCCATGGTCACCGGCACGATGGACGCGAAGACCGAAGCCCTCCAAGGGTTCGGGAACTCGACGATCTGGCTGATCGTGGCCGCGTTCTTCATCGCCGACGGCTTCCTGCTCACCGGCCTGGGACGTCGCATCGCGCTGCTGTTCGTCTCTCTGCTCGGCAAGTCCTCGCTCGGACTGTCCTACGGCATGGCGCTGACCGACCTTGTGCTCTCCCCGGCCACACCGTCGAACACCGCCCGTGCGGGAGGCGTCGTCTATCCGATCGTGCGATCGCTGGCCTCGGTCAACGACTCACACCCATCCAGCGATGAGTCGCGGAAGAAGCTAGGCGCCTACCTCTCCCTGACCTCGGTGCAGGTCAACACCATCACCTCAGCGATGTTCGTCACCGCCATGGCCGGCAACCCGCTGGCCGTGGGCTTCGCCGCCGATGCCGGCGTCGACATCTCCTGGGGCACCTGGGCGCTGGCCGCCATCGTCCCCGGACTCGTCGCACTCATCGTCATGCCCTGGTTCATGGCCAAGATCTATCGGCCCGGACTGACGAAGACCCCCGAGGCTCCCGCCCACGCTCGCGAAGAACTCAAAGAACTCGGCCCCATGAGCCGAGGCGAGTGGACCATGCTCGCAACATTCGTCCTCCTGCTCCTCCTTTGGGTATTCGGCGACATGATCGGTGTGGATGCCACCTCGGCGGCCTTCGTCGGCGTGGCGATCCTCCTCGTCACCAAGGTGCTGACATGGAAGGACATGGCCGCCAACGGCGGAGCCTGGTCGACTCTGATCTTCTTCTCCGTGCTCGTGGGCATGGCCACCCACCTCAACACCCTCGGAGTGATCGGCTGGATCGGCGACGAGGTAGCCGGGCTCGTCGGCGGGATGCCGTGGATGGCCGCGTTCGCCGTCCTCAGCCTCGTCTACTTCTACGTCCACTACCTCTTCGCATCGAACACGGCGCAGATCGTCGCGATGTACTCCGTGTTCCTCGGAGCCGCAATCGCGACCGGCGCTCCCCCGCTGTTCGCCGCGCTGGCGCTCGGTTTCATCGGCAACCTCATCGGCGGGCTCTCGCACTATGCCTCGGGCCCCGCGGGTGTGATCTACGGTTCCGGCTACGTCACGACCACGGAATGGTTCAAGGTCGGCTTCCTCGCCTCCGTCGTCAACGTCCTCATCTGGAGCCTCATCGGCGGAGGGTGGATGTCCCTGCTCGGGATGATGGGCTGAGTTCCTCACCGAGGCGGCCCGCTCGCTCTGTGCTCGACGAGGCAGCCCGGCGTTCGCTGACGTTCGGTCAGTGTTCTGGCTACCTGGTCCCGCCTCCGCGGACCGGCGGATGGCCGGGCAGCTGGCGGGCCGCGTCAGCAGGATCACCAGTGAGCTCGACGACGCCACGTGCCGTGGCCGCCTCGGCGAGTTGAGGATATCCTGCCGCCGAGGCGGTCCTGGCGATGGCATCGATCGCTCGCTGCGATGACTGCCGCCCGGTCGCTGCGAACCAGATCCAGCGGCCGTCGATCGACCGCGGAATCGGGTCGAGTGCAAGCGTGAAACGCCTGCGGCCCCGCCGGGCGTCCTCGGCCGAACAGGCAACGAAGTGGATGCCATTCCTCGTCCACCACGACGCTCTCAGCGTCGACTGCGAAATCTGTCCCTGCAGCCCAACCTCTTTGAGATATCTGTTCGCGCCGGCGACCCCGGCAATGCTGCCGGGCGTGATCTGCTGATAGGGAATGACGTAGGGACGAATGCCAGGAGCGATAGAGCCGACGATGAGCCCGCGTTCGCAGACGATGAGCCGCTCACCCGCAAGATAGAGAAGGATCACAGCGAACATCACCGCGAAGATGATGCCCGGAGCAGCTGCCAGCAACGGCGTCTCCCCCGGGTTGATGAACGTCAGACCGGTGAAGATCAACCAGCAGAGGACGAACCCCGTCACGGTCTTCGGTCCCGGGCGATCGGCGAAGACCTCGACGACGTCGCCGAGCTCCTCACGGTGACGACGGGCCTTTCCCATCACAGAACCCAACAGAACCCCAACCTTCGGATCAATAGTCAGCTGCGCAAAGCCCCGAACAGAAGGTCACTGTGCATCAGAAGTGTGAGCGTACTGATTTTCATCACTACGTGTGCACTTACGGGCTACAGTCGTGGGCTATCCCCGCGCTGGGTGCGCAAACCGGCCTGCGCACCAAAAAGTCCCTCACCAGCAATTCTGCCAGGTGAGGGACCTTTCTTCGGTGCGCCACGAGGGATTCGAACCCCCAACCTTCTGATCCGTAGTCAGATGCTCTATCCGTTGAGCTAGTGGCGCATGTCGCCCGGACTCACGCCCTGCAACTCGAACAACTATACACACCCGTTTCACCGAAGCTCAAATCGCACCCACGTGCGCTTCGCCACATTGGCACTCACCGTCAGAGCCGCCTCGGCGAGAGGGGATAAAATCGCAGATTTCAGCCGAGAGTCACTAACGAAAATATCAGTCAGTTCATTGAAACAACACGTCACACCATTGCGACCTTCACGTCAAACAACCTCTGGCTGTGATCCAATGCACATCTTCGAGTGACCGAAACCGACGTTTTTCGTTTCCGCCCCCATCCTACGGTGGTTGTGTACCAACCGCTCGACGGACCGACCAGCCGCCCGAGACCAAACCCTCGCACTCGACCCAACAGGAGACCACTCATGACTGTCCTCGACCAAGATGTCGTCGCTGACCAGCTGAAGAACGCACCGACTGAGAACGAGTCGGTGCTCTCGTTCGTCGGCCGGATCGCCGCCCTGACCACCCCGAACGACATCGTCTGGATCGATGGTTCCGCAGCACAGAAGAACGAGATCGCTGAGAAGCTCGTCGAGGCCGGCACCATCAAGCGCCTGACCGGCACCAAGGACTCCTACTACGCGGCCTCCGACCCCGAGGATGTCGCCCGTGTTGAGGGCCGGACCTACATCTGCTCCGAAGACGAGAAGGATGCCGGTCCGCTGAATAACTGGGTCGCCCCCGCGGAGATGAAGGAAACACTCAACCCGCTGTTCGAGAGCGCGATGCGCGGACGCACCATGTACGTCATCCCCTTCGTCATGGGCCACGCCGAGGCGGACCAGCCGATGTTCGGCATCGAGGTCACCGATTCGGCCTACGTCGTGCTCTCCATGCTGGTCATGGCTCGCTCGGGCAAGTACGCCCTCGACGCGATCGACGCCCAGAACGCGAAGTTCGTCGAGTGCGTCCACTCCGTCGGCGCTCCGCTGGAAGAAGGACAGGAGGACGTCGCCTGGCCCTGCAACACCACCAAGTACATCACCCACTTCCCGGAAGAGCGCTCGATCTGGTCCTTCGGCTCCGGCTACGGCGGCAACGCGCTGCTGGGCAAGAAGTGCTACGCGCTGCGCATCGCCTCGGCGATCGCCCGCGACGAGGGCTGGCTGGCTGAGCACATGCTCATCCTCAAGCTGACCAGCCCCGAAGGCGTCGTCAAGTACGTCGCCGCCGCGTTCCCCTCGGCCTGCGGCAAGACCAACCTCGCCATGATCGAACCGACCGTCCCCGGCTGGAAGGCCGAGACCCTCGGTGACGACATCGCCTGGATGCGCTTCGGCGACGACGGCCAGCTCTACGCCGTCAATCCCGAGTTCGGTCTCTTCGGTGTTGCTCCGGGCACCGGATACACGACGAACCCGACCGCGATGCGCGCCATCGAAGAAGGCGGCAACATCTTCACCAACGTCGCGCTGACCGACGACGGTGACGTGTGGTGGGAAGGCAAGACCGACGAGGCACCGGCCCACCTCACCGACTGGAGGGGCAACGACTGGACCCCTGAGTCCGACACCCCCGCTGCTCACCCGAACTCGCGTTTCTGCACACCGATCGCGAACGTGCCGACCCTGGCTCCGGAGTGGACGAACCCGAACGGTGTGCCGATCTCGGCCATCCTCTTCGGCGGCCGTCGCAAGACCACGATGCCGCTCGTGACCGAGACCAAGGACTGGACGCACGGCGTGTTCATGGGTTCGGTGCTCTCTTCGGAGACCACCGCTGCCGCGACCGGCGCCGTCGGCGTCGTCCGCCGCGACCCCATGGCGATGCGTCCGTTCATCGGCTACAACGTCGGTGACTACCTGCAGCACTGGCTCGACATCGGCAACACCGAGGGCGCCCAGCTGCCGAAGATCTTCTACGTCAACTGGTTCCGCCGCGATGACGACAACTCGTTCCTGTGGCCCGGATTCTCCGAGAATTCGCGCGTCCTCAAGTGGGTCTTCGAACGTGTCACCGGCACCGCCGAGGCCGTTGAGTCCCCGCTCGGCCTTACCCCGGTCGAAGGTGGCCTGGACACCGAGGGCCTCGACTTCACGGATGAGCAGCTGCGCAAGGCTCTCGCCATCAAGCCCGAAGAGTGGGAGACCGAACTAGGCCTCATCGAAGAGTGGTACGCCGAGCTCGGCGATTCGGTTCCAGCCGAACTGCGCGCCGAGGTCGACAACCTCCGCGCCCGTCTCGGCCTCGCCTGAGTCGCTTGACTGAGTCGTTTGGCTGAGTTGCTTGGCTGAGTCGTTTGGCTGAGTTGCTTGGCTGAGTCGTTTGGCTGAGTTGCTGTCGGCCTGATCCGTCCGCCCGTCGACAATCCCCCAACCGCCGCCGAGGTGGTTGGGGGATTGTCGTGTCCGTGAAGTTCGTGTGCTCCGCCGCTTCTGACTGCGCGGGACGACCAGCTTCGAGCTCCAGCTGCTTGATGCAGCGGTGAACGACTCTTGCTGAGCATCCGTCACCGGCAGCGTCAGGTCACACAGTTGGTCGCATAACGACGCATCAGCCGCAGTACGCCCTCGCAGCGGCATAACGCACCGGTGCAACGGTGCAAACTGCCGCTAAGGGTGAGGGATGGTCAGCGGTGGACGCCCAGCAACCAGGCCACCGCGCTACAGAGCGAGATCAGGCTCCGTGCAGGGCGGGGACGATGAGGTAGACGCCGAGCAGCACGACTGCTCCGCAGATTCCGAAGACCGTCCAATAGGCGACGGGCAGCGCTGAACCGCTGCGGCCCTCGTCGATCCGGTCGAGATGCGTGGCGCGCATCCGTACAGCAAGGGAGAACAGAGTGATGACGATGACGGCCGAGACCCATGTCGCGGCTGCCACAATGGCGAACGAGCTCCACTCGATCATTTCGCGTCTCCCTTATCGTTCGAATCTGCCCGGCCTGCATCTGCCCGGCCCGCGTCGGCTCCGGACGAAGACGATCCGGTCTTCGTCGCCTCGGCCGGCACGGCCCCGTTCTTCTTCGCGTCGCGGTGGGCGCGGCGCTTCTCCTTGGCCGCGCGCTTCTCATCCCAGGCCTCGTAGCGAGCTTCCCGCTTTGCCTGAGCTCGCTTGCGGTTGCGGTCCTTGCGCAGTTTGCGCTTGCGACCGCGGATGTTGACGGCTTCGCCGACGGTGTCGAAGTTCGAGATGTCGGTATCCTCGACCCGGCGGGAGCTGAGGTAGATCCACAGCACCACGATGACGGCGACGACCGTGTCGACGATGACGCCGATCGTGCCCAGGTGGGCGATGCCGGCAGCAATCGCACCGACGATGGCTGCGGCGGGAATCGTCAGCAGCCAGCCCGAGGCGATCCGACCGGCCGTCGACCACTGGACGTCGGCGCCCTTGCGGCCCAGGCCCGAACCGAGCACCGAACCGGAGGCCACCTGCGTCGTCGACAGTGCGAAGCCGAGGTGGGAGGAAGCGAGGATGGCCGCGGCCGTCGACGTCTCTGCCGACAGCCCCTGTGCGGCCTTGACCGTCGTCAGCTTCGTGCCGAGGGTGTCGATGATGCGCCAACCGCCGACGTAGGTGCCCAGTGCGATCGCCAGGGCACATGCCGTGATGACCCAGATGTGCGGACCGGTCCCGTGCTCCTGCAGGTTCGCGGAGACGAGCACGAGGGTGATGACGCCCATCGTCTTCTGTGCGTCGTTCGTGCCGTGGGCGAGCGCGACCAGCGAGGATGAGAAGATCTGTCCGTATTTGAACGGTGCGCGGCGAGCGGTCTTGCCTTCTTCGTTGCGGCGAGTGATCGCATAGGCGATGCGGGTGCACAGGTAGGCGCTGAAACCGGCGATCACCGGTGCCGCCAGAGCCGGGAGGACGACCTTGGACAGGAACACTCCGTAGTCGACGGAGTTGAGTCCGGCACCGACGATAGCCGCGCCGATGAGGCCGCCGAAGAGCGCGTGGGACGATGAGGACGGGAGGCCGAAGCGCCACGTCGCCATGTTCCAGATGATGGCGCCGATGAGGCCGGCGAGGATGAAGTCGGGAGTGATCTGGACTCCCCCGCCGCCTTCCTTGATGATGCCGCCCGAGATGGTCTTGGCCACCTCGGTGGAGAGGAAGGCACCGACGAGGTTGAGGATCGCGGCGAGCGTGACCGCGGTCTTCGGTTTGATGGCCCCGGTCGCGATCGGGGTGGCCATGGCATTGGCCGTATCGTGAAAGCCATTGGTGAAGTCGAAGAACAGTGCCAGTGCGATGACGAGCACGACGACGAAGATGATTTCCACTAATCGACCTTGGGTGTAGACACTATTCGGACCGTGGATGATGCAGCTGACGGCCAGCCATCACTATCCCGCAGAAGTCTACCCACAGATTCAACTGCTCTTCACCCGCAATTCGACCCTACTCCACCTCATTCACCTTTTGTTCACTTTTGACGTGCGCAAACAGGCCCCGCCCGGCTGAGAGTGCAATAGCACTCACATTCCGAACGGGGCCCGAATACTGCGATCCCCTCGCCGAGGCGACCGCCGACTCTCCCATCTTCGCTGCGGAATCCGCGGCCTCCCCTTACCGAGGTGACGCTGCCTTCGCGCGCTCCGAATCTACTCCGTGACGTACCGATCCGCGACGTCGAGTGCCCGGTCCAGGGCGGCGAGACCGAACCGCACGTCGTCATCCGGAGTGTTGAGCGGCGGCACGACGTGGATGCGGTTGAAGTTCGCGAACGGCAGCACGTCTTCGGCCTTGAGCGCGGCGATGACCTCGTTCATCTCCGGCGAGCTGCCGCCGTAGGCCGCCAGCGGCTCCTTCGTCTCCCGGTTCTTCACGAGTTCGACGGCCCAGAAGCAGCCCATTCCGCGCACATCGCCGATGGAGGGGTGACGCTGCGCCATGTCGCGCAGGGCCGGGCCGATGATCTCCGCGCCGAGGCGCTCGGCGTTGTCGACCATGCCTTCAGTCTCCATCGCGTTGATCGTCGCGACCGCTGCCGCGGAGGCCAGCGGGTGGCCCGAGTAGGTCAGTCCGCCCGGGTAGGCGCGCTCGCGGAAGGTCTCGAAGATCTCGCCCGAGATCGCGACTCCGCCGAGTGGGACGTACCCGGAGTTCACGCCCTTCGCGAAGGTGATGAGGTCAGGGGTGACACCCCAGCGGTCGACGGCGAACCAGCGGCCGGTGCGCCCGAAGCCGGCCATCACCTCGTCGGCGATGAAGACGATCCCATACTTGGCGGTGAGTTCACGCACGCCTTCGAGGTAGCCGGCCGGAGGGGCGTAGATCCCCGCGGTTCCGGGGACGGTCTCCATGATGAGGGCAGCGATGTTGCCCGGCCCCTCGAGGGTGATCATGTCCTCGAGGTGGGCCAGCGCCCGCTGCGTCTCCTCGGCCTCGGAGGTCGAGTTGAAGTAGGAGCGGTACTGGTAGGCGGGCATGAAGTGGACGATGCCCTCGGCCGAGTAGTCATTGGCGAACCTGCGCGGATCACCCGTGACGTTGACGGCCAGCTGGGTGCCGCCGTGGTAGCTGCGGTAGGCCGAGAGCACTTTCGTCCGTCCTGTGTGCAGCCGTGCCATGCGGATCGCGTGTTCATTGGCGTCGGCGCCGCCGTTCGTGAAGAACACGTGGTCGAGGTCGCCCGGGGTGCGTTCGGCGATGAGCCGCGCGGCCTCCGAGCGGGCGTCGTTGACGTGCTGCGGAGCGATCGTGCACAGCTTCCCGGCCTGCTCCTGGATCGCTGCCACGACCGTCGGGTGCTGGTGGCCGATGTTCGTGTTCACCAGCTGCGAGGACATGTCGAGAAGCTTCCGACCCTCCCCGTCCCAGATGTAGGGGCCGGCCGCGTCGACGATCGTCATCGGGTCGAACGGCCCCTGTGCCTGCCAGGAATGGAAGACATGCGCGCGATCGAGTTCGTACGCGCGCCGGCCTTCGGCCAGGCGGTCCTCGCCGATCCGCGGCTGGGACTGTGCGGGGGCCGCTTGGGGTGCGGTCACCTCGGTGGTGGTGTCAATGGTGGTCATGTCGGTCCTGCTTTCGTCAGTGGGCGAGCTCGCGCGGGTGGGGTCGCGGTTCGGTCGCCGAGGTGGTTCTGCGTCAGTCGTTGGTGGGGAATCCGAGGTTGAGTCCGCCGTGGCTGGGGTCGAGCCAGCGTGAGGTCACGACCTTGCCGCGGGTGAAGAAGTGGACGCCTTCTTCGCCGTAGCCGTGGGTGTCGCCGAAGAGCGAGTTCTTCCAGCCGCCGAAGGAGTAGTAGCCCACGGGGACGGGGATCGGCACGTTGATGCCGACCATGCCGACTTCGACCTCGTTCTCGTACCGTCGGGCCGCTCCTCCGTCGTTTGTGAAGATCGCGGTGCCGTTGCCGTAGGGGTTGGCGTTGATGAGGTCGAGGCCTTCGTCGTAGCCGGGGACGCGGACGACGGCGAGCACGGGTCCGAAGATCTCGTCGGTGTAGATCGACATGTCGGTGGTGACATCGTCGAACAGGGTCGGGTTGAGGAAGAAGCCCTGCTCGTGGTCGTGGTCGCGGCCGTCGAGGACAACCGTGGCCCCCGCCTCGGCGCCGGCATCGATGTAGCCTGCGACCTTGTCGCGGTGGGCGGCGGTGACCAGCGGCCCCATATCCGGTTCGGTGGTGCCGTCGCCGATGCGCAGCGTCCGGGTCCGTTCGGCGATCTTGGCCACGAGTTCGTCGGCGATCGATTCGACGGCCACGACGACGGAGATCGCCATGCAGCGTTCGCCTGCGGCACCGTAGCCGGCGTTGACGGCAGCGTCGGCGGCGAGGTCGAGGTCCGCATCGGGCAGGACGAGCATGTGGTTCTTCGCTCCGCCGAGCGCCTGGACGCGCTTGCCGGCGGCGGTGCCGTTCTCATAGACGTACTTCGCGATCGGGGTCGATCCGACGAAGGACACCGAGGCGACCTCGGGGCTCTCAAGGATCGTGTCGACGGCTTCCTTGTCACCGTGGACGACGTTGAAGACGCCGTCGGGCAGTCCGGCTTCCTTCCACAGCTCGGCCATCCAGTTCGCGGCCGAGGGGTCCTTCTCCGAGGGCTTGAGCACGACGGTATTGCCGGCGGCGATCGCGACCGGGAAGAACCACAGCGGGACCATGGCCGGGAAGTTGAAGGGCGAGATGATCGCGGAGACGCCGAGGGGCTGGCGCAGGGAGTGGACGTCGACGTTCGTCGAGGCGTTCTCCGTGTGACCGCCCTTGAGCGCTCCGGCGATGCCGCACGCGAATTCGACGACCTCGAGACCGCGGGCGACCTCACCGAGGGCGTCGGAGACGACCTTGCCGTGTTCGGCGGTGATGATCTCGGCGAGTTCCTGCTTGCGGGCGTTGAGCAGCTCACGGAAGTTGAAGAGGATCGCGGTGCGGCGGGACAGCGAGGTGTCGCGCCAGGCCGGGAATGCCTCGGCGGCGGCAGCGATCGCGGATTCCACGGTCGCCTTTGATCCGAGTGCCACCTGGCCGCTGACGACGCCGGTGGCGGGGTTCGTGATGTCGCCGAGGCGGGTGTCCGTGTCCGCGGCGACGGACTCTCCGTTGATCCAGTGGTTGAGGGTGGTCAGAGCGGTCAAGGTGGTCATGCGATGTCCTTCTGCTTCGGTGATGGTGCGGTTGTGTCCATCTTCCGGCCTCACACCGTTTCGCAACAGGGACAGACTGTCAGTCTTGGAGCTGTCGGCTTTACACTGTGTCAATGGACAGCACACTCTCCTCGACCGAGTCGACGGCTTCTGTCGGGCTGAACATCGCAGGTCTGCTCGAACACGATGAGATCCGCGACGGCGGGCCCGAGGTAGTCGCGGGTGAGGCAGATCTGCACCGCCGCATCCGCTGGGTCCACATCGCCGACTCTGCCCAGGTCGAGCGCTTCCTCGAAGGCGGGGAGCTCGTGCTCACCACGGCGACGACCTTCCGTCGCTCCGAGGCGGCGATGAGTGAGTTCCTCGATCAGCTCGAGCGCGCGGGGGCGGCCGGCACCATCGTCGAACTCGTCGATGAGGACTCGCAACCGGACCACGGCGCGGCTGCGGTGCTCCGAGAGGCGGCGGCTGGCCGCTCGCTTCCCGTCATCCTGCTCAGGCGGCGGGTGAAGTTCGTGAGGATCACCGAACTCGCTCATCGCCGGCTCCTCGCTCAGCAGCTTTCGCGTCTCGAGCGGGCTCAGGAGATCCATGAGACCTTCACACGGCTGAGCCTCGAGCGGGCAGGGGCGCAGACGATCGTCGATCGCACGGCCGATCTGCTCGGGGTTCCGGTTGTCCTCGAGGATGTCGCCCACCGAGTCCTCGCGCACGCCGGCCCCGGATCGGGGACGCTGACGCAGAACTGGACGGATCTCGTCTCAGGCGCACAGCGGGCGCCCGGGGCCGAGGAGATCGGGCGGTGGCGGCAGACGCCGGTGGGTCTGCGTGCCCGACGGTGGGGCCGCCTCGTCGTCCCGGGTCCCGCCGAGGCTGTTGTCGCCCTCGATCAGATCATCGAGCGTGCCGGTGAGGCCCTGACACTGACCCGCATGGCCGACCGCGACGAGCAGGATCTGCTTCTGCAGGCGCAGAGCGGTCTGATCAGGGAGATCGCGGACTCCGAGGTCATCGATGAGGGGACAGCGAGGGCGCGTGCCCGCTCCCTCGGTTTTGCCCCTGTCGATGGCGCGGAGCTCGTGCCCGTCGTCGTCCGGCTCGACCGGGATGCCGAGACCGAGCCGACGCGGATCCAACTCCAGGAGCGGGGGCTGACGCAGGAGATCGTCGCTGCGGCGACGCGGTTGGGGATGTGTGCACTGACGACGAGTCTCCAGTCGGGGGTCTTCGGTTTCGTCCTCGCGCCTACGAGCGCCGCCTCGGCTCGTCGACGTAAGAACCCGGAAGAACTCCTGACCGACCTGCTGACGGAGGCGGCCGACTACGCCGCCAGCTGGGTCGTCGGCGTCGGACGAACCAGCGCTTCCCTGCTCACCGCTGCGTCCAGGCTCGAGGCCGCCTCCCAGGTCGCCGAGGTGGCCTCGACTCTCGATGTGCGTGAACGAGCGTTCTACCGGTCCTCCGATGTTCGGCTCCGGGGACTGCTGTCGCTGCTGGCCGAAGACTCCCGTCTGCGCACCTTCGCCGAGGGCGAGCTGGGCCCGCTGCTCGAGAGTGAGGACCCCAATGACGCGGAGCTGCTCGAATTCCTCGAGCTCTTCCTCGCCCATGGCGGGAACAAGTCCGCAATGGCGCGGGCCGGCTTTCTGTCCCGGCCCGCGCTCTATGCGCGCATCGCGAAGCTGCAGAGCCGCCTCGGCGTCTCCCTCGATGATGCGGAATCACGCACGGCACTGCACGTGGCGCTGCTGTGGTGGCGGATGAGCGCCTAGCCCCGCGAGAGCGCCTTGACGTCGACGCGCTCAAACTCACCGGCATGAAGCTTCTGCCAGTAGTCGCGGAAGTCGCCGCGGATCATCTTCGCCAACAGATAGAGACCGATGCCATTGCAGATGGCCGGCAGAAAGAAGACCGAATCGGTGAAGACGATGATCGGCCCCAGTGAGACGGAGGCCCCGATGACCGTGAAGCAGAGGAAGATCACCTTGTAGACATTCTCTGCCGATTTCCGGTCTCCGAAAAGGTAGCCGAAGCCCTTCATACCGTAGAAGGTGTTCGACAGCACCGTAGAGAAGGCGAAGAGGACGACGGCGATGGCCAGAACATAGGGAAACCAGTCCGCGACAGTGGCGAAGGATCGCGAGGTCAGGGTCACGCCGTTGACTGTGTCGGGGTCGGCGTCGCGCCAGACCCCGGTGATGACGACGACGAGCGAGGTCATCGTGCACACGATGACGGTATCGACGAAGGGTTCGAGCGAGGCGACGAATCCTTCGGTCTGCGGTCGGTTCGTCCGTACAGTGGAGTGCGCGATGGGAGCATCGCCGACCCCGGCCGAGTTCGAGTAGGCCGCTCGCTGGAACCCGACGATGAGGGCTCCGATGACTCCGCCGGCCACACCCTGCGGGTTGAAGGCGCTGGTGACGATCTCGATCAGCGCCTGCGGGATCGCAGCGGCATTGGCACCGAGGACGATCAGGCAGCCGACGATGTAGATGACCGCCATGGCCGGCACGAGCACACCGGTGACCTTGGCCAGTGATTGGATGCCGCCGATGATGACGAACCCGGTGATGACCGCGAGAATGACGCCGAGCAGCCAGCGGTTGTCCGAGAGCCAGGATCCGAACGCTCCGGTGCCGGAGACCTCGACGAGCTGCGCGACCGCCTGGTTCGACTGGAAGGCGTTCGTGCCGATCGCTGCGATCATCATGAAAAACGCCCACAGAGCGGCGAGGATCTTCCCAAGCCTCGCATTGCCGATCTCTGCCAGCCCGTCGCGCAGATAGTACATCGGACCGCCCGAGGTCGTACCGTCGGCATGGACTCGCCGATACTTCACCGCGAGGAAGCATTCGGCCATCTTCGTCGACATCGCGAAGAACCCGGCGACGATGAGCCAGAACGCGGCACCAGGACCACCGAGGCTGATGGCAACGGCGACACCGGCAATGTTGCCCAGTCCCACCGTCGATGACAGCGCGGTGGCCAGTGCTTGGAAATGGCTCACCTCACCCACGGCATCCGGACTCGTGTATCGGCCGCGGACGAGATCATAGGCGTGCTTCATCCCACGGACGTTGAGGAATTTCAGCCACAGAGTGAAGAACACGCCGAGGGCGACGAGCCAGAGCACGATGATCGGGATTTCGGTACCGAAGAGCGGCAGGGGGAAGAACACGACCGCTTCGACCGCCTCGGCGAAAGGACCGAAATACCTCTCGAGGGCCCCGTCGATACCAGTGGCGGGTGCCGCGGCTGTTGTGGACGCGGTCAGCAGATCCAGGTGAGCAGACATCAGGGAACCACCACCACGGGAATGGAGGCGTGCCTGACGAGACGATCGACGGTGGACCCGAAGATCGCATTGCGCAGGTGCGACTCACCGGTTCGGGCAACGACGACCATGTCGTAGTCACCTGTCTCCGCGAGGTCCGAGAGCACCTCGGAGGGACGCCCGTGGAGGACCTTCGTGACGAGTTCCACCGTTTCGAGGTGGCCTTCAGCGTTCGCCCATTCAGCGATCGGGTCGAGGGTCTCGGCTTTCGCACGCTCCCGTTCCCGGGTGACGGCTGCAGGCCGAGCCTCGTTCTCCACCGTGGTCGGAAAGGCGAACTTCGACCAGTAGACGACATGGGCGATGGCGACTCGCCCGCCGTGCACCGCTGCCCGCTCGATGGCGAACCGGGCGGCTCTTGCCGAATCCTCACTGTGGTCGACGCCAACCAGCACAGATTCCATGATCACTTCCTGTCTCTTCGTCGAGGGCAGATTCCGGAGCCAACCGGTCGGAGGCTCAGGTCAATGAACTGCATCACAGTTTGTCATACAATTCAGAAACGTGAAGAGGTGCACCTCGAGTATCCGGAACTCTGAGAGATCACCCAGTGATCACACGTCATTCACCAAGAAGCAGGTCAATGCAGGTAAGTAGAGTGCAACAGGTCGCAGCTCAGGGAGAAATGAGAATCGAAGGCGAACACATGAAGGAGACGCGTGACAGACATTTTTGTCACACAATAAATCACCCTCCATCGCAGCGGAGGGCGACACGACAAAGACGAAGGGCCGTGCGCCTAAGCGGCAACCCGTCGCAGAAGCAGACCGTCCATGAGGCAGCGGAGATCCGCCGCCGGAGCGGCGCTCGTCCGGTCAGTCAAACAAGAGCGCGGATGGTGTCGGTGACGGGAATTCCCCGCTCGGCCGCCTCGGCGCGGTTGGCGTAGCGGCGATCGCCGGGCTGACGATCCATTCCCACGTCGCGGAGCATATCGACGAATGCGCGCACCCGACCCGAGTAGGCGTCGTTGCCGCCGCGCTCGGGGTCGATGACGACGAAAAGCTGACCGGTGCGGAAGGTGTGAGCACCTTCGGGCGCTTCGGCGTCGATCTCGTAGGTGAAAGCGCCACCGGTGAGACCGGCAGCGAGTGTTTCGATCATGAACGAGAGCAGGGCGCCCTTGTGGCCACCGATAGGACGGATGCCGCCGCCGTCGAGGATGGCGTTCGGGTCGGTAGTGTCCGCTCCAGTCGAATCGACTCCAGTGCCGACTGGAACTTCCCGGCCCTCAGCCCGAAGCAGCTGCAGGTCGCCGTGAGACATCGACGACGTCGAGAAGTCGAAGACGATCGGGTCCGCCTCGGCCATGGGAGTGGCGAAGCCGAACGGATTCGTGCTGAAGACCGGCCGGGTCGCCCCTTCGGGGACGACGGCGAGCTTGCCGCTGGCGATCATCCCCAATGCCACATACCCACGTCGGGCGAAAGCCTCCAAATCAGGCCACAGGGCGGAGAAGTGATGGCTGTTGCGCAGGGCGATGACCGCGACTCCGGTATCGGCGAGCGTCTCGTCGATCTGCGCTCGTGCGCCAGCCAGGGCCGGCTGCGCGAAACCGTTGCGCCCGTCGATGCGAAGGAAGGATGCCCCGACGATGTCGACGCTCGCCTCGGCGGCACCGTCGGCCCATCCGCGGTTCAGCGAATCGAGATAGCCGGCGACCCGGAAGACTCCGTGGCTCAGTGTGCCGTCCCGTTCGCAGGTCGCACAGTTGGTCGCCAACACCGCCGCGACCGCCGGGGAGGCCCCGGCACCGACGAGCTTCGATTCGATCGCAGCCACAAGGTCGTCGAAGGAGATGCGATCAGCACCAGCAGCCCCCAGCTCCGCCGCCTCGTCATTGTGCTCGTGAACCATGCGAACCCGTCCTCGCTTGTCGATACTGCTTTGTCATACAACATAAATTCCGAGCTTCATTGTCGCCGGAATTGATAACTGTTCTGCGTCGAATTATCCCATAGGTGTCGCAAATCACGAAGAGACACTATATGGTCGATTGTATGACACTTGACGGTTCGACTGTGTCGCTCCGCGCCTCGGCCGGAGTCCCGTCGATGTTCCCAGCCCCCGATTCGACGACGGAGTCGGGGCATGACGAAGAGAGACAACGATGTCCAAAACAAGTCAGATCATCATCGCCATCGTCGGGGTCATAGTCCTGGCGCTGGCCGGCGGCTATTTCGGCGCCGGCTTCCGATCCGGTTCAGGGGCCGGAGGCACAGAGAACGGAGCATGGATCCAGAAGATCAAGGACCAGGGAGAACTTCGAGTCGGCATCGCCTCGGCGCCCCCGATGACCGGTGAGCAGGAGGACGGAAAAATGGGAGGTCCCAATGTCCTCCCACTGCAGAACCTCGCCGACGAAATGGGCGTGGAGTTCACCCCGGTGGCTGCCGAATGGTCGAAGATGGTCTCCGGCCTCCAAGCCGATCGCTTCGACGTCGGCGCCTACCTCGATGCCACGTCCGAACGTTCACAGGCGATCCAGTTCACCGATCCCGTCTACACCTATGAGGGAGTATGGATCGTCAAATCAGACTCCGGGCTCAAATCCACCGACGACATCATCGACTCAGGCAAAGGCATCGCCGTGGCCAGCGGCACTTCATACGAACGCCGAATCCAAGACTTCGACGTCGACATCGTCAACGCCGAAGCGATCCCGCAGTCGATCACGGCTATGGAAGCAGGTCGCGCAGTCGCCGCCTTCGGCGATCTGCCCACACTTGCTGATGCTGCCCAGAAGAACAAGTCCCTGAAGATCGTCCGTCCCGATCCGGTCATCTTCAAGTCCGACTCGAACTATGGAGTCAATCCCGATATCGACGAACGATCACTGCAGGTCATCAATATCGCGATCCAGAATGCAAAGAACGACGGTTCCTTCCAGGCAGCTCTCGACGAAGCCGGTGTCGTCGATCCCAAGGATCTCGGCGATCTCGAGATGAAGTGACCATGACAGGTGACAAGGAGTCATCATGAACTATCAATTCGATTGGTCCGTAGTCACCAGCAATTTCCCGAGGCTGCTCGATGGACTGGTGCTCACCCTCGAGATCGCGGTCATCGTCATCGCCCTGAGCATGATCTTGGCGATCCCGGTTGCGTTCCTGCGGATGTCGAACATCGAAGTCGTGCGCTGGTTGGCACAGATCTACATTGAGATCTTCCGCTGCACGCCGCTCCTCGTTCAGCTCTTCTGGGTCTACTACGCCTTACCGACGCTGACGGGGATCACGATTCCGGGCACGATCTCCGCCATCATCGCACTCACGCTCAACCTCACGGCCTTCATGGCCGAAGCTTATCGGAGTGGGTTCCAAGCGGTGCCGCCTGAACAGGTCGAGGCGGGGAAGATGCTGCGACTGACTCGGTTCCAGCAGATCCGCTACATCATCGTGCCACAGGCGATGAAGCAGCAGCTGCCGGTCATCCTCTCGCTCAATATCTCGCTGTTCAAGGACACTGCACTGGTGTCGACGATCGCGGTGGCCGACCTCATGTTCACTGCGAACAAGATCTCGACAGAGTCCTACCGGGCACTCGAGATCCTCACGGTGGCCGCGCTGATGTACTTCGTCATCGCGTTCCCGGCCTCGCTGATACTGAGCAAGATCGAGCGCAACCTCATGGTGGGATCCAGTGTGAGGAAGAAGAAGGGATTGGCCGTGCAGATGATGCCCGGCGGAAAGGTCAAGGTGAAGCCATGAGCGATTCGGCTGCCGCCCATCCGAGCTCGGGTCGGGCGATCTCCGCGAACATCGGCGATGTCCTCGTCTCGTGCCGCGGCCTGCGCAAGAGCTTCGGCGAACGCGAGGTGATGAAGAGCATCGACTTCGACATGCGTGCCGGTGACATCACTGTCATCATCGGGCGGTCGGGTTCGGGCAAGTCCACGCTGCTGCGGGCGATCGCCGGACTCACTGATCCCGATGACGGGGAGATGGTCTTCGACGGTGAGGTCGTCTTCGAAGAGCAGAAGCGGACCCCGGCCTGGAAGCAGGTCGACTCGCACGTCGGCATGATCTTCCAGACCTACACCCTCTGGCCTCACATGGACGTTCTCAAGAACCTCACCCTCGCCCCGCGCAAACGCCGGGGGATGTCAGAAGGCGAGGCCCTCGAAAGGGCTGAGAAGGCCCTCGCCGAGGTGGGGATGTCCGATCATCTCCGGTCCAAACCCCTCCAGCTCTCGGGAGGCGAGCGCCAGCGTGTGGCGATCGCCCGGGCCCTGATGATGCAGCCGAAGCTGCTGCTCTGTGACGAGATCACCTCGGCGCTCGATCCTCCGGTCGCCGCCGAGGTTCTCGATGTCCTCCGGCGCCTCAAGGAAGAGGAGGGCATCGCCGTCGCTCTCGTCACCCACGACATGGCCTTCGCATCGAAGGCTGCGGACAGGGTGGTGTTCTTCCACGAGGGTGAGATCGCTGTCAATGCCACCCCCGATGAGGCGTTCAACCACACGAACGATCCCGAGCTGAAGAAGTTCGTCGAGGCCGTGCGGTTCTGAGCGTTCGCGGCACCGTGGGCTCCCCGCCCGCGACACCTCGAACGACGGGGGCCGGAGCTCAAGAAATTGAGCTCCGGCCCCTGTTGCTGTTCGGATCAGTACGTCATCGTCCCGACTCGATTCTCAGATTCTCGGAGTCGAACCAGGTATCGGAGAGGACGTGACCTGCGGGATACGGGTCGGTCGGATCGAGAACCGCCTGCGTGTACCCGTAGACCCAGGCCCTGCCGGCGACGGCGGGGATGACGGCATCGAAATCGCCGACCGACGACAGTCCCTCGATCTCACAGGTGAAGGTGCTGCCCGTGATCGAGCGGTGGACGAATGTCTCTCCCACGGCCAGTTCACCTCGGGCGTGCATGAGAGCCATCCGTGCCGAGGATCCTGTTCCGCAGGGTGAGCGGTCGCAGCGGCCCGGAGAGACGACGACGGTGTTCGCCGCGGTGACGATTCCGTCCTTCCTCTCGACCGGCCCCATGAGTTCGAAGTTCGTGATGCCCGGCATCTGCGGGTTCCCGGGGAAAGAGACAGGAAGCTGCTCGACGGCTGCCGCCTTGATCCTCTCCCCCAGCTCGCAGATCTCCCGTGCCGACGAGGGCTCGATGTCGACATCGAAATCCGCGGCTTCGGCCATCGCATAGGCCATACCGCCCCAAGCCACGTCGATCCGCTTACTGCCGAAGCCCTCGATCTCGATGATCGCGTCGCGGTGGTAGACGAAGGCGGGCTGATTGACGAATCGGACGTTCAAGACCTTCCCGGCCCTGCACGTACAGCGGACGGTGATGAGCCCAGCCGCGGATTCGAGGGTGAGGTCCGTGACAGGCTCCTGCATGGGGACGATCCCGCGTTCGAGGAGGACGGTGGCGACACAGATCGTGTTCGATCCCGACATTGCGGGGTACTCCGTGGATTCGAGGATGACGTATCCCATCGCGGCTCTGGGATCGTTCGATTCGAGGATGATGTTCGCGTTGTGCCAGACGGCTCCGCGCGGCTCGAAGAGGAGAAACTGGCGGATCTCATCCCGGTTCTGCTCGAGCCAGATCTTCTTCTCGAACATCGTCTCGCCCGGCACCTCGCCGACTCCGCCGACGACCACCCGGCCGATCTCGCCCTCGGCGTGAGCGTCGACGATCTCCAGATTCGGGTTCCAGTCCATGTCTGCTCCTTCGCAGTAGTCATCCGATGGTGGGTTGCACCGGGATCGGTGCGGTCACCGACGCGGTCGCTGGTTCAGCGCACGTAGTCCGCGCCCGTGATGTCGATAGTCGAGCCGGTGAGGTGCCGGGACCGGCCAGAGGCGAGGAAGGCGACGAGTTCGGCGACGTCCTCCGGCGGTGTGACCTCACGCAGCGGCAGACCCGCGAGCACCGCTTTGGAGACGGCTCCGGCGGCCAAACCCGTGTCGACCCAGCCCGGGGCGATGGCATAGGCGAGCACCCCGAGATTGCCATAGCCGCGAGCGATCCCCTTCGTGAGGCTGAGCAGTCCGGCCTTGGCCGCCCCATATGCGAGGTGGTCGGCGTCGTCGCCGCGGTGTGCCGATCGGCTCGTGATGTTGATGATCGCTCCCCCGCCGAGCGCAGGGAAGTCGACGAGGGCCTCGCGACAGAGGTCGGCCGCGGAGACGAGGTTGAGCTGCAGATTCGCCTCCCACCCCGCCGACCAGGCCCCGGCGTCTTCGACGGGCGAGGCCAGCCAGGCCCCGGCATTGTTCACCAACGTGTCGAGGCTACCCAGCGCCTCACGCGCCTCGCCCCAGGCCCGTGCCGCGGATCCGGGTGTCGAAAGGTCAGCGTGGACAGTGACCGCGCGTTCGCCGAGTTCGGCGGCGAGCGCCTCGGCGCCGGTGGCATCGGAATTGAAGTGGATCGCAACACGGGCGCCCTCGCGGTGGAGAGTTCGGGCGATCGCGGCCCCGATTCCCTTCGACGCCCCAGTGACGAGAATGCGTTTGCCGTCCAGCGGAAGCGCCGACTGTGGGGCCTGCGCAGTCATGAACCCACCTGCTGAGCTCCGGCGATCTCGACCGCGGCACCAGAGATGAACGAGGCGCGGTCGCTGAGCAGGAAGGTGGTGAGTTCGGCAACCTCGGCGGGACGGCCGAGGCGGCCCAACGGGATGTTGGCGGCGAGCTCGGATTCGGCGATGCCGTTGTCATCGAGCTTCTGCTGGAGCATCGGAGTGAGGATCTCACCGGGACAGATCGAGTTCGCGCGCACCCCACGATCACCGAGGTCTCTAGCCAGGCTGCGAGTGAGGGAGATGACTGCGGCCTTCGAACTGTTATAGGCGATGTGTCCGTCGGCCGGCTCGAGTCCCCACTGCGAGGCGATGTTGACGATCGCGGCGGATTCGGAATTCATGAGTGACGGCAGCGCCTCTCGGCACAGCCGCATGACGGCGTCGACGTTGACAGCGTAAGTGGCCGCCCAGTCGTCCTCGTCGATCTCGAGCAGGTCGCCTCGGCGCATCACCCCCGCACAGTTGACGAGTCCGTCGACCGCACCGAGGCGATCGGTCACTTCGGCGATGAGCTGAGCACAGCCGGAAGCTTCGGACAGGTCCGCGACGAACGGGGTGACCGCCTCGGCGGGAATGCCCTCACCTGTCGGGATGGTCGGTGTGACGCGGTCGACGGCGGCCACCCTCGCGCCCTGGCGGGCACAGGCGGCGACGATGGACGTGCCGATGCCGCCGGCAGCCCCGGTGACGATGATGGTGCGTGAACGCAGTTCCATGTGTGCGGTCCCTTCTCGGACTGTCTCTTAGTCACATGTGACGGTGCCGACGTATTACGACGCTTGCCCTCCGTCGGTGGCTGG